>CAVJPC010000185.1:0-156021 GCA_963651205.1 Bacteroidaceae bacterium
TGCTGGACACCATCAAAGCTCATGATGAACCTGCCGCATCAGAAAAAGAAGTCCGGGCCGCTCTGAAAGCCTGCTATGACAGGCAGAGCGGACTTTGGGGACTGAGGCGCGGGGAAAAAATGACGGTAAGGCCCCGCTATCCGGAAGTGTTTGATATCTGTGGATATTGGGCGGCGGTGAGGTTTGGAGATAACCGGACGGGCGTTGTGGATGATGCCGGACGGCCGAGAATAAAAACGGACCATTGTCGGAAACTGAAATTTCTGAAAGAGGATATCCTTGCCGTCACAGACGATAAGGACACTGATTCCTATATCGATTTGAAAGTAAACAGGACTTATAAGGAGAAACCTGTGGTGCTGCAATGGGGAAGTGTGGAATTGCTGAAGGTGGGGGATGTCTTTTTCAGCCGCACGAAGAGGCCGTATTCTACTATGCGCGGACTAGATAAAAACAGCATCTGCTTTTATGGCTTTTACTTGAAGATACCGGATTATCGCGCTCCTAAAGACTGCAAACTGGTGGATTCCGTATGGTCTACATTGTTTGATGTTTTTGCCTGCCTGCTGGAAGGGGATGACGAGGAGGTGTACTGGTGTTGCGGCCATCTGGCGGACCGTAGCATCGTGGTGATGGACGGTAACGGTAATTATTATCATGTGGAGAAAGGAAAGAAAAAACAATATATAGCCTGCAATGCCCCTAAAGCAAGGGAGGAGAATTTTGACTCTGTGATGGACAGGCTGAAGGAGGAAGCCGGGCGGCGTGCCGAGAATACCCGTCGGAAGCAGTTGCAGGAAGAGGAACGGAAACGGTGGAAAAGGCTGGAAGAGATCAGGGATGTCCTTCCTTTCCGTATGGGGATGAAATGGGGCTTGAAACTGGGAGAACGTATCATTGTGCCTCCCAAATACAGGAAGATTCTGCCTCCTGTGGGCTATTATTGTGCTTACGAAGAAAACGCCTGCCAATGGGGAATAATGGCACTGGATGGAAAAGTAGTGGTGGAGGCCAGATACCAGAAGGTGGATATAGAATGCAACGGCACGGTGCATCTGACCATCATTCCAGGCAAGGTAAAAACGATAAAACTTTGAGGGATTTTTATATAAAGCTTTAATTACGCAGCTTCCCCTTTTACAGGGGAATGTTGTCTAAGGTACGGAGGTCTATAATGTGGCTGTTCCCAAGAGAACATCGACCGTAGGAGCGATATCCGGTCGCCCAAATACATCCAGATAGGTTGTTTCAGTTTTGACATACCCACCCATCCTCACCCCAAATCAATATAAAGTTCACCAATAGAATAAAAGAACCGGAAACATTGCTTGATTCTAAGAAAACTTTCCTATCTTTGAAACCTTATATAAACAACACAAAAACTGATTCTATCATGAGAAAACTCTATCTATTATCCGGATTGCTAATCTCCTTTTGTACTTTCATGGCATGCAGCGACAACAAAGACGGGCTTGAACCGCCTCCGGCTCCCGATCCTGTCCCCGGAATGCTCTGCTTCATTGACGGATATGCCGAATTGGGTGCTTTCCGTCACAATAGCAAAGTAGCTTTCTATCCGTTGGACAAAGAACTGGCACGCCCTGACGAGCCGGCATGTACAGATGAATTGTCCTCCGACATGGGTGCCTACGAACTATCGGAGCGAATGATCCTGCAAAATGTATTCTTTGAAGTGGAAGTAACCGGGACGTTTTTTAACGGAGTGAAAAACGATTACTCCGAAAGCCAGGTCACCATGCGCGCCATCAACCATGTAGGCACTCCTTTTGAAAGAATGCGGAGCATCAATCACTATAATGAACTCCCTCCCACCAATATTAATATACTTACACAACTGACAAGCGCCCGTATCCTTACACTGATAAAGAAAAATATAGATAATAAGGCAGAAGAGTCTTCTCTGGAAATTTTTCAAAAGGCATCGAAGCAGGCTATGGACGAACTGATGATGGCATTCTCCATCAAAGACTATCATCCGGACATACCCAGTCATATTTCTTTTTTGAACTTCAACCAGGACGCAGGCATGATGGCCGCCATCTCCGCCATTATACTGGAAAGCGTAGGTGAAGAATTTCTGAATAACTTTTTCAATGAGTGGGACAAAGACTTCGCCGAAAACGGACGGATAGACAATGACGTGATATTGGAAACCATCAGCAACGGACAGCAGGAAGTGGAATCTGTCAGAGTACAAGAGAACCTGCAAACCTTCTACATGAACTATAAAGAGAATATCTCCTTTCCTCCATTCTGGCAATTCATTGACCGGAACGGTGATGGAGTGATTGACGAAAATGACAAGCCGGAAAGTTCGGAGATAACTCCCGGCGAACTGATCCTTTCCGAAGAACAGTGTATCATTCTATTGGAAAAAATCAACAAGCATTTTGATCGATATCTGCAAACCGAAAGTGTGTGGGAAGCCAATATCTGCGGACTCATCGGTCCCATTCCCGGCTATCCCACTACGCTGACTCCTGAAAGAAGGGAAGTGTACGAAATATGGGAAACCGCTTACAGCACCATCAGACAGTGTAACCTGCTGATTCATCTGCTCACGAGCAAAGAGCATACTTATGATATAAAGCCGTATATAGGAACTGCATATACCATACAGTCACAGATTTATCTGAGTCTGACACAGTTGTTCGGCGACGTTCCATACATGACTCCGGAAAATTTCAACAACATGGATTATATCAGCCGGATTACCCGTTCTCCTGTCAAGACCATCTATACCCAGCTATTGGAAGTTCTCAAGAACTATAGCACCGCTCTGCCTTCAGCCAATGAACAGCACGCATATCTGGTAAGTTCCGAAGCACTTCAATTGCTGATGGCCGGCATGTGTGCGGAAACCGGGGAATATGCGGAAGCCGGCAAATATCTGGACAGCATGGAGGGAAACTACTTGAGTGACTTCATCTGGAAAGTAGACAACAACAAAAATTTAGCAGAAAACAGACCATTATATGAAAAATACATGAGCAGTGCTTACCATGTTATATACAGTACCGGTGTGCGTCACCTTCTGAAAGCAGAAATTTGTCTGGCAAGCAATAAGGTAGCTGAAGCATCAGAGGCGTTGAAGCACATAAATACGGACTGGGAAGGCAGCAACGATGCCACCAAAGTAAAAATGTGTCTCGCTGCATCGGCTGAAAAACTGATGGGCAAAAGATTTGGATACTTTGCATTATTGAAACGTATGGGTATAGCAAAAGAAAGGCTACGGATTGAAGAGTTTCAGCTTTTATTGCCAATACCTTTGCGAGAGATCGACTCGAATCCGAACATAAAGCAGAATCCGGGGTATAAATAAGACGAGGGTGCTTATGGCATCCTCTGGATCATACTTCCAGATATGCCATGAAAGCACCCCGTATGACAAATCCTCTGTTTTAGTTCTTCATTTATCCGTCTGTTCCTTCGGCCAGTTTACCAAATACAATGTTTCCGTAGCACGGGTAAAAGCAGTGTAAAGCCAACGGAAATAGTCGGGAGTCAACATATCCTCCGTCATATATCCCTGGTCCAAAAAGACACGTTTCCACTGTCCGCCCTGCGCTTTGTGGCAGGTAACGGCATAGGCGTATTTCACCTGCAAAGCATTATAATGAGGATCGGCTTTCATTTTTTTCATCCGTTCACGCTTCACGGTTATATCAGCATAATCTTCCAGTACAGAATAGAACAGCTTGTCATTCAATTCTTTGGGCAATGCAGGCGTGTCGGTATGCAAGGTGTCCAGCAGAAGTTTTACTTCCAGTTCCACATCCTCATAATCGGGAAAAGCCAGCACTACATCAGCAAAACGAAAACCATAGGCTTCACGTACCCGGCGGACACGACGGACCACAGCTATATCTCCATTGGCTATGAAATCAATCTCTTTACAATCTTCCGTCCAGAAATAGTTGTTCTTTGCCACCATCAGCAAATCGCCGCTGTTCAGTTCATCCTCCCGGTACAAAATGGTATTCCTGATACCTTTATTATAGATATTTGCCCGCTTGTTGGAACGGCAGATCACAATGGTTTCATCCATACCCGCCTGACCATAGCAATCATTAATCGCTTCAATCAGTTCATTACCGGGGATAGTCCGTATATCCGGGAATCCTTCCACCCGTATGGCAGGCAGACTAAAGAAGTCCTCATCAGAAATATAACGGCGCAATTCCGTCGCATTCCAAAGAATCCCCGAGTCATGCATCTGACGCACCACTTCGGTGAGCTGCGCTTCATATACCTCCATGCCATACCCCCGCAAGATATCTGCCGAAAGCGCCGGACTCTCCTCCTCACCTACCGGCGGGAGCTGTGCCGTATCCCCTATCAACATCAGGCGGCAACCTGTCCCTGCATATACATATTGAATCAGATCGTCCAGCAGGCGCCCTGTACCAAAAGCCGATCCTGCCAGTCCGTCATTCGCAATCATCGACGCTTCATCTACAATAAACAAAGTGTGCTGATGCAGATTATCATCCAAAGAAAAGTTATCCATCTCATTCGAGAAGCTGCGCTGACGATAAATTTTCTTGTGAATGGTATAAGCGGAATGCCGGGCATAATGTGAAAAAACTTTGGCAGCCCTGCCTGTCGGAGCCAGCAGCATACATTTCTGTTGCAACTGGTCAAGAGTTTTCACCAACGCCCCGATAAGCGACGTTTTACCTGTACCGGCATACCCTTTTAAGAGGAAAACCGAGTCCGATTGGCGGGAAAAAAGAAAATCTGCCAAAAAATTAACAGCTTTTTCTTGTTCTAAAGTTGGTTTATATAGAAAATTTCCCTTAATTTGCTGCACTAAATAACTATTAATCATAATTGCGTAATAAAAAGTTCCTCGAACTGTGCGTTATTAGATTTATTTGTTTTATTTTTGCGATGCGAATATAAACTAAAAAAAACACATATTTATCATGAAAACAGTTATTAATATTGTATTGGCTGCTTGCGTTATCGGTTTGATATACGTTTGCTACGGCAGTATCATGGGACCGATCAACTTCGATGACGCTAAAAAAGCAAGAGAAAAACAAGTTGTTACACGCTTAATTGACATCCGTAAGGCACAGTTGGAATATCGTAACCTGCACAACGGACAGTACACTGCAAGCTTCGACACATTAATTGATTTCGTTAAGACTGCGAAACTCCCGTTCGTAAAGAAAGAAGGCGTTTTGTCTGATACTCAGTTGGAAGCCGGTATGACTGAAAAGAAAGCTATGGCAATTATCAATAAAGCCAAGAAAACAGGTAACTGGAAAGAAGTTGAAAAAGAAGGTTTGATGAACTTTAAGCGTGATACTTTGTGGGTTGCTGTAACTGATACTATCTATGCTCCGGGCTTCAATGCTGATTCATTGAGATTCGTTCCGTTCGGAAACGGTGCACAGTTCGAAATGGCTATCCGCAACGATACTACCAAATCAGGTGCTCCTCTGCACTTGTTCCAGGCCCAGACTCCGTATGAAACCTACTTGGGTGGTTTGAACGCACAGGAACTGGCTAACCTTAAAGACCTCCAATCTAAATTGGGTAAATATTGCGGTCTGAGAGTGGGTGATATTGAACAGCCTAACAATAACGCAGGTAACTGGGAATAAGAATGACTGAACGTATCGATTTTACTAAATCGGAACAATATACATTATCCATCCGCCTTAGTGCGGATGGATTTTCTTTTTCTATCTATAACCCCCTTACAGATAATGATTTCTGTTTTGTGCCGTATCCCGTCAATGCCGCCTACTCCATGACGGCCAACCTGAAGGAGATGCTTGCGGAAACAGAAGCCTTGCAGTATCCATACAAACGGGTTAACATACTCTATGACTCGTCCCGTTTCACCCCTGTTCCCTTGGATTTGTTTGAGGATGAACAGATGGATACGGTTTTCTACCATAACTTTCCTAAAGGGAATAACGAGATTGTACTTTGCAATATTCTGGGAAAAAGTAATGTAGTGATACTTTTTGCCATGGACAAGCATGTGCATCTGCTACTGACCGAGCATTTCCCTACCGCACGTTTCTTCTCCACCGCCAGTCCGCTGACCGAGTATTTTGCCCAGAAAAGCCGGCTGGGTAACAGCCGGAAGCTATATGCCCATATACGCGAGCAACTGATGGAAGTGTTTTGTTATGACAAAGGTAAATTATTACTAATAAACTCATTTCAATGCAAACAAACCACAGACCGCGTGTATTATCTATTATACATATGGCAACAATTGAGTTACAGCCAGGAGAGAGACGAATTGCACCTGACAGGAAAACTGACAGACAAGGAAGAATTATTAAAAGAATTGCGTAACTATCTGCGCCAGGTTTTCGTTATCAATCCGAAGGCTGAATTTAATCGTTCCGAGATAAGTAAAATAGAAGAGATACCTTTTGACATGCAAACCTTATTATTATGCGAGTAATTAGCGGTATATACAAACGGCGCCGTTTCGACGTGCCCCATACATTCAAGGCACGTCCTACAACGGATTTTGCCAAAGAGAACCTTTTTAATGTATTAAGTAACAACTACTTCGATTTTGAAGATGGAGTTACGGCATTGGATCTTTTTGCCGGTACGGGCAGTATCAGTATAGAACTGGTGTCACGCGGTTGTGACCGGGTGATTTCAGTAGAGAAAGATCCCCAGCACCTTTCTTTTATCTCACAGGTAATGCGCGAGGTGAAGACTGACAAATGTTTCCCTATCCGTGCTGATGTTTTCAGATTTATAGACAAATGCAGCGAACAGTTTGACTTTATCTTCGCCGATCCTCCTTATGCCTTGAAAGATCTGGAGAGTATCCCCACCCGTATTTTCGAAAGCGGAGTATTGAAAGAAGACGGGTTACTGGTGCTGGAACATGGAAAAGAAAACCATTTTGAAGATGATCCCCATTTTATTGAGCGCCGTGTATATGGCAGTGTAAACTTCTCTTTTTTCAGAGCAACGGTGCCAGCAACCGAACAATAGATTCTTGTGCCTTTTGATACCAAGGACGCTTCATCCATGTTTTTCTTTGTAGCAGGATAGCGTCCTTTTGATCTTGCAAGAAGATCCCTTTCAATGTCAATGCCGAAGCCGGATCATACATAAAAGCATTTACCTCAAAGTTGTGTTCGAAACTGCGAAAATCCATATTAGTGGAACCCACTGTAGAGAGGATATCATCACTGACCATCAGCTTGGAATGTAAAAAGCCTTTTTGATAAAGGTAAATCTTGATACCTGCACGCATGATATCGTCCAGATAGGACAGTGAACCCAAATGGGTTATCCATGTATCGGCACGTGCCGGTATCATGATACGGATATCCACTCCTGCCAGAGCCGCTGTTTTTAATGCCAGCAGGATAGGTTCGGTAGGCAGCAGATAAGGCGTCTGTATAAAGAAATATTTCCGGGAACTGCTGATGGCTATCAGTAATCCTTGCATAATATCCCTCCATTCGCCTACGGGGTCGGAAGTGACAATCTGTATCAGAGCCTTTCCACAGATTCCGATTTCGGGGAAGTAGCGGGAAGAAGTAATCAAGGTACGATCTACCACATACCAGTCGGTCAGGAAAGCGGTCTGCAATCCATATACCGCCTTTCCTTCTATCTTGATGTGAGTGTCCCTCCATATCCCCCATGAGAAGCCTTTCATGTAGCGTAAAGCGATATTCATTCCTCCCGTATAGGCAACACGGCCATCAATCACGACTATTTTCCGGTGATTGCGATAGTTTACCTTACTGGTGAACAAGGGAAAACGGACTTTCAGGAAGCTACGTGCCTCAATACCTGCTCCACG
Organism: Bacteroidaceae bacterium; assembly: GCA_963651205.1. Lineage (GTDB taxonomy): Bacteria > Bacteroidota > Bacteroidia > Bacteroidales > Bacteroidaceae > Phocaeicola. The sequence goes on from CAVJPC010000185.1 coordinate 7,835, forward strand.
CATTTCATCAAAAAAAGCATGGGGAACCTTCCAACAGCCCACATCGTCATACAGCAAACGTACTTCTACTCCCTGACGAGCCTTGTCTATCAACAGATCGCGCAGCAACCGGCCTGCCGGATCATCCTCAAAAATATAAAACTGCAAATGTATATGGTGCTTTGCTTTGCTGATCTCTTTCATCAATGAATGTAACATGGAATAACCATCTGTAAAGATCTCCGTCGCGTTTCCCTCGAAAGGTAATGCATTATTTACTTTTCGAAAAAAGCGCATCAACTGATGCTGTTCATCGGGGCATTTAAAAGCTTTTTGTGCCTGGTACTCTGCCATGGGACGTTTTATGAGGCGGGTAAATCCTTTCTTGCTGATCAGCTTTTCCTTGCGTGTGCTTCTGCCGAAAAAGAAATAAAACACCAACCCCACAACGGGCAGGAAAAAGAGCACGAGCACCCACGCCATTGTTTTAACAGGGTTACGATTGTCAAGTATCACGATGACTATAGTGCCAATGATGATGACAAAATAAAGCACGTTAAAAGCAACAGCAAAGATTTCATTAAAGATACTCCACTCTACCATATTGATTGTAAGCAGTTAACTTATAAGCAAACTTATAAAAAAAATCCCAACCTATAACAATATAGGTCGGGAAAAAATTAAGATATGGCTTCATTTAGAAGGGACGTCTGCCATGTCCTCCCGGACCGGGGCCAAAACCCGGGCCACCGAATCCTCTGCGGTTATTCATCATTTTGTCCCGGGCGGCTTTGCTGCCGAAAATGTTCAGACGATAGATAAAGTGTACCATACAGTAACTGTTGACCCCATTATATTGATAGACTGAACGACCACTCGAAGTCAATGAACGAGTTATATTACTTTGTTGCCTTAAGATGTCATACATCTCAAAACTTACGGTAGCCGCCCCCTTCAACAAAGATTGAGCAATCTGGGCATTCCATATCAACTCATTATTATTCAATTCAGCATCTTCATAACCCCGACGGCTCTGATTGGCAATATTAGTGGAAAAGCTCATCCCCCAAGGGGCAGTCAGGGTTGTATTTGCTCCATAAGAAAAAGTATAAAGTTCCTGATTGTTCTTCTCAGGCTGCAATTTGTCCCTTTCCAGCGAATAAGAGAAACTTCCGTTCAGTCCGAATTCAATCCAATCATTACGATAAGCAGCGTTCAACCGTTCACCAACGCTCAATTCCGTAGTCGTATTCTTTCTCTCCACCTTGGTAGAATCATCTGTCAAATAACCTACATTATTAGCATACCGGAATGTAGTAAATGTATTGATGGTATACTTCTTGTTTTTCAACGCCGTATTGTAGCCGAACATACCAAATGCATTCCAATTTCCGTTGATATTCTTAGGCATAGTAGTCCATGCACCAGTTGCCGCATCATAAGAACGGCTGTTGCTTATACTGTTCTGAGTCAATTGTCCATTGATATGAGCTATGATTCCCCGTTGTTTCTCTGCATCATAAGTATTGTAGAACACACGTAAATTATGAGAAAAAGACGGATCCAAGCCGGGATTACCCATACGGATATCCAACGGATTGGAATTATCCGTTATAGGTAACAAATTCTCCATACTGGGTTGGCTACTACGTCCCCGATATGTCAAGCGTAACTGACTAACCTTAGAGAAGCGAAAACGAAAATCCAAATTCGGAGCGAAATTGAACACATTCCGAGTTGTATCAGTAGCAAAGTCTCCTTTCTTATAAGAAAGAACAGTATGCTGAGGTTGGAAAGACACTCCGGCAGACAGACGCCACTTTTCACGAATAAAGCGCAAAGAAACCATCATATCGTGGTTAAAATATTTATACTGAGCATATTTACTCTGTTCCTCGTCCTTATCATCTTCAAAATCTACAGGTAACGGATTATTGTAAATCCACCCATAAGGCATATTATAAGTAGATTTATCACTCTCATTATATTGGTACTTGAACTGATAGCTGAACTGCAAGAACACGGCACGTGCCAACGGCTCGCTATAAGTCAATTGGGCTGCATAATTAGAGCTATTGGTAGGAGTTGTTATATACCTGCGGATAGAATCTGTCCGGTACTGAAGGCCGTCTTGATAATATCGGGTTTCTGAATTCATATACTGGTCATTGTCATTATTTCCAAAACCAAAGCTTCCCCGGAAAGTAACATTCCGGCCCCGGTCGTTCAATTTACGGTTCACCTGTAAAGTAGCATTCCCAGACAATGAATTTCCTTCAGTCAAAGACCAACTTTTAGAAGAATTCACACGGATTTTATCCAGCTCCTCATTAGCACTTTCCCCTTCCTCAAAGTCCAAATAATCATTAGGGTTTGCCACGACTTGATACGGATCACTATTAAAAGTTCCGGATACATTATTATTACGATTTCCGGTATCTCCCCACGAGAAATTAGGACGGAAAATAATATTCGTCATGCTGTCCGGTTTCCATTCCAAACGAAAATCTGCATTGAAGCTCTTTGACTTATTCCGTTTCTGCGCATTAGAATTCTGGAACGAACTTCCATTTGTCAAGAAGTTCTCTTTCTGACCGATACTTACTTCATCAGCATCACTATAATTATAGCGCACACTCCCCCCCAATTCCAACTTTTCTGTTTCAGTAGCAAAATTAGCACCTAGCATTTTAGTCGCATTCAAACCATTATTACGTCTCCAACGCGGACCACCTCCACCACCTGAAAAACCTTGGTCATTCACATTATTTGCTGATCCGATAACCGAGATCTGGGTCTTGTCATAAAAACGATTAATCATGGTTCTTCCCGTATAACGGTCTTTTGTACCTGCTCCCAAATCGACGTTACCGAACCAACCTTGATTCATACCTTTTTTCACCGTCAAATCAAGCACAGTTTCCTCCTCACCATCATCAATACCTGTAATACGTGCCAAATCGGATTTCTTATCATAGGTCTTGAGCTTTTCCACCATATCGACAGGCAAGTTCTTCAAACCGGTCTTCACATCACCGCCAAAAAACTCCTTTCCATCCACCATGATTTTCTTGATTTCCTTGCCATTCACCTTTACATTCCCGTCTTCATCGATTTCTGCTCCCGGAAGTTTTTTCACCAGTTCTTCCAGCATAGCTCCCTCGGGAGTACGGTAAGCAGAGGCATTATAGCCGATAGTATCTTCTGAAATAGTCACCTGCGGGGCTTCGGCTACTATAACGGCCTCGCCCAACATAATAGCGTCAGTAGGTAATGTGACGGTTCCAATATTGACACTCGGTTTATTTGCAGTAAGCTGGAGCGATTTTTCCTGAGTAAGATAACCTACAAATGAAATCTTCAGAACATATTTTCCCGGATGGGCGGCAATAGAGAATACTCCATTGTTGTTGGTAACATTTCCTACCACCATTGAACTATCGGGTAGCGAAAGTAACTGTACGGTAGCTTGTCCTATCGGGCTTTTATCATCACCATCAATCACAGTTCCCATCACGGTAATGCGCTTGCCATTTTGCGCCCAAGAGAGAGTTGCACAGGTACATACCAGTAACAACAATAATACTAACTTCTTCATCTTTTATTTTTCCTTGATATTTTAATGCCTAATGTTCATTGGACACTCTTGCCCGTAAAAGGTTTAACGGAAAAATGTATTTATTTCTTAAACAATCGGTCAACACGGCTTTTTTGTATACCAAATTCCAGACAAATAACATTAAAAGCCATATAAACTATTGCAATTGAATTATCCGCTTCTTCTAAATTTCCATTATAAACTCCCCTGACCAACATTACAATATAATAGATACCCAGCAAATAAATAGCATAGCAGATTGCTTTAACACGTATTTTGGAAGTCGCTTCATTTTCATCCTTCACCCTTGCCAAGAAAATCATGAACAAAGAAAACCAGATAAGCAACTTGATAGATGCCTTTGTAAACAGCAGATTGCTATCATTTATCATGCCAAACATAAACATGAGTAACGGCACAAATACGGACAATAACAGAATAACATATCCCATAGTCCTACAGTAAACAGGTAAAATTCCTTTCATTATTTTATATTTTAACGTACAAAAGTAATTATTTGTAAGCAATGAACGGCCATCTTTTTGCTTTTTTACCTAAATTTGCAGGCAAATAATAGAAAATATGAGTAAACAAGAGGTTATTATCTGCCATAATTTAAACGAGAATCTTAGTAAGGCAATAGCAAAATGCCCGTATGATAAATTGTTTATTCTGGTCGATACCCATACACGCGAGTTATGCATGCCCATCCTTTATGAATTTGACTGCATGAAAGGGCTAGAATTAATCTGCCTGGACCCCGGGGATGAGCATAAAAATCTGGAATATCTGGCCTGGGTATGGGAAGAATTGGGCAATAGAGGTGCAAGCCGTCATTCGCTACTTATCAATTTAGGTGGTGGAATGGTTACAGACTTAGGAGGCTTTGCCGCATCCACTTTCAAGCGGGGAATTAAATATATCAATATCCCTACTACCCTGCTGGCTATGGTCGATGCATCCGTAGGTGGTAAAACCGGAATCAATTTCAACGGATTAAAGAATGAAATCGGAGTTTTCTCTCCGGCAGAAAGTGTATTGATTGATGCCGGATTCTTGAAATCACTAGATACCAGGAACCTGTTGTCAGGTTATGCCGAGATGTTGAAACATGGTCTTATCAGTACAGAGGAGCATTGGGCGGAATTGTTGAACTTTGACTTCAACAACATTAATTACAAGGTTCTACAGGCGCTGGTCGGAAAATCCGTACAAATAAAAGAAGATATAGTGGAACAAGATCCTTATGAAAAAGGCATTCGTAAAGCTTTAAATCTGGGGCATACCATAGGTCATGCTTTCGAAAGTCTGGCGTTGGAAATGCAACATCCGGTATTGCATGGTTACGCTGTGGCATGGGGAATAGTTTGCGAACTTTATTTCTCTCATCTCAAAGTAGGTTTTCCCAAGGATAAACTGCGTCAAACCATTCAATTCATCAAAGAACATTATGGAACCATGGCTTTTGACTGCAAACAATATGAACGCCTCTATGAATTCATGAAGCACGACAAAAAAAATTCAGCAGGCATTATCAATTTCACATTACTGGCCGAAATTGGAAATATACAGATAAATCAATCTGCAACCAAAGAGGAAATTTTTGAGATGCTCGATTTTTATCGTGAATCCATGGGCTGTTAATCAACTCATAAACAGATGGAAAGTTAATGCAACCTTTCCATCTGTCTACTATCATAATGTATCTTCTATTTACTCCAATTATAGTGAGGCAAGCTTTTAACAATCAATTAATTAAAGCATTATAATATATTAATTAAAAAAGCGGGCCTATCACTTAAAAAAGACAAATACCAAGCACTTTTTTTCCGTAAAGTTGTTCCTTAGTACCATATGTCAATTTTTGAAGCTGTAGAAATCCTATTTTTGCACTATAATTGGTTAATATAAATGTTATATAAAGAGCTAGAAAAGAATAGAGAAGATATATTAGAGAATGAATTTTGCATGCAATCTGACGCACCTACTTTACCTATTGCAGATTGCCCTTCTTACAGTCCTGTATGTATAATCGGGATCTGTACACAAGGAAGTGTCAAAATAAGAATGTATTCTCAAGAATATAGTATACATCCGAATGAAGTTTTTATCTTTATGCCTGGATTGTTAGTTTCGTTGGTGGAAGTGAGTCCCAGTTTCACTGCAAACTATTTTACGCTCTCTAACACATTTTTCTATGATGTGATAAAGACGATCAGGAGTTTTTCTCCCCAATTTTTCTCATATATGAAGTCTCATTTCCTGTATCCTTTGCCGGAACAGGAGATGCAATATTTCATGAATTACTATACGTTACTGAAGAGCCGGTACAGACTTCCCCAAAAATTTTCCAGAGAAGCGATTATAGCCTTGCTCAGAATCTTATTTCTGGATTTATATAATGATTTCGAAAGTTATATCCATCATAGAAATAATACCAGTACGACACGTAAAGAAGAACTAACGCACAAATTCTATACGCTAATGATGAATAACTACAGGGAACATAAAGATGTTATTTTTTATGCAGACAAACTCCATGTATCTTCCAAATATCTATCCGAAGTGGTAAAAGAGACAAGTGGAAAATCACCCAAAGACTGGATTATAGATTATTCGTTATTAGAAATCAAAGAGTTGTTGAAAAACAGTTCATTAAATATTCAGGAAATAACTATCAGAACTAAATTCCTGAATCAGTCTGCTTTAGGTCGTTTCTTTAAACGTCATACCCACATGTCTCCTTCTGAGTACAGGGAGTCTACATATTAACCAAAGCAGACGTTCAGCATAAAAAAATACACCTTTTATGTAAAAAAGTACGGAGAATATTTGCAAATATCAAAAAAAGCCGTACCTTTGCATCCGCAATTCGGGGTATAGCTCAGCCCGGTAGAGTACGCGTCTGGGGGGCGTGTGGTCGCAAGTTCGAATCTTGTTGCCCCGACTACCGCAAAGCATCAATAATCAATAGATTATTGATGCTTTTTCTTTTAGAGCAATCTTCATCTATTTTATCCTTCTTCAGGCGTATCCTTTATCACTAACAAAGAAGGAAGAGCTTTGAATATTTCTTCATTAGCAGCAATTCCCACACAAGTATCATAACTCAAAACAAGCATTCCATGAGTAGCCGGCAATGAAAGATCCTCTACATCGACCAACGGGTAAAGATGCACACGGTTTGCATATTGTTTATTTATTTTGTGTATCTGCCCCATATACTCCTCACTCCCGCTATTGAAATAATACAGATGGATAAAATTATCTCCATCTTGCAATAGACGGTGTACATAGGCAAAAAGGAAACAATCCATATCTCCATTTATCAGCACAGCCAACTCATCTCCATTATGATATTCACGATTCACAAATATAGCTACCGGACACGAAACATGTTCCAACACATCGTCTACCTTTTTACGAAACAAGCCAAAGAAGGATGTCATCGACTTTTCACCGTCTGTCATAAATCGGGGACCTGCTCCCAATAACAAAATATCCGGCGCTTCCGCCTCTACTGTTGATATCATATCAGATACCAAGTTATCAGTAACCCTATAACGCTTTTCAATATGGATATTCAATTGCTTCGCCTGTTTTTCAACCGGAACAAAACTTTCTTCCAGAAATTGTTCCACACTGGTAGGATTCACATCGGTCCCCATTGTATAATGGGCAACAATCACTTGATGATGAGAAAGTTGATTACCAAAAAGAAGTTTATAAACCGATAAAAGTTTGCCTCCGGTTTCCGGACGCCCAAAGAATAAAAGTAGTTTTCGTTGCAGCACCGATTTCTGTTCTCTTACCCTGAAGCTCCATTCAACCAGATTCAATAAAGGTGTAGTCATAAAGGTAGTGACCAAAGCCATAATGATAAGAATGACAAAGATAGAAGGTGGTAACACTCCCAGTTCATAACCGATATTCAACGCAACCAGTTCCATCAATCCGCGGGTATTCATTAAAGTACCTATAGTAAAACTGTCTTTCCATGATTCTCCCACCAATCGAGAAGCTACAGCACACCCGCCAAACTTTCCGACAACCGCCACAGTAACCAGTAACAGACATACACACCACAGTTCCGGCGTATTTATCAGTCCAATCTGCGTGCGCAATCCTGTAAAAGCAAAAAACAACGGCAGGAAAAAGACCAGTGCGATATCTTCCACCTTTTCCATCATAACTTTGCGGAATCCAAAATTGGAAGGCATTACCACACCCGCCATAAAAGCGCCGAACAAAGCGTGAATTCCCAAAACTTCCGTAATGGCCGCTGATACAATCAGTACTAAAAATATAAAACTGACAAAGGTCTTGTTTATCACTTCCTTATTGGAATAGAGTGTACCGATTTTCTTCAAAAACGGGCGCACAACAACAAACATCACCGCTATATAAACAAAAGTAAGCAACACTGTATATAGAGCTCCTCCTAATGTACCGGCTTTTGTAATAGCAATTACAACTGCCAACAGGCACCATGCCGTTACATCGTCATTGGCAGCAGAAGCTATCGTAAGGATTCCCACCGGCTCCCGCGTCATATTCCGTTCTTGAATAATACGGGCCAATACAGGAAAAGCCGTGATACTCATAGATATGCCGATAAATAAGGCAAAGGGAAGAAAAGCAGTCTGTTGGGAGGCATATTCCTCATATACCCAATAAGAAGCCAGCATCCCTAAAAAGAAAGGTACCAGGATACCGGCATGGCTGATAACCAGTGTTTCATTTATCTTATTTTTCAAAACACCAAAATCGACCTCCATCCCGATGACAAACATAAACAGCACCAAACCTAACTGACTGATAAGTTCCAAATTAGTTAAAGAATCCGGCTGGAACAGAAAACTGAAGAACTCAGGGTAAAGGGCTCCCAACACGGAAGGCCCCAGAACAATACCCGCCACTATTTCACCAATAACACCCGGTTGACCTATATAACGGAATATCGACGCAAAAATACGAACCGCAATCAACACGACTATAATCTGAATAAGTAAGATAGAAAAGGGATGAGTCAGATTATCCAGCAGTATGATTTTAAACATAGTAAAAGCATCCTCACCAGCCACCGCTGCCTGTACCGGCGATAAATGCAAAAAACGCTCGCCACCTGTTATTGCGGCATAAATCAACCCTCCGAATATCAACAACATCATCAGGTAGATAAAGTAGTTCTTACGTGCTTTTCCCATATCTGTTATAGAGATATAACATTAAAGTAAATATAACAAATAAAGCCGTTAAAGAGTTCGCCAACTATGAACCTTTTTCATACCTTTGCTCTACAATTTTCATAAATATGTCCGAACGTAAGATTATACATATTGACATGGACGCTTTCTACGCCTCAGTAGAACAGCGTGATAATCCCGAATTGCGCGGAAAACCACTAGCAGTGGGCCATGCCGAAGAACGGGGCGTAGTAGCTGCAGCCAGTTACGAAGCGCGCCGTTACGGAGTACGTTCCGCCATGTCCTCACAGAAAGCCAAAAGACTTTGTCCTGAGCTGATCTTTGTTCCGGGACGAATGGACGTTTATAAAGCGGTGTCCCGCCAAATACATGATATATTCCATACTTACACGGATATCATAGAGCCACTTTCATTAGACGAAGCTTTTCTGGACGTGACTGAAAACAAAGCGAACATTTCACTTGCCACAGATATAGCGAAAGAAATAAAGCAGCGCATCCGTGAAAATCTGGATTTGGTAGCCTCAGCCGGAGTTTCTTATAACAAGTTTTTGGCAAAAGTAGCATCGGATTACCGCAAGCCCGATGGACTATGCACCATACATCCCGACCAGGCATTAGACTTTATAGCCCATCTTCCCATTGAGTCATTTTGGGGAGTAGGGCCCGTTACAGCCAAGAAGATGCACACATTAGGAATTCATAATGGCATACAGCTGCAAGCCTGTAGTCTGGAAATGCTTACGCGCCAATTCGGGAAAGCAGGCAGCATTTATTATGATTTTGCACGAGGCATAGACCTTCGTCCCGTAGAGTCTGTAAGAGTACGAAAATCAGTGGGGTGTGAACATACTCTGGAGAAAGACATATCTCTGCGTTCTTCTGCTATCATTGAACTTTATCATGTGGCTACCGAACTGCTGGAAAGACTGAATCGCACCCATTTCAGCGGCAATACACTTACCCTGAAAATAAAATTCCATGATTTCAATCAAATCACCCGCAGCCTCACCCAGGGCAGTGAACTGACAACCATGGACAAAATCCTTCCATTGGCCAAAAAGCTACTGAAAGAAGTTGATTATGAAAGCCATCCCATCCGTCTCATCGGACTATCTGTTTCCAATCCTAAAGAGGAAAGAGAGGAAGTAAAGAACCAATGGGAGCAGCTTTCTTTGGAATTTAAAGAGTGGGATTAATATAATGGATAAATGAATCTATGTAAGGTTCTATTGTTTCAAAATCCTTCACGCCATTTTTTAACTCCAACTCATAATATATTCCTGCCAGAAAACCGGTCAATGCCCCTACCGTATCGCTCGACTTACCCGAATTTATAGCAGGGAATATACATTCTTTATACCCCTTTCCTGCCATAAACCAATTGATGACAGATTCAACCGTATCTACCACAAAACTTCCATTACAGAAATTTTGTCTGTTTATCTCTATCTCACATTTCTGTTCAGCCTGCTGCAATGCTTGTTCCTTATCCTCGCATTCCAACAGACAACGAATAAATTCAATGAAGAACCAAGCATACTTAAAACTGTAACGACTATTGTGAGTGGCTTTGATAAAAAGTAGAATTTCCTCCTTCGGCAACGAAGAAAAGGCCAGTACACAACATCCCACCAGACTGCGGTTCCCGCTGTTAGAATCCGAAGACACTCCTCTGAAGTTCTTTATGATTGCCTTTTGAGTCACTTGATCAACATCAAACTCTATATTTTCTCCCGTAAACTGTTTCTTGAAATACCAATCTTTTAAATTCTGCTGGTAAGTTTCCAAATTACAACGACTGTCTAATGCACATAGCAACATCGAGGTATTCCCTGAACATTTGTCTCCGCGAAGGTAAGATTTTGTCCACACAGGTTTAAATGTCCCCTTTCCTTTTCCCTTGTAAGGCGTTCCCAACCAATCCCCCAAGATAAATCCCGTTAGCCCATTTTTAATCTTTTTCATGTTATACATTTAATTATAGAGCACAAAAATAATAAAAAGAGGAACAAATCCTTGCCTTCTGTTGTTAAAATCATAATTAATAGGTATTGATAAGTCTGTCAGTTACAACTAATTTTGTAACAATCAGAAAATGTATTATCGGGTAATAAAGAAAGGAGAACAAATGAAAAGAATCGTATTGCTCCGCCACGGAGAAAGCACCTGGAACAAAGAAAATCGCTTTACCGGATGGACAGATGTAGATTTGACTGAAAAAGGCATCGCTGATGCCAACAAAGCGGGTGAACTCCTGAAAGAAAAAGGGTTTCACTTTGATAAGGCCTACACTTCCTTTTTAAAACGTGCAGTCAAGACACTGAACTGCGTGCTTGATAAAATGGATCTGGACTGGATACCTGTAGAAAAAAGCTGGCGCCTGAATGAAAAGCATTATGGTGCATTGCAAGGACTGAACAAAAGCGAAACTGCTTCCAAATACGGAGAAGAACAAGTATTGATATGGCGCCGCAGTTTTGATATAGCACCTGACGCCTTAGCCGAAAATGATCCGCGCAACCCAAAGGCAGATGCCCGTTATAAAGAGGTTCCTGACAAGGACCTGCCACGCACCGAATCCTTGAAAGAAACCATAGAGCGTATATTGCCCTATTGGAAATGCATCATTTTCCCCAATCTGACAACAGCAGACGAGTTATTGGTGGTAGCCCATGGAAACAGTCTGAGAGGGATCATTAAATATCTGAAACATATACCAGATGAAGAAATCATCAGCCTCAACCTGCCCACAGCAGTTCCTTATGTGTTCGAGTTTGATGATGACCTGAATCTGAAGAAAGATTATTTTTTGGGTGATCCTGATGAAATAAAAAAGTTAATGGAAGCAGTAGCCAATCAGGGAAAGACTAAATCCGGTGGTGGAAAATAATCTTCCGGATCTTTCTGGAACATCCACCGTAAGGGCGCATGATTGCGCCCGATAACACATTAGATAGTGTTTCCACTAACGTATTCGGGAGTAATCATGCGCCCCTATAGTAAACAGGTAACACTATTGATAAAGAATTACTAACCAATTAAAGAAGAAACATTATGAGCAAAATAACCAATTTATTAGGAGATCAAGCTGAATTTTACTTGGGTCACATTTGCAAGACCATAGATAAATCACTGATTCACGTCCCCTCCCCTGATACCATAGATGATATTTGGATAGCATCAGACCGGAACATCCGCACACTGAGTAGTCTGCAAATCCTGTTGGGACACGGACGACTGGCAAATACCGGATATATATCCATTCTTCCAGTAGATCAGGGTATCGAGCATACAGCCGGAGCATCCTTTGCCCCGAATCCTCTTTACTTTGACCCGGAAAATATTGTAAAACTAGCTATCGAAGGAGGTTGTAACGGGGTTGCCTCCACCTTTGGAGTACTAGGAGCTGTGGCACGTAAATATGCCCACAAAATTCCTTTCATCGTCAAACTGAACCATAATGAATTATTGACTTATCCTAACTCTTATGACCAAGTCATGTTCGGCACGGTAAAAGAAGCCTGGGATATGGGAGCCGTAGCAGTAGGTGCCACCATCTATTTCGGTTCCGAACAGAGCCGCCAACAGTTGGTCGAAATAGCTGAAGCTTTTGAATATGCTCATGAACTGGGTATGGCTACCATTCTTTGGTGTTACCTACGTAACAACGCTTTCAAGAAAGACGGCATAGATTATCATGCAGCAGCAGATTTGACCGGACAAGCCAATCATCTGGGAGTTACCATCAAAGCAGATATCGTAAAACAGAAACTCCCGGTTAATAATGGCGGTTTCACTGCCATCAAATTTGGCAAGACCAGTGACAAGGTTTACACAGAACTAACTTCTGAGCATCCCATCGATCTCTGCCGCTATCAGGTAGCTAACGGATACATGGGACGTGTAGGACTGATCAACTCCGGGGGAGAATCACATGGCAGTTCCGACCTGAAAGATGCGGTTATCACGGCTGTTGTCAACAAACGTGCCGGAGGTATGGGCCTCATCAGTGGTCGTAAAGCCTTTCAAAAACCAATGAATGACGGAATTGAATTGTTAAATGCCATTCAGGACGTTTATCTGGACTCAAGCATCACCATAGCTTAACTTTCACTATATGTCTGTGCCGGGAACGAAAACCACTATATTTCTACGTTCCCGGCATTTTTTATACCTTCCTTTCTTTCTCTTTTTAAGCATCAACCTATCAAGTATTAAGATAATATTTCTACCTTTGCAGACCAATACACATTATTATATATAAGGTATGATGCAAATAAAAATAACGGCACCCGCCCAAATACATACAACTATCCAATTACCCTCTTCCAAGAGTATCAGTAACCGTGCACTTATTATCAATGCACTGGGATGCGGAACCTTCCATCCCGAAAATCTGTCCGACTGCGATGATACCCAAGTAATGATCCATGCACTGAACGACAGTAAAGAAACAATCGACATTATGGCAGCCGGAACAGCCATGCGCTTTCTCACCGCTTATCTGTCTGTCATTCCGGGAACAAAGATCATCACCGGCACCCAGCGCATGCAACAACGTCCTATCCAAGTGTTGGTCAATGCCTTGCGCAGTTTGGGAGCAGAAATCGAATATGTAGTCAATGACGGGTATCCTCCGCTGCGTATTACCGGACATGAATTAAAGAAAGATGCCATCAGTCTGCCGGGCAATGTCAGTTCCCAGTATATTTCGGCTTTATTGATGATAGCCCCCATATTGAATAACGGGCTGACTATTACGCTGACAGGCGAAATCATATCACGCCCTTATATTAATCTGACTTTACAACTGATGAATGATTTCGGTACCAAGGCCGGATGGCTTAATGAACATCAGCTAAAGGTGGAGCCACAACCTTACCAATCCATACCTTTCTACGTGGAAAGTGACTGGAGCGCTGCTTCCTATTGGTATCAGGTAGCTGCCCTTTCCAACGAAGCGGAAATTACTTTACCGGGCTTGTTCGAAACCAGTTATCAAGGAGACAGTAAAGTAGCTGATATTTTCCAGTTACTAGGCATAGAAACTATTTATAGAAACCAAACGGTGACTTTGAAAAAGACCTGTAATATAGTGAAGCGTTTGGACTATGATTTTATCAACCAGCCGGATTTGGCACAAACATTTGTCGTGACTTGTGCGTTAATGAATATTCCTTTCCGTTTCTCAGGGTTGCAGAGTCTGAAAATTAAAGAAACAGACCGTATGGCAGCCTTGATAAAGGAAATGGGGAAATTAGGATATATACTTCATGAAACAGCTGGGTGTATTCTGTCATGGGAAGGCGAACGGTGCAAAATGGCCGCCGACACTGCCATCGACACCTACGAGGACCACCGCATGGCCATGGCATTTGCTCCTGCTTGTTTGGTGATGCCTGAAATCCGAATAAACAATCCGCATGTGGTTTCGAAGTCTTATCCTCATTATTGGGAAGATTTAAAAAAAGCCGGATTTAGAATAGAGGAGGTATAAAGTTATGCTCATACTTATAATTGGTTTATTTATACTGGCGGTTGTCGCCATGACAGTAGGGTTTTTACACAATCGCCGGATACAGAAAAAGATAGAAAACGGAGAACTGGAAGCCCCCCCCGAAATAGTGGAAGCAGATGTAGAATGCTGCGGACAGCATGAAGTCTGTGAAAAAGAAAGTCTGCTGGCTGCTGTTAGCAAAAAAATAGAATATTATGACGATGAGGAACTGGACCGTTTTCGCGGACGTCCGTCGGACAGTTATCAGGAAGACGAAGTGGACGAATTTAGGGAAATCATGTATACATGTCGGGAAGATGAGGTAGCCGGATGGAGCCGTAGTCTGCAACTACGCGGGATTGAACTTCCTGACGAACTGAAAGATGAACTTTTCCTGATTGTAGGTGAACGAAGATTCAAATAACCCATCACCAGAGTGACATAGAACATCAAATCACAAATATTCGTGAAAAAAATCAGGATTCATTCCAGCAGAAAAAGTTAATAGAACTAACAACATGGATATATTAGAACTTTTGCATTATACCTTTTTCCAACATGCTTTGTTAGGAAGTTTGTTTGCCAGCATTGCTTGCGGCATTATCGGCACATACATTGTGACACGCCGCTTGGTATTTATCAGCGGAGGAATCACACATGCTTCTTTCGGAGGAATCGGACTAGGACTCTATGCAGGTATATCTCCCTTATTATCTGCTGCTGCATTCTCTGTACTCTCTGCCTTCGGAGTGGAATGGTTGAGCAAACGGAAAGATATGCGTGAGGACTCTGCCATTGCCGTATTCTGGACTTTCGGTATGGCAGTAGGTATTATTTTCAGCTTCTTGGCTCCCGGATTTACTCCCGACTTGTCAGCTTTTCTATTCGGTAACATTTTGACCATCACACCGACAGACATTCTGCTGCTCGCCATTCTTTCCATACTGCTGATACTGTTCTTCACCTTGTTCCTGAACCCTATCATCTGCATTGCCTTCGACCGTGAGTTTGCCCGTTCACAGCGTATACCGGTAGCCCTGTTCGAATATATCCTGATGATGTTCATCGCGCTGACCATCGTATCATGCCTCCGCATGGTAGGCATTGTACTTGCCATATCCCTACTAACCTTGCCACAAATGACCGCCAATCTGTTTACCCACAG
Organism: Bacteroidaceae bacterium; assembly: GCA_963651205.1. Lineage (GTDB taxonomy): Bacteria > Bacteroidota > Bacteroidia > Bacteroidales > Bacteroidaceae > Phocaeicola. The sequence goes on from CAVJPC010000185.1 coordinate 23,284, forward strand.
TTTCAAGCGAATCATCTGGTGGTCCATCATCGTAGGGTATACAGGTTGTCTGGGCGGACTATTCATTTCTTATAAATTACAGGTTCCTTCGGGAGCAGCTATAATCTTTTTCTCAATCCTGATCTATACTCTTTGCAAAATGGGGAAAAGCATGTACCTTTGCAGACAAAAGAAACTCAAACAAACCAATGGATATGGAAATTAAAATCAATTCTTTAGACTCTATCCACGAAGCTGCCAAACAGTTCATCGCAGCCATGGGTGACAACACCGTTTTTGCTTTCTACGGAAAGATGGGGGCCGGTAAAACTACATTTATCAAAGCCGTATGTGAAGAACTGGGGGTAACCGACGTTATTAACTCACCTACTTTTGCTATTGTCAACGAATATCGCTCAGACGAAACGGGCGAACTGATCTACCATTTTGACTTCTACCGCATCAAGAAACTGGATGAAGTATATGATATGGGATATGAGGATTATTTCTATAGCGGTGCTCTCTGCTTTATCGAATGGCCGGAACTGGTAGAAGAACTCTTGCCGGGCAACGCTGTGAAAGTCGAGATAGAAGAATCTGAAGACGGAAGCCGCGTCATGCGCTTCGAAGCCGAATAAAAGAAAAATATTCATAGTAGGGGCGGACTAATTCCGCCCGTATACATAAAGCAAACTGTTTTCGGGCAGATTCCATCTCCTCCTACAGCTAAATTCATCAACTCATGGGAATGCATTATCTTATCCAAGCCATATTCGTATTGGTAGGACTATTGTCCATCCTGGCAGCCTTATTCAATTGGGACTGGTTCTTTACCGCACATAACACACAGTTCATTGTAAATAATGTAGGACGCCAGCGTGCACGACTTTTCTATACCGTATTAGGATTATTAATGATAGCTACAGGAATTTATTTCTTCCTGAATATACAAGGCATCGTATAAACATCATGAACAAATTACGTGAATATCTGAACCGACCTACCTATGCCGTCGATAAGCCATGGACATTAGCCATCTTGAATTCAACCGTTATCGGACTGATTCTAGCTATCTTTGAACCTTTCCACTATAAACTGAACAGCCTTATCCAATTCGGAGTATTATTGGTATTCATCAGTCTTTCATTTATCGCCTCCGTTCTAGGTTTTGTGGTTGCCCCTAAAATATTCAAGCGTTTCTATGATCCTGATCAATGGACAATAGGTAAAAACATCCTCCACTGCTTCCTGTTCCTTCTGTTTATAGGAATCTGCACCTTTATTTATGACCGTTATTTCTTGATAAAGGCAGATTTCCGGACTGATTTTGGTTCGCATGGCTTCTATATCATTTTGTTTATTGATATGCTTGCTGCTTTTACCATTGGTGTCATCCCACTTATTTTCGGCCTTTTCATCGTAGAGAACAATGCTTTAAAGCGTAATCTGCTGGAAGCCCAAAAATTGAACAAACTACTTTCCGAACGAACCCGCCAGGAAGAAGCAGCCACTGAAACAATTACGCTTGCCGGTGATACAAAAGACTCTATCAGTCTGGTGCCCGAGAACATTCTTTATATGGAAGCATCTGGCAACTACGTTGATATCTGTTATAAGGAGGAAGCGAAAGAAAAACATAAGCTTCTCCGTTCCACTATCAAACAGATGGAAGAGATCATGCTGGATTTCAACTACTTCGTTCGTTGTCATCGCGCCTATATCGTTAATATAAATCATATCCGAAACATTAGTGGAAACGCACAAGGATATCGTTTGAGTTTAGGTAATGGGATACAAGAAATTCCTGTTTCGCGCACCTATCTGAAAGAACTGAAAGACTTGAAAGATATCCTAAAATAACGATTTCACTTTGTTATTTATCCCTATAACCTGTGATAGAATGCACAAATGCGTGTTTTATCACTAAACTTTGTCATATATCCCTATTATTTGACAACTCTCTTTTCGTGCTCTACCTTTGCTGAAAAACAAATCAAGAAAATGAATAGAGACATGAAAAAAAATGCAGTAAAGAGAACCATTATTTGTTTAGTATTATTCCTATCCTTTCAAATTATCGTATCAGCACAGTCAATTACAGGAAAAGTGACGGACGAACAAAACCATCCGGTGGAATTTGCGAATATCATACTATTATCCCCGAACGATTCCGCTTTCGTACAAGGTACCGTCAGTCATGGAGATGGGAGTTTCCAAATAGCCACCACCACACAACACAACTATATTATAAAGGTATCATCCGTAGGATATCAGAGCATCTGTCAGAATGTGCAGACAGGAGAGGTAGTCAACATTAGTCTTCCAGGCGATGCAGTGATGCTGGGCGAAACTGTTATCACCGCCAAACGCCCAGACTATCAAATAAAAGACGGAAGCCTCATTACACACATAGAGAATAGTGTATTGAGCAAAGCAGGAACAGGAAATGATGTACTGAAACATATTCCCGGCATACAAGAGAAAGATGGTGAATTCACTATTTTCGGCAAAGGAACACCAGCTATCTACATCAATGGCAGAGAAGTACGCGATGCTTCGGAACTGGACCGACTTAACTCTGCCGAAATTCGGCAAGTAGAGATTATTACCAATCCGGGCGCCCGCTATGGTGCAGATGTAAAATCCGTCATCCGTATCCGAACCATCAAACGGGAAGGAGAAGGTATTGGCGTAGATGTCCGTTCTATGTGGGGACAAGCGGAAAACTCCAGACTGAACGAACAGTTGAATCTGAACTACCGGCACAATAACTTGGATATATTCGGTACTTTTCAATACGTACATAATGAATACCTTCTTACCCGTCGTGTGTTTCAGAATGTATTCGTTGATACTCTTTGGCAACAAAAGAATATAATGAGGCAAAACACACAAGAGAATAATTACAAAGGAGAAATAGGAATAAACTATCAACTTCAGGATAATCAGTCATTGGGAATCCGTTACTCTTTGGCTACCTCTCCCAAGAATGAAGAATGGTATCGGGCAGAAAGTGAGATTCTTGCTAATGGTAATTACTACGACAAATTATTTAGCAGCAGTTATAGTAGCACAGAAAAGGAGCCAGCTCATCAGATAAGTACTTACTATTCAGCAATATTTGGAAAACTATCTGTTGATTTCAATGTTGATGCCTTGTGGAGCAAATTACATACAATAAATGAAATAGCGGAAAAAAGTGAAGAGCTAAACAACCGAACAGTGAACTCAACCAATCATGTCAATAACAAATTATATGCCGGGAAACTAATTCTTAGTCATCCGGTGGGCGGCGGCACTCTTTCCTTCGGCTCCGAATACACCAGTACCCGTCGGAACGATGTATTTATCAATCCCCAGGAAATTCTGCCAACGACCGACAGTTACACTAAAGAAGACCGTACCGGAGTCTTTGCAGAATACAACCGCTTTATCAAAATAGCCTACCTGAACATGGGGCTGCGTTATGAACATGTTTCTTCTGAGCATTCATATGACAATTTCTTCCCTAATGTATCCCTAGCAACGCAAATCGGCAAGTTCCGGACCCAGCTAAGTTACACAGCCAAGACTAAGAGACCATATTATCACCAACTATCCAGTAACATGAGTTATCTGAATCGTTTCACCTACATGAGTGGAAATCCGTCATTGAAGCCTGAAACGATTCATGACCTCACCGTTTCCGGTAGCTACAGATGGCTGCAATTTATGATAAGCTATCAGCGTGAAAAAGATGCTATACTCTACATGACAGACCAATATGAAAAGAATCCGGCTATCACCATCATTACCCATCGCAACTTTGACCGAATTGATAATTTATCGGCTTTTATTACAGCTGCTCCCACTATGGGTTGTTGGCATCCGCAACTAACCGTAGGTATACAAAAACAATGGGCAAAAGTAGAACACCATGAGACTATGCTTTCAATGAACAGACCATTATTTATCAGCACCTTCAATAACGGTATCAAGCTTCCCCATGAGTGGACACTAAGTCTTGACATGACATTCCAAAGCAAAGGAGACTATCAGAATATCTATATTTATCAGAATGTATTCATGATGAATGCCTCGGTGACGAAATCAATCCTAAATGATCGTCTATCTTTCAATTTGCAAGGAATAGACCTGACCCATGGCCGCAAAGACGGTAACCGTATTTATAACAAACAGATGAATATGGATGTAAGCAATGTCTCTGACAGTAGAGAAGTTCGTCTTACCGTGCGTTATAAGTTCAATACTTCGAAGAGCAAATACAAAGGAAAAAGTGCTGCGGAAGAAGATTTGAAACGATTATAAGCAGGAAGAAAAGTATTAAAAAATACTCAAACTGTAGGGGGGGGACGTATTCGGGCGACCGAACGTCGCCCCCACTAGCTAAATAATACAAAACAAATCTTACGGATTACAGATTCCCCGAATCAGTCTACAATTTCAGCTAACAAATTCCTTGTTTCTTCAAAATCGAAATAGGCAGGATCAAAATCATAACCCAATAATTCTTTATATTCACGCGCTGCCTTGGAACGAGGCTTTTCCAAAGCTTTCAGAATGTCCTTATATCCCCATATTCCACCACAATCTTCAGGTGGACAGGCATTCTTACCATCCAACAACACAATAGCAGGAATTTCTCCTTTTTTATAATCTTGACGGGATTCCACAGTAATTGCATGCATCCAACCATCGCCAAAATCATATTCGTACTCCATTTTGGACCCTTTACGTCTCAACAGTTCACCCAAAGAAATGGAACTGGAATCTTCCTGCTTATTCAATCCATCAAGGCAGAAATCTTCTACACCGTCTTCGGGAGAAAGATAATAAGTATTCCCTTTGATAAACTGATGCAAATGATAGCCATCCCATCCCATTGCCACCTCAACTACCTCAGCAAATCTTTCCAGACAAATATTTGAAGGAACTTCCAATGTGCGCCAAACTAATGGCTCAGAATCTTTCAATTCAATCTTTATCTTCAGTTTCTTTGCAGGTTGATCTTCCATATAAAGCGGATCTTCATAAAAATCCTCCTCATCTTCTTCATCATTGGCAGCTTCAAAAACTTCATCCAAATAATCTTCCACTCTTTCCATTTCCAATCCATGCATTTCCGTGTAGGGCATCTTCTTTTTTAATACACTAACATTGGGAATGCCATAAGGTTCTATATGGTAAGTCCGGTAAATCTTTTCCAGTATTGGCAAAGTTTCCACTCCCCGAATATCCATCATACAAGCTGTAATATGGTCAAGCAACAAAGTGGAGCAAATATCATTTTCCTGATCTTTCAGTAAATCAAAATAATCATTCAACAATTTACAAAACCATCCCATCACCTCTATTCTTCGGGCAGGATGGGCAATTACAATATGAGCAACGGCCTCGACTACTCTATATTTCGCCATAGGAAGCAATCCCGGTTCTTTCATAAAGTCCATCAAAACATCCAAGTGATTTCTCCCCAACTGATAAATTATGGCAGATAACATGTTTTCATACAAATACCCGAAATAAAAATCATAAAAGTCCAGATCTTGTCGCAATACTTCCAGCACAATATCCAGACAGCGTTCCATATGAAAATGCTCCATCATTCCCAAGGCATACCACATTCTGTATGAATAACATTTTTCGGGCATTTTCCTGTATGCTACCAAAATATTGAAAATAAAATTGCGAAGATCGCGTTCCAAAGTCTCTTGCGGAATCTCACTACAAGATGCATATAATTCAACCGGTGACAAGTCACTTACATCCTCCATAGTCCACAAGCACATCAAGTATGGTGCAATAGGTTGCGCAATCAAGCTATAATCAGGACATTGGTGATGATAATAAATATGAGACAGTTCTTCATTTATTCCGTATGGTCCGTTATTAAGTAATTCTATTGCCATTTGCTGTTCCTCCGGGGTCAATAGGGACATTATATCCTCGAACATATTATTCAAGGATGGAGAGTTTTTCTTTTTAGTCATGAAATAATTTTTTTATAGTTAAAATGAGCATGAGTGTTTTTACAAAGATATTCTATTATTTTCTTTTACAAAAGGAATAAGCGATTTAATAGCGACACAGCTTATTTTCATGAATAAAAAAATGCGCACTCTCTACAATAGAGATGCGCATTTTATCTTACTAAAGACAGTTCTTTAATCTACCTGTCCCAATGAATTTCCGTATTCCATTTCCCCTTGAACCACAAAGAACACATCTTCGGGGTCATAAGGACCCATGCCGTCTTTCTTCGCTTCCTTGACTACGTAGTTCACAATTTCATCCTGATCAATGTTGATGTATCCTTCTTCATCCGGCTGTGCATCGAGGCATCCGCTGGAAGTATAATAATCTACAATCACGTCAAGGATATAATACAGATCATCCTCCGTGAATTTATCTTTCAGATCCTGAGGCAGATAATTTTTTATAAACTCTATTGTTTTTCCATCGTCCTCATCTTCCAATAAGAAATCGTCTTCCATTCCCATAGTCGTACATATTAAAGGGGTGAATATTGTTTTTATTACAGTAAAGCTTTTATTTTTTCTTCCAACTGAGCTTTGGTTACTGCACCTACAGATTTGTCTTTTACTTCACCATCTTTGATGAAAAGAACAGTAGGAATGTTACGTACACCAAATTTACCGGTCAGTTCGTCGTTATCATCCACGTCGCACTTTCCAACAATTACCTGATCCTTATATTGTTCAGCCAAAGCTTCAACATCCGGAGCAATTTTTTTGCAAGGGCCACACCATGTTGCCCAAAAGTCCACTACTACAGGTTTGCCTGATGCCAGCAATTCTTCAAAATTGCTATCTTTAATTTCTAGTGCCATAATTATTATATTATACTTATTGTTTAAAATGTTAGCGCAAATATACTAATTAATTTTATAAGAGAGCTGTGGTTGGCTCTTTAAATAAGTCATGATCTCTTTTTGAACGGATATCTTCATGGTTCGTGACATCAGATTGACGTACATTTGTCCATCCTCGTCCATCACATGGAAATAAAGCTCCGCATTACCTGGATTGGCCCGGATTAACGCAGAGAATTCTGTTATCAGTTCTTCATCCAATGCCGACAAAGGAGCCGAAACGGTTATCTTCTCAATAATCTTTTCCTTTACTTCCGGCAACAGTTCAATGGTACTTATTTTGACTTCCCATTCTTCCTGCCGCCATTGTTTAGGCTGGCATTTACCTCTTAAGAACAAAAACATACCAGTCATGAAAAAGTTCTTTTTCTCCACCCATTCATTACCAAAGAAAGCAAATTCTGCTGAACCCGAATAGTCTTCCATTTTAGCAATACCATAAGGTTTTCCAGTTTTGGTATATCCTTCACGTACTGCTGTTACAATGCCTCCCATGGTCAACTCCCTATTTTGCAAAGGAGTTAAATCAGCAAGTTCAACCATATGGGCAGTACATACATTTTCCAATATCACAGCATATTCATCCAACGGATGAGCCGAAAGATAGATACCTACCAGATCGCGTTCTTTATTCAGCCGCTCCAAGTCCCCCCATGCAGGAGACGGAATGATTTCCGGCGTAGCAATATCTACTTGATTTTCACCTCCGAATAAAGAATTTACAGCTGCGGCTTTATCCATCTGATATTTATTACCATAACGCACCAGTACTTCGGTAAAAGTTTCATCCTTGGCATTCTTTACAAAGAAGTCCTCACGCTTGATGCCGGTGAAGCTGTCAAAAGCACCTGCCAAAGCAAGATTTTCGATGTTCTTACGGTTACATGCCGAAAGGTTTACACGTTGTACAAAATCGAAAATGTCTTTATATTCTCCATTTTTCTCACGTTCTTCAAGAATAGACTGCACGGCACTTTCTCCCACTCCCTTAATGGCCCCCAAGCCAAAACGGATATCCCCCTTACGGTTTACTGAGAACTTCAAGTAACTTTCATTTACATCCGGTCCCTTCGTCATAATACCTGTTGCCTTGCTTTCATCCATCAGCTTGGTGATTTCCGTGATGTTCGAAATGTTTCGGCTCATGGTAGCCGCCATATATTCTGCCGGATAATTTGCTTTCAGGAAAGCAGTCTGATAGGCTACCCATGAATAACAGGTAGCGTGAGATTTGTTGAATGCATAAGACGCAAACTTCTCCCAGTCCGCCCAAATTTTTTCGAGTACTTTAGGATCATGCCCATTCTTGCGACCACCTTCAATAAACTTAGGCTTCATATGATCCAGTTTGTCTCTCAACTTCTTACCCATCGCTTTACGTAGAGCATCAGACTCACCACGGGTAAAATCCGCCAACAAACGGGACAGAAGCATGACCTGTTCCTGATATACCGTGATACCATAGGTATCTTTCAGGTATTTTTCCATAATAGGAATATCGTACTCAATAGGCTTACGGCCATGCTTACGGTCGATAAAGTCTGGAATGTAATCCATAGGTCCGGGGCGATAAAGGGCATTCATGGCAATCAGGTCCTCGAACGTACTAGGCTCCAGTTCCCTCAAGTATTTCTGCATACCAGCAGACTCGAACTGAAACGTACCAATAGTTCGTCCATCACTATATAGAGTATAAGTAAGAGGATCCGAGATATCGACTTCATCAATATCCAAAACTATTCCTTTACTATGCTTGATATTCTCAATAGCTTCTTTGATGATAGAAAGGGTTTTCAGACCCAAAAAGTCCATCTTGATCAATCCGGTATCTTCAATGACCGAACCTTCATACTGGGTCACCAGCATTTTTTCGCCGGTTTCCTTATCATCTGCCGTACTTACGGGGACCCAGTCCGTTATATCATCCCTACATATAATAGTACCGCACGCATGCACACCCGTATTACGGACATTTCCCTCCAACATCTTTGCATACTTTATCGTATCACGCAAAATGGGATCAGGCGAAACCTCCGCAGCCTGTAATTCAGGAACATAGGCTATTGCGTTAGGCAGGTTCATTTTCTTATCGGGAATCTTGTCCGGAACCAGTTTACACAGACGATCCGATTCTGACAGAGGTAATTTCTGTACACGGGCCACATCCTTGATAGCCAGTTTGGTTGCCATCGTTCCATAAGTAATGATGTGAGCTACCTTTTCCTGACCATATTTTTCCGTTACCCAATTCAAGACTCGCCCACGACCATCATCATCGAAGTCCACATCAATATCAGGCAAAGAGATACGGTCCGGATTCAAGAAACGCTCGAACAGCAAGTCGTAAGCAATGGGGTCAATCTTGGTGATACCTAAACAATATGCCACAGCAGAACCTGCCGCCGAACCACGTCCCGGGCCTACAGATACATCCAGTTCTTCACGGGCAGCACGGATAAAGTCCTGTACAATTAGAAAGTAACCCGGAAAACCCATGGTTTTCATGATATGCAACTCGAATTTGATTCGTTCCTGCACTTCCTCGCTCAACACTTCACCATAACGCTTGTGTGCACCTTCCAAAGCCAATTTCTTCAAATAGTCGGCTTCCAGTTTGATACGATAGAGTTTTTCATAACCACCCAGTTTCTCTATTTTGGCTTTAGCGGCATCCTCGCTCATCACTACGTTGCCGTTTTCATCCTGAGTAAACTCATCAAACAGGTCTTTTTCAGTATATTTCTTCCGGTATCCTTCTTCTGTTCCAAAATCCTCGGGAATAGCAAAAGTAGGCATAATCGGTGCATGGTCAATACTATAAAACTCCACTTGGTCGCAAATATCCACTGTGTTCGACAGTGCTTCAGGCACATCAGCAAAGATTTCATTCATCTCGGCACGTGTCTTCATCCATTCTTGTTTTGAGTAGAGCATACGGTTAGGATCATCCAAGTCTTTTCCCGTACTCAGACAGATCAATCGGTCGTGCGCCTCGGCATTTTCTTCGTCCACAAAGTGAACGTCATTCGTACATACCAGTTTTACATTGAATTTTTTGGAGTATTCAATCAGCTTTTCATTGGCAATCTGCTGCAATTTATAAGCTTCATGGTTGGCACGGGGTACCGTTGCCTTATGGCGCTGCAATTCCAAATAGAAGTCATCCCCAAATACACGTTTGTACCATTGGATAGCCTCTTCCGCTTCTTCATATTTTCCGGCTATCACATTTTTAGGCACTTCGCCGGCGATACAGGCTGTGCAGACAATAAGACCTTCATGGTACTTTTCCAACTCCACCCGGTCAGTACGCGGACGCATATAGAATCCTTCCGTCCATGCCTTCGAGACCAATTTTATCAGGTTATGATATCCTTTCTCGTTTTTGGCAAGCACCACCAAGTGATAACCGCTCTGATCGGGTTTTCCTTCCTTATTAAATAAGCGGCGGCGGGCCACGTACATCTCACAACCGAAAATAGGTTTGAACAGCTTCTTTTTCGCTGCCGCCAGCTTCTCCCTGCAAGCTGCCAGTTCCGCTTCGGGATTCTCACATTCCACTCCCCCTTTTTCCAGCGCAACTATTTTTTTCTTTAAATCCTTTATTTCACCGTTAGTTCCGCCATTCTTCTTATTCACATAATTGAAGAATTCTTTGATACCGAACATATCACCGTGGTCTGTAACGGCTATACCTTTCATACCATCAGCCATAGCCTTGTCTACCAGACGCGAAATAGACGCCTGTCCATCAAGGATAGAATACTGGGTATGGACATGTAAATGGACAAAATCCTGCATAATATTTGTTCTCCTAAAAAATTGTCTAAAGATACTCTGCTTTCATAAGACCAGCAAAAAGATAAAGAAGAAGTTATCAACATTCGCTTTTTTTATCTAAAATGATGTCGAAATAGGCATTTCTAACAACTTTTATTTGCAGGGTTTTCAAAATAAGTTTATTTTTGCACGATAATTGGTTTTATACAATCATGAACCGACTGAAGAAATTAAAGAAAATAAGACTACATAGAGAAGGAACAAGCATCTTAATCGTGAGTGCCATTCTGTTGATTGGCATCAATGCCCTGTTATTCTGGGGAATTGAGTGTAAAATTCCATTTTATATATTTGCCGCCGCAAGTATCGTTGTTTACCTATTGATGGTTAACTTTTTCCGTTGCCCTATCCGTTTATTCGAGCACGATACAGAAAAGATTGTGGTCGCCCCGGCAGACGGGAGGATAGTAGTCATAGAAGAAGTGGACGAGCATGAATATTTTCATGACCGCCGGTTAATGATTTCTATTTTCATGAGCATTGTTAATGTACATGCCAACTGGTATCCTGTAGACGGAGTGGTGAAACACGTAGACCACCATAACGGTAAATTCATGAAAGCATGGTTACCCAAAGCCAGTACGGAAAATGAACGTTCCATGGTCGTTATTGAAACTCCCGAAGGACATACAGTCATGGCACGCCAAATAGCAGGAGCAGTTGCCCGTCGAATTGTGACCTACGCTGAAGTTGGTGAAGATTGTTACATTGATGAACACATGGGATTCATTAAATTCGGTTCACGCGTAGACGTTTACCTGCCGCTGGGCACTGAAGTATGTGTCAAAATGGGACAAGCAACCGTAGGTAACGAAACCGTCATTGCTAAACTAAAATAAAAAATCACTAATGGCAAATAGTATCACACGCCACATTCCCAACACAGTAACCTGTTGTAACTTATTCTCCGGCTGCATTGCCAGTGTCATGGCATTTAATGGAAACTATACCTTGGCCATCTCCTTTATTATATTAGGTGCGATATTTGACTTCTTTGACGGAATGCTGGCACGTTTATTCAAAGTTTCAGGTCCTTTAGGAAAAGAGCTGGACTCGCTGGCCGATGATATTACTTTTGGATTCGCTCCTTCCGCCATTGTCTTTTCTCTATTTAAAGAGGTGCACTATCCTGATTTTCTACTGCCTGTTGCCGACTATATGCCCTACACTGCATTCCTTATATCTGTATTCTCAGCTTTGCGCTTGGGTAAATTCAATATTGACCCGCGCCAGAGTAGCAGTTTTATCGGTATGCCCACTCCTGCCAATGCTTTATTTTGGGGTTCATTAACTGTAGGGGCACATTCTTTCCTGGTTTCTGATTCTTTTAATGCGGTATATCTTTTCATATTGGTAGTAATCATGTCACTATTACTGGTAGCGGAGATTCCGATGTTCTCATTAAAATTCAAGAGCCTTGCTTGGAAACAAAACAAAGTCAGCTATATTTTCCTCATTGTATGTGTTCCCTTGTTGGTTCTTTTAAAAATCAGCAGTTTTGCAGCCATCATCCTTTGGTATATCATTCTATCTCTTTTAACTAAAAAAAGAGCGTAAACAATAAACGTGGCACGCTTGTTGTACGGAATATATAAAAAAAGAAATTACTATGTTTGGATTTTTAGGCTTTCTACTTGTTCTTTTTCTGCTGATTGTTTTTATCGGCTTCGCCATATTGGGCAGCATTCTGCGTTTGTTCGGAATAGGCAAGTGTACGTTCAATTATCAGCGTAATACTTCTACCCACCAAAAACAAAATACACATACTCAGAATCAAACGAATGACGAGAATGAGAACTTTGCAGAAACCTCTTCGTCTTCTTCAAACAGACCTTCTCATTCATCGGGAGACAGAAAGAAAATCTTTGATGACGATGAGGGAGAGTATGTAGATTATGAGGAGGTGAAATAAGAATTATCGTTTTTTCCTAAAGAAATCTTTCATCAATCGGGCACACTCGTCAGCAAGTATTCCTTTCACCACTATCGTCTTTGGATGCAAGGCATCGGGAGCGTATCTTTGATATCCCCTCTTTGGATCTTCAGCACCGAATACAAGTTTTCCCGTCTGTGCCCAAGCTATAGCGCCGGCACACATCACACACGGTTCCACCGTGACATACAGAGTACATTCATTCAGGTATTTTCCACCCAACGTATTAGCCGCAGCAGTGACAGCCTGCATTTCGGCATGAGCCGTAACATCATTCAATGTTTCTGTCAGATTATGCCCACGACCAATGATGCGGTCACGACAAACCACCACCGCTCCCACCGGAACTTCTCCTTGTTCAGCCGCTTTCTCGGCTTCCATCAAGGCTTGTTTCATATAATAGGTATCATCCGCCATCTTATCTTCTCATGTCATGTTCATTAAACAACGTAGGATAATCCTCTTCCATCTTCTGATGGATAAAGGTCAATACCGTTTCGCGTAACCAACGCGCCTTATTGGTTATCTTATATTTTTTAAGATAACAATCCACTATCCGCACCTCCTCTTCACTCATCAGACACACCATGCGCTGTTGGCGTTTGGGAGTCGAAGCCGGTACTTTTACTCTCTTTTTTACGTTGTTTGCCATATTCTCTGCAAAATTAGCTTTACTTCTGTAAATACAAAGCATAAAAAAGAGTATTTTTGTGCAAAAAGAAACAGAATGGCAGAACACAACGAATTTGGCAAAGAAGGTGAGGAAGTGGCCGCCACGTATCTTGTAAGTAAAGGATATACCATTCGCCACCGGAACTGGCATTGTGGAAAGAAAGAACTGGATATTGTTGCCGAATATCGGAATGAACTGATTATTATAGAGGTAAAAACTCGTAAGAATACGTGGTTCGGTAACCCGGAAGATGCAGTAACGGACAAAAAGATTCGCAGAATTGTAGCTTCAACCGATGCCTATTTGCGCAAATTCTCAGTAGATTTACCTGTACGTTTTGATATCATTACCTTAGTGGGAGAAAAGGCTCCTTTTACTATAGAGCACATTGAAGAAGCCTTTTATCCTCCAATATGGTAATTTTACACCTTATTATATATGGACATAGAAACGATACGCAATTACTGCATCAGAAAGAAAGGAACAACGGAAGGTTTCCCTTTCGGAGAGGATATCCTTGTATTTAAAGTAATGGACAAAATGACCGCCTGTATTTGGTTGGAACATCCGGACTTAATTACACTGAAATGTGATCCTGAGTATGCCATCGAATTACGCGACCGTTATGAGGGTATAGAAGGAGCCTATCACTTCAATAAGAAATACTGGAATCAAGTGTCATTACGAGGCGACATTGACGACAAACTGATTCTGTCACTCATAGACCATTCATACGAAGAAGTTATTAAGAAATTTACCCGCAAACTTAAACAAGAATATGATGAATTACCCTGACTCCTTTCCATTAATACATATTCCGGAAACAGATTCCACCAACAACTACTTAAGTAATTTGAGTGAAAAAGAAGCTGTAGCCGAATTTACTGTCGTACAAACAGATTTTCAGACCGCCGGAAAAGGGCAACGTGGAAATAGTTGGGAAGCGGAAAGAGGAAAGAATCTGCTTTTCAGCCTGATACTTTATCCCACTTTTCTGGAAGCACGCCGGCAATTTATCCTGTCTCAGATTGTTTCCCTTTCTATCAAAGAAGAGCTGGACCAGTGGATCAATCATATTTCTATCAAATGGCCAAACGATATTTATTGGAAAGACCAAAAAATATGCGGCATATTGATAGAGAATGACCTGACCGGAATGTATATAGACCGAAGTATCTCAGGAATAGGACTAAACATCAATCAAATGACATTCTTCAGTGATGCTCCCAATCCCATATCTCTGAAACAAATCACCGGACAGGATTCTGATTGTTCCATGATTCTGCGACATATCATAGAAAGAATCAGAAACTATTACCAAGCATTGCAAAAGGGAGAAACCAACTCTATTATCCGGAATTATCATCATTCGCTCTTCCGGAGAGAAGGTCTGCATCATTATGCCGATGCGGGGGGGAAATTCATCGCCAGGATAATCGGAGTAGAACCAGACGGTCATTTCCTGCTGGAAGATGACAAAGGCAAAATCAGACGATATGTATTTAAAGAAGTACAATATATTTTATAGACTCAATGATACAACTCAATAACGGAAACAAGAAAATACTTCAAATAGCCATCCCTTCCATCGTTTCAAACATCACCGTCCCCTTGTTGGGCCTGATTGATGTTACTATCGTAGGTCATTTGGGGGCTGCCGCCTACATCGGAGCGATCGCTGTAGGCGGAATGCTTTTCAACATTATCTACTGGATTTTCGGTTTTCTGCGCATGGGAACCAGCGGCATGACTTCACAAGCCTACGGCAGGCACGACCTGAATGAAGTCACCCGGTTGCTGCTCCGTTCCGTCGGAGTGGGATTATTCATTGCATTTGCTCTGCTAGTCTTGCAATATCCTATAGAAAGAATCGCCTTCACCTTTATCCAGACCACTGAAGAAGTGGAACATCTGGCGTCCCTCTATTTCTATATCTGCATTTGGGGTGCTCCGGCGGTACTTGGATTATACAGCTTCTCAGGCTGGTATATCGGTATGCAAAATTCCCGTTTCCCTATGTATATAGCCATCACACAAAATATAGTGAACATTGCGGTCAGTCTTCTTCTAGTATATGGATTAGGAATGAAAATAGAAGGTGTCGCTATCGGAACGTTAACTGCACAATACGCCGGGCTAGTCATGGCATATTTGTTGTGGTTACGTTACTACAGCACCCTGCGAAAACGCATAGAATGGCATTCCTTCTTTGACAAACAGGCCATGTACCGTTTCTTTCAAGTAAACAGGGATATCTTTTTCCGTACTATCTGCCTGGTGGCGGTTACTGTCTTTTTCACTTCGGCAGGTGCAGCACAAGGAGAAGTGGTGTTGGCGGTCAATACATTACTTATGCAATTATTCACTTTATTCTCCTACATTATGGATGGCTTCGCATACGCCGGAGAAGCATTAGCAGGAAGATATATCGGAGCCAATAATCAGAAAGCACTTCACAAGACGGTTCGCCAACTATTCGGCTGGGGACTAGGTCTGTCACTTGCTTTCACTTTATTATATGGCATAGGAGGGCAATCCTTTCTCGGATTACTGACTAACGAAACAACCGTCATTCACGCTTCCGAAAGTTATTTTTATTGGGTACTTGCCATTCCTTTGGCAGGTTTCTCTGCTTTTTTGTTCGATGGAATATTCATCGGCGCGACAGCTACCCATCTGATGCTGAAAGCCATGATAGTAGCCTCTATCAGTTTTTTTCTTATTTACTATGGTTTCCGGGGGACAATGGGCAATCACGCTTTATGGATGGCATTCATTACCTATCTTCTACTTCGCGGAGTAATGCAAGGAGTCATGGGAAGAAATATTTTAGGATATAAAACAAGTAAAAAAGATTAATATTTTTATCTTTGCAAAAAACTAAAAGACAAACCAATATGGCAAGATTTAAAAGAATTCTACTGAAGTTGAGCGGCGAAAGCCTGATGGGCGAAAAGCAATATGGTATAGACGAAAAACGTCTGGGTGAATATGCACAACAAATCAAGGAAATACACGACCTTGGCGTACAAATAGGTATTGTAATCGGTGGTGGAAACATCTTCCGGGGGCTGAGCGGAGCTTCCAAAGGTTTTGACCGTGTAAAAGGTGACCAAATGGGAATGTTGGCAACCGTTATCAACAGCTTGGGATTAAGTTCCGCATTGGGAGCAGCCGGAGTCAAGGCGCGTGTATTGACAGCTATCCGCATGGAACCCATTGGGGAATTTTACAACAAATGGAAAGCGATTGAAGCGATGGAAAACGGAGAAGTTGTGATTATGTCTGCCGGAACAGGCAATCCGTTTTTTACTACCGATACCGGGTCTTCCCTGCGTGGTATCGAGATAGAAGCCGATGTGATGCTGAAAGGAACACGCGTGGACGGCATTTATACGGCTGATCCCGAAAAGGACCCCACTGCTACGAAATTTGACAATATCACCTACGATGAGGTATTGAAGCGCGGTTTGAAAGTAATGGATCTTACAGCAACCTGCATGTGCAAGGAAAACAACCTGCCCATTATCGTTTTCGATATGGACACAGTGGGTAATCTGAAAAAAGTAATGACCGGTGAAAATATAGGTACGCTGGTACACAACTGATTTTCTCATCAAGTTCATCCATTTGTCATTCCTTATTTCCTTCTAAATGACAAATGGGTGAACAGTTTTTCTCTGTCTTACCATTTTTTCCACAAATTCGTTCTTTATTGACACATATTCCTTAAAAAAGAGACTCAACCGATAGATTTTCCATCTAAATGAACAATTATTCATGGACTTATAGCGTTAATTAGCCTATTTTTACATCAGCAAAAAATGTAAATCATTCAAAGACTATAAAAACGACAGGAAAGACCATGAAAAATTACTGTTACATCTATTTATTGGCCGCCTGCATGGCACCCATGTTCCTCCAGGCCAAAAAAACAATGCCGTACAGTGGAGAAGTATGCGTCACCTCTCTCCCTACAGTCCCTGCTACCCTTCCCGGCATATCTGCCGATTCATACGCCCGGCGCTTTGCCGACTCTGAGATGCTCCGCTTTCCCAAAGCTTATCAGCTGGATCATGGCAAACGACTCTTTTTCGGGTATTCACAAGGAGTAGGCTGTTGTGCCATGCTGGATATGTGGAAAAATACCGGTGACAAACGATATTTTACGTATGTTGAGGAATGGGCGGATAGCTTGATTAACGAAAAAGGAGAAATCCACCTCTATGATATGTCAACTTACAACCTGGATTACATCAATTCAGGAAAAGTACTGTTCGACCTCTATAAAGAAACAGGCAAAGAAAAATACAAAGCAGCCATGGACTTACTGGTTGAACAACTTAAAAGACAACCACGTACGCTGGAAGGTGGCTTCTGGCATAAATTGATCTACCAACATCAGATGTGGCTGGACGGACTTTATATGGCTTCCCCTTTCCTAGCCCGCTACGGAGCGGAATTCAACCGTCCTGATCTGATTGATGAGGCGGTAAAACAATTCACACTTTGCCACAAACATACCTATTCACCGGAAACCGGATTATATCATCATGCCTGGGACGAGAGCAAATCCCAACGTTGGGCGAATCCGCAAAACGGTACTTCACCCAACTTCTGGGGACGCAGTATAGGCTGGTGGTTCATGGCCATGGTAGATGTACTGGACTATATTCCCGACAACCACCCCGGACGCGCCTCACTTATCAGTTGGATTCAAGGTTTGGCAGAAAGCCTGCCCAACTATCAAAGAGACGGTCTATGGTATCAGGTAATAGACCAGCCCGAGCGTGAAGGTAATTTTCCCGAAGCATCCGTAACCACCCAATGTATGTATGCTTATGCCAAAGCGGTGAACAAAGGATATATAGACGCCCGATACCGGACCATCGCGGAAAAAGCCTTCAACGGATTAAAGAAAACATTGCTTCGCGAAAACCCCGACGGAACTCTGACGCTGACCCGTTGCTGCCAAGTAGGCGGACTGGGCGGCACTCCTTACCGCGACGGAAGCTTTGAATATTACATTGGCGAAAAAATGCGTGACAACGATGCCAAAGCTACCGGTCCTTTCATCATGGGTTGCCTGCAACTGGGCAAATAGAATCATACCGCATAAACAACAGAATTATCCATCTTTTTAAATTAGCTATATACAATGAAACACACCATTTATGCTCTGACAATGTTTGCATTGGCCGCTTGCACCTCTCCCAAAGAGGAAGCCATAGACCGCCATGCACTGGTAACGCGCAATAATCCGGAAGTGACCGCCATAGATTCATTATCCTCCCTGTCGGTAGGGAACGGAGAATTTGCCTACACGGTAGATGCTACAGGGTTACAGACTTTTCCCGAAGTCTATAAAAACGGAGTTCCACTGGGTACACAAAGCCAATGGGGATGGCACAGCTTCGGAAATCCCGAAAACTATAAACCGGAGGAAGCCTTGGTGGAATATGACTTCGGTCACGGGCACAAAGAGTTATATGCCACCCAACCCAAAAAACCCGGCAGGGCAAAGGAAGCATCCGACTGGTATCGTGTCAACCCACACCGCCTGCATCTGGGTATCATCGGACTCGAATTAGGAAATGAAGTACGTCCCTCGGATGTGCAGGACATACAGCAATCACTGGATATGTGGAACGGTATCATCAACAGCCGGTTCACCCTCAAAGAAACTCCCTACCACATTCAGACAGTCTGCCATCCGGAGCGTGATATGATTGCCGCACGCCTGTCGGCCCGACAACCTGCCGGCATCAAGTTCCACTTCCCCTATCCCACGGGCGGTCACTGTGACGATGCTTGTAATTGGGAAGCGAATGATAAGCATAGCACGACCCTGGTCAGTGAAGACGCACAATCGGCCGTGTTAAAAAGAACACTCGACGCAACCACCTATTATGTAACAATCAGTTGGGAAGGCCCTGCGAAGCTAAGTGAGAAAAGTGCAAACTATTTCGTACTCACGCCAACGGACAGTGTATTTACATTCACCTGCCAATTCACACCGCAAGCGTCCGCTTCTCCTATTCTGACTTTTGCGGAAGTACAACAAGCCTCTTCCGGACACTGGAAAAATTACTGGACACAGGGAGCTGTCGCCGACTTCTCACAATGTACTGATGTCCGTGCCAAAGAATTGGAACGCCGGGTCGTATTAAGCCAATACCTGCTCGCCATCCAATGCGCCGGCTCAACCCCGCCACAGGAAACCGGACTGACTTACAACTCCTGGTTCGGGAAATTCCATTTGGAAATGATCTGGTGGCATCAGGCACAATTCGCCTTATGGGGACATCCCGAATTGTTGGACCGCACTTTATCCTGGTATGAAACCGTGGAACCCATAGCCCGCCAGATAGCGGAAAGGCAAGGTTTCAAAGGCATACGATGGATGAAAATGACTGATCCCAGCGGTCTTGAAGCCCCCTCTAAAGTAGGCAGCTTCCTGATCTGGCAACAGCCTCATCTCATCTACCTGGCAGAATTGCTCTATCGGGCTGATCCATCGGAAGAACTGCTGAAAAAATACAATAGCCTGATACAGGAAACCGCCGAATTCATGTATTCATTCGCCACCTACGAGGAAGAGCACGACCGTTATGTCTTAAAAGGCGCTATCCCCGCACAGGAAACGTTGCGTGCCGCCGAAACTGTCAATCCGCCTTTTGAACTTTCGTACTGGCATTTCGCCATGCAAGTCGCCCAAACATGGCGTGAACGTACAGGGATGGAGCGTGTACCCGAATGGGATGTGCTGATAGAAAAATTATCTCCGCTGGCATACAACGACGAACAGCTGTATCTGGCAGCCGAGACCGCGGTGGATACCTATAAAGATATCCGTTTTACCTCAGACCACATGGCAGTGCTGGGTGCTGTCGGCATCCTGCCCATGAATCAGCTGATTCATGCCGGATATATGAAAAATACCCTGCACTGGATTTGGGATAACTGGAACTGGGACAAGACCTGGGGCTGGGATTATCCGATGACAGCCATGAATGCCGCCCGGATGGGTGAGCCCGAGAAGGCAGTCAGCGCATTATTGATGGACAAACGTACCAACACCTATCTGGTAAACGGTCACAATTACCAAGACGGACGTCTGCGTATTTACCTGCCCGGCAACGGCGGATTACTGACAACAGTCGCCATGATGTGCGCCGGATGGGATGGATCGGAAGGAACCAATCCCGGATTTCCGAAAGATGGCAAATGGAATGTACGCTGGGAAGGGGTACAGCCGTTACCGTAGGAAAATAGTGGTTAGTGATTAGTGGTTAGTGGTTAATATCCATGCGGATTAGAGCGCAAATCACTAACCACTAACCACTAATTAGCCACTAATTTTAATCCGCATGGACATTAACCACTAATCACTAACCACTCACCACTAATTAGCCACTAATTATCCGCTATCATGAAAACGACATATTTATTTCTATGCCTGTTGGGCATCGGTACCGGTTCTACCACAGGACAAACCAAGCAGCCACAAAAGATAGGCGATTTCATAGAATCCACTTCGTACAACGAACATCGCCGGAATGCCACCCGAAGCCTGCAATATACCCCTGACGGAGACGATTTTGTCTGCATCAACGGTAAGAATCGCTTTACCCGTGCCTTATACGGCAGCCACACAGCATTCCGGCTGGAAACAAGCGACCGGCCCGTATTCGCTTCTTATACCAAGAAGAACCCGAAACACATCTGCTTTAAATTGCAGACCTCCGGAGGCACGGTAGCCCTTGACTCTACCGAACACTGCGAGTCCCGTTATACAGCGGGACGCCGCAGCTACAGTTTATCTGATCCGGCTTTCGGAGGGGGGAACTTATCCATTACCACATTGGCACTTCCCGATAAAGAAGGAGCCATCTGGCAATTCAACGCCCGGAATTTCAAGGGATCCCATCCCATTCTACTGGCATCCATTTCAGAGATACGTAATTCCAAACTAAACCGTAACGGAGACATGGGAGCCGACCCTGCCGACAGCTTCGAAGCTCCTCTCCAGCCTCAACAGTTACAATCCTTCCCGGCGCAGATAGACGGAACACTTTATATTCTATTGGAAAACCAGGAACTACGTACACTGACGACTGCCGAAGGTGAAACCCTGTTTAAAAAAGCAGAAGCCGCCCGTTCCGAAACAGCCTCACGCATCCGCATTGAAACACCCGACCCTTATTTCAACACCTTAGGAGGCACACTGGCTATGGCAGCCGATGGAATCTGGGACGGAGAAGTATGGTTACACGGTGCCATAGGGTGGCGGATGCCCCTCAGTGGCTGGCGAGCCGCCTATACCGGCGATGTTTTGGGATGGCATGACCGTGCCCGGACCCATTTCAACGCATACGCGGCAAGTCAGGTCACCGAAGTGTCCAACACCTTCCCCCATCCGGCACAAGATTCCGCCCTGCATCTGGCACGTTCCGTCAAGAAATGGGGTACACCCCAATACAGTAACGGATACATCTGCCGTAATCCGCACCGCAATAATCAGATGCACCACTACGACATGAACCTTTGCTACATAGACGAATTGTTATGGCATTTCAAATGGACGGGGGACTTGGATTATGCCCGCCAAATGTGGCCTGTCATCACCCGTCACCTCGCATGGGAAAAGCTGAACTACGACCCGGATAACGACGGGCTGTATGACGCGTACGCCTGCATTTGGGCCAGTGACGCCCTTTATTACAATAGCGGAGCAGTCACCCATTCATCGGCTTATAACTACCGTGCCAACAAGACAGCGGCTCAATTGGCAGAAAAGATAGGCGAAGATCCCACTCCTTACCGCAACGAAGCCGAAAAGATTCTGAAAGCCATGAACGAGAGGCTATGGCTTCCCGGCAAAGGACATTGGGCGGAATATCAAGATTTTATGGGACACAAGCGAATACACGAAAGTGCCGCTGTATGGACCATTTATCATGCTATAGACAGCGAGACAGCCAATCCGTTCCAAGCCTATCAGGCTACCCGTTATGTAGACACGGCCATTCCTCATATCCCCGTTACGGCCCATGGATTAAAAGAGAATGGATATGCCACTATCGCCACCACCAACTGGCTGCCCTACTCATGGAGTATCAATAATGTCGCCTTTGCCGAAGTCATGCATACCGCATTGTCATACTTCCAGGCCGGACGTGCCGAGGCCGGATACAAACTTTTAAAAAGTTCTATTCTGGACGGCATGTATCTAGGAGACAGTCCGGGTAACTTCGGCCAGATCAGCTTCTATGATGCCGCACGCGGAGAATGCTACCGCGATTTCGGCGATCCCATCGGAGTCGCTTCACGAATACTGATCCAAGGTCTGTTCGGAATCCTGCCGGATGCTCTGAATAAACAAATCATCCTCCGGCCGGGCTTCCCGGACGACTGGGACAAGGCTTCCGTCAGCACTCCCGATATAAGCTATCGCTTTATCCGGAAAGAAGATACGGATACCTATCATATCACACAACGGTTCCAGACTCCTCTCCATCCGGTATTGCAAATCAATGCCAGAAAAGAGAAGATCCGTTCAGTAAAAGTGAACGGTACCCCTGCAACATGGCAATCCATCGAATCGGCCCATGGCTATCCTCTTCTTTCAATCCAGGCGGAGGGAACATCTTCAACCACCATTACCATCGAATGGGAAGGAGCACCACTTCATACGTTGGCAGCCCAAGAACTAGTCATCGCTTCAAACGGGAAGTTGGCTTTGCAAATACCTTCGGGAGCATCCATCTCCCAAGTATATGATCCTCAGTGCGTTTTAGCAAAGCACACAATGGGAGCCACCGCTTTCAACGCACAGATAAAAGGTAAACCGGGACACCACACTTTCTTTGTTTACACTCATCAAGGAGAAATGGATTGGTGGCAACCTGTTAATATCTATATAGAGAACACCCGGAAAGCCCCCTCCTATACAGACTTTGCAGATATCCGTCCCCAAAAATGCCGGATGGTTGATTTTGACAGACAACTGAATGCTTCCGTCACCGATATTTATCAAAATGAATACCTGTCCCCCCGATCTCCATACACTACTTTGCAACTTCCCACACAGGGAATAGGGGAATGGTGTCATCCGCTGCTGAGCGCTACCATAGACGACTCGGGATTACGCAGCCTTGTACATCATGATACTTTCCAAACGTCTTTAGGCATCCCCTTCCGTCTGAAAGGAAAAGGGAACAACATTCTTTTCACCTCCCTATGGGATAATTACTCGGACAGTTCCACCATCTCACTATCCGGTACAGCCTCACATGCTTATCTGCTGATGGCGGGAAGTACCAACCACATGCAATGCCACATTGCCAATGGAATAATCCGCATACACTATGCAGACGGAACTTCCCAAGCAACGGAGTTGACCAATCCGGACAACTGGTGTCCTATAGAACAAGACTTCTATGTGGACGGCAAAGCATTCCAAGTACCTGCTCCCCGGCCGTACCGTCTGCACTTGAAAAGCGGTAAAGTAAGCCGGGACCTGGGTAAGGAACTCAACATCACCGGTGTATATGGACGTGAGATAGAAGGTGGTGCAGGCATATTGCTCGATATTCCTTTGGATCATTCCAAGGAACTAAAAGGGCTGACCCTGGAAACCCTGTCCAATGATGTAGTGATAGGAATAATGGGAATCACTTTGCAATGAACACGTGTTTTTCAATGCGGGATTACGTTAACTTGAACCGGCGTAGTTCCGCATTATTCATCTTTGGCACACTACGTAAATGTTCCAAAGTCACTCCTTGAATGTGTGCCTGTACCGCCCTGTTTATCAATCCATGTCCGACGGCCAACACCTGTTTTCCATCATATCGCTCTTTCAAGTAGTCCACAAAACGCCCCGCACGTTCATAAAGCATTGCCTCCGTTTCCACATCTGCCGGAAAATGTTGCAAATCAACTTCTTTAATGGCAAGACCTGTCCAACTCCCCCAATCGATTTCACGCAACAAGACCGTTTTCTCCCAAGACAGGTTCCGACCTTCCACCGCGATGCGGGCCGTATCCACACACCGCTTCAAATCACTACTGACCACTGCGTCCAAAGAGATGTCCCGCAAAGTATCACGCAACGCTTCTGCCTGTGCTATTCCTTCAACAGTCAGCGTGCCCGGCATATGTCCTTGGAAAATACGGGCGATATTCTCTTCTGTCTGCCCGTGACGGGCTAAATATAAAGTTATCATCTTTTTTTAATGCAAAGATAATGCTTACCAACCAGACTTACCCCAATTCTGTTGATGTCTTTCTCTGCCTCATCATTATATCTGGAAACAAAATACTTCAAAAGGGCAACCTTCTTATTCTTCTTTCCAAAGAAAAGCAATCTTCAGACAGATGATAAAAAAATAACAATCTTGCCAATAAAGGTATTCTCCCCGTAGATTAAGGGGTTTCTTCCGCACAGTTAAGCCTTTTCTTACGGTAACCTACTACAGACTCCGCCAGTGGACCGTACAGTCTATTACATCAGACTGTACAGTCCATCATAGTAGTTTATACTGTCCACTATCGGAGTCTGTAGTAGGTTACCGTAAGAAAGGGCTTAATCATGCAGTAGAAAAGCCTTAGTATACAGGGGAAAAAGGCTTAAGGTATTCATCAATGCATATAGTACAAGGTAAACTTCGAGAATATGCAAGTTATCCTAACGTCCTCCAGTTATCAAGCCTGTAAAAGCAGGCAGCCACCTTCGAAATGCCCCATATAGAGCAATGCCTATTCCCACAATAAAAAGTGGTATCAAAAAATAGCCGGTCAACATGGTAAGTTCACTAGCCGGCTGCCATAATTTTACCCAATATTTAGTTACAAACGCTATCGGCATCCCATGATAAGCATATACCCAAAAAGAACTTCCTGCTAAAAAAGTACTGACACGCAGACAATTCTTTTCAATGCCATAGGCAGTCCAAGAAATGACCGTCATCAGCCCTGCCATTATACCTATATTATACACCCAATGATAATTGGGTATTTTATAATACCATAACAAAGTTCCTGCCACCACCAACATCAAATAAAGAAAAGTGCCCAGCCAACGCAACGGCAAAAAATCTACTGTAAAATTACGTCTATTGATGCTGAGCCATGCCCCGAAAGAGAAAAAGAAAAAAGCGGTGATACTGATACCCGGCACATCAAACCATAAGCCAAACAACCACAAACCTCCAAAAATCATCACAGCAAACACCTTGCAATATTTAATAAGACAATAAAGTACAGGAGCGAAAAGAATAACAAACATCAAATCGCGGATAAACCAAAACTGGTAACAGACGGGCATCCCATCCCGATGACTCCAAAAGAGATTCAACCAATCCATCCAATCATAATCAGTTATCAGCTTATTCCTTCCCGAGGTCATAGTGGAAAGAAACAGTTGGGTTAGAAGAAGCAAAAGAAATACCACTACATTCCAAAATACATAGGGAACTAATAAAGTGCTGACACGCTTCTTTAGCTTTTGTCCATACACCGTTATGGAGAAATCACTGTGGTAAAAGAACAGAAAACCCGAAATAAAGAAAAAAAGAGGGACAGCTATACGTGCCAGTTCATTGGTTATGACATGACGGAATAAATCATGCATCGGGAATTGTCCTTCATTCTCCAGCAGAGCACCATTAATCATTACATCAGTCAAGTTGGTATGAATAAATACCACCGCAACAATAAGAGGAAGCCTCAAAAACAGAATTGTCTTTGAGAGTCTATCATCATTTGATAACATATTATTTTTTCAATTTGTCGTGAATACTAAGAAAACTATAAAGCGTGCTCCCTGAGGCATTTCATAGAGATATGCGTAACAAGGAACACGCCCATTCACAACCAATCGTAATGGGGTGCATCAACCTGTATGCTTTCTCTGGGCTTAGAATAAAATTGGTCGTTTTTTCTAGTGAAGAAATGCAGGTGGAGCAAATATAATAAGACGTTATTTGTTTATGTCATAGGCTACTGTTTTTAAAGGTAAATACTAAGATTACGTATGGACATAAGAAAGGTGTGCACCCGCTTATTCCAGTCCGATAGAAGGTAACGACCAAATCACCCAAGCCCAAACTTAAAACAAGCCATAGGAACACACCCCATTCAGGCGTATTCACCACGCTCATTTCCCTCAGGCTTAAAAATTGGTCGTTTTTATCTATCAGGAGAAATAGCTGTAAATACTAATATATCAAATTCTTATATCTCTAACTTTTCTGTTTCTTACTTGTTCTTTTAATTCCAAATAATTAGGTTATTGTTCTGCAAAGATAGTCATAAATTTCATTTCATAAACAATCGGCTACGGATACATCGCTTTATTTTCATTAAAGCAATAGTATCCTTTCATTCATAATGAATAAAAAACGCTATTTCCTTTCATTCATAATGAATAAAAAATTATCTTTGCATCCATACCAATCCACTAAAGCCATGAAGGAATTGCTAAAAAGAATCATCTTTGACCAACAAGAATGGAGCTTAAAGAATACGGTCAAAAGAAAAATTGATGAACGTCTTATCACAGCACCCGAAATTCTTGTCATAACAGGAATACGAAGATGCGGAAAATCCGTCTTATTACAACAAATCAGAGAAAACCAAAAAGAAAAAGACTACTATATGAACTTTGATGATGAAAGACTTATTCAGTTCAAAGTGGACGATTTCCAAACCTTATATGAAACATTCATTGAACTTTTCGGGGAGCAAAAGACATTCTACTTCGATGAAATTCAGAACATTGCCGGATGGGAACGTTTTGTAAGAAGATTATACGATGCCGGAAACAAAGTATTTGTCACAGGCTCTAATGCCAATATGCTCAGTAAAGAATTAGGAACACATCTCACCGGTCGTTACCTAGAGATTGAGTTATACCCCTTTTCGTTCAGAGAATATCTACAAATGAAAGGAGCATCCTCCACCCCAAAAGACATCTATTCCACTGTTGGAAGAAGTAATTTATTGCGTCATTTTAATGAATATTTATCTACCGGAGGATTTCCACGCTATATAGAATCCGGTAATGACCGATATTTATCTACTTTATACGAGAATATCATTTATAAAGATGTCATTACCCGTAACAAGTTAAACAACGAAAAAGAATTGTTGGAATTAGTCTATTACCTTGCCAGTAATGCCACTAAACGCTTTTCTTATAATTCCCTGGCCAATGCAATAGGAATAAAACATGCAGAAACCGTTAAGAATTATATCAGCCATATAGAGAATACCTTTTTATTGGGACAACTTATGAAGTTTGACTATTCCCTCAAAGTTCAAATGAGCAATCCCAAAAAAATCTATTTCGTGGACAATGCAATAATCAAAAAAATAGGCTTCAATGCAACTGATAATAATGGACAAATGTTGGAAAACTTAGTTTATATAGAATTAAAACGCAGAGAATATGATATTTATTATCATTCCGATAAAGTGGAATGTGATTTTATAGTAAGAGAAGGCACTCATATTACTGCGGCTTATCAAGTAACCCATTCGTTAACTAATGAAAACACCAAAGAAAGAGAAATCAACGGGCTACTCAGTGCACTGAAAGCATATGATCTGCCGGAAGGAACCATTCTTACCCAAGAAGAGGAAAGCATATGGGAAATAGAAGACAAGAAAATAAAAGTAATTCCAATATGGAAATGGCTGTTAGAAATATAAAATCATTCCCCTTTTATTGCAGATAATCAAAAAATAAATTACTTTTGTTTCACTTAAAACGAATCAATAAACAACTTAAATAACAGAACAGTATGACAGACGCAAAAACTTGCATCAACGACGCACAAGAAGGCATGGACA
The DNA here is from genome assembly GCA_963651205.1 of Bacteroidaceae bacterium. Lineage (GTDB taxonomy): Bacteria > Bacteroidota > Bacteroidia > Bacteroidales > Bacteroidaceae > Phocaeicola. The sequence continues at coordinate 51,460 of CAVJPC010000185.1, forward strand.
TGGCCGTGATGTATTTGGAAGAAGCCTTGGCGCATATTCGTGCCGGAAAAGCCAGTACACGTTTGCTGGATGGCATTCGTGTTGATTCTTACGGAAGCATGGTACCCATCAGTAATGTAGCCGCAGTAACTACCCCGGACGCACGCAGCATTGCCATCAAACCGTGGGACAAGAGCATGTTCCGCATCATCGAAAAAGCGATCATGGACTCTGACCTGGGCATCACTCCCGAAAATAACGGTGAAATCATCCGCCTGGGCATTCCCCCTTTGACAGAGGAACGCCGCAAGCAACTTTCCAAACAATGTAAAGGTGAAGGCGAAACCGCAAAGGTAAGTATTCGTAACGCACGTCGTGACGCTATAGACGCACTGAAAAAAGCGGTAAAAGAAGGTATGCCCGAAGACGAGCAAAAGAACGCGGAAGCCAAACTTCAGAAAGTACACGATAAATATATCGCGAAGATTGAAGAACTTCTGGCAGAGAAAGATAAAGAAATAATGACAGTTTAATTAATAATTGAGAATTGAAAATTAAAAAATAGGCTACGCAATGGTTGCCCTGATGCAGAGTATTATTTTTTAATTCTCAATTCTCAATTCTCAATTTATGAAAGGTTTAGTAGTAAAAAATACAGGTAGCTGGTATCTTGTCAAGACAGATGACGGACGTACCATCGAATGCAAAATAAAAGGGAATTTCCGTTTAAAGGGTATTCGAAGTACCAATCCCATTGCCGTAGGAGATTATGTGCAAATCATTATCAACAATGAAGGAACGGCTTTTATCAGTGAGATAGAAGACCGCAAGAACTATATCATCCGGCGTGCCTCCAACCTTTCCAAACAATCGCATATTCTAGCCGCCAATCTGGACCAATGCATGCTGATTGTTACCATCAATTATCCCGAAACCTCAACTATATTCATTGATCGGTTCCTGGCCGCAGCGGAAGCATATCGTGTACCCGTCAAACTGATATTCAACAAAACAGACAGGTACAATGAGGATGACACACGCTATATGGACGCCTTGATAAACCTATATACGCACATTGGTTATCCTTGCTTCAAGGTTTCCGCCCTTAATAATATAGGTATAGACGAAGTGAAAAAAGCCCTGGAAGGAAAAGTCACTTTGCTTTCCGGCAACTCAGGAGTGGGAAAATCGACCTTGATTAATGCCATCTTGCCTGAACAGACCTTGAAAACAGGCGAAATATCCGATTATCATAACAAAGGAATGCATACCACCACCTTTTCCGAAATGTTCCCTGTCGATGGCGGCGGGTACATCATTGACACTCCGGGCATCAAAGGTTTCGGAACTTTCGATATGGAAGAAGAGGAAGTAGGGCATTATTTTAAAGAAATATTTGAATATTCCGCTCATTGCAAGTATGGAAACTGCACCCACAGGCACGAACCCGGATGCGCCGTACGCGATGCAGTGGAGAAACATCTAATCAGCGAGTCACGTTACACTTCTTACCTGAACATGTTGGAAGACAAGGAAGAAGGCAAGTATCGTGCCGCCTACTAAAAACCACGACTTTATGAAAAAACACCTCTTAGCGGTTGCATTATTTGCATTATGCACAGCCAACCTGAATGCCGCTTCACCGAAAAAAGTAACTCCTGAAAAGAAAGGAACAGAAACCATCAACCGCGCTACAGCCGAAGCACATATCGGCTTTTTGGCCAGTGACGAACTGGAAGGACGCGAAGCCGGATGGAAGGGCGGACGCATTGCGGGTAATTATATCATTTCCTGTCTGAAACAGATGGGAATAAAACCCTTGTTCAACGACTATGTAGAGCCGTTTGACGTATATCATGCCGAACGCCAGGTAAAAGGAAAACGCTGGCAGGTACATCCCGACTCTATCTCAGAACTAAAAAAAGTTGTGCATCAGAAGCTTGCCTTACGCAATATCCTGGGCAAAATAGAAGGTAAGAACCCGAATGAGATTGTCATTATCGGCGCACATTATGACCACATAGGTTACGACCCCATGCTGGAAGGGGATCAGATTTATAACGGTGCAGACGACAACGCATCAGGTGTCCAAGCTGTATTGCAGGTGGCCCGTGCTTTCCTGGCTACGGGAGAGCAACCGGAACGTACCGTCATCTTCGCCTTTTGGGATGGTGAGGAAAAGGGATTGCTGGGTTCACGTTATTTTTCCATGAACTATCCGGAAATAAAGAAGGTAAAAGGCTATCTGAACTATGACATGATAGGACGTAACAACCGGGAAGACCAACCCGATTATTTCGTTTACTTCTATACCGCAGCCAACCAGGCCTTTGGCGACTGGCTGAAAAAAGACATTGAAGACTACCGCTTGCAGTTATCCCCTGATTACCGGGCATGGGACAATCCCGTAGGAGGCAGTGACAACGGTACATTTGCCAAACTGGGCATACCTATTATCTGGTATCACACCGATGCCCATCCCGATTACCACCTTCCGGGTGATGAAACACAAAAAATCAACTGGCTGAAAATAGTGGATATCACGAAAGCCTCTTTCCTGGCAATGTGGAAACTGGCAAACGAAAAAAAATATTAAAAAAGGACGTGGCGTTTAAACTGAACGCCACGTTTTTTTATCTAACCTTACATCAACGTATTTATTAAACCCACATAGAAAGGCACATGAACAAACGAATCAAATGGGGCATCATTATATTAATCGGAGCCGGCCTGGCCGGACTAGGCATCTATCAATTTACCCCACATGAAAACGAAGAACTGACGGCAGCCGATGCTTTGCCTAAGGAAAACAAGCAACGTACTCTGAAAGTGAATGCACAAGTCATAAAACCGCATTTGCTCACAGATGAGATACTGGTTACCGGACGCTTGGTTCCGGACGAAGAAGTGAGTCTGTCTTTTGAAACATCCGGAAAGATTACCGATATTTTTTTCACAGAGGGTACATTGGTAAAACGGGGAGAACTGCTTGCCAAGGTAAATGACCGGCAGCTGCAAGCCCAGTTAAAGCGCCTGGAAGCACAAATACCATTGGCTGAAGACCGTGTATTCCGCCAAAATGCCTTATTGAAACGGGATGCCGTCAGTAAAGAAGCTTACGAACAGGTGAAGACCGAACTGGCCACCCTCAACGCTGATATAGAAAATATCAAAGCCAACATTGATATGACCGAACTTCGTGCCCCTTTTGACGGCATCATCGGATTGAGGCAAGTCAGCGCAGGAGCCTATGCCTCCCCTACTACCGTAGTAGCCAAACTGACCAAAGTGACTCCGCTGAAAGTAGAGTTTGCCGTTCCTGAGCGTTATGCACGGGAAATAAAGAAAGGAACCAATCTGGAATTTAAAGTAGAAGGCAAACTAGAGGCCTATCATGCACAGGTATATGCCACCGAATCCAGTATTGATATGGAAACCCACTCATTGAACATCCGTGCCATTTACCCCAACCGCAACGGAGAATTATTGGCCGGAAGATATGCAGACATTCAATTAAAGCAAAAAGAAATAGAAGATGCCATAGCGATTCCATCCGAAGCCATTGTTCCCGAAATGGGTAAGAATAAAGTATTTGTTTGTCGCAGCGGAGTTGCAGATCCGGTAGATGTTATCATAGGTCTTCGTACCGAGGCCGAAGTACAGATTGTACAAGGATTGTCGGTAGGCGATACCATCCTGACATCGGGAACACTGCAATTACGCAAGGGAATGCCTGTAGAGCTTCAGGCCATTAACTAACAACTAAAAGATACTTTTATGAATATTTCCGAACTTAGTATCCGTAGGCCTGTGCTCGCCACTGTGCTTACCATCATTATATTACTTTTCGGACTGATCGGTTACAATACATTGGGAGTCCGCGAGTATCCTTCCGTGGATAACCCTATCATCTCGGTTACTTGTAGCTATTCCGGTGCCAATGCCGATGTAATCGAGAATCAGATCACCGAACCCTTGGAACAGAACATCAATGGGATTCCAGGTATCCGGTCTTTGTCCAGTGTCAGCCAGCAAGGGCAATGCCGCATCACGGTGGAATTTGAGTTATCCGTCGATTTGGAAACCGCCGCCAATGACGTGCGCGACAAGGTATCTCGCGCACAACGCTATCTGCCCCGCGATTGTGATCCTCCCACCGTATCAAAAGCTGATGCCGATGCAGTACCTATCCTGATGGTAGCTATCCAGAGTGACAGTCGTTCATTATTGGAACTCAGTGAAATAGCCGACTTGACCGTAAAAGAGCAGTTGCAAACCATCTCGGATGTAAGTAGTGTTTCCATTTGGGGAGAAAAACGTTACTCCATGCGCTTATGGCTAGACCCTACCAAAATGGCCGGTTATGGCATTACTCCGGTAGATGTAAAGAATGCAATCACCAATGAAAACATAGAACTTCCCTCAGGCAGCATTGAAGGAAATACAGTGGAACTGACTCTGCGTACGATGGGACAGATGCATACCGCTAAAGAATTCAATAATATCATATTGAAAGAAGTAGGCGGCCGGGTAGTCCGTTTCAGCGATATCGGCTATGCCGAACTGGGGCCGGCAGACATCAAGAGTTACATGAAAATGAACGGAGTACCGATGGTCGGTGTGGTTGTCATTCCGCAACCGGGTGCCAACCACATTGAAATTGCCAATGCTGTGTACCAGCGTATGGAGCAGATGAAAAAAGATTTGCCCGACGATGTAAAATACAGCTACGGTTTCGACAATACCAAGTTTATCCGCGCCTCTATTGATGAAGTGAAGAGTACTGTGTATGAAGCATTCGTGCTGGTTATCATCATCATCTTCCTGTTCTTGCGTGACTGGCGTGTGACGCTTATTCCCTGCATCGTTATTCCGGTTTCATTAATCGGGGCCTTCTTCGTGATGTACATAGCAGGTTTTTCTATCAATGTGCTTACCATGCTGGCGGTCGTATTGTCCGTAGGGTTGGTTGTAGATGATGCTATCGTCATGACAGAAAATATCTATATCCGCATAGAGCGGGGGATGCGTCCGTTCGAAGCAGGTATAGAAGGAGCAAAAGAGATTTTCTTCGCTGTTATATCAACAACCATTACGCTGGTAGCCGTGTTTCTGCCCATTGTGTTTATGGAAGGAACCAGCGGACGTCTGTTCCGTGAATTCAGTTTCGTCGTAGCAGGTTCGGTTATCATTTCTTCCTTTGCCGCACTTACGTTCACTCCCATGCTGGCAACTAAATTATTGATAAAACGGGAAAAACAAGGTTGGTTCTACAGAAAGACAGAACCTTTCTTTGAAGGCATGAACCGTGTATATGCCCGGTCACTGAACGCTTTTCTTAAAAGACGTATATGGGCTATACCCGTTACAGTGATTATGCTGGTAGCCATCGGGGTACTTTGGGTTCAGATACCTGCTGAAATGGCCCCCATGGAAGACCGTTCGCAAATCAGTATCAATACCCGTGCTGCCGAAGGTGCCAGTTACGAATATATCCGTGACTACACGGAAGATATCAACAACCTGGTAGATTCTATCGTCCCCGATGCAGAATCAGTAACGGCACGCGTATCCAGTGGTAGCGGAAACGTGCGTATCACACTGAAAGATATCAAAGACCGTGATTATACCCAGATGGAAGTGGCCGAGCGTATCTCACAAGCTATCCGTAACAAAACAAAAGCGCGCGCCTTTGTACAGCAGCAGTCTTCCTTCGGAGGCCGGAGGGGAAGCATGCCCGTACAGTATGTCCTGCAAGCCGTCAGTATTGAGAAATTAGAGAAAGTGCTTCCCGATTTCTTGAGCAAGGTGTATGATAACCCGACTTTCCAGATGGCGGATGTAGACTTGAAATTCAGCAGTCCTGAAATGAGAGTAAATATCAACCGCGATAAAGCAGGAACGATGGGGGCAAGTGTCCGAGACATAGCCGAAACTTTGCAATACGGCCTCAGCGGACAGCGTATGGGTTACTTTTACATGAATGGAAAACAATATGAGATTTTAGGGCAGATAAACCGTCAGCAACGTAATACCCCTGCCAATATCAAATCCATTTACATACGAAGTGATAAAGGGGAAATGATTCAGTTGGACAACCTGGTGGAATTTGTCGAGTCTGTAGCGCCTCCCAAACTGTATCACTACAACCGTTTTATATCTGCCACCGTTTCTGCCGGACTGGCTGATGGAAAGACCATCGGGCAGGGACTGGAGGAAATGGACAAGATTGCCGCCCAGACTTTGGATGAGACTTTCCGTACCGCCTTGTCGGGAGATTCCAAAGACTATCGGGAAAGTTCGTCCAGCCTGATGTTTGCTTTCATCCTGGCATTGATACTTATCTACCTTATTCTGGCGGCACAGTTCGAAAGTTTCAAAGACCCGTTCATTATCATGCTTACCGTGCCACTTGCCATTGCAGGTGCGCTGATCTTTATGTATGCCGGTGGCATTACCATGAACATATTCAGCCAGATCGGTATTATTATGCTGATTGGTCTGGTAGCAAAGAATGGTATCTTGATTGTAGAGTTCGCCAATCAGAAACAAGAATCCGGTGAAAACAAGATGCAGGCCATACGGGATGCCGCTTTGCAACGCCTGCGCCCTATCCTGATGACAAGCGCCTCAACGGTATTGGGTTTGATTCCGCTGGCATTTGCAACCGGCGAAGGGTCCAACCAACGTATCGCCATGGGTACGGCGGTTGTAGGCGGAATGTTGGTTTCCACCCTCCTGACCATGTACATTGTACCGGCCATCTATAGTTACATATCCACCAACCGAAATGTTAAAACAGAAACTGTATGAAACGAATTCTTATAATAATTGGTATCTGTGCTGCATGGACAGCCAGTATATATGCACAATATCCCTATACACTGAAAAAGTGTCTGGAAGAAGGGCTTGCGAACAATTATTCCATACGCATCACCCGCAATGAGGAACAAATCAGCCATAATAATGCGACACTGGCCAATGCCGGCTTTCTGCCAACGGTAGATTTGTCTGCCGGATACACCGGAACACTGGACAATACCGATACCAAAATCCGCAGTACAGGCACCACATCCAGCGAGCGAAGTATCTACGACCAGACTTTAAAAGCCGGGCTGGATGTAAACTGGACGATATTCGACGGATTCAATATCAGTACCACCTACAAGAAACTACAGGAGTTGGAACGCCAGGGAGAAACCAACACGCGCATCACCCTCGAAGATTTCATTGCTGGGCTGACTGCCGAATACTACAATTATGTACAACAGGAAATCCGTCTGAAGAACTTCCTTTATGCCGTATCTTTATCCAAGGAACGCCTTCGTATTGTCGAAGAGCGCTATCATATCGGTAACTTTTCCCGTTTGGATTACCAGCAGGCCAAAGTAGACTTCAATGCAGACAGTGCACAGTACATGAAACAGCAGGAACTTGTTGTCACCTCACGCATCAACTTGAATGAGTTAATGGCCGTACAAGAAGTCAACCGTCCCTTACGTGTAAACGACTCCATCATTATAGTCAATGATGCGCTGAATTATGACCAATTATGGGAATCTACCCTGACCACTAACGCCAATCTGCTGAAAGCCGACCAAAACACAACGCTTGCCCAACTGGACTATCGTCAGGTATTATCCCGCAACTATCCCTATGTGAAAATGAATGCGGGTTACGGTTATACCTTCAACAAATATGAAACCAACGCTACCAGCCGGAGAAGTAATTGGGGGCTGAACGGGGGAATCACCGTAGGCATCAACCTGTGGGACGGCAACCGCCGCCGGGAAAAGCGCAATGCCAGTCTGCAAATACGGAACACCCAACTGGAAAAGGAACAACTGGAACTAGGTTTGAAAGCTGACTTGAGCAATCTGTGGCAGGCTTATCGTAATAATCTGCGCCTGTTAAACCTGGAACGCCAGAACCTTGTTGCAGCCCGTGAAAATCATGAAATAGCCAAAGAGCGTTACTTGCTGGGGGATCTTTCGGGTATCGAAATGCGGGAGGCTCAGAAGAGCCTGCTCGATGCGGAAGAACGCATTCTATCTGCCGAATATAACACAAAAGTCTGTGAGATTTCACTACTCCAACTAAGTGGAAGAATAACGAAATATCTCGAATAATCGTTATAGACTTTACTTATAGCTTGTAATTCAAGGCAGTTATCCGTACCTTTGCACGCAATTATCACTAAGTACGTTGTAAAAAGATATGGGATTATTTATTAAGAAACCTTTTGCTGCCTTACAGACTGAAGCCAATGAGTCCGGAAATAAAACCTTGAAAAGGGTGTTGGGGCCTTGGAGTCTGATCGCATTAGGAGTAGGTGTTATTATCGGTGCGGGATTATTTTCCATCACCGGAACAGTAGCCGCAGGATATACAGGTCCTGCCATTACGTTGTCTTTCGCCATAGCAGCCATCGGTTGCTGCTTTGCCGGTTTGTGTTATGCAGAATTTGCTTCTATGATACCTGTAGCAGGTAGTGCGTATACGTATTCTTATGCTACTATGGGAGAACTTGTAGCCTGGATTATCGGCTGGGATTTAGTATTGGAATATACGGTAGCCGCTACGACGGTCAGCATCAGTTGGAGCAGGTATCTCGTTGTTTTTCTGGAAGGAGTAGGAATCAATCTTCCTCACGCTCTCACTGCCTGTCCGTGGGACGGAGGCATTGTGAACATTCCGGCCGCACTTATTGTGGTGCTGATGAGCATTTTCCTGATACGCGGAACGGAAGGAAGCTCTATCTTCAACGGATTCATCGTATTCCTGAAAGTAGCGGTAATTCTTATTTTCGTCGTATTGGGATGGAAATACATCAATGCCGAGAACTATGTTCCCTATATTCCTGCCAATACCGGGACTTTGGGCGAATTTGGTTTATCGGGAGTGTTGCGCGGAGCAGCGATTGTGTTCTTCGCTTTCCTTGGCTTTGATGCCGTAAGTACTGCTGCTCAGGAAACAAAAAATCCGAAACGGGATATGCCTGTCGGTATACTGGGTTCATTGCTGATATGCACTATTCTCTACATGGTATTTGCCTACGTGATGACGGGAGTTGCCCACTATACTGATTTTGCCGGCCAGCAAGGTATTGCGCCTGTTGCTGTTGCCATTGACCACATGGGACATGCGGATGCCACCGGAGTCATTCATCCGGATTATCCGTGGCTGAACCGGGCCATTGTATTGGCTATTTTGTTTGGTTACTGCTCGGTTATTATGGTGACTCTGTTGGGACAGAGCCGTGTATTCCTGAGCATGAGCCGTGACGGTCTGTTACCCCCTTTCTTTTCAAAGATTCATGAGAAATATCGTACGCCGGCACATAGCAATCTGCTTTTCATGATTATCGTAGGAGGACTGGCAGCATTTGTTCCGGCACGTGTGGCGGGAGAAATGACCAGTATAGGTACATTATTTGCCTTCACGCTGGTTTGTGCAGCTGTATTAATCGTGCGTAAAAGTATGCCTGATGTACACCGTGCATTCAAAACGCCCTTTGTTCCTTATGTTCCTATTCTGGGTATTCTGACCTGCCTCTGCATGATGCTTTTCCTTCCGGCTGATACCTGGATTCGATTGGTATTGTGGATGCTGATAGGTTTGGATGTTTATGCCCTTTATGGGGTGAAGCATAGCAAACTGGAGCATAACGTGGCACGACGCCGTGGACTTACCATACTGAATATGACGGGAATTGCCTTGTCCATACTTTCTGTCATTACCGGATTATGGCACCAGCAGACCGTGGGTTGGGAAGAAGACAAGACCTTACTAATTATTTCATTTGTTTTTGCGTTCACGCATTGCGCGTTCTATATGGTACGCATCTGGAAACAGACTTCCGAAAAGAAAAGATGACCGAGTTTATTGCATGTTTTTAGGGATAATTTAAATACGTTCATATAAGAGTGCTTGACTAAAAAATGCCTTAGCTTCAATAGCACAAACTGTTATTATTTGTTAAATAAAAGAAGATTGAAATTACTACTGATTATTATTTGTTATCTTTAGAAAAAACAGGAAATACATCTGTTTTTTAAAATAAATATGTACAACTAATAAACCTAAAATGCTAATGAGAAAAACACTATTACTTTTACCCCTAGTATTCAATGTATACATTGTATATTTGATCGCTATTGAAGATCACAGCAATCTCACCGCAAATCACTTATTGTAAACATTTCAATAAAACACATTTAAATGAATAAAATATATCTATTATTGGGTTTATTGCCATTCATTATGGCATGCTCAAATACAGAAGAAATTCAAGATAAGACAACTAATCCACAAAAAGAAATCTTCAGTTTGGAGATAGCGTATGATGGAAAATGTTATAATGTTCCCTGTTCACTGGATGAGGAAGGAAATATTGAATATCTAGATACTGAATTCAAAGAATTATATGATAGTGAAATTTCACAAATTCCGAACTTGATTACTTTAAGTAATGGAGATAATAAAGTTACCTATTTTCATTCTACAGAAGATATGTTTAAGGAATTGAACTATACCATTGTGAGTTCTAATATAATGCCAAATGAGTCACGTGCATTAGCAGACACTTTCAAAGGGAAAGTCACCTTATGGGATGATACAGGTTTCAAGGATCGTAGTATATCTTTTGAAATAGGTTATCACAATATCAAAGAATGGCCTCATCTAAAATATCCTTTTCAATTTAATGATAAGACATCCGCGTTAAAGGTTTATAGTCTGATTCCTTATAATAATTACGTTATAATAAATAATGGGATATATAGTACCAATAATTTGCAAGTCGTATTTCTAGGATATGAAGATGACCATTATAATGGAAAGGTTCTTACCTGTATTCCTCCTAATAGTTTGGATGGAATAACCCCCGGAGAATTTTCATATGATAGATTGAAAAATATTGGATGGAATGATAAAATAACTTCCATCAGATTGGAAATAGTATATAAGGGCCTTTTAACAAATAACAATGAAGCTAAATAAATTCTGGATTATTCTTCCTGTCATCAGCATGCTGATGACAGGAATATTACTATCATGTAGTGATAAAGAAAGTTATGTCATTCAAGGAGAAGTATACATAGAACATGTATATAGTGGCAACAAACTGGACATTACATTGGATGGAAAACCACTGTCCGGTGTAACTGCTGATGTGAGTGTAGATAATAACGAAACCGTCATTATCAGCCTGACTGGTTTTCTGGAAGAAGATTCACCAACAGTATGGACATCACCAATGAATGATCCTGCTGAAGCATTTATATATACAGGGAAATACACATGTAAAGACGAACGATCAATACGATATACCGTAAGTTTCAGTGATGTGTTTACCCCCATAAAAGACATGGCATGTAAAATTGTCTGCGAAACATTAGAATGAAACCTATTCTATTCAACACAAAAGAAAGAAAACAGATAGCAATATACAGTTGTATGCTGCTCTTTTGTATGAATATAAATGCCCAAATTATCCCTACAGACAGTGTGGCTGGGAAAACACATACTTTGGATGAAGTGGTCATCATAGGTAATCATGACCGTGAGAACAACCTTCTTTCTCCCTATATGGGAAATGTATCTATGAGTTCACAGCAAATCCGCAATATTACTACGCTGTTCGGTGAAGCCGATGTATTGAAAACTATCCAAATGCAACCGGGAGTATCAACAGGGATAGAAGGATTTACAGGAATGTATGTTCGCGGTGGCGAAAATGATGGAAACCTCTATATGCTGCATGGGCTTCCACTATACCATGTCAGCCATATCGGAGGATTATTTTCATCATTCAATGTCGCTTCCATTGATCAAGTGAATTTTTATAAATCCGGCTTTCCTGCTGGCTATGGTGGACGGACATCCAGCATTACAGATATCCAACTGAAGGAAAGTAATTATAAAAAATATCAGGGGCAGGCTACATTAGGTTTGCTCTCTGGTAATATATTCATAACAGGCCCGATAAAAAAAGATCATCTGGCTTTTTCTATTGGACTGCGCCGTTCATGGTTGGACTTACTGACTATACCTACACTCGCCATTATCAATCAAAAAAAGAAGAAAGACGGGAAAAAGGAAATAGGCCGCTATGCCTTCAGTGACTTGAATTTGAAATTGGATTATAAATGGGATGAGCGCAGAAAAGGATATACACATTTCTACAGAGGAAACGATTATTTGAAAATAGGCGAAGGCAATTTCAACTCCGATAAAGAATCAGTCTATAATGAAGAAAATACGACCGGAATGAAATGGGGAAGCTGGGGCATAAGCACAGGGATTGAACTACTTTCATCTAATGATGCCACAAAGTATATTATAAATACTTATTACACGCATTATAATTCCAGTTTCAAGCAGGAACAAGAAGAAGAATACACAGAAGATGAAATACCTGTTGATGAATATATCCGGAAAAAAAACACCAATGGCATAGAAGATGCAGGACTAAACTTAAGCATGGAACACACCTTCGGCGAAAGATACAATCTGAAAGCAGGAGCTGGATACATCCTACACAGCTATCTTCCCGAAAAACTGACAATAGAGAGCAATAAGGATAATCATCTGAAACAAACACTAATCCCCGGAAATAAAGTAAAAGCGCATGAGACAGCCGTCTATATAGAGAACTATTTTACTCCATCCAAAAGATGGCAAGCTAATATTGGTGTACGAGGAATTTATTATCATTCATCCGGGAAAGGGCGTTATGCACTGGAGCCAAGAGTTAATGTCCGTTACTTGCCTAGAAGCAATTTTAGCATAAAAGTGAGCTATTCGCGAATGACACAATTTGTCCAGCAAATATGTAACAGTTATATCAGTCTGCCCACAGACTTGTGGCAACCTGTCACAGGCAATCGAAAGCCACTATCTAGCGATCAGATTTCCATTGGTTTTTACGGTAATCTTCCTTATGACTTCTACTTCTCTATAGAAGGATACTATAAGTGGATGAACCATTTATTAGACTATAAGGAAGGAGTCGGTGCCTTTGTTTCTGACAGAGACTGGAATGACAAGCTCACCACGGGAAAAGGATGGGCATATGGTTTGGATATAAGTCTCCGCAAGGACATAGGGCGGCTGATAGGCAGCATAAGCTACAGCCTTTTGTGGAATGACCGCCGTTTTCCAACATTAAATGGTGGACGTATATTCCCATCCAAATATGATAATCGCCACAAATTGAACCTCACCTGTAATTATAGATGGAGTAAGCGGGTGGAGTTGAATGCCGGATGGAGTTATATGACTGGTAATCGGTTAACATTAGCATTGAATAATTATCATGGAACAGAAGGTTCCGGCTTTCCCGAAGATATGGCACCAAGTGGTATTCCTCAAGTCCCATGGGGATTGAACTATTTTTCTACACGTAATAATGTCCGTCTTCCAGCCTACCATCGTCTTGATATAAGTATCAATCTATATCGCCCGCTAAGTCATGGACGACAGGGAATATGGAACATCAGTCTATATAACGCCTATTCGCGAATGAACCCTATCACTATCAATAAAAAAGGGCTGGAAGATATATATGGTGAAAAGAAATGGGATAACCGCTTTCAGACACTTAGCATCTTTCCCATAATCCCTTCCGTATCTTACACTTATAAATTCTGAATAATGAAAAAACTGATTATCTGTAAAATACTTCTCGCGATGATTTTCGTTTCATGCTATCGTGACATAGACCTTGAAGACTATCGCAATGAATCAATAGTCGTAATGAACAGCATCATCACTCCCGATACCGTTGTCATGGCAGACATCAGCCGAACTTGGTTCTTTACTGACACAGAGCCCGCTCAAGATATCAAAGATTTACAAGTGGAACTATATATCAATTCCCACCGATGTGCAGTCATGCTCTATAATGGTGAAAAATATATATCCGACATCCGACCGCAAGAAGGGGATACAATACGAATCCAGACACAAGTCGACGGACATACGGTCATGGCCGAGGATATAGTGCCCATACTTACTCATATAGAGAATATACAGATTACACATCAACAGGTTCCCAGCGAATCACCCACGTATGAAGTTGATAGCAACGGCAATGTTATATCCTATAATAAGGATGATGAATTTACTTATCGGATTACCTTTCAAGATCAGCCAGATATACAGAACTACTACTTTATACGCATAGAAGAAACGAATAAAGGACGCGTACCAGGAACATTCGACTACTCTTATGACCTTGTATTTCAAATCCTATCTGAACAGATAAACGGTAGTCTCACCAATCAGAAGATAGAAGGCCAGTACGGACTTCCTTTTTCAGACAAAGGTATAGATGGACAGAAATATACGCTGACAATCAAAGAAACGGGTAGCACTTCCTATTACAAATATGATACTTGTTATCGTCGCTTCCGCCTTTATTCCATCTCTGAACCCTACTATCGCTATCTTATTTCTCTACAGTCCAATGACAGCGATCAAAGTTGGCAAGGAGGGATGACCGATATAGGTATAGCTGAACCTGTTACCATCTATAGCAATATAAAAGGAGGAGTAGGGATTTTAGGTTGCCAACAGCAAATGTGGTTAATCAAGGATCTAAAGTCTACGCAAAAAGCAGAAGAAAAATAAAAATGATTGTCCGCAATCATACCACCGGATGATAAATGGAAATTTATAAAATGGGGGTGATGGAATGCGAACTACACGGACGAAGCGGACAAACACGGACTTAAAATTTAAATTTGTACTTGCAAACCCAATGACAGGTAAAGTAAAAAAGTCCGCGTTCTATCCGTCATCCCGTTCTATAAATAAACATTTTGTGGTATGATTGAGGATTATCATTTCATATATTCCCAATGGAATGGACTTTTACATATTTGTCTGCCCGAACCACCGTCCACGGCCTCGGGAGTAATGCACTGCAAGTTCGGGCTGAAAAATCCTTCAGATGTTGCAGCCACTCCGCAAACCCCTTGTTGACGGGCGTTCCAGCTGAAAGATTCGGTCTTTTAATTGTTTCAGCCCGCCTGCGGATGTTTCAGCCTGAAAAACGGGCATCCGTTCCTGCAATTTGAACGTATATTTCCAAAAAAACAAAAGTCCGGTTTCAAAAAGCTGCGTTTTTTCCTATCGGAGGGTCCGGAATCCTGATACAAGTTCTGCCGGATCTTGCAACAAGTTCCGCAAATTCCTGCAACAGGTTCCGACTCACGCCCTCATTATTCCGGTCGAAGTGGTTCCTGCCAGAACACTAGCCCACGCGCTGAAAGAACTTGTTCTTTTCGAAAAACATAAGTTCCATTAAAAAAAAGATAAGGATGTCTTGTGAAAAAGACAAGGACCTTTTTTAAAAACGAACTTATCTTTTTTACCTGCCTGCAAGACCGGCAGCTTCCCCACTTGCTATCGACTGTTCCCAGAAAACGACCAGGCATTTTCTCCAAGCTCTTACTTCTTTTTGTACCGGGAAAGCTGTCTTTTTCCGTGTCCGACCCGGACAATGATATGTCTTGAAACTGTCTTGAGAGTCTTCGGCAACTGTCTTGACAGCTTTCAAAAACTCTCAAGACAGTTTTCGAGATTCCATAACACTTTCCTACCTTTACCGGCTGAAACATCCGAAAGCAGCTGAAACAATTAAATGACCGAATCCTTCAGCCGTAACGCCCGTCAACAAAGAGTTTGCGGAGTGGCTGCAACATCTGAAGGATTTTTCAGCCCAATCCCAAAGAGGATATAGCGAATAGTGCAGCTTAGACACACCTCAGTTTTAACAGGTCTGTTTGTAAAAGATATATTAAGGTGCAGCGATGTATTATATATAATGATTATCCGCCATCATACCACCGGATGATAAATGTGAATTAATGGATGGAACGCGGATTTATTTCGTTCTATAAATTAAAATTGGAATGCAAATGACACAAATGACGCAAATTAATAACTGCACAGCATGGATATAAACCTGCCGGAGGTTAGATTTGTGTCATTTGCGTTCCAGTTTAACCGATAAATTAGTATTTGGTGGTATGATTGCGGATAATCATTTAAATAAATATACCCATAGCAAACTAGAGCAACAACAGCAATTTTTTCAGAATACAGTAAAATCTAAAATCATAATAAAACCACAGATTGCACGTTGCTGATTAGGTTAATATCTGCTTGAAACGTTGCAATCTGTGGTAAATTACAATTTATTTACTTGCAGCTTCCGGCGCAACGAGGCTTCAACTGTTTGAAGAAGTCATTGCCCTTGTCATCTACCAAAATAAATGCCGGGAAATCTTCCACTTCAATCTTCCAGATAGCTTCCATGCCCAATTCAGGATATTCCACGCACTCAATACTCTTGATGTTATTCTGTGCAAGAATAGCAGCCGGACCACCGATAGAACCCAGGTAGAATCCGCCATGTTTTTTGCAAGCATCAGTCACCTGCTGGCTGCGGTTACCCTTTGCCAACATAATCAAGCTGCCTCCATGATCCTGGAACGGGTCAACATAAGAGTCCATACGTCCTGCGGTAGTGGGACCCATAGAACCACAAGCCATACCTTCCGGAGTCTTGGCCGGACCGGCATAATAGATAGGATGATCCTTGATATATTGCGGCAGATCTTCGCCACGATCCAAACGCTCTTTCAATTTGGCGTGAGCAATATCACGACCTACGATTATGGTTCCGTTCAATGACAAACGGGTCGCAACAGGATACTTGGTCAGTTCTTTCAGGATATCTGCCATAGGCTGGTTCAAATTGATCTTAACCACATCGCCTTCACCTGCTTCACGGAGTTCTGCCGGAATCAGTTCGCCCGGCTGGTCGTCCATTTTCTCAATCCAGATACCTTCCTTGTTAATCTTACACTTTATATTACGGTCAGCAGAGCAAGAAACGCCCAGGCCGATAGGACAAGAAGCACCATGACGGGGCAAGCGGATGATACGAACATCATGGGCCATATATTTGCCGCCGAACTGTGCACCCAAGCCAATCTTATAGGCTTCTTCCAATACTTGTTTTTCCAGTTCCACATCGCGGAAAGCACGTCCGTACTCATTACCGGAAGTAGGCAGCTCATCATAATAGTGAGTAGAAGCCAATTTGACAGTCAACAAGTTCTTTTCAGCAGATGTACCCCCGATTACGAATGCAATATGATAAGGAGGACAAGCAGCAGTACCCAAAGTCTTCATCTTTTCCACCAGGAAAGGAACTAAAGTAGCCGGATTCAACACCGCTTTGGTTTCCTGATACAAATAAGTCTTGTTAGCCGAACCACCGCCTTTGGTTACGCAAAGGAATTTATATTCCATACCTTCAGTAGCTTCCAAATCAATCTGTGCAGGCAGGTTGCATTTAGTGTTAACCTCATCATACATATTCAAAGGAGCATTCTGAGAATAACGAAGATTTTCTTCTGTATAAGTTTTATAAACACCCAGAGAAAGAGCTTCTTCATCACAGTAGCCTGTCCATACCTGCTGACCTTTTTCACCATGAATGATAGCAGTACCTGTATCCTGACAAAGAGGCAATTTGCCTTTAGCGGAAACTTCTGCATTACGCAAAAAAGTCAATGCTACATATTTGTCATTATCACTTGCTTCGGGATCGCTCAAAATCTTTGCAACCTGTTCATTGTGTGAACGGCGAAGCAAAAAAGAAACATCACGGAAAGCAGCATTAGCCATAGCAGTCAGACCTTCTTTTTCAATCTTCAAGATAGGTTTTCCTTCAAACTCACTTACTGACACATAGTCTTTAGTCAGCAAATAATACTCGGTTTTATCAGGTCCCAATGGGAACATGTGCTGATAGTGGAACGGAGGTGTTGCCATATTGATACTTATTTTAGTTAAAAGTTATTAGTGAGACAAAGGTAGCAACTATTATCGAAATTTTTCCTTAATTAGCGTGAAAACTTTCAAGGAATGTCATTACCTTTGCCGACTCATTAAAACAACATCACATTATACATGAAAAAATTAGGCAATTTATTATTTATTACTTCATTACTTTTATGCTTTTTCATCCCCGGAGGGTGGGCACAGCGCCAAGCGAAAAACCAACCGGACAGTATCGAACTCAAGCTGAAGGAAATCTACACGAAGCGGGAAGTCATGATTCCCATGCGTGACGGAACAAGGCTTTACACCGCTGTTTACGAACCGAAAGACAGCAGCAGGCAACACCCCATTCTGATGCACCGCAGTCCTTACTCCTGTTCACCTTATGGAGAAGGATTTGACCGTCATTTCAGGACTAATCTGAAAAATTATATAGAACACCGGTATATTATTGTATTCCAGGATGTGCGAGGCCGCCACAAAAGCGAAGGCAAGTTTGTACAAGTACGTCCTCTCAATAAAAACAAGAAGGGCCAAAAAGATAAAAAGAACATTGATGAAGCTACAGATACCTATGATACCATAGAATGGTTGCTCCAGCATACTTACAATAATGGAAATGTAGGAACATGGGGAATCAGTTATGATGGTTTTTATGCCACCATGACCGCCTCATCCAATCACCCCGCACTGAAAGCTGTTTCCCCTCAAGCTCCTGTTACCGACTGGTTCCGTGGGGACGACCGTCATCATAACGGCGCTTTCACACTGTTGCAGACCACCAATTTCCTTCCCAGACTGGAGGGACGCCACATAGGAAAAGGAGTGATGAACCAGATTGTAAAGAACGATGTTTACACAGACTTTCTGGCGCTCGGCACCTTTAAAAATGTAGATGATCTAGTGCGTGATACAACGGAAACATTATGGAATGACATCAAGAATCATCCTAATTTCGATGATTTCTGGAAAGAGCGTGATGCACGTACCTCCTGCTATAACCTGAAACCTGCCATGCTGGTGGTAGGCGGACTTTATGATTCCGAAGACTGTTACGGAGCATGGAATCTTTACAAAGCAATCAAGGAGCAATCACCGGAAACAGACTTATATCTGGCATTCGGTCCCTGGTGGCATGGAGCATGGACCGTACGCGAATTTCAAGGTTTCGGCAATCTGTATTTCGGCAAAAGCACCTCGGCCTATTACATGGACGAAATAGAATATCCTTTTTTCCGGTACTTCCTGGAAGAAAAGGGAGAAAAGCCCAAGAATAAAGTAAATGTATTCTATACAGGTGAAAATGAATGGAAAACTTTTAAAGAGTGGCCTGTTCAGGGAATGACTGCCACACCTTACTATATACATGAAAACGGATTGGTTTCCACACAGGCGCCGGTAGAAAAAGAATCTTGTTCAGAATATATTTCGGATATGTCGCATCCGGTGCCCTATACGGCTAACCCCACCACTTACCGTACAAAAGAATTCATGGTTGACGACCAGCGCTTTGCCACTTCACGTCCTGACGTTATCACTTTCATGACTGAGCCGCTACGCGATACACTTATTTTAGCCGGTCCCATAGAAGTGGAATTAATGACTGCCATCAGCAGTACAGATGCTGATTTTATGGTAAAAGTGATTGATGTATATCCCGAAAAGTTTGAATACTCTAAAGAAGCCCGTAACTATTTAAAGAATAATTATCCCATGAGCGGTTACCAACAAATGGTTCGCGGAGAATTGTTCAGAGGACGTTTCCGCGAAGGGTTCGACAATCCCCAGCCCTTCAAACCGGAAGAAATAACTCCGGTGAATTATACACTTTATGATGTGGCACATACGTTCTTACCCGGACACAGACTAATGATTCAAATTCAAAGTTCCTGGTTTCCTGTTATTGACCGCAATCCACAGAAGTTTATTGATACTTATCATTGTACGGTTGAAGATTTTGTGATGAAACAGAAGATCAAGATTTATCATCAGCAAGGAGCAGCAAGCAGAGTGGTGCTGCCTGTGGTGAAAAGATAAAAAAACAACATCTACTGTATGAGGCTGTCCGAAAACTCCGCTAGTGCTATCATATAGTTTTCGGGCAGCCTGACACAGTAGAAAATTTTATAAAGAGGAAATTCTTTCTATCAATTCATTACCCAATGCTGTTTTCGCTTCAATATGCTGCAATACCGTAGTTACAAACGGATTACTTTCGAATACTCCGCGTACTTGCTCAAAATCTTGTTCCATTTCTTCACGCGAGCCATCCGCTCCGAAACCAGTCATGGCAGACAACGAAAATTCTTTCTTTGCATCAGCATAAACCATTTTATCCAGTCCGACAACCGACTCCTGCCATTTTCTCACAATAGCAATCACGTCACGGGCGGTAATAGTGTCGGATTTCAGCTGATAAAACTCAAGTATCTTTTCATAAGCCCAAGTCCACTCATAAGTGTAATAGTTGCGATGCATCTCGACAAAACGGTCATGTATCTGGTCTACATTCGTTAATGTTCCCGATTCAATATCTGCCATCAGCTTCTCTATTTCACTCTTCGGAGCGATCAAACCCGAAATATCAACCCACTCTCCTGTCCCGATCTCTGTATCGGGAATAAGACGGGCACGAATTTCTTCATCACTTTTGAAATGCGTTTCTTCCAGTCGTTTGATCAATGAGTTACCCAGGAATTTATGAAGACCTGTTTCATAGAAACGGATGCCATTGTTCAAAGATGAGTTCTTGATTTTAGCACTCTGGTAAGAGTAGGTTTCCGAAGTTTCACCGGATACTTTACGCAATTCCTTTAAAATGCTGCGTCCTTTCAGCATCTTTTGTATGGTATAGGGACTCAACAAGTTATAATTGATCTGATCCAAACGGTTCGGGTCCTGGCGTTTGTCACGTTTCGGCCACTTTTGGGCATCACGAATCGTTCCTACGCTTCTCAAATTCACTCCCGGAACCAGATAAGTCGTATTCTGCTGCTCTATCAGATAGGAGAAAGGCAGATTCGATGTATCAGCGTGATTGACATGACGTCCCATCACCAACGAAAACGCCCCCACACGTGCCGGCCACAAGATATAGGAATCGGAAGTAGTCTTTGCACCACGTTCCATTGCTCCCTGATGGATAGGACCTAGCTTATACATATGGTTACTTTGATTAGATCCGGACCCTGCATTCATAAACGAGAACATTCCGGCAATAAGCAAAGTCGATTTATGGTGAGTCACGGTAAATGGTCCGGCAAAAATAGCACATGCCTCCCCATTCTCTTCCTGGCAATTACTGAAAAACAAGGAATCGGATGCGGAATAGTTATGACCCAAATGGCATGCCTGACTGATAAAACAGCGGGTTAACATGGTCCCATCTTCCACACTGGAACCACTAGAGATAATGAAATCATCACATACCACTCCATAACCGATATGGATAGGTGCCTGTTCATTACTGTTCAAGCTGCCATTCTTCAAACGCCCGGCTCCTTCTATCTTGCAGTAGTCCCCAATTCGTACATTCTTTATATATCCCGCATCAACAATGGTGACATGATGCCCGATAGTACCTATATCCGAAGCATTTTCTTCGGCATAACGGTCTATGATGGCTTTCATCCGGCAAATTAATTCGGGACGATGGCGATACAATGACATAATATAAGCCTGATGTGCCGACAGACGGTCATGGATAGACACCTCACGTCCCCCGGTTTCATTCAGTACAGCCACTTCTACCCCATTTCCAAACTTGCTTCTGCCATCTACAAGGATTATATCTACATTCTCTATAAATGTATAATCACCGATTGCATAGTTGGCAATATAGTTTTTTATATTCTCAATGCAACAATTATCGCCCACGGTTACATTGTGCAGGGTAGCATGATAAAGCCCCGAATGCTTGCACATCCCTCCCGCCAATG
Organism: Bacteroidaceae bacterium; assembly: GCA_963651205.1. Classification (GTDB taxonomy): domain Bacteria; phylum Bacteroidota; class Bacteroidia; order Bacteroidales; family Bacteroidaceae; genus Phocaeicola. Next base: position 73,239 of record CAVJPC010000185.1, read on the forward strand.
TAAACTCATCTTCGAAGACTCCCAATCTGACCTTGCCCGAGAAACGGGTATGGTAAATATAGTCTGTCTTAAAATTCTCTACTACTTCAATATCAGCCCAATTTACGGCTGTACATGATCTCTCTTTTAATTGTTGTATTTCTTCTTGTGTAAGTGAACGATATGTTTTCATCTTCTTAGTATTTATTCTTCGTCGTATGTTTGATAAAGAAAATCGTTATAAGGATACTTTTGTACGTGTAGCTCTCGTACCTTATTATATATGATGGATTTCAGTTCTTCCATATTTATCTTTTCTCTGGCAGAAATGAAAATACAGTTATCATTTAGTTTTGCCATCCAGGTCTTCATCAACTCTTCCAAGGTGATATTCTCTTTTGTCTTCGGGGTAAGATCATCTTCCGGCTTTTCCACATAAGTATAAGCATCTATTTTATTAAAGACAATCATAGTCGGCTTTCCAGCTGCTCCCAAATCGGCAATAGTCTTATCGACTACAGATATTTGTTCCTCAAAGTCGGGATGAGAGATATCCACTACATGTACCAGCAAATCGGCTTCTCTCACTTCGTCCAGTGTTGATTTGAAAGAGTCAACCAAGTCTGTAGGCAGCTTACGGATAAACCCAACGGTATCGGTCAACAAGAACGGTAAGTTCTCAATAATCACCTTACGTACTGTGGTATCCAATGTGGCAAAAAGCTTGTTTTCCGCAAAAACTTCACTTTTAGAAAGGAGATTCATCAGCGTAGACTTTCCTACATTGGTATATCCTACCAAGGCTACACGGATCATCCGTCCACGATTCTTACGCTGGGTAGACTTCTGTTTGTCTATCTCAGCCAAACGTTCTTTCAACAATGCCATCCGGTTCAAAATGATACGACGGTCCATTTCCAGCTGGGTTTCACCCGGACCACGCAGACCTACCGAACCTTTTCCACCACCGGCACCGGAGCCACCTCCCTGCCGTTCCAAGTGAGTCCACAGACGTTGCAAGCGGGGCAACATATACTTATATTGTGCCAATTCCACTTGTGTCTTGGCATTTGCTGTCTGGGCACGCATGGCAAAAATATCCAAAATCAGTGAAGTACGGTCCAGTATCTTCACTTTCAGTTCCGCTTCAATATTACGTATCTGTTTAGCCGAAAGCTCATCATCAAAAATCACCATTCCGACTTCTCGTTCCTCTTCTTCTTCCTGATGAATATAGTCTCTGATTTCTTCTAATTTACCTTTACCCACATAAGTCACCGAATTGGCTGTAGGTAGTTTCTGCGTAAATCTTTTCACTACTGTCGCTCCTGCTGTTTCAGCCAGAAACTCCAACTCATCCAAATATTCCGTTGTCTTCCGCTCGTCTTGTGTCTGAGTAATCAACCCAACCAAAACTGCCGATTCAACTTGTGCTTCAGAAATTACAAATTCTTTCATTTATCTATCAATCTAAATAAGTTCGCGACAAATATAACAAAAAAAGAGGATGAACGTTGAACGTCATCCTCTCTTTTTACTATGTTCTGATTAATTTAAATCAATCTGTAACTCCATCTCTTAAATTTCCATTCTGACCGGCAACAAGCAACTTTACTGCCTTCACCTTGTTTCGCCAATGCTTCTGCCTTACTATCAACAGATAGAAACAATCAGTTTTTCAAGTTAGGATTGTTGGTGATTTCTCTTTCCGGAATATTGAAAGTCAGACGGTTGTCATCATAACTGTAAGTCTGTCCTGGCAACATAGCATCCTCATCACAGCGGGTAATCGTTTTTTTGAAACGTTTCATGGTCATCAACCCACGTCCTTCAGCCCACATTTCTACTCGCCAGTTGAAGTACAAGGCATCCAACAATTCTTCCTGGTTCATGGTAGCAACCTGTGCGGCAGCAGTCGCATCACGTTCATCCAGCAATGCTTTGAGAGAAGCTCTTGCTTCGGGTAAATTATTAATACGTGCATTGGCTTCCGAATTGATCAGGTACATTTCTGTAACACGCATATAAACTTCGTCATTATACCATTCGCGATTGCCTATGATCCGTTTGCTGTCGTAGAACTTCCACCAAGTGGTATATTCCATCGGTTTGCCATCTTTATCCAATTCTGTAAACCATTTCTTACGCGCATCGGTTTCAGGAATCATATTATAAAGGTTGGTATCAATTAATTTTTCCCCACCTGCATAAGCATAACTATAAGTGAACAAGTCTATATGTCCCCAGAAGGTAGGAAGAGCAGGCGAATTGCTGGTTGTCAAATCGATAGCCCACATCCATCCGGGAATGGATACAGAGTTGAAACCGGAAGTGATGATTTCATCCTTATTCATCATCTGATAGTTCTGTCCGTCAATGACAGCCTTTGAAACAGCAGCTGCCTTTTCGTACTCACCCATTGTCAGGTAAACATATGCAAGCATACCTTGGGCAATGTCCTGATCAATTTGGTCTTTGGCTCCCGAAGGACGTGAAAAACCTTCCAACAAAGGAATTGCTTCAGTCAAATCTTTAACAATCAGATTGTATATCTCTTCTACAGAAGATTTTTCAACTGCTGCCGATGTATTTTGGGTACGGTAGATTGGAATAGCCAATGCAGTCTTATTCTCTGTATAAGGTCTTGCATACAAGTTGACCAAATAGAAATAAGAATAAGCTCTCAATGCTTTTGCTTGAGCAAAATATGCTTTGTTGTCTGCTTCTTCGGGTACGCTTTCATCACCGCCGGCTGCGTCAAGGATTTCATTGGCTGCTTTGATCAGCCGATAATAATATCTCCAGAACTGATAGGAATAAGTGGTAGCAGTAGTTGTACTACAAGTCAGACTACCGGCGCTTTCAAACCAACCATATCCCTGGGCAGCGATAACCATATCACCACTCATGATATCTGTTGCCATGTCTACCGCCTTTTGACCAAAATCATCATGGCCCTCTACACCGCCGGAACCATGTGAGAAAGTGGATGAGTAGGTACCCAATGCCTGACCCATCATTATGTTTGTATTCCACTTGGCTACATCTTGCAACTGGCCGCTACTGATATAGTCGGTCGGTTCCTTTTCCAGGAACGAATCACCACAACTGCTCAATAAGGTTAATAAACCGAAAGCAGTAACAGGTATGAGTTTATGTAAATTGTATTTCATTTCTTTTTAATTTTAAATGGTTAGAATTGGACTTTAATACCTCCCATAATCGTACTTAGCGGAGCATACTGGCTTCTGCCTGATTCTCCGGAGTCATTGCCATTGTCATTGTTGACATTGTCACTGTTTCCTGAAGAAGCCATAGAAATGTATCCCTTACGAGCTGAAATATACAACAGGTTGTCTCCAGATACAAATACGTTCAATCCACCTAAATGCATCTTGGATACAAGGCTTTTGGGGAATTCATAACCGATACGCAAGTTGGTCAGGTTCAAGAATGACCGACTTGTAAGGAAACGTGTAGAACTGGAGTTTGCGTAGTTTGTATTATCGGCTCCACCTCCATAATCATTGGACAAACGAGGAACATCAGTGATGTCTCCTGCTTTCTGCCAACGGTTTTCAATGTCTTTATGCCAATTGTATGAACCGGAAGTACCATTATGCATGATAGCAGCATAGTTGTAGTCGTATCCATAGCCACCGAGACCATAAGCAAATGTCGTATTCAAAGAGAATCCTTTTACATATAAGTCAAAGCCGAAACCACCTTGAAGTGCCGGAATACCCGATTTGTCAACAAACTTTTTAGTTGCCTGACTCCAGTCGCTGGTCTGCTCTGTTTCCAGTTTATTGATACCTTTGGTAGCTTTATAAGTTTCCATATCCGTAATCAGTTCTCTGGAACCGTCAACTTTCACATTATAATATTGATTGTACATTGCCATACCTGTCTCAGGATTTACTCCTGCATATTCTCTCATATAGAAATCATACAAAGAATGTCCGTTTGCCCATCCATAATATCTGCTGATTTCAATAGGTTTCTCTTTTCCTGTTGTTTCATCTATAGGCATTTTGGTCATCTTGTTGTTATAATATCCACCGTTCAAACGAAAATCCAATTTCAGGTCTTTCTTGTTCAAGATGTGGGTGGTCAGAGAGAACTCAACGCCCTTGTTCACCAATTCACCATCGTTTACAGGATAAGAAGCATAACCCAATGAAGGAGCTACCTGCTTCATGAATAACATATCGGAAGTTGTCTTGTGGAAATATTCCACTTCACCTTCAAAGATATCGGCAATATTGAATTCGATACCTGTATTGATGGTAGAACTGCGTTCCCATGTCAGGTCGGGATTACCTTTGAACTTGAAGCTGAAAGAGTATTCATCATTCAGGTTGTTGATGGTATACAAGTCTTCATAAGGATAATATCCGGCAGCTACAGGAGTCGTGATAAAGTCTTGGTTACCCAAAACACCCCAACTGATCTTGTATTTTAAATTCTTCAACCAACTGATGTCCTGCATAAATGATTCGTTTGTGATAGCCCATGCAGCACCTACAGAACCAAAAGTGCCCCATTTATTGCCCTTGGCAAAACGAGAACTACCGTCCATACGGAGTGTACCGTGCAGGAAGTACTTATTGTCGAAGTCATAACGTACCTGACCAAAGTAACTTTCAATGGCATATCCATAGGTATATGATTCCAAATAGTCCATAATCACACCATTGCTCCATTCCACGTTCCCGGGACGGACAATTTTAGATTTACTACCATAAGAAACGGCTGTTTTACTATTGGTAGATTCGTGTGCAACGAAAGCATCCAAGTTATGTTTACCGAAACTTTGGCTCCATGAAAGGATTTGGTTGGCTGTGAAGTTTACAAAGTTGGTTTGAGCCTTGTAGATCGATCCTTTGCCTTCACTGTCACCGTAATACGGATTTTTTAATTCGTTCTCGGCTGAACCTAAATATTGAAGACCGAAGTTGGCGGCGAATTTGAAATGATTCAAGAAGCGGGCTTCCAATGAAGCGTTACCGTTAAACTGATGCGAAATAATTTCATTTTTATCCAGCAATAATGCTCCCGCAGGATTGATACCCGAAGCAAAAGGACGGCTGTAACCTGCATTCATACCATAATCATACTTATTTCCACCTATTTTTTCATCTTGTACCACATTCCCATCTGCATCGTGTGCAAATACTGGGAACAGAGAAGGCATACCATTGATGAATTGGAAACCATTGTTCATGTTATCATCTGCCTGTCCCGGCTTGTTAGTTTCCATATATGCATAAGACAATGCTGTTGTTGCCTTCAACCATGAAGTAACATCTCCGCTCATATTGTTACGGATATTGAAACGCTCGTAGTCTGAAGAAATATAGTATCCTTCATCTTTCAGATATCCGAAAGAAGTATAATGAGTCAATTTGTCATTACCACCTGAGATTTTGACTGTAGCATCTAGTTTCTGACCGGTGCGAAACAAATAGTCTTCCCATTTTTCGGGAGTATATTTACGGGAGATACCGCCATTGAATCTACCTGTATTAGGATCGATCAAGTCTGCTCCTTCTGCATTCCACATATTGTAAATAGGAGCAATGCCATACTTTGATTGGAACAAGTTGGTAGATGCCCATTTAGCAGCTTCTTCATTGTTGAATCCAGCACGGTACATTCCGTAGTTTCTCAAACTCTCCCAAGTAAGTTCTGTATAGCGTTCCTGGCTGTCGATGACATCGTATTGGGGAATCAATCGCATATTTGCACCATATTTAACTTCTGCGTCTACGCGGGTTTTTCCACTTTCACCTTTTTTTGTAGTAATCAAAACGACACCGTTGGCAGCACGAGAACCATACAATGCAGTAGCGGTAGCATCTTTCAAAATTGTAGTTGAAGCGATGTCACTAGGGTCGATACCACTCAAGTCAGCCTCAAAAGGAATACCATCCACTACATAAAGTGGAGAACGACTGGAATATGCAGAGCCTAAACCACGTATACGAATACTTGCATTGGTACCCGGTTGACCGGAGGTTGACATAACCTGTACACCTGCAACTTCACCGGCCAAAGCCTTAGAAAGTTCAGTCGGGCTTTTCAATGCGATTTGGTCGCCTTTTATCTCTGTTGCAGACCCGGTAAAAGAGCGTTTGGTCGCGCCACCATAAGCTACGACCATTACTTCGTCAAGTACCTCTGTATCCGATTTCAAAATGATGCTAAGGTTTTGTTTGATAGGCACTTCCTGGCTAGCCATACCGATAAACGAAACGAGCAAAGTCTTTGCAGAACTACTTTATATTTATATACCATTGTAAATCAACTGGTTATATTATTTATAATAATACTATATCATTTGTTTTATTGTTGAATATCAAGGATTTCTATTTTTTTCGCCCAAAAATATCTACCTGTTTTCTACCTAAATTATGTGAAGAATCACTTGTTATATATATTCTTGAGCCAATATTCAAAAATTGGATCTTGAATCTCAATTTTATTTTCTGAAACAATATCTATCAGATCTTTTTCTAAAGTTGCCTTTTTCAAGTTCTTTATATTGGCAGAAGTCCCTAACTGATATTTGGTCAAAACCTCTTTGGAAGAAAAATTAGTTTCTTTATTTGCCGCTGCAATTAGAAAACTTATTTGTTTAGGAGTTAAAGAATCCAATATATTTGTGAACAACAAACTCAACTGGCCTATTAACCCATAAAATGCCTCATCCACTATTTCTTTGGTACAATTTTTGGTGGTACGTAGCCAAACCTGCTGACCCAATTGTTGGGTATAATAAGGATGATTTTTCGTCAAATCGGTAATCATGCCACATAACTCTCTGGATATGCTCTTTTTTGTATCAGAGAACCTTCCTGCAATGAATCTCATCCAATCTTCCTTTCCTATTTTTTGTAAGAATAGAATATCTCCAAATTTATAAAAAGGCATTTCATAGTTATTGAATATGTTCAGAAGCATATGTCTTTTACTACCATATAAGCAATATCCAACAGATGTATGCTTTTGCCAATGTGAACGTAATTTTTGTTGAAATCCTAAAGAATCCTCATATTCATTGATGTTTTGAAATTCATCAATGCAGACAATTATCTTTTTACCTGTTTCTTTAGCTATTGTTTCTGGTAAATCAAGAATTTCATCAAAAGAAAATTTTGTATCCTTAAAATCAATTCCAAATGTAAATTCATAATTCTGACTTGAATCAGAAAGTGATATGATAGGCACCAACCGACCTAAATATTTTTTAGCAGCAGTTACAAATTCCTCCCATGCATTAGTGCTAGCTTTTAAAACCGTATTAGCATATACTTTATAAAACTGTTCTTCAGTACGACAATTGAATATATCTACTTGACAAACATAAATATTCTCTTTATTATTGGATAGATGTTGAGCGACTTTGTTTACTAAAGAAGTTTTCCCCCACCTGCGTGGAGAAATGATAATAGTATTAATTAAATTGCTGAAGTTTTGCAGCAATAATTCAGTTTCTTTCTCTCTATCAGTAAAGTTCTGATTTTCTGCTATACGACCATAGACAAAAGGAGCATCCATATTTTCAATGTTATTAGTTATTGGGCAAAGATAGAGTAAAAGGCTGAGTAAGCAAATAATAGAATCAGAATTTATAATCATTTAATTTGAAATCGATTAATTTCAAATTAAATGATTATAAATTCTCTTTTTAATAAATAGAAGGATAAATTTTAGGATATAATATTTGCCTTATTATCCTTAAGATGGGAAAAAAATAGTGCCATTCTTGTGAAGTAAAATGTAACAAAACGAGGTTGAACTAGGATATAGGTTCAACCTCGTTTCGTTATATACAGATGATTCCTTTTTTATTCAGGAAGATTTTTAAACCAGTCTGTGTTTTGGGTGACTCCACTACCTGAATTAACTTCAGCAGCAGGAATTGGGAATACAAACTTTTTAATATCGAAATTCTGATATGAGTCCGAATTTACTAAATCACCCATACGGCGTGCATCATAGAAGCAATGTCCTTCAGCAAAGAATTCGCGAATGCGTTCTTCCGAAATAAATCTTAGAAGTGCTTCTTTAGTCGCAGGAAGTACTCTACTGCCGTCTGCATAAACAGAGTTACGTTTAGCTGTATACATCAAGTATTTCTGAGCATTTGCTACATCATTTTGGCGTGCGTAAATTTCAGCCAAAGCCAAACTCATTTCTGATTTACGGAAGATACGTATATTTGAGACAGCTGCCGCACCGGTAATACCAGGATATTTCAGAGGTTGATAACCACCTGCCTGTGAACTGAATGCCATCAACTCCATACGTATGTCAGTTTCATCAAAGTATGCTCTCATTGAATTAGTGACAGTTCCGTAATAACTACCATAAAGAGTGTTCAAGGCATTAGCAGACAAGTTATCGTCAGCACTTTTTTTGATAGAGAATATTTCTTCGTTTTTTTCCTCAGAAATACTCCCCCACATAGCTAAATAGTCTGCATTACTCAATGATGTATCATCACCTGTACCATCACCGGAACCACGCCATTGGATGGCTGCCAAAGCTGCCATTTTTGCTTTATCATAGTCACCCATGGATAAATATACACGAGTTTTCAAAGCTTCTACAGCACCGACATTCATATAAAATATGCCCGGATCATCAGTAGCCTTCAACAAAGCTTCTGCAGTTGCTATGTCATCTAAAATCTGAGTATATGTTTCGCCTACAGTACTACGTGTTATTGTTTCAAACGCTTCAATAGGCTTATCTACAACCAATACTATTCCCGGATTGTCTGTACCAGCGGAATAAGGCAGTGAATATAAATTTACCAGATAATAGTTAGCCAAAGCACGTAGAGCATAACACTGCCCAATATAATTATCCGCTGTAGATTTATCATCTTCGCTTAATGCTCCTTCCATATTCTTTGCACCAATGATAGTACGAGTAGTCCGATCAATTACTTGGTAACCATACTGCCAAGCATCTTCTATTTCAGCATCAGTGTCTGAAATGGTATAATTTGATACAGAATAGAAATGTCCGCTACTGGCACTTCCTTTACATATTCCTGCACTCATATCCCCAAAGGCAACCGCATAGTTACCTAAAAAACGATAACTTCCTAAAGCATAATAAGCACCATTCATACCATTTGCCACGTCTTTAAGAGTAGTGAAAGCTGCATCTGAATCCTTATATTGATAAACTTCTGAGTCTAGACTACAAGAAGTTATTCCCAAAAACAAGGCACAGTTCATTAATAAAATATTTATTCTTTTCATATTGAAATCGTATTTAATATTAAAAACCTAAGTTGATACCAAACATATAACTTCTTGGTATTGGATAGTTCCACCACTGATTACCATTTGCACCTACACCTGCCGGATCAAATCCACGATAGTTGGATGCGGTAAATGTATACAGATTTTCAGCAGTCATATAGATACGCGCACTTTGAATGAATGCTTTCTTTGTTAATGACTTCGGCAGTGTATAACCGATAGTCAAAGAGCGGATCTTCAGATAATCACCATCCATCAAGAAACGAGATGAGGCACTCTGGTAGCTGTTTGCCTCAGTGCTCAAACGCGGAACATCAGTTATATCCCCCGGTTTTTGCCAACGGTTTTCATAAACATATTGTGTATAATTCTCGTACCAAGACCCACCTGTCTGCTCATCGAAACGAAGGTTGTTTCCATAGATTTTGCCACCTAAAGAGTAATTTAATTGTGCTGCAAAGTCAAACCCTTTCCAGTTCAAAGAAGTGCTCAAAGAACCTTGCCATTTGGGATTAGCACTGCCTAAATAACGTTTGGAAGCTTCATTGTAATTAGTCGTAGTTTCATCTCCATTTTCGTTCTTATACCACATTCCGACACCGGTTTTCGGATCAACTCCTGCCCATTCTTTCATATAATATTGATAGATTGGTTTTCCCACTTCAGTAGTCTGAAAAGTACCTTCAATAGGCATGTCAGTGCTAAGTTTCAACATTTTATTCTTATTATAAGAGGCTACAAATGTGGCATCCCAAGTAAAATCCTTATTTTTGATAAGAACAGCGTTGATGCTGGCTTCAAAACCTTTATTAGATAATTCACCCATATTGCGATAGGTACTGGCAAGACCGGTCGTCATTGAAATAGGTACTGCAAAGACCATGTTTTTGGTCTTATGATTGTAGTAATCCAGCTCTATATTAAGACGGTCGAAAAGAGTAAAGTCAAGGCCTACGTTAAATTTGTCAGTCTGTTCCCATTTCAAATCAGGGTTACCAGTCTGTAAAGGTGCACTACCTGGCTGACTGTTGTAATTATAACCATAATCATAAAGACTACGTGCAGTATACCAAGAATAATAATACGCCGCATCACCTACTTCTTGGTTACCAGAAGTACCGAAACTGGCACGGATTGTCATATTTGTCAACCAGTCTTTTGTTGATTCCATAAATTTTTCAGACGAAATACGGTATTTGGCACCTACAGACCAAAATGGAGCCCAACGATGATTTTTACCAAAACGAGAAGAACCATCATAACGGAAACTAGCAGAAGCGTAATACTTGTTGTCATAATCGTACTGCGCATTGGCAAAGAATGAATTTAAACGCAAATCATATTTTGAAGTAGATGCAGAAGATGGTGTGGCTGCCAATGATATTTCATTTAAATCTGAAACGGGGAAATTAGAACCAGCCAAATAGGATTCTTTCAAATTAGTACGCTGCCCTTCTTGACCAACCATAAAGTTCACATGGTGAGCCTCACCAAATGTATTAATATAATTTAATGTATTAGTGATATTCAAAAGAATGCGGGTAGTCATACCATCTTCACCCATACCGTTCATATCTTTACCTTGTGGCTGTAGAAATGACCAATAACCATATTCATCAATCATATACACATCTGCACCGGCACGAGTCTGCCAAAACAGTTCTTTAGTGAAATTCAATTGTATATAAGCAGAGAGTAACGCCCGATACTCTTTTGCTAAACTCTTGTCACCATATTTACTACGTTGTGCTACTGGGTTATAACCTGTTGTTGTATCAAAATTCCATTCACCATTAGCATCATATACTGTAGTGAAAGGACTCATCATATATGCTTGAGTCAAAGCATCAGAGAAATAACCTCCACCTGCACCCATGTTGGTTTCAGTATATGACAAGTTTGTATTTACACCGTATTTTACAACTTTGCTTGGTCCATGGTCCAAATTGAATCGGAAAGAATAGCGGCTCATATCTTTTCCCTTCATCAAAGCGTCCTCTGACATATAATTTAATGATATATAATATTTAGGAGCCGTCTCATTGCCGCCGCCGCCACTCACGTCAACGCCATATTCCTGAAGAACTCCCGTCCGGGTTACTTCTTTCAACCAATCAGTATCATTGCCGCTTGTAATCCAACCTCCTGTGTACCAATCGTAAAAGTCAGTTGCACCTTGTTTGTCATAAGGGAGTCCTAATCCTTCACCTTCATTATTGGAACCGAAAATAGAATTTATCCCTTTATCAGCATATCCGTTTAATAGAGCTTCAGTAGCAAGGTCTAAATTCTGTGAAGCATTGGTTAGTTTATAGCGTTTAGTATATGATGGCAAAGTCTCAAAACCAACTTTAGCATTGAAGTTTACTCTTGGTTTGCCTGTAGTCCCTTTTTTAGTGGTAATAACAATTACGCCATTAGCTGCACGTGCACCATAGATAGAAGTAGCGGTTGCATCTTTTAGTACAGTCATACTTTCAATGTCATTGCTACTTAATGTTGCCAAAGGAGACAAAACTTGTTCTTCATCTTTACGCATACCTACAGGATCGGCATTCAAAGGAACACCATCAATTACATATAATGGTTGAGTTCCAGAATTCAAGGAGTTCCGACCGCGAATATACACAGTTGCGGGTGCACCTGGTTGTCCTGAAGAAACAGTCAGTTGCAAACCTGGAACTGTACCTTCCAAAGACTTAATAGCATTTGCGTCATTACGATTAGCTATTTTATCTGCAGAAACTGTAGTTGCGGCACCTGTAAACGCCTTTTTTTTAGTAACACCATAACCAGTAATGACTACTTCTTCAAGTTGTTCTGTATCAGGCTTTAAACTTACTTTTAAAATTGGTTTTACACCAACTTCTTGACTCTTCATTCCGATAAACGAAACTACCAAAGTCTTTGCAGAACTACTTTGTATTATAATATACTGAACTTCAATATGTTAAATTCTTGATCTAAACAGTAGTTAACAGGAGAATGTTTTGATTTACAATATCTGAGAAAGAATATCGAATATCCTTATCTACCTATTTTCTACTCATCATGTCTGTTTGTTATTAAAAATACAAGAAAAAGGGGCTGCCTCAAAATATTTTGAGTTGAGCCCCTTTTAATAATATTAGTTCAGAATTATTTTTCGTCAGGAACCGGATTAGGCGTCGGAGTTGACGGGTTATTGTCGTTATCGCTCAAAGCCTTATTTGCCTGAATTTCAGCTTCGGGTATACGCCATAATAGTATTCCATCACCTGCCGGAATATTAAATATCATTGTAGCATTAGGATATCCACACCCACGACGATCAATGCCTTTATTAAGGCGCATGATGTCGAACCAGTTCATACCTTCTCCCCATAATTCAATACGACGTTGGCGAAAAATCTCTTCTTGTATGTCATCAGCAGACGAGGCAGTACATTTATATTCAGGATCACGGTAAGTTTTAATAAAATTTTCAAGTGTGCTTTTACCGCTTTGACCGGACATTGCTTCACCTTCTGCCTTTATTAAATACATTTCTTCAATACGCATTAGTGGTATATCGTTAGCATTAACAGATTGTCCAATTACGTCATTATAAGGGGCAAATTTACATTGTGTATATGCTTTGTATCTTTTCATCCAGCTTTGTTGATCTGAATTCAGATTCTTGGAGATACCTTTTTCATTCAACCACCAACCTTTCCGAATATCTGTTTCTGGGATAGTAGCATATAACTTTTTATTAATCTGACGTCCCTTTGAATAGTTAGCATAGCCATAGTTTAAAGATCCCATGTGTGAAATCCAATTTATGATACCCGATGTGGCTACTTCATCTGTTTCAGAAATTTTTATTCCCCACATCCAGTTAATTTCGTCCATACTCCAAAAAGTCGGTTTTCCTACTTGATCAGTATTCCCAGCCTCGATGCCTTCAGCCTCTGATAATTCTATTGCTTTGGTTGCATCAGATGCCGCTTCACTCCATTTTTGCATTGTCAGATTGATACGTGCACGCAGACCGTATGCAACACCAGAACTGATATATCGTTTGTCAGCTCTGGTTTCGTTTGCTTCTTCAGCGGCGGTCAAAAGTTCAATAGCAGTATTTATATCAGAGTTTATCTGAGTATATACCTCTTGAACACTTGAGCGTTTGCAACCATTCAAAGTCACTTCCTCTATATTTTTTTCTGTAATTATGGGCACACATGGAGATGATTCGTGACCGACATAGTTAAACTGATATAATTGGGCTAATACCCAATAGCTAAAAGCACGTGCAGCCAATGCTTGTCCCACAAATTTCTGTTCCAGCGGGTCTTTGGTATCTGAGCTGATAGAAGCGGTTACGTTATTTGCTGTATAGATAATCCCAAACAGGTTATTCCATACCATTTGGCATTCGTTTATTGTATATATACGATCTTCGTAATTCAGATCAAACCCCGTCCAGTTATAACCGTTGTCATCACTTATTACATCATTACCATTACTGTCAGTACACAACATGATTGTTGGATATCCGATATCATTATGGCGTTCGGCATTCAAGGCTGTTTTATTGGGCATAAACTGACTGAATTTGGCAAAAATGGAATTAACTCCAGCTTCGGCACGATCAGGGTTAGATTCTACCACTTCATCCTTTTTGTTAGAAGTAACAGTATCCCCTTCCGGAAAAGTATCCATATCTTGACAACCTGTAATGGTTATGGAAGATAACAGAAGAGAAGTGAAAATATATTTAGCTTTCATATTAACTTTCTTTAATTATTTATTAAAACGTAAGACTGATACCGCCTGAGATTGTACGTATAGGGGTATAAAGTGATGTTGTAGCCTGGATATAGCTTTGACGCGGGTCTAACCCGGTCCGGGCAGAAATAACGGCAATATTATCAGCTGAGAAATAAATACGTAATTTCTCAATCATCATCTTTTGAACCAAGCTTTTGGGTAATGTATAACCTACTGTTATATTGTTTAAACTCAAATAATCTGAACTGGTCATAAATCGAGTGGAACGACTGTTTGCATACTTGTCGTTAGAATTCAGACGTGGCACATCTGTATTTTTGTTTTCGGGAGTCCATGCATTCTGGATATCCATATGCCAGTTCTGACCTGCGTTAGAAGAATTACCACTATGCATCATTCGTGAATAACCATAATCATAGATTTTTCCTCCCAATTGATATGAACATTGGATTGATGCATCGAATCCATAAGCTTCGATGGTAGTTCCGAAACCTCCATATACTAAAGGCATCATGTCATCTGTCGCTATTTTATACTTTTCGGCTATAGAATAATCGTCAGTTTTAATTCGTTTACCGTTGGCATCTTGGGCCCAGTACTGTGCCAAACCAGATTCAGGATCTACACCGGCCCATTCTACCAGATACATACGATACATCGATTTGCCTTCTTCGTAAATGCGGCTATTATCAATTAATTTGCCATTCAAATCGGGATGTAACTCATTGATTTTGTTTTTGACAAATGTGGCATTAGCGTTGACAATCCAATTAATGTTTTTAGTATTCATCGCAGTCCAGTTTAAATCGATTTCAACTCCTGTATTAGTCATTGAACCAATATTCATAGGAATGGAAGTATAACCTAAAATACCTGCAACCGGTTTGTTATATAGCATATCGCTTGATTTACGTCCAAAATACTCGATAGAACCGTTTAAAGTGTTCTGAAATAAATCAAAATCGATACCAATATTGTAAGAGGTTGATGTTTCCCAAGTTAAATCGGGATTACCTTTATAAGATAGAGCTCCATCAGCAAAAACTCCGTCTGCACCTGTCAGTTTGAACTGATCCTGCCAAGGATAGTAATTCTTTTCATAATTAATGAGGTCATACAGTATATCGTCATTTCCCTGCTGACCAAAAGATGCTTTCAGTTTCAGCATATTAATCCAAGTGATATCTTTCATGAAATCTTCATTAGTGATCATCCACGCTGCACTTGCAGACCAAAAATCACCCCAACGGTTTTCTGGTGAAAAACGTGAGGAAGCATCACGACGATAAGATACATTAGCAAAATAAGTATCTTTGAGGGCATAATTTACTCGTCCAAAAAAACCTTTCGTTGTATAAGTATTTCTCTTACCACTACCAATACGGCTGTCGATAGTGTTACCTATATAATAATCTTCTGGATTATACAGGTTCTGACCGCCTGCATATAATTCGGTGTATTCATAATTATAACCATCATAACCAGCAGTAATATCAAAGTTATGATTTTCATTTATAGTGAATTGATAGTTTGCTACATATTGTTGATCAAAGCCAAATTTACGCATTTGGTATTGATAGGCTGTACCACCATATGCAGCACTTTGTCCCATGTAAGCATTTCCTAGAATATTATAACGTGTATTATCAATGTTCAAACCATAACGTGCGGTAATACTCAATCCTTTTAAGGGAGTAATTTCAGCAAACCAGTTGCTATTCATGATATCCATCAAATATTCATTCTTATTGTAAATCAAGTCACCCGCAGGATTTGAAATTGACATGTATGAGCGTGAGAAATTTGTGCTTTCTCCATCACCATAATCATATATTCTACGGCCATTATTCGTCATGACTTGTTTAGTTTGCGCATCACGTACATATAATGGATAGACAGGTGCAATGTTGTTAGCCATTAAAAAGGCATTTCCTGATGAAGCTGTCGCGTTCCCATCTTGGTCATCCGGATAGCTGCTCTTATTATTAATGTAACTGACATTAGCACCTACTTTTAACCAGTCATTTACTTTGTAATCTCCTTTCAAACGACCATTCATACGCCTTAATCCAGAACCAGTAATTATGCCTTGGTCATCCAAATACCCTAGTGACATATAGAAAGTACCTTTGTCATTGCCTCCTGAAATACTCAGATTATATTCTTGACGTAACTTATTTTCAAACATTTCATTCGACCAATTATCCGGTGTATAATAGTAGGTACCATCACTATAACCAAGTTTGGCATTCGGGTTAATTTTTCCATCGATTCCAAACATAGATTCACCATCAGGTAAAGTATAAACTTGATATCCCAAGCCACCTTCAGCTTCACCAAAAATTGTACTATTAGCATATGCATTGGCTGTCGAAGCATCATATCCCAAATTATAGACACCTGCATTGTATAATGCCTTGTAAGCAGTTTCCATATATTGGTTAGGATTGGTCATAACATCATAGTTTTTTACTGCACGAGAATTTGATCCCCATTTTGCATCAAAATTAACACGCGCTTTTCCAGTAGTACCTTTCTTGGTGGTAATCATAATGATACCATTGGCACCTCGTGCTCCATATAATGCAGTGGAAGCAGCGTCTTTCAAAACGGTCATTGATTCGATGTCAGAAGTGTTAATTGAAGACAAATCACCATCAAAAGGAATACCATCAACTACATAAAGTGGATCTGTACCTGCATTTATTGAACCGACACCACGAATACGTACTTTTGCAGATTCACCGGGTTGGCCATTATCACTAAGAATTTGTACACCAGCAACTGCACCAGCTAATGCATTTGATATATTTGAGACCAAACGCTTCTCAATTTTATCAGCCTTCATTACTGCAGCTGAACCTGTAAATGAGCCTTTTGTAGAAGTACCATAAGCAGTTACGACAACTTCGTCAAGCACCTCCGTGTCAGACTTTAATGTAATTTTCATAGTTGTCTTTATTGGTAGCTCTTGAGTAGTCATACCTATAAACGAAACTACCAAAGTCTTTGCAGAACTAATACAATAAGCAAATATCTGACAATTAACGACTTTGCGTTTTACATATCAATGCCCTTCTCTTTTATTCAAAGTCATTGGAAAGTGATGTCAGAAATTATTTCTACCACTATTCTACCACTAAAGATTATTATAGCTTGAAGTACAGGATTTCAATTTTATTTTTTACAACCATTACTGCCATTATACTCAAAGAAGATCGATAAATAAACGGTTTTAATAATGGTTGCAGCATCTTTTTTCTGCTTTTATTTGCTATCATTGCTACCACTATTATTATATTTATTGCAAAATAAATCTATTTTTCTTTGAATGAACTGGTCAATTTGTACATTGATCATTATCAAGATGATTACGAACAAGACAGGTTCAAGGCAGGAAAGACTGAAATAACAACTTTTGGAAGTTTAGTTCATTTCGGCATAACCCTAATTACACTAAGTTGAACTTTAGTTCTTTTGAATGAAAACTTTTGTTTTTTATAATAATAACTTTTGTTTCAATGCAATAAAGTAAAGCGAAACGCTTTTAGATAAATGATATAAAATAATCCATTTAAACATTCAAATAACTTATGTAAAAACAGAATTAGCGTCATAAGAAAGTCAATCTAAGCAAATTAATTACTGAAAGATAATGATTTAATATATTAATACTATTATAAAAGGTAAAATGCTGAAAATCATATTAGATGGTAAATATGCAATATAATATGGTAGCAATGACAGTAATTCACGTACTAAAATCATTGCTACCACCATAGTATGTACAACTAATTTATAGGTATTTACAGCGCAATGATTGCAAGTGGTAGCAAAAAAAACAATATTCATGTAGAAATTCAAGGTAAATATTATTTTACCGGCCAATCCACGATAAAACGTGCTCCTTTTTGATAAGTACTCTCTAAATATATTTTACCTCCCACTAAATCCATGATTTGTTTGGTAACGGCAAGCCCTAAACCTACACCGATAGAAAAGTTATTTATCTTATAAAATCGGTCAAATATCTTATCTTTATATTGAGATTCTATTCCGATGCCTGTATCTTCTATGATGAAGCGAATGTGATCATTCGCTTCATTTAATTCATATTTTAATTTGATTTTTCCTTGTTCGGTAAATTTATTGGCATTACCTAATAAAATGAATAATACCTTAGTCAGCCAAGGTTGTACACTGTTAATAATTAGTGGAGTGACAGTTGGAGTGTATTCTAATTCAATTGTCGGCTTTAAAATAGTTCTAATCCTATTTAGACACTCTTTGCAACAGTTATCCACATCAAATTCCAGCTTATTTTTAATACCTCCTTCTGAATCCATATCAGCAATTGCAATAATATTATTCATCATCTCTAAAAGGTATGTATTATTGTTTTCAATAAGTTCCACATATTCTTGATTTTCCGGACTATCTTTGGAGTTGGCTGCTAAAACAGAGGAGAAGCCAATTATAGAATTTAATGGAGTTCTCAATTCATGTGAAATATTTTGGATAAATGCCGTTTTCATACGGCTGGCTTGCTCTGCAGCTTTATATGCTTTATCCAACTTCTTATTCATTGCCAATGTCCTAATGTAAAAATAGCTCAAAATTAATAATACTATTAGAACACAAGCTCCAATAATAAGTGCAGTAACCAAGCGATTTTGATTGACTTTGGCATTGAGTTCTAATTTATCCATTTTAAGCTTGTCAACTTCAAACTGCACTGTATATTTACTTAACTTATCATCTAGTTCTGCAGTTCTTACAGAATCACTAATTTGCGCATATCTGGCATATACACCACATGCGTCTTGAAAACGTCCCATGGCTTCTAAACATTGAGCTTTAAACAAAGTATTGGCAGGATAACAGGCACCTATCGTTTTATGATAGCTTTGTAAAGAATCGAGATACAATAAAACTTCACTCCAATTTCCCATAGTTCGGGCGCACAAAATTTTATATCCAAACCAACTTTCTTTTGTAGCACTTGAATTATCTTTTTCATAAAAAGCATCTGTTTCACTGATATATTTCTTAGCAGCGTTTTTTCCTTTATCAGCAATAGTTGCAATAACTCTAAACTGATAAAATTTCATTAATAAATTAGGTTGTAATTTATGATCCTTTTCTTGCATCGCTTTTATTAAATGATCAAGACGTCCAAGGTGAGTAATTGCTTTAGCATATTCAGATGTTGCAAGATAAGCTTGGATAATATTCAGATAAACAACAAATGCGTCATCATAATTTGCCATCTCTTCAAAAAGCACCAGTGCACGATCGTAATATTCCACACAAAGATCCAGATTACTTCCAAAGACCCGATGATTATACCCTATACACATTTCACTACTAGCCAGACCATATTTACTATGATTTTTTTCTGCATCTTTTTGAAGAAGTGCCGTTTCTTTAATAGATTCATCCTGCATTCCTTTTTCTGTCATACGTTGGATATATTGTCTCCAAGATTGATACTTGGCTTCTTCCCGATTATTAGACGTACACCAGTTCATATAAGCATATGTGGCAATTTTTAAACTATCAATATCACCTGAATTATAATAACGAGATATTATAGCTGAATAAGTATCAGCTATCTGTTCCGGGTCTTTCAATGACTCAATATCTTCAAAAGGTTTATTTGCTCCCCAAACAGCAAGAGAAGATAGCAACCATAAAACAAAGTAACAAGCCGTTCTCATCATTTACCAATACTAAATTTATGTAGAGTGATTATTTTTCAAATATACACTTTTGAATTGGGATTCTATTTATAAATATTACATAATATAACATACATTAACCGAAGCGAAGTTTACCAATCTTGGTACCAATTTTCTACCATGTTATATCGAAGGCTACTTATTGTAGCATTTTATTCCTTTTAGCTTATCGTCTTGTAATCATGACGAACATTCGTCATATTCCCAAGACGATAAACTTTATTAGGAAGACAAGGTATATGTTCACTTTGAAAATGAATAGCCCTTACCTTCACAAAATGCATTTACTGCATAGACAAACAGATAATAGAATAGATTATCTTTTCTGGCATTTTTTCAGATCTCGTACAATAGTACTTCCCATTACTTCTCCATATATTTGTGTTGTAGCAAGGTTTTTATGTCCTAACAATTTTTGTACAGTTGTTATATTGGCACCTTTGTATATCAATAAGGTAGCATTTGTATGACGTGCCGAATGAAATGAAAAGTGTTTGTTTATTCTTGCTAATTTGCCAATTCGAATCAGTTCTTTATTCACGCTTGAGTTGTTCTTGATTGAAAAAAACGAACTCCATTTTCCTTGGTATTTTTGTAACAAGGTTAATGCTTTACCTTCAAAGAGCAAACTTAAAGGTAGTTTCACTTCTGCACCAGTTTTAACAGAATCAAAAATCAGCCATAGTTTTCCGCCCATTTTCACTACGTTATTTTCATCCAAGCTCACAAAGTCAGAATAGCGTAGTCCAGTGTAACAGCAGAACAAAAATGCATCAAGAGTATGTTCTAAACAGCTATTACGTCCTGTTAAAGATACTTCTTCTAACTTTTTCATCTCTTCCGGTAACAAAAAAACATGTTTACCTTCTTTCATTTTAATCTTATATCTTCTAAATGCATAATTATTGGGATCTATGTAACCTTTATTAATGGCTGCATTAACAAAAGATTTCAAATGCTTCATATGTTTTGCTATTGTATTTGTTTGATATTCAGAGTCGTAAAGGAATTTTTCAAAATCTGTCACAAAATTATAAGTCAAATCTTCAAATTCAATTGTTGGTTTGAAAGATTGCAAGAGGGCAATTGTTGTCAAATGATTGCGTTTAGTGCTATCTTTTAATTGAGAAGAGATTACTTCTTTGCGTGCAAATCCTAAAAACGAAGCATCAGTATTGGATTTGAATTCTTCTTTAATGAGACTTAAAGTGATTGTCTTTCCTTGTCTCCATAACCCCAATTCTTTCTTTTCTAATTCGATAACAAACTCATTGAGCATTCCATTTAATGCATCTTGATTCGGATGGTCTTTAATAATCTTTCTTTTTACATCCCACTGTTCAGGACGCAAATAGACATGCGTGGAGAAATACACTTTCTTTTTATTCAAGTAAGCTTCAACTTGAACCAAGGCTGTTCCTCTGTCATTTAAACTTTTTTTTCGATTGTAAACGAAACGATAACTGATTTTCCTCATAATTTAATTCTTTAATTGAAATTCTACAATTCTATAATAAGACGCAATAAAGGAAAGTAGAAAAAGTATTATCCAACAATTTTGTTCTCATCTTTATGTTTATTAGACTTTTCATTAACATTTGTAGGTTAATGTATGTTTATCTAACAGGTTATAAATTGAAAGTCATTTTTATTTGCGAGTTAAAAACAAGAATAAATATGAAGATTATTTTCGTTTTTTGTGAGTTTTAAATGCCCAAAAGCATAAAAATATAGCGGTTTAGTACGATTTTTACAATAATTTGTTTGAGATTACAATTTTATTCATACCTTTGCGATTTGTTAGAGTGAATGAATTTATATTAATGTAAGGTTAAACTTTAAGAGAGAATTTTATGAAAAGAAAATTAATGCTGTTATTGACCTGCCTATTTGTAGGTATAGGTCTGGTAACCGCTCAGGTCACGAAGGTAACAGGTACTGTTATCTCGGAGGAGGACGGATTACCCGTAGTTGGCGCCTCTATTTTAGTAAAAGGTACTACTGTAGGTACAGTTACTGACATGGATGGTAAATTTACATTATCAAACGTTCCAAGTTCTGCAAAGACTTTGGTAGTTTCTTTCATCGGAATGAAGAGTCAGGAGCTACCTGTGAAGGCGACAATGAAAGTTGTTTTAACATCTGATTCTGAAGAACTTGACGAAGTTGTTGTAACGGCTATGGGTATTAAGCGTGACCGTAAAGCACTAGGTTATGCTGCCCAAGATTTAAAGTCTGATCAACTGAATAAAAGTGGTACAACCTCGTTGGCCAGTGCTATTCAAGGTAAACTGACAGGTGTGGATATCCGTCAGTCGTCAGGCGCTCCTGGAGCTTCTTCACAGATTGTCATTCGTGGTGCCCGTTCCTTTGATGGAAACAATCAACCATTATACGTAGTGGATGGTATGCCTATCAATACAACTGCTGATTTCGACACGGGTAGTTCCGTAACAGGTGCCAACTATGCAGATCGTAGCATTGACATCAATCCGGAAGATATAGAAACAATTAATGTATTAAAAGGACAGGCGGCTTCTGCTCTTTATGGTATTCGCGCATCTAATGGCGTAATTATCATTACCACCAAAAGAGGTTCAAAGGGTAATATGAACCGACCGTCAGTCACGATTTCTACTAATTTAAGTGCACAGCGTGTTTCCCGCAAGTTCGAACACCAGACTGAATACGCACAAGGTAATGGAATAAATGCCTATGATCCGGGATCATCTATGAGTTGGGGACCGAAAATTAGCAATTTGCCTAATGATGCTGTTTATGGTGGTAATACCGATAACAAATACACTCAAAGCGAAGGTATGCACAACGGACAATATTATAATCCCAAACGTGCACAAGCCGGCTTGAACGGTTGGACCACTCCGGAAATTTATGATAATGTCAACGATTTCTTGGGCACCGGTTTTACTGAAAATGCTAACATAAACTTGTCACAGACAATAAATAACCTTAGTTATTCATTTGGTGTAAACAATTCACATCAAAACGGTATTATCC
This sequence comes from Bacteroidaceae bacterium, assembly GCA_963651205.1. Lineage (GTDB taxonomy): Bacteria > Bacteroidota > Bacteroidia > Bacteroidales > Bacteroidaceae > Phocaeicola. Next base: position 96,013 of record CAVJPC010000185.1, read on the forward strand.
CATCCACTGGTATGGACCGTTGGGGTGCCCGTGGATTGGTAGACTGGAAAATTAATAAGGAATGGAATACCGGTTTCTCTGCAAACTATTCTTCTAGTAAAATCACTTCCGCTCCGGGAGCAAATTCAGGTATCATGAACGTGGTTTATTCTGCACCTGCAGAATATGATTTGAAAGGTATTCCTACTCATGCACCCAATGATCCAGCCAATCAGATCTTGTTCCGTTCCACTTCATTCAACAATCCGTATTGGTGGGCAGACAATGATGAATATAGACAGCATACAAACCGTGTGTTTGGTAATGCCTATATAGAATTCCAACCTAATTTGGGCTGGGGGGACAATTTCTCATTAAAATTCCGTGAACAGGCCGGTCTGGATATTTGGACTTCTGATTATTGTGATATTGCCGAGGTAGGTTCTGCTGCCAATAAGAAAGGACAGATAGACAACTATGGTTCACAACATAATGTATTCAATAACTTGTTCACTATCAATTTCGATGGCAAGTTCGGCGGCGAACAGGAATGGGGACTGAACGTGGTTCTGGGCAATGAATTTAATGATGAAAATATACGTAGATGGTCATATACAGGTACTAACTTCAACTTCTATGGACTCCCCACTATCGGTAACGCCACTTCCTATTCAGGCAGTGAATATGCCCGTAAAGAACGCACCGTAGGTTTCTTCGGAAGTGCGTCATTGTCATGGAAAGACCAGTTGTATCTGACTGTAACCGGACGTAACGACTATGTCTCTACCATGCCTCGCGGCAGTCGCAGCTTTTTCTATCCTTCTGTATCATTAGGATGGGAATTCACCAAACTTCCGGGACTGGAAGGCAATAATATATTAAACTATGGTAAATTGCGCGCGTCTTTCGCACAAGTAGGACAGGCAGGAACTTACTATGAAAACTATTATTATACTCCGAGTTATGGAGGTGGTTTTTACTCTTACACTCCGATCACTTATCCGCTGCCTAGTGGTATTTCAAGTTATGTTCCTTATTATTCAGTATATGATGAAGGTCTTAAACCGCAGAACACCACTAACTACGAAATCGGTGCTGATTTGTACTTCTTCAATAGCCGTTTGAAAGTGGAATATACATATAGTTTACAGAATGTAAAAGATCAGATATTCTCTGTACCGACTGACGGTGCAACCGGATATCAGTACATGTTGACCAATGCCGGTAAGATGCGTACTACTTCTCATGAATTTTCTATCAATGCAGCTATTTTGGAAACTAAAGATTATGACTTGAATCTGGGTATTAACTTCACTAAGATTAATAATAAGGTTATTGAACTGGCTCCTGGTGTAGAATCTATCATGTTAGGTGGTTTTGTAGAGCCTCAAGTTCGTGCACAAGCCGGATGTACTTATCCTAATATTTATGGTAATGCATTCAAACGTGATGATGCCGGTAATATGTTGTTACTAAATGGTCTGCCGCAGGCAACCGGTGACAGCCATGATTTGGGAAACTGTTCTCCGGACTTTACAACCGGCATGACTTTAGGCGGTCGTTACAAACGTCTTTCTTTGTCTACCACCTGGAGTTGGCAAAATGGAGGTAAAATGTATCATGGAACCAACATGACCATGAATTATTTCGGTGCCACAAAAGAGTCTTTGCCTTACCACGAAGGAAAGATGGTTGTTGAGGGTATTGACGAGACAACCGGCCAGAAAAATACAGTTGAAGTGAACAAACAAGATTATTACATGGCATATTATGATGTGACTGAATCAGGGATCTATGACACCAGCTTCATCAAGCTACGTGATTTGACTCTGACCTATCAGTTACCAAAGATTGGTATGTTTGATATTTCTGTTTATGGATTCGCACGTAACATATTGGTATGGGCTGAGTTGCCGAATTTTGATCCGGAGTCTTCTCAGGGTAATAACAACATGAGTGGTTACTTTGAACGCTTCTCCGTTCCTAATACATCTAGCTTCGGCGGTGGGCTTACGATTAAATTCTAAAACAATAAAGCAATAAGATTTTAAGTATGAAAAAGTATATATTAATGGCAATGTCAGCCGCCCTCCTGGGATTTACAGCATGTTCAGAGGATACACTTGACGAAATCAATAAAGATAATCAACACCCCTCTCCAGATGTGGTTCCGGCCTATCTTCAGTTGAGTGAAGCGATTATGTCAACAGGCTTCAGCACTGTTTCCGGTGATTTAGCTTTCTATCTTTCCTCACTTAACGAACAGGAAATAGGTGTAGGTAACAACCAACTGATGAAGGCTGAGCTGCGTAATTCAAGCGAATGGGCAGCTTCCACTACTTTCAATAATGTATGGAATTCCACTTATGGCAATCTGATGAACATTCGTCAGATGCAGAATAAAGTGAAGAATGAGGTACCGGGAAATGTAGGACAATATGATATATTAGGTATTGCCCAGGTATTGGAAGCTCTGAATTTTGGAATACTGACAGATATGCATGGCGATATTCCTTACAGTGAAGCTGTGCAGGGACAAGGAAACCTTCAACCGAAACTGGATGCCCAGAAAGATGTATATGCAGGAATTATGGCTACTTTGGATGATGCTATTACTAATCTGGAAAAAGGCGCCGGTTTGAAATCTGCCAAAGACCAGGATCTTGTACTGGGTGGGGATTCAAAAAAATGGGAAGCTTTTGCATATGCATTGAAGGCCCGTTATATTTTACATCAGTCTGCGGTAGAAAGCAATGTTTGGCCTCAGGTAGAAGCTGCTGCTGCAAAAGCTGTTGAACTGGGCTTCGAAGGTGCAGCAATCACAGAATTCAACGGCCAGACTTGCGACAATCCTTGGAGTGCTTATATTTGGAGCCGCTCTTACGTTGCTTCATCTAAAACAGTAACTAACTTGATGGAAGCAACTAATGATCCACGTTTAGAGTATTATACTTATGGAACCGGTGAATCATATGCGCCGGGTGATGAAGATGCCGCCAAGGTAGCCGATGGTTCTCTGGCTTTCCCGCAATGGTACGATTACGGTTCACAACCACTTCACCTTTTCAGCAAAGCTGAATTGTACTTTATTTTGGCAGAAGCTCAGTTACGTCAGAGGAAAGACGCCACTGATGCATTTCAAACAGCTGTAAAAACAGCAGTTGGTGAAATCATGACATTAGTCAAAGATGATACGGATGTAGCAGCTTTTGTTGAGTCATTAGGAAGTCCGACCCTTCAGACTTTATTCGAACAGAAATATCTGGCACAGAGCTATGATGAGCAAATAGAAGCATACAATGACATCCGCCGTTGCAAGGCCATGGGTGAAAGCTATATAACATTGACTAATCCGTTCAACACACAGAGTAGTATCAATCGTTATCCGGAACGTCTGCCTTATGGTAACAGCAGTGTACTTAGCAATCCGCATGTAAAGGCTGTTTATGGCGATGGAACTTATGTCTATACTGAAAAGACCTGGATTAACGGTGGCAAATAATTACCTTTATTCCTAGTTTTCTATGAAGAAGAGGTGTGTCAATGTTTAAAGCAGAGCAGCAACAAGAATCGCTTTTGGCACACCTCCTCTTTTTTTGTTGATGATCAATATAATTTCATCAAGAGACAGGTTGAAAGACAAACTACTATTCTCTTTTTATCAGAGAAAAGACGAAATCTCTTTCCAATCCTTCATATCGAAAGTTGGCTTAAAAGGTAATGGGGCTTCTTTTTTTATATTATAATAAACATTCCCCATACCCACATTTTTTGCTCCCGTCACATCATTTTGCCAGTTATCACCTATCATCAATGAAGTTCGCAACTCCGACTGGGTTGCCGACATAGCAAAGTAAAAGATTTCCGGAAAAGGCTTATGTGCCCCTATATCTTCAGACAAAACCACCTTTTTAAAATACTTTTCTACTCCAGCCGAACGCATTTTTTGCTCCTGCAATTCCCTAAAACCGTTCGAAAGGATATATAAATTATATCTAGCCACAAGATAATCCAACGCCTCCCTTGCATGAGGCATCAATTTCTTCTTGTAAATAATATCATCAAAAAAATTATCCGAATAAGCCTTTACCAATGCCTTATCCGTTACCCCCACCTGCAATAACGGATAGGAAAACCTTTGCTCGTTCAGTTCTTCTTTCGTAATTTTACCGTCACCATATTCAGCCCATAACTCCTCATTCTTTCCATTATATAAAGTATAGAAATGAGGAAAGGAACGAAAATAACGGTCGAAATGGTATTTATCATACATATCTTGAAACGTGTCGCGGGCATTCTCAGAAAAAGCCCATACAGTATCATCCAAATCAATAAATATACTTTTGTACATACACAAATAAACGGATTAAAAAAGGGTTGCGTCACTCACGGCACAACCCTTTCACAGAATAATGATCTAATTTCTTATTTTACCTGAATAACAAGATAACGTGATACGCTCCAGAATTCATTAGGATTTGTAATTTTCAACGTCAACTGACCTTTCGCATCCTTCACCAGCTCATAAGAACCTGCCGGATGAGTAGTCAACAAGTCAGCACGTTTAGAATACAACTTGATTTCTTTATCGGTACGAATATCAATCTGAGTGAAATAATCCTTATTAAAGTCTGCGCTTTTCAGCACATCACCTTTTTCAAGAATCTTCTGGTCCTTCAATTCAGATTTTGTTCCGAACACAAACCACGCAGCATTCAGCGCTTTATCCTGGCTGGCCACAGTAGCCGCTTTCGCTTCATTCTCAGCAGTCAGTTCACTTACATTCTGGTTCAAACCGGCCACAGCATCATCCAATTCTGCAATGCGGATGTTTTTTGAAGCCAATTCAGCCTGCAAAGTTTCAATCTGCTGCTGTTTAACCTCCAGTTCCTTGGTCAAATTGGCAATAGCTTTCTTCAACTGAGCGGAATTGTACTGGCTGTTCTTCAGTTGCTTTTCCAGTTTTGCAATCTGCTCACGGTTTGACTGCAATTTCTCGCTGATAAAACGGATATCTTCTTTTATCTTGTCAGCATTGTTCTCACGGATAGAGCCACTCTGCAAGTCCACACGGTTTTCAGCCTCGTTTATCTGACGGAAACCTTCCTGCACTTCGTTGAACGCACCCATGATATCATCTAATTCAGCATTTCTGTTTGACAGTTCTACCATCAAAGAGTCATTTTGAGCCTTCAAGGCATCTTTCTGAGCTCCATTACCACATGAGGTTAATAAAGCTACAGATAACAGCGATAAAAATACTAGTTTTTTCATTTGCTTTACTTTTTAAGTTTATTCATTTTTAGTCCTCTTTCCCACCAAGTATAATTACGATTTCACCTCGCGGTTCGTTTTGAGTGAAATGCGCTATAACTTCAGTTAATGTGCCCCGAACACTTTCTTCGTGAATTTTCGAGATTTCACGACATACGGAAACAGGCCTGTCGGCACCGAAAAACTCGGCAAATTGAGTTAAGGTTTTCACTAAACGGTAGGGTGATTCATAAAATATCATCGTCCGCTTTTCTTCTTGCAAAGAAGTCAGGCGGGTTACTCTTCCTTTTTTCTGCGGCAAGAATCCTTCGAAACAGAAACGCTCGTCAGGCAGACCTGAAGCAACCAGCGCGGGTACAAAAGCAGTGGCTCCGGGCAAGCATTGCACTTCAATGTCATTCTTCACACATTCGCGTACAATCAAAAATCCGGGATCAGAAATACCGGGTGTTCCGGCATCAGATATCAAAGCAACTGTTTCACCTGCCTTTATGCGGTTCACAATACCTTCTACGGTTTTATGCTCATTAAATTTATGGTGAGACTGCATGGCATTCTTTATTTCATAATGTTTCAGAAGAATGCCTGAAGTACGCGTGTCTTCGGCCAATATCAAATCGGCTTCCTTCAGCACGCGGATGGCGCGGAAAGTCATATCTTCCAGATTTCCTACCGGAGTAGGTACAACATACAGTTTTCCCATAAAACAATTGCATTCTGTTATAACGAAACAAATGTAGAAAGAAATTAAATGCATAAAGTTAATTGTCTCCATTATTTAACAGATGTTGCACTTTAGTTTAACATTATATCTTTTATTAATAAATTTCCGAGTGAATATAGTCCTTTTTTGGGGTACAAGTCGTACATTTGCACTCAAACTAAATCTATTATCAGACAATAAAATTATGGTAGTTTTTTCAGAAGACCACATTCAGGAAACACTTAGAAGAGGAAGAATAGAAGTCATATGCGGCTCTATGTTCTCAGGTAAAACAGAGGAACTAATCCGCCGTTTAAAAAGAGCCAAGTTTGCCCGCCAGCGGGTAGAAATCTTCAAGCCGGCAATGGACAGCCGCTATTCAGAAGAAGAAGTAGTGTCCCATGACAGCAATTCCATCGCATCCACCCCTATCGATTCTTCGGCCAGCATATTGCTTTTCTCATCCGATAAGGATGTGGTGGGAATAGACGAAGCACAATTCTTTGACGAAGGTCTGGTTAATGTATGCAATCAACTGGCCGATAATGGCATTCGGGTTATCGTAGCCGGACTGGATATGGATTTCAGAAGAGTACCGTTCGGACCTATCCCGGCTCTACTGGCTATCGCCGATGAAGTGACCAAAGTGCATGCCATTTGCGTGAAATGCGGAAATCTGGCCTATGCCACCCACCGGATTACCAAAAGCGAGAAACGGGTTTTATTAGGAGAAAAGGCTGATTACGAGCCACTCTGCCGAGCCTGCTATATGGAAGCCTTGAAAGAGGAAAAAGAAAAACAATAATATACGCCTTATGTTGCAGAAGAAAATAACATTCGACAGCTTTATCCGTGGAATATTGACGGCAGTTGTCATTATCGGCATCTTGTATCTGGTGAATCACCTCAGCGGAGTGTTACTCCCTTTTTTAGTAGCCTGGCTAATCGCCTACCTTATTTATCCGATGGTTATTTTCTTCCAGCACAAATTGCGCCTGAAGAATCGGGTAGTCTCTATTTTTGCCGTTTTACTGGTGTTGTTTTCCATCCTTACACTGGCATTTATCGGACTTGTCCCTCCCATCATTGAAGAATTTGGCAAATTGAAAGAACTGCTTACCGAATACTTTGTCGAAGGTTCCAAACAAGCAGCCATCCCCGGCACAGTAGCCAACTTCATTAAAGAACATATAGATATGCTAAAAATACACGAAGCGCTAAATGAGAATAACTTTGCGAAAACCATGCATGATGTACTTCCACAGGTATGGAGTCTGCTTACCCAATCATTCAGTGTGATTTTCAGTGTATTCACTTCGTTCATCATTTTACTGTATACCTTCTTTATATTGCTGGATTATGAAGCCATTGCACGCGGATGGATAAAACTACTTCCGGTCAAGCACCGAGAAATGACAGTTCGTATCGTTACCGATGTACAGGACGGCATGAACAAATATTTCCGTGGTCAGGCATTTGTTGCTTTTTGCGTAGGAATACTTTTCAGCATAGGCTTCCTTATTATTGATTTCCCGCTGGCTATCGGTTTCGGCTTGTTTATCGGACTTCTCAACATGGTACCTTATCTTCAGTTTATCGCTTTTATCCCTACCATTTTGCTGGCCTTACTGAAAGCAGCGGATACCGGAGAGAATTTCTGGTGGATATTATTCTGCGCTTTTCTGGTATTTTGCATCGTACAAATCATACAGGACGGCCTGATTGTACCAAAAGTCATGGGAAAAATTACCGGTCTCAATCCCGCCATCATCTTATTATCTCTCTCCGTATGGGGAGCTTTAATGGGAATTGTGGGAATGATTATCGCTTTACCTTGCACCAGTTTGATGCTTTCTTATTATCAAAGATATATACGGATAAAAGAAAAAGAATTTTCAGACGGCACTGAAATCACTGATAATCAGGAAGCAAACAAATTTAATGAAAAATAATTCAAAAAAAGTGAGCGATATATTTGCAGATTTAATCCAAAACGTCTACCTTTGCACTCGCAATTCGGAAGAATAGCACACAAGGTCTGAATCGCTAGCTCAGCAGGTAGAGCACAACACTTTTAATGTTGGGGTCTTGGGTTCGAGCCCCAAGCGGTTCACTAGAAAACAGTTTCAGAGAAATTCTGAAGCTGTTTTTATTAACAACCCTGCCAAGTTATTCACACACCGATAACTTATCATTGTTCATAACTCTTTCAAGAAAGTATTAAAAAGCAGGTTTACAACACATTAACCTGTTGATAACTCTGTTGACTAACCTGTTAAAAAAGAAACAATACAAGCTTTTAAGAGATAAGTTATCAACCTTTTAAACAGGCTAACCATTCTATCCTCTTTCTCGCTTTTAAGCATAAATAATACCGATGACTTGCTCATTCCTAGAATAATAAATACCTTTGCAGCCTTAATTAAAAAAGCAATGAAATTTGATATAAAAAGACATATTTATCTAACACTTCTACTTATTTTATCCTTCACCATAGAGACGGTGCAGGCACAAGAAGCAGACAGCATCCACATAGCGGTAACTGACACTATTCCAACCTATACCAGCGACTCTATCGTTATCGGCTTCCTGAAAGATGCCGGCATTCCTATTACACAAAACAGCCAACTGAAATTATTGAAAAGTGGCCGCGCCAAATTCATCGACCTGTTTGAAGAAATACGAAAGGCGAAACATCATATTCACTTGGAATACTTCAACTTCCGTAATGACTCAATCGCCAATGCACTGTTCGACTTGCTAGGTGAAAAAGTAAAAGAAGGAGTAGAGGTGCGGGCGTTGTTTGATGCTTTCGGCAATCTGTCCAATAACAGACCCTTGAAAAAGAAACATTTGAAAGCCATCCGTGCCAAAGGGATAGAGATTGTCAAGTTTGACCCTTTCAAATTCCCCTACATCAACCATGCCCTGCACAGGGATCACCGCAAGATTGTCGTTATAGATGGCAAAGTGGGGTATACCGGAGGTATGAATATAGCTAACTACTACATAAAAGGTTTGCCTGAAATTGGCGACTGGCGCGACATGCATATCCGCATAGAAGGAGATGCCGTAAACGAACTGCAAGATATCTTCCTGACCATGTGGAACAAAAGTACCAAACAATCTGTCAGTGGAGATCAATATTACCCCTTGCGGAAGGATTCAACAGCCAAAGGAAACAAGAACGTGGCCATAGTAGACCGTATTCCCAAGAAAGCACCCAAGCTTATGCGACAGACTTATATCAAGTCCATTGATGCCGCACAAGAGAAAATACAGATAGTAAACCCGTACTTCACTCCTATTCCCAGCATTAAGAAAGCCATTAAACGTGCCTTGAAGCGAGGTGTGGAAGTGGAGATCATGATACCGGGCAAGTCGGATATTCCATTCACTCCCGATGCAGCATTCTATACGGCAAACAAGTTGCGCAAGAAAGGAGCCGAGATTTATGTATATAATGGCGGCTTCCATCATTCCAAAATCATGATGGTAGACAGTCTGTTCTGCACCGTGGGCAGTACCAATCTAAACAGCCGCAGCCTGCGGTATGACTATGAAGTCAATGCTTTTATCTTTGACAAAGAAACCACCCACGAACTGAGCACCATGTTCGAGCACGACAAGCTGGACAGCACGTTGCTCACCAAAGAGGAATACAAAAAGCGCTCCGGATGGAAGCGCTTTGTAGGCTGGTTTGCCAATCTGTTTACGCCGTTCCTATAAGCCCGCGCCTCTCCGAAAAATAACTTTCAACCTATATTCATTATCTTCCGCAGTGATTATCCCCTATTCTTCTGCGGAAAAGAATGTTTTTTCTGCAGGTTTCCCGTTATTATATAATAAAGATAAAATAAATCCCTTTTTCATCCCCTCAAACTACGATATTTTTCTTATTTTTGCCCAAATATGTAATTCTGCCCGATATGGCACAAGAGAACGAGATAGAACGATGAGAGTAGTTGATTTAATAAAAAGTACGGATAAGACGGCTTTTTCTTTTGAAATCCTCCCTCCGCTGAAGGGAACGGGTATTGAGAAACTATATAAAGCGGTGGATACGTTACGCGAATTTAACCCTAAATATATCAATATCACCACCCACCGCAGCGAATATGTATACAAAGACTTGGGCAACGGGCTGTACCAGCGCGCACGCCAGCGCCGCCGCCCGGGAACGGTTGCCGTAGCCGCCGCCCTGCAAAACAAATACAATATAACTACCGTGCCACATATCCTGTGCAGCGGCTTTTCCCGTGAAGATACGGAATATGTATTGTTGGATCTCCAGTTCCTGGGTATCACCGACTTGTTGGTGCTACGCGGTGACAAGGCAAAGCATGAATCGGTTTTCGTTCCCGAAGACAACGGTTACAGCCATGCCATAGAACTGGAAGCGCAGATTAACGATTTCAACAAGGGCGTGTTTGTGGACGGTTCGCCTATCAAGGTGACAGGAACCCCATTCAGTTACGGAGTGGCCTGCTATCCTGAAAAGCATGAGGAATCGCCCAATATGGAACAAGACATTTATTGGCTGAAAAAGAAGATAGAGGCGGGCGCCGAATATGCTGTGACACAAATGTTCTACGACAACCGCAAATACTTCGAGTTTGTAGAAAGAGTAAGGAAAGAAGGTATCAACGTACCGATCATCCCCGGTATCAAACCTTTCCGCAAACTGTCCCAGTTGAGCATGATACCCAAGACATTCAAGATAGACCTGCCACAAGAACTGACGGTCGAAGCAATGAAATGTCAAACAGATGAAGAAGCTACCGCCCTGGGCGTAGAATGGTGCATCCACCAGTGCCGCGAACTGATAGCACAGGGTGTTCCCAGCATCCATTTCTATACCGTCAGCGCGGTGGACAGCGTGAAAGAAGTAGCGAAAGCGATTTATTAATGGCGAATGATAAATAGTTAATGATTAATAGTGGATAGCACGCACCATTAACCACTTATCATCAACCACTAACCACTAAAAAGAATGTTTTTTAAAGATGTAATAGGACAAGAAGAAGCAAAAGTACGGCTCGTGGCCGAAGTAAAAGAAGGGAGAATCCCCCACGCACAGCTGATTTGTGGTCCCGAAGGTACAGGAAAGCTACCTTTGGCGATAGCTTATGCCCGTTACATTTGCTGTGAAAACCGTGGCGGACAGGATGCTTGCGGAGTTTGCCCTACCTGTGTAAAATTCAATAAGCTGGTACATCCCGACCTGCATTTCGTTTTCCCCGTGATCAAGAAGAAAGCCGGAAAAGACACGGTATGTGATGATTTCATAGCAGACTGGCGTAACTTTGTCCTGCAAAACCGATATTTCAATCTGAACCATTGGCTGAAAGAGATGGGAGCCGAAAACCAGCAAGCGCAAATCTTTGTAAAAGAGAGCGACGAGATTGTACGGAAGCTTAGCTTGAAGTCCAGCCAGGGCGGTTACAAAATCATGATTATATGGCTTCCCGAAAAGATGAATGTGGAATGTAGCAACAAACTACTGAAACTGTTGGAAGAGCCTCCTGCCATGACCGTTTTCCTGTTGGTTTCCGAAGAACCGGACGCCATTCTGCAAACCATTCAGAGCCGTACCCAACGGTTCAACATTCACGGCATTGAAGAACCCGAAATTTCGAAAGTGCTGCAAACCCGATACGGTCTGCAACCGGAAGATGCCGACGATATAGCACACCGCTCGGAAGGCAATTTCCTGAAAGCACTGGAAACGATACACCTGAGTGAAGAGAACAAATTGTTCTTTGAACTCTTTATAAACCTGATGCGTCTCTCCTATCAACGGAAGATACGCGAAATGAAACAATGGAGCGATGCGGTAGCCTCCATGGGGCGTGAACGTCAGAAGAACTTTCTGACTTACTGTCAGCGTATGATACGGGAAAATTTCATGTACAACTTCCATCAGCGTGATTTGGTGTACATGAATCCCGAAGAACAAAACTTTTCCAGCCGTTTCGCACCGTTTGTCAACGAGCGGAACGTGATGGGCATAATGGATGAACTAAGTGAAGCACAACTGCATATAGGACAGAATGTGAATGCCAAAATGGTATTCTTTGATTTCTCGTTGAAAATGATTGTGCTATTGAAAAATTAAAAGTTGAGAATTGAGAATTAAAAAATAATAGAATTGCATGGCATTTATTTCTTAATTCCCAATTTTCAATTCTCAATTAAAACAGAATTATGGAGAATGAATTCAAACTAAAGAACGGAAGCGGCTGTTTGTGTTGCAAAGGCTGCGGACGACAGGATAAGCAGCTGAACACATACGACTGGCTGGCTGATGTCCCCGGCAACTCCGAGGAACAGGAAATGGTCGAAGTTCAGTTCAAGAATACCCGCAAGGGATATTACAAGAACAGCAACAAGCTGAAACTGGAAAAAGGAGATATAGTAGCCGTAGAGGCAAGTCCCGGACATGATATCGGCACGGTAACCCTGACCGGGAGACTGGTTCCCCTGCAAATGCGCAAGGCAAACATCAAGCCCGATACGGAAATCAAACGTATCTACCGCAAAGCAAAACCGGTAGATATGGAAAAATACGAAGAGGCAAAAGCCAAGGAACATGATACCATGATCCGCTCCCGACAGATAGCCAAAAATCTGAATTTAGACATGAAGATTGGTGACGTGGAGTATCAGGGAGACGGCAACAAAGCAATTTTCTACTATATTGCCGATGAACGTGTGGACTTCCGCCAACTGATTAAAGTACTGGCCGAAGCCTTCCGCGTACGTATCGAAATGAAGCAGATCGGCGCCCGTCAGGAAGCCGGACGCATTGGCGGCATCGGGCCTTGCGGTCGCGAGTTATGTTGTGCTACCTGGATGACCAACTTCGTATCCGTATCTACCAGCGCAGCCCGTTATCAGGACATTTCCCTGAATCCGCAAAAGCTGGCCGGGCAGTGCGCCAAACTGAAATGCTGCCTCAACTATGAGGTAGATGTCTATGTAGAATCTCAAAAACGCCTTCCGAGCAAGGAAATGGCACTGGAAACCGTAGACGGTACTTTCTATTTCTTCAAAGCAGATATATTGAAGGGAACCATTATGTACTCTACAGACAAGAACTTCATAGCCAATGCCGTAACCATCTCGGCGCGACGTGCTTTTGAAATAATCAACATGAACCGACGAGGTGAGAAACCGGAAAGTCTGACGGAATCTGTGAAAAAGAACGAACCACAGAAGCCTGTGGACTTGGTGGAACAGGAAAGCCTGACCCGATTCGACAAACGAAAAGGCAATAACGGCAACCGAAAGAAGAAGCGTAAACCGGAAAATAACGGTAACCCCAATAATGGCAACGGTGGTAATAACAACGGAGAAGGCACGCCTAATGAAAACAGACGACCGCAACAGCCAAGAGAGAACCGGTCACAACAGCCCAAGGAAAACCGTCCGCCCAGAGAAGGACGTCCTCAACAACCGAGGCCACCCAGAGAACCGAGGGAAAACAGACCTCAACCACCCCGCGGAGAAAACGGCAACCGTCCTAAAGAAGAAGGACGCAATCAGGAAAACCGGAACCGCGATGAGCGGAACAGAGAAAGCAGAAACCGTGAAGACCGCAACCGCGAGAATCGGGAAGACGGAGGCCGGAATCGGAACCGCAACAATCGACGTCCCAATAACGGGAATAATGAAAGCGGAAACGAAAACCGGAATAACGGTGGTGGAAACGGAAACAACGGTAACAACAACGGAAATAATAACCAGACTCCGAATGAGAAACCGCAAACTCCTGCACCAGCTAAGGAATAAACTGACATGCCTGCCGGTATTCTTACTGGCAGCCTGTCAAAGCCATACAGTCTATCACTCTTATGAGCCCATATCCCCCGATGGATGGGCCAAGAGTGATACTCTTGTTTATGCCCTTCCGACTTCTATCCCTATGGGAAATTATGAAATGGAAATCGGCATCCGCTTTCAAGAGTCATATCCTTACAGGGATATTTGGCTGGGAATCAGCTACAATACACTGGACACCCTGACATATGTCACAGATACCCTGCAACTTTTTCTAGCTGATGAAGGAGGAAATAAAACGGGAAATAGCCCCGGAGGGTTATATCAATGTGACCTGAATTATAATGCATCCTTTCCTATCCGTGTAGAAGGGAATGCACGCACTTTCCGCATTGTCCATCTTATGACCGATAATCCATTGATAGGGATCAGTGATGTTGGCATTCAATTACGCAAACCGGAGTAATAAGGAAATGCCTGAATTAATGCTTGCCCCGGCCCGCATCAATACGAAGAAATACAAACAGTAAAATCGTAAATCCCCATAAGGAAGACCCGCCATAACTGAAGAAAGGCAATGGAATACCAATAACGGGAGTCAGCCCCAACACCATGCCTACATTAATAAAAAGATGGAATAAGAAAATACTCAGCACTGAATATCCATAAACACGGGCAAAACGGGTATGCTGACGCTCCGCTACCACAATGAGGCGCAGGATAAGCCCCATAAAAAGAAGCAATACAGCTGCCGAACCCACAAAACCTTCCTCCTCACCTACCGTACAGAAAATAAAGTCCGTATCCTGTTCGGGCACATACTTCAGTTTGGTTTGTGTACCATTCAGAAATCCTTTGCCCAGCAATCCACCCGAACCGATGGCAATCTTGCTCTGATTCACATTATATCCGGCTCCCGCCAAATCCTCCTCCATACCAAGCACCACTTTGATACGTATCTGCTGATGCGGCTCCAATACATTATCGAAAACATAATCGGCCGAAAACAGGAAACCTACCGAACCGATGGCGAAAAGAGCAATATAAAAATAATTGCGCATACGCTCACGCATGGAAAGGAAAATGAGATAGAACAGTAAAATCACACATAATCCATACTGAAACCAGGTAACATCAAAAGGAATGACATAGTAAGAGAACAGTAAGGCCAGTAACGTACCACCGGCTCCAATCCCCAGAATATACCACACCACCGGTCTTTTCCTGCAATAACTATTAACCAGCAAAGCCGAAAGAATGACAATCAACAGTAACACAGAGAATTCGCCGATGGAAGTACAATCATCCGCCATCATCTCATCACCGAAGCGGATACCGACTACGAAATAAACCACCGCACAAATCCCCGCAAACAGAATGGAACCCGGCATCCCTTCCCGGTACAGCATAAAGAAGAAGGCCAGATAAACCAGAGCCGACCCCGTTTCCCGCTGCAAAACAATGAGCAACATAGGCAGCAGCACCATCCCCACCACAGGCAGGGAATACTTCAACTTGCCCATAGTAAATCCATAAACATTCATGAATTTGGCCAAAGCCAGTGCTGTGGCAAACTTGGCAAACTCCGCCGGCTGCAAGCTTACCGGACCGAATTTTATCCATGAATAAGATCCTTTTGTGTCCTCTGCCAGGAACAGTGTGGCAAGCAGCAGCAACATCATGATCCCATACAGAATGTAGGCAAACATATCATACAGTTTGTCTTCCAGCATCATCAGGATAAACCCAAGGCCCAACGAACAGCAGATCCATACACACTGCTTTCCTGCACGGGTATCGAAACTGAAGAAATCAATATCGCCATAGTCATAGCTGGCCCCGCATACGCTGAACCATCCAAAGATAACCAGCATCAGATAAATGCAGATGGTCATCCAGTCCACTGATTTCCATATACTATCGTTCGTGTACGCCATAATCTATTCGTCTGCTTTGTATTTCTGCCGCTTTCGCTTCGCTTTCCGGCGAAAGTTCACCCTTTAAATATTTCTCCATGATCAATGAACCGACAGGCACACCGTAAGTTGCCCCCCAGCCACCATTTTCTACATAGACCACCACTGCTATCTTGGGATCATTCATCGGTGCAAAACCCATAAAAGCCGAGTGGTCTTTCCCCCGGTTCTGCGCCGTACCTGTCTTGCCGCATACTTCAATGCCGGGGATATTGGCATTACGGCAAGTACCGCCCGTTACTGCTGCGCGCATACCCTGCACCACAGTCTCATAATGTTCGCGGTTCACCTTCGTATAATGTTTGGAAGTATATAAGGTATCCAGCGGTTCATCTTCCACTTCTTTCACCACATGCGGAGTTATGTAATATCCACGGTTGGCAATCGTAGCGCCAAGATTGGCTATTTGCAACGGAGTGGCCGTCACCTCACCCTGACCGATGGAGATAGAAATTATAGTCAGCCCGTTCCAGGAACCCCGGTAGTTCTTGTCATAATAAGCAGCATTCGGAATCATTCCGCGTTTTTCACCCGGAAGGTCCACTCCCAGCGGATAACCGAATCCCATGGAAACCATATAGTCACGCCATGTATTCATGGCGGCCTGTACGGAACCATACTTCTTCTTCGCCCCTATCATGTGGAAAAGTCCCCAACAAAAATATCCGTTACAAGAAGTCGCAATAGCGGGCACCAAAGGTAGCGGAGAGCCATGCGAGTGACATCCCACCCTAAGTCCGGCATACACGAAACCATGATAACAGGAATAGGCTGTCTGTGGAGTGATAATCCCCTCTTGCAGAAAAGTCAATGCCTGTGTGGTCTTGAAAGTAGAGCCCGGAGGAAACTGTCCCATAGTGGCACGGTTCAACAATGGTTTCCAACTGTCACGCGCCAGTTCCAAATGATTCTTGCCACGCTGCCGACCTACCATCAGCCGCGGATCGTAAGTCGGGGTGGACACCATACAAAGTATTTCTCCCGTAGCCGGCTCAATAGCCACAATACTGCCGATCTTTCCTTCCAGCAAGCGTTCTCCCAGCATCTGGAGTTCAATGTCTATACCCAGTTTCAGATTCTTCCCCGGAACGGGAGTCTTGTCATATTTGCCATCCATATACCGCCCCTGAATACGCCCACGGGCATCACGTAGCAATATCTCCACTCCCTTCTCGCCTCTTAACTGCTTTTCATACGAGCGTTCCACTCCCTGTTTTCCTATAAAGTCACCGCGTACATAGTAATCATCCGCTTCAATGTCCCCCTTGGACACTTCCGCAATATCGCCCAAAACATGAGCAGCCGAATTGTAATTATACTGCCGGATGGTACGCCGCTGAATATAGAAGCCGGGAAACTTGAACAACTTTTCCTGAAAGACCCCACACTCTTCTGCCGAAAGCTGGGTCATAAAGACCTGATGGGTATAAGGAGAGTAGCCCGGATTGGAACGTCTGTCCCTTATCTCGCGGATACGCTTTTTAAAATAGTCGGGCGTAATATTCAGCGTTTTGCATAAATCAAGCGTATCAAGGTTGTGCACCTCTTTCATCACCATCGTGACATCATAGGCAGGCTGGTTGTATACCAGCAGGTTACCGTTTCGGTCATACATCACCCCGCGGCTGGGGTATTGTGTCTTGTTCAGAAAAGCGTTGCTGTCCGCATTCTTTTTATAATCCTCGCTCATAATCTGCAAGGTAAAAAGACGTATCAGGTAAATCAGTACAATAACGATTACCGATGCACCGATCACATATTTCCGTTTCTCCAGATTATAATCTCTTTCCACTATTTTTTCCTCCTGATTGCCTCAGCACATAATATACAAACGATGGTGATTGAGGCATCTGTCATTATTTTTAACAATAATACAGGCAGGTTGAAGAATGAAAAGGTGTCTATCACAAGTAAAATGGTACAAAACAAGAAAGTACACAATAATATATACCGGAAGAAAGGCGAGAAACCCATACTCTTGATGCCCGGCTCAAAGTCCTCGACACTATCGCGGAGAGTGACCAGCCGCAGTATAGGTTCACGCATAAAAGCCAGTACAGTGGCTGCAGCCGCATTCATTCCCGGAGTATTACCAAATATATCGACTGACAATCCCAGCAGGAAAGCCCATATCATAAGGACATTCCGGCCAACTCCCGAATTGTATTTCAAAATGAAATAAATAAAAAAGAAAGGAGTGGCATACCCGTTGATATGCATATGATTCAAGACCAGCACCTGCAACAGTACCAGTCCGATAAACCACTCTATTCTTTGTAGATAAGTCAACATCAGCCTTTTTACTTAGTCGTTTTTACCTGTTTTTCTAACTCCAATTGTTCTTCCTGCCCTTTTTGAGCAATCACACGTACATCATTCAGACGGGCAAAGTCCGTGAACAGTTTCACCCGCAGCAGATAGGACAAACCATCGTGACTGTCGGCAATATCATCTACCGTACCTACCGGTATTCCGGAGGGGAAAACGGCACTGTGTCCGCTGGTCACAATTGTGTCACCCAAAGAAAACAAAGAATGACGGGGCATATCTTTTATATAAGCAAATTCGGACGAACCGCCATCCCATTTTAAAAAGCCGAAATAATCGCTCCGTTTTATCTTACAGCTGATGCTGCTTTTGGAGTTCAACACCGGAATAACGATAGAGTAATGTGGGGAAGTGAGGTAGACAATACCGACCACACCGCTTCCGTTTACCACTCCCATTTCACTACGGATGCCGTCTGCTTCTCCTTTATCCAGTGTAATATAATTATCGGCATGAGTCACACTGTTGTTAATCACATTCGCCTTGAAAATATCATAACTTGCCAGCGCCTCCTGCTTTATCTGCTCTATGCCGCTACTGTCTGCCGTCGCCTCGGACAAGGCCTTACGGATACTTTCCAACTGCAACTCCAGTTCCACATTCTTCTGCACCAGCTCATTGTTAATGGTCTTCAGATGGAAATACCCCGTAACATTGTTGGCTGCATCATACATAGCTCCCGATACAAAGTTGGCAGATGTAAAGAATGCACTTCCCTGATAGCTGTTGAAGCGGAATAATAAAGCAAAACTGATTACCTCCAGCAGAACAAAGAGGAACCAGTAGTTATACTTTAAAAAGAAATTCAGCAGATTCTTCATTAATAATAATTATTCAATTTGCTAATGTGCTAATGTGCCAATTGGCTGCGCTATGTCCGCATGGTAATTGGCATATTAGCAAATTGTCTCATTAGCAAATTATTTAACGCATCAGGAATGAGAAACGATCCACATTCTTCAGCGCAATACCGGTGCCTTTCGCCACACTCAGCAAAGGATCTTCGGCAATATGGAACGGAATATTGATCTTGTCCGTCAGACGTTTGTCCAAGCCACGCAGCAAAGCTCCTCCGCCTGCCAGATAGATGCCGTTCAATACAATATCGGCATAAAGTTCAGGGGGAGTTTGTTCCAACGCACTGAGGATAGCCGTTTCGATCTTGGCAATGCTCTTTTCCAGGCAATGCGCCACTTCTTGGTAGCATACCGGAACTTCCATAGGAAGAGCAGTGATGCGGTTAGGTCCGCGTACAATGTAATCTTCGGGAGCATCATCCCCCAGATCGGTCAAGGCAGCACCTACGTGTATCTTGATACGTTCAGCCATACGTTCACTGACCTTTACATTGTGCTGGCGGCTCATATATTCCTGAATATCGGCAGTGAGGTCATCACCGGCAATGCGGATCGAGTTGTTGGACACGATACCCCCCAATGAGATCACGGCAATTTCAGTAGATCCTCCACCTATATCAACAATCATGTTGCCTTCGGGAGCCTCCACATCAATACCGATACCGATAGCAGCAGCCATAGGTTCAAAAATCAAATATACATCACGTCCTCCGGCATGCTCGGCACTGTCACGCACCGCACGAAGCTCTACTTCGGTACTGCCTGAAGGGACGCCGATTACCATACGCAAAGAAGGGGAGAAGAAGCGGTTACCCATGTTTACCTTCTTGATCAGACCGCGCATCATTTGTTCGCAGGCATTAAAGTCGGCAATCACACCGTCGCGCAACGGACGGACCGTGCGGATATTCGGGTTTTCCTTCTCATACATCATTTTAGCCCGTTCGCCTACGGCAATCATCTTGTCAGTGCGGCGGTCGAGTGCGACGACCGAGGGTTCGTCCACTACGATTTTCCCATTATTTATTATGATGGTATTGGCAGTGCCAAGGTCCATCGCAATCTCTTGTGTAAAGGAGAATAATCCCATAATTTTCAAGTTGAGAATTGAAAATTGAAAATTAAGAGACAAGAGACTACATAAGCCTCATTTCTCAATTTTCAATTCTCAATTTTTAATTTATAATTAGTGTTTAAAGTGACGGATTCCTGTAATAACCATAGCTACGCCATGTTCATTGCAATATTGGAAAGTCAATTCGTCTTTTACAGAGCCTCCCGGCTGGATAACAGCTTTCACACCTTCCTTGTCTGCTATTTCCACGCAGTCGGGGAACGGGAAGAAAGCGTCGCTGGCCATCACAGCGCCATTCAAATCAAATTCAAATGATTTAGCTTTTTCAATAGCTTGTTTCAACGCATCCACGCGTGAAGTCTGACCTACACCACTAGCCATCAGCTGTTTGTTCTTGGCCAATACGATAGCGTTGCTCTTGCTGTTCTTCACAATTTTGTTTGCAAATAACAGATCTTCTATTTCATCTTCAGTAGGAGCTTTTTCAGTTACCTGCTTCAAATCGGCAGTAGTTTCCACATCCAGGTCTCTCTCCTGAACCAGTACGCCATTCAATAAAGAACGGAACTGCTTCTTCGGTAATTTGGCTTCCTTGCGGACCAGAATGATGCGGTTCTTCTTCTGTCCCAGAATTTCCAATGCATCTACATCATAATCCGGAGCAATGATTACTTCGAAGAACAGTTTGTTGATTTCTTCTGCTGTTTCCTTGTCAATCACGGCATTGGTAACCAGCACACCGCCGAAAGCAGATACCGGATCACCTGCCAGCGCATCCTTCCATGCTTCCAATACAGTGGGACGTGAAGCCAGTCCGCAAGCATTGTTGTGTTTCAGGATAGCGAATGTCACCTCTTCAAACTCATCAATCAAGTCAACGGCTGCATTGATATCCAGCAAGTTGTTGTAAGAGATTTCTTTTCCATGAATCTGATCGAACATAGCATCCAGATTACCATAGAAATACCCTTTCTGATGAGGGTTTTCACCATAACGAAGTTGCTTCTGATCCTCCACAGCACAACGGAATGCCGAACCTTCGCCACCATCGAAATAGTTGAAAATAGCAGAATCATAGTGAGAAGAGACAGCGAATGCCTCTTTAGCAAACCAGCGGCGTTCTTCTTTCGAAGTGGTAGCACCGTGTTCCAGCAACATATCGCGGAACGGTTTATACTGTGCCTGGCTGGCGATAATCACTACATCATTAAAGTTTTTGGCAGCAGCACGAATCAAAGAAATACCACCTATATCTATTTTTTCGATGATAGCCTGTTCTTCGGCGCCCGAAGCCACAGTTGCTTCAAACGGGTACAGGTCAACGATAACCAGGTCTATTTCGGGTATTTCATATTTCTCAATCTGTTGCATATCTTGTTCCAAACCACGACGGCACAAAATACCTCCGAACACTTTGGGGTGTAATGTCTTCACACGTCCGCCCAATATAGAGGGATAAGTAGTCAGGTCTTCCACCGCCTTGCACGGAAAGCCCAAAGATTCAATAAACTGTCTTGTACCTCCTGTTGACAGGAATTCCACTCCTTCTTCGTGTAGTTTGGTTATAATCTCGTCCAAACCTTCTTTGTGATAAACCGACACCAATGCGGTTTTTATTCTCTTTGCCTCTGACATTTTTTATAGATTAAGTATTTGGGCTACAAAGGTATAAATTTTCAGTTTATAAATTCCACACATAAACGTGAAATATTATTTATCCCATGATATTTAATCAGTTTTGAATCATTTGCCACTGCGTCAATCTGCCAATCTGCCAATATGCCAATTGGCCGGGCTATGTTCCGCATGGCAATCGGCACATTGGCAAATCAGCAATTTGATTCATTATCACGCCTTGTAACACAAATGTAACACATATGACATTTTATCATAATATGCCTCCCGTATCTTTGCGCCCAATAAAATAGAGAGACAAAATTATATGGAAACAATGTTTTTGGGAATCATCGTATTCCTCTTTCTGCTAGCCATATTTGACCTAGTAGTGGGCGTCAGTAATGACGCGGTAAACTTTCTTAATTCTGCTATTGGCGCCAAGGCCGCCTCTTTCAAACTGATTATAGCGATTGCAGCTATCGGTATCTTTTGTGGCGCGACTATGAGTAACGGTATGATGGAGATTGCCCGTCATGGTATCTTCCGTCCGGAAAACTTTTATTTTCAGGAGTTGATGTGCATCTTCCTGGCCGTCATGGTGACAGATGTGGTATTGCTCGATATCTTCAATACACTGGGTATGCCTACCTCTACCACCGTATCTATGGTATTCGAATTATTGGGAGGAACCTTTGTCATCGCATTAATCAAGATTGCAGGAGACGAAACCGGATTATTAAATTTTGCCGATCTTCTGAACACGGAAAAAGCATTGTCCGTCATCCTGGGTATTTTCCTCTCCGTGGCAGTCGCCTTCTTCTTCGGTACACTGGTACAATACATCTCACGACTGATTTTCACTTTCAACTACACTAAAAAGCTGAAATATACCATTGCTTTGTTTGGAGGGATAGCCGTTACCGCTATAGTCTACTTCATGCTGATAAAAGGGGTGAAGGACTCTTCCTTCATGACAGCCGAAAACAAGCAATGGGTGAGTGACAATACATGGATGCTGGTGGGCATCTGCTTCGTATTCTTCACAGCTTTGATGCAAGTATTGCATTGGTGCAAAATAAATGTTTTCAAGGTCATCGTTCTGCTGGGTACATTTGCCTTGGCTATGGCATTTGCCGGTAATGACCTGGTGAATTTTATCGGAGTTCCTCTGGCAGGACTTTCATCTTACACAGATTTTATGGCTAACGGTAACGGTGATACCATGGGGTATCTGATGGGATCACTCAACGAACCGGCCAAGACTCCTTTCCTGTTCCTGCTGGCAGCCGGCATTATCATGGTGATTGCTTTGATGACATCCAAAAAAGCACAAAATGTAGTGAAGACATCAGTAGACCTTTCCCGTCAAGATGAAGGAGATGAAATGTTTGGCTCATCAGCCGTAGCACGAAGCATTGTGCGTTCTACCATGAATGCTTCCTCTAATATTGAAAAAGTCATTCCGGAAGGAATCAAGCGCTGGGTAAACAGCCGCTTTTGCAAAGATACAATGATTATGGAAAACGGTGCGGCATTCGACCTTGTACGTGCCTCGGTCAATCTGGTTCTGGCAGGTTTGCTGATAGCACTGGGCACTTCTTTGAAATTACCCCTTTCCACCACTTATGTAGCATTTATGGTAGCAATGGGTACCTCATTGGCAGACCGTGCATGGAGCCGTGACAGTGCCGTGTTCCGTATCACCGGTGTACTCTCGGTTATCGGCGGCTGGTTTATCACTGCCGGTGCAGCATTTACCATCTGTTTTGTTGTAGCATTAATCATGTACTATGGTGGAACCCTCGCCATGTTGGCAATGATTGCCTTGGCCATCTTCTTGCTTGTACGCAGCAACATTAAATACGCCAAAAAACTGAAAAACGTCAAGGCAACCGACGACTTGTTCTCACGCTTCATTGCCAGTAAAGACAAAACCGAACGTTGGTCGTTGCTCCGTCAACATGTAAACAATACATTGGTTAACTCTATGAACTTCACGATAGATGCTTATATCCAAATGACGAACGGATTTATCAACGAAGATCTGAAGAGCTTGCGCAAAGCAGTCAATAAGACCGATAACGAAAAACAATTGTTGAAGAAAACCCGACGTAAGGAAATCCTCGGCCTGCGCCGCATAGACAACAATCTCGCCATCGAGAAAAACACCTGGTTCCACCTGGGAAGCAATAGCTGCGAACAGATGCTATACTGTTTGAAGCGTATCTGCGAACCCTGCAAAGAACACGTTGACAACAATTTCAACCCTTTGTCCGAACGGGCTGTAGAAGAATTCATCCCTGTACGCGATGAACTGACTCACCTGATGGCCCAGGCTCGTGATGTGTTGGCCAATAACGATTATGAAAAAGCAGATGCCATCCTCATAGAAGGTGACCAATTGAAAGAAAAACTCTCTATGTTGAGAAAACAGCAGATGAACCGCATCCAGGAGAAAGATACAAACATCAAGACCTCTTTGGTTTATCTCAATATTTTGCAGGAATCGCAAGAGTTGGTATCTACCTGGAGACATTTGCTTCGTGCAGGACGTATGTTCCAAAGTGATTTGACCAAATAAAAAGCCTTATATCGACGAATATATCTTTTTTAAGATAACTTCTTTTCTTCAATTGAAGGAAAGAAGTTATCTTTGTTCCCATATGTTGTACAATTTAAACAAACCTATGGAAAACCTCAATCAAATCATCAGACAATTCCCCGAAGTGGGAGAAGTGAAAGAAGTAAAACCGCTTACTTCCGGTTGGATTAATCAGACTTATTTAGTAAAAACAACGAATCCTGAAGAGGCTGATTATGTATTGCAGCGCATCAACCATCAGATTTTCACTGATATAGAGATGCTGCAACATAATATAGAAGTAGTAACCAATCATATCCGCCAAAAACTGGAAGCGCAAAACGAACCGGATATTGACCGCAAAGTACTCCGCTTCCTGCCGGCAACCGACGGAAAGACTTACTATTTTGACAGCGAAGGTTATTGGCGTGTATCTGTCTTCATCCCCCGTTCACAAACATTGGAGGCTGTTACCAACGAATCTTCCTACCTTGCCGGACTGAAATTCGGCGAATTTCAGGCTATGCTGGCCGATGTACCCGAACAATTGGGAGAAATTATCCCCGATTTTCACAACATGGAATTTCGCATGAAGCAGCTGCATGAAGCTGTGGCAGCAAATGCTTCCGGCAGACTCAGTGAAGTGCAGGACATAGTAGATGCCATTGAAGCAGATGCCAATGACATGTGTTGTGCAGAGCAACTTTACCGTGAAGGCAAACTTCCTAAACGTATCTGCCATTGCGATACCAAGGTGAGCAATATGCTTTTCGATGAAAATGGCGAAGTGCTTTGTGTTATAGACCTGGACACCGTAATGCCCAGTTTCATATTCTCTGATTTCGGCGACTTCCTGCGCTCGGCAGCCAATACCGGAAAAGAGGATGAACAGGATTTGAACAATGTACGTTTCAATATGGAAATCTTCAAGGCATTTGCCAAAGGATATATCCAGTCGGCCCGCACCTTCCTCACTCCTGTCGAAATTGAGCACCTGCCTTATGCAGCCACCTTGTTCCCTTATATGCAAGCAGTACGTTTCCTTGCTGACTATATCAATGGAGACACCTACTACCGTACTACTTATGACGGACAAAATCTGGTGCGTACCAAGGCTCAGTACAAATTGTATCAGGAAGCCAAAGCAGCCATTCCCGAAATGAAAGCTTATATCAACAGTTGCTATAATCTATAACATCCACCGTAGGGACGGATTGAATCCCTTAGCCGTCAAGCTAAGGAACACATCCCCTGTAGGGGCGGAATGCTTCCGCCCGAATGCATCCACAAATACACCTTTGAAATGTTATCGGGCAGATTCAATCTGCCCCTACAGTGGATCATTCCCCTATTACCTTTTCGGTATATCCACAAACTTCTCGCTCTTTCCTTTCAAATGTTCCGAGAAGTAATCCACCAGTTTCCAGTAGAAATATTCATTCATATCACCGAAAGCGTGACGTTGCTGCGGAAGAATCAGCATATCAAAACGCTTTCCGGCACGGATCAAGGCATCTGCTACACGCAACGTATTTCCCGGATGCACATTGTTGTCAATATCACCATGAATCAGCAACAGGTGTCCTTTCAGCTGTTTCGCAATCTCCGGATTAGTACCGATTTTATAAACAAAAGTAGTATCCCCCTTTTCGCTCACCACTTCTTTCACACCATGATGAGTTTCGCTCCACCAGCGGTTGTAGATATTATTATCATGATTTCCGGCGCAAGAAACAGCTACTTTAAAGAAATCAGGATATTGGCACATGGCTGCCGTGCTCATGAATCCTCCACCTGAGTGTCCCTGAATACCCACCTTATTTATATCTATAAAATTATAACGCTGCGCCAATTGTTCGATAGCATATTTATGGTCGGCCAACGGATAGTCACGCATATTTCCATATCCATAATTGTGATACCACTTGGAACGGCTGGGGTGTCCACCGCGTTGCCCTACAGAAATTACAATGAATCCTGCTTGTGCCAGACGGTCAGTACGGGGACTCATACGAGTAAACGGATAATAAACGCCCTCCACCTGGGGTCCGGGATAAACATAATCCACGATAGGATATACCTTGGTAGAGTCAAAGTTAAACGGTTTGTACATCACACCATACAGATCCGTCACCCCGTCAGCAGCCTTTACTTTAAAGATTTCCGGAAATTTGTAACCGGCAGCAAAAAGCTGTGAAAAATCACTTTCCTGAATATCCATTACCTTGTTGCCGTTTGTATCCAGCAAAGTGGCACAAGGCACCGTATTTACACGAGAATAGTTATCTACCACAAAACGGGCATCATCATCCACTTCCACACGATGGAAATAATCTCCCTTAGTCAGCAACTTCAAACCACTGCCGTCCAGATTCACACGATACAGATGTTCATAGTAAGGATGCTCTTTGGAATCCATGCCATTGGCGGTAAAATAAATCACACGTGCTTTATCATCTACCTTCAGCACTTCCTCTACGTGCCAAGGCCCTTTGGTGATACGGTTCTTCAAGTTACCCTGATCGTCATATAAATATAGGTGTGCCCACCCGTCACGTTCACTCCATTGAATAATTTCTTTTCCGCCATTCAACACCTTCAAGGGTCGGGTCTCCTGATACGTATTCATCCGTTCCTTTATAATGGGCACAATGGAATCCTGCCCTATCGTATAGGAACAAATATCAATCCGGTGCAGGTCACGGCTGCTGCGAGTCAGGAAAAAGCGTTGGTTGTCACCTTGCCAAACGCCAGCCTGATCCTCCATTTCGCGCTGTTTCTGCATCATCGGTCTGTATTCCAGGCCAATACTCTGATCTTTATAAGCAGCTACCTTAATCTCCTTACGGCTGTTGTCGGCCATATCAAACAAATACAAATGCTCTATAGGAGCCTCCTTTTCGCCCGGCATCTGATATTTATAGGTTTCCAGTGTAGGACGGGGCTGTGCCATCGAGTTGATCACCCACAATTCCTTTACGGCGCGGTTGTCGGACACAGTCATAACAAAATGGCGGGAGTCCGGCGACCATAACCCATACGCCCGGCGGCGCTTGCCGTTACAAAGCGTGTCGGTGTTAAGCATACTGTAAGGAATACCATAGCCAAAATCCTTCATTCCATCCGTGGTGAGCTGGATTTCCACTATCGTGCTGTCTTTCTCATCCTTTTTCGCCTTTTCATAGTCTTCACGGCTCATGCGGTACAAATTCAGGTCCTTGGCATAAACCACAGTCTTTCCATCAGGAGAGACGGATCCCCAATATATCTTTTTCGGTTCTTCTTCCTTATCTTTCAAATGAGTCAGTTTGCGGGTAGGATAGTCATAAGAGAAATAGAAGATTTCCTTTCCATTCTTCTTATCCTTCTTGTCTTTCTTATCCTTGTCCTCTTTCTTCGGTGTTGCCTCTTTTGTAGATTTCACCTCAAAGGTAAAGGTACGTCCATCCTCTTTTGCCTTCAGATTTGTAACAGGCAGATGACGTGCCTCAAACGGGTCTTGTACAATTTCTGTTAGCTGAGAGGCCAGCTCATCCCGGTCAAACAAGAGTTTCTTGGTCCGTGCTGCCGGATCGACCACATACCAGAAGGTACCTTCACTTGTTTTGTACTCGAACCAGAAGTTGTTACCTTTCTGGAACCAATGGGGATCCACCACGGTAGAAAACAACAGGGTGTTCAGTTTTTCCTGTGTGTACTTTTCTGCCTGCAAGTATTCCGGCAAGCGTTCCTGCGCTTTTGCAACAGGGTTTGTTGCACACAGGCCACCCATTAAAAGGGTAATGAATAGCATTTTTCTCATAGATTGAACTTTTTATCGTGTTTACGAAGAGCAAACATACGCAAAATTCTTCATTTAACAATCTTAAACGAACAAAAAGATTTCTGTTTCATTCATTCCCTTTCCCCTGTCAGAAGGTATAACCCGAAGTAAAGCTAACCATATGATTTCGGATTCTCAAATCATTCTGTTTCTTATTATATTTTCCCCAAGCGAGGTCATAACCAATTGAAAATGAAATACGCTTGACTGTAATCCCGGCTGAAGCCGTTCCTCCCCAATCCAAACGGGGCGATGGATCAAAGCCGAAGTCTTCATTTACAGTCTTTCCCTTAAATGGATCAAACTGGTAATAATCATATCTGTGTTTATATTTGCCCAAGCCCGTTTCATCATCCACATCACCATATTTCGACGAAGAGATATAAGCATTTGTACGTCCACCAATCCCTACTGCGACATAAGGTCCCACAGCTAAATTCAGATGAACATCATCACAAAATTTAAAACTCCATTGGGCCATAACAGGCAATTGTAAATAATAACGTGTTGTCTGAACATCCGATTTTTCATAATCCATTTGAAATCCTCCTCCTGTCGGTATATTTCCCCAACCCATAGGATGATAATCGCCTTTCTGCATCAAAACATAGAGTCCGGATTTCAAGCCAAAAGAAGGTTTCTTACCTATTCCCTCTTTCAACTGATACAATACACCTGCACCTGCTTTAAAGCCTAATGTCACCAAAGTCCCCTCATTTTCCTTATTCACGACCAGACCGGCTTCCGGTGTAATATACCAACGAGATTGTGCACTCAGCATCACACTAACCAATACACCTGCCACAAATAAAATCACTTTTTTCATTTCTTTCTTCTTTTTAGTTTATGATTCTATCTAAAAGACTGAAAAATCAGAGAAACCCCTATTCCCTACTCAAAAGAATAATAAAAAAATAACAACCCTACCTATATGGTAATGGTTGCTGTCAGCAATTTTTAAAGGCATTCACGTTAATACCCGAATGGAATAATTTGTATCAACAATTATCTTTATTCCGCAATCGCTTTTCATACGCGTCTTTTCTTACAATCTCTACCTCAGCATCTATTTCTTCTTGCGAAATCTCATCTGTTTGAAAAGTCTACTTTCTTAGCTTAATGCCTCTCGCCTCAGCAGATAGTACACGGTTCAGTTCGAGTTTATCTTCATCTGATAGCTGACGAGCCAAATCCAAAATCTGATTATGATCCAGACGTATTTTTAAAGATGCTGTTGCCATAGCATTGCTTATTAATATTATTATAGAACAAAAATACAATTATTTATCAGACTTTCCAATGAATAATTGTATTTTTTCAATCGAATTCAAAATACTAAAATTAATGCAAATAGCTGAATGTGATATCCCAGATTCTACGTCCCTGCTCATCCGCATTCAATACCACTGATTCTCCTTTCTTGAATTCCTCGATATTTCCACGTAAGAAATAAGGATTCACATTTTTGTGAGATATCTCCTCATTATTCATAAAGGCATAATACAGATGGAAAGGCATGTAACGATGATAATTGGAAATCATATAACCCAAAAAGCAATGTTCGAAACTGTGCAGAGAAGTCTTCCAGGCATGTATTTGGGGATACTCCATACCGGCTTGTTGGTTTTGCCATTCACCATGTGCCATATAGCATCATCTTTCTTGTTCACCATCACGTCAAACCAATATTTAGTTATCAGGATAAATCGTCAGTGGGATTAGAGTATTCCTTTAACAGGATTGTAATAACTTTGTCTAATTCTATCAAGTCGTGCCTTATAATAGAAAATACAATCTCCTCATCCACGTTAGCATATTCATGTGAAATAAGGTTGCGCATATCGTAAATGGCCAGCCAAGGTATTTCTTTGTAATCAGAAAGCGGTGAAGGCTTTAAATTTAACAATTTGCCTACTTGTTCTCCTATCACTTGAAGCCGCATGACACACGCATTAAGCACCATGAGTTTATCCATAGATGCAAGAAACTCGCTGGCACAGTTTATCCCTTTACTCCATTCCTGTATGTAGCAAATAGATTCTTTTATTTGATTTAATCTGTCGCAAATTGTCAGTTTTCCTCTTTTAGACATAGATTGCATCTTTTTCAATATTCTGTTTAAGAAAAGGAGATAGAGAGGAACGGAGACGTACCAAGTCAATGTTGCAATGAAATATGTCCATCAAGGCTTCCTTCAAAGTATACATAGATGATAAAGTGGGATTTTCAATATCTACAACGATATCCAAATCGCTATCCATTCCATTCTCCTGACGAGCAACAGAACCGAAGATACCAATCGCTTTAATTCCAAACTTATGACCAAAGTTCTGTTTGAAATCAAACAACTTTACTTTGCATTCATCCAGATTTAACATAGCCTTTCTTTTAATCTACATTCTAAAACAAAGATAGATATTTTATTTGAATACTACAAACTCTTATTCTATTTTCATATGCAAAGGAATAAGTTACATACTGCCAGCACATAATAATATGAGTTAAATCTTGTATAATATAATCTATTGTCTTTTACTTCAGATGGATTTAAAAAATTAATCCTCCTGAGAAATATCGGCATTGATTAAACTCTACAGAAAATAAATAAAAACCTGAAGATGAAATCAAGTTCTACCGTTTACTTTTCATATTCTCCTTATATTCAGTCGGTGTCATTCCGAAACGCTGTTTGAAACA
Source organism: Bacteroidaceae bacterium (assembly GCA_963651205.1). Classification (GTDB taxonomy): domain Bacteria; phylum Bacteroidota; class Bacteroidia; order Bacteroidales; family Bacteroidaceae; genus Phocaeicola. The sequence goes on from CAVJPC010000185.1 coordinate 126,705, forward strand.
CTTGCTGAAGTAGCGGGGATCGTTAATACCCACCATATAAGTAATCTGCGTCATATTATAGTCACCGCTCTCTATCAGCTGTGCAGCGCGTTTCACACGCATCTCCTTAATAAATTCGATGGGTGCAAGACCTGTCAGTGTCTTCAGCTTCTTGAAGAATACGGAACGGCTCACCGCAAGTTCCTGCACCAGGTCGTCCACAATCAAGTCGCCATTATCCATATTTTTCTCCATCAGCTCGGTCAGTTTCTCCATAAACTTGCGGTCATGCGAAGACATATCGGGCTGTACCTGCTGTTCTTCTTCGGGTACAGGCTGGATATTCATCAGATTCGCACAATATAGCTGCTGCAACTTGACACGTTGTGCCAGAATATTCTCTACCCTGGCTTTCAGATAGGTGGCACTGAACGGCTTCGTTATATAATCCTCAACACCCAGTTCCATACCCTCCAACTTGCTGTCCATATCTGTTTTGGCTGTCAGCAATACTACCGGAATATGACTGGTCACCATATTGGCGCGCAACTCCTGTGTCATGGTAATGCCATCCTTTTCCGGCATCATAATATCACTGATCATGATATCCGGAACAAACTTCAACGCCTTATCCAAGCCTTCCGCCCCGTTGGTCGCTTCTATGACATTGAAATCAGAGATAAAGATGCTCCTCAGAAAGAAGCGAAGTTCCAGGTTGTCTTCAACTAATAACATTGTCTTGTTCTCACCGTTTTTCTCTTCATGCTCCCGGACAGCCTCCTCCACCTCTTCCGGTCTCATCTCGACAGAATCAGAGATAATAAATTCCACATTCTCCGTATAATGATCCTTGCCCTTCAGAAATTCCACGGTAAAACAACTGCCCTCACCTTCCTTACTGTCCACACGGATGGCAGCCTGATGCAGTTCCACCAGTTCCTTAACCAAGGAAAGGCCGATGCCCGAACTTTGCTGGTTGAACAGGTTCTTGTCCAACAGGTTTTCAAAACGGACAAAGAGGGAGGCTTTCTTGCTCTCAGAGATTCCTATACCCTGATCTTGCACACCAATCGCCACATTGTTCTCATTTTCGTGAATGAAGAGCGTAATCATCTTGCCTTGCGGAGTATACTTGAAGGCATTGGAAAGCAGATTGAAAACTATCTTCTCCAGCTTGTCCGCATCCACCCACAATTTCAAGGACGGCATTTCACTTTCGAACACGAAATCAATATGATGCTCTTCGGCCAGCGATTCAAAGCTATCCATGATGCGGCGCGCAAAAGGAACAATATCTATCTGCTCTATGCGCAGCTTCATCTTGTTCTTCTGTATCTTGCGGAAATCAAGAATCTGGTTCACCAGACGGAGCATACGGTCCGTATTACGCTCTACTACACGCAGCTGCTCGCGAACATCGTCCGGCAACGCCTTGTTCTTCAAGACGTATTCCACCGGTCCTGCAATCAGTGTCAGCGGGGTACGGAGTTCGTGAGAAATATTGGTAAAGAAACGGAGTTTGATATCAGAAACCTGCTGTTCTACAGACACTTCGTGTTTCAAACGATAGATAGTGAACAGGATATATACCCCCACAAACAGAATGAGAAGGAAAGCAAGTACATAAACAGCCATTGCCCAAGCCGTTTCCCAGAACGAAGGCAGGATGCTAATCTTCAGGCTACGCTCGTTCTCCACCCACACACCGTCACTATTGGTCGATTTAACCTGGAATACATAATCTCCTTTCGGCAGATTGGTATACGTGGCCGTGCGCTGTCTGTCTACATAATTCCACTCTTTATCGAATCCGCGCAGACGATAGGCATAACGGATATTCTCGGGATAAACCATATCCAATGCGGCAAAGGATAAGGTCACAATATTTTCCTGATGTGAAAGCACAAGATGTTCCGTATTATTGAGCGACTGTTGCAACAGACCGCCTGCCGTACCCGGAATCACCTCCTGATTGGATATCTTCAGCGTTCCGAAAACAATGGATGGCACATAATTGCTCTTCTCTATATTTTCCGGCTCAAAATAGAGCACGCCACTACTGGTACCAAAAAGAAGCGTAGTGGAACTCAGATTCAAAGATGTTCCCTCTTCAAATCGCATCTTAGCGCCAAAATCGCGTTCGTTGTAGTTTTCAGAACGCTGTCCGGCAGGAATAAATTTACTCAATCCGTTTTCCGTACTGATCCACAAATTACCGGTATCATCTTCTTCTACAGACAACAGGATATCCGATGGCAGCCCGTCCTTCGTGGTATAGGATTTGAATACCGCCTCTCCCTGCCCGTTCATGGAGACTAACTGATTGAGACCGCCGCCAAAGGTAGCCAGATAGACTTCTCCACCGGAAGTGGCGACAACCCGGTATACATTGTTGTTGCTCAGACAATTCATATCATCGGGGATGCGTGCATAAAGATGAAAGACGATGGACTCGGGATCCTTGAAATCTTCCTTGAAACTAAGCGCACCGTCACTGCTTCCTACCCATATATTCCCTTTATTGTCCGAAGTGATATGACGCACACGGTAGCAACGGTCATAAGGAAAACCTTTCAGATTATTCCTGGAACTTATGAATACATAGTTGCCTTCCGGAGTTTTTTGGATATAATTCAACCCGCCGCCGAAAGTCGCCACCCAGATGCGTCCGTGTTTGTCTTCATGCAACCAGTAAACGCTGTTATGGCTCAAGCTGTAGATATCATCTTCATCATATCTGAAGCGGGTGAACTTGAAATGTGTCCCTTCTTTCTCTGCCAGAATGATACCATCCCCTTTGGTAGCTATCCAAATATTCCCCCGGGAATCTTGCATGATATGGTAAGGGACTCCACTCAGCGGTTTGCCGGATTTGGCAATCGTGCCTTCTTCAGTCAGGATACCCTGATAATCCAGATCCGCAGAATAGATTTCAATCTGGCCATCCCGTTTTCCCATCCAGATACGCCCCTCACTATCTTCAAACAATGCCCTCACCGTATTGGCATTCAAATCATAGCCATGTCCCATGCGGGGATAAATATGAAACTGGCTTCCCAAGAAAGTAATCTTCTCCAGCCCCTTGGAATGGGTGCATAACCAAAGATTTCCCTGCTTGTCAGATAACATGGTATGCAGTTTGTTGGAGAAACGCCAATTGGGAGAATGAGGGTCATTATAAAAAGGCAATAATTTTCCCGCCTTTCTGTCATACCATGACAAGCCTCCTCCCTGCGGATGCACCCACAGGTTTCCGTTCCTATCTTCACAGATATGGAAGTTGGGATAGGAACGGTCGGCACCGCGAGGTTCCACTTGCATTTTTTCTTGCCTGAACACTCCGGTAAAAGGATTGAAGTGGCAGACTTCTCCCCATTCAGTCATTTCGAACCAGGCTTCCTGCATGCTGTCAACATACACAGAATGGAAAGCGTCCGCAGGAAATTCAGGACAATTAGATTGATTATAGACTTTGCACTCTTTCGTAGCCGAATCATACACTATCAATCCTTCATGAGCTGTCGTTATTAACAATCCCACTCCTTTTATCTCATTAATGGCAACCACTTTGTCCTTTAGCGGAAGTTCCCAAAGACGGAAAATCTCATTCTGCAAAGAATAGCACCATATCCTCCCTCTGTCGGAACCAAAGTAGAGTTCGTCGCCAAAGCTACAAGATGAATAGAAAGCTTGTATAGATTCATCCTTGCCCGGTTTGACATTCACAAAATAGGATACCGGTTCTTCTTTGTCATCGGTAATCTTTAACAGGCCATTGTTGGTAAGCAGCCATTCCTGATTACGACTGTCACTAAAGACCTGATTGACATGGGTAGCATTCCCTCCATGACTATGAGTGGCGTATACTTGTGTGGTGATGCTGTAATCCCTAGGATTTGTTTTTACACGGGCGGCTCCTTCATTTTCCGAAAGTAACCATACGATACTGTCCGGCAGTATTTGAATAGAAGAAAAACGCATGCCTTCCTCCTCTCCTTCGGCAGGAACCTGTTCGAATTTCTCTGTCTTTTGATCGAAACGATATACGCGGTTATCGTAAGTCTGTATCCAGATGTAGTTATATGGATCTACTTCCAGTAAATCTACCCTATTATTGGTCAACGTGATTTTATTGCCCTGTCTGGCTTTATAAACTTTGAAGTCATAGCCGTTGAACCGGTTGATTCCATCCCAGGTGGAGAACCATAAAACTCCGTTATGGTCTTGCGCCATACTCATGATGGAGTTCTGGGACAATCCGTTTTCTGATGAATAATGGGTAAAGATACAATTAGGCTGGCTTTTTGCACTTAAAAAAAGTAATAACGTAAATATGAGTATAATGTGTCTTTTCATTTCATAGATTTTCATATGTATGATATGACAAAAGTACGCAAAAAACAAGAGAATATAGCAACCTGACATACTAAAAAAAATAAAAGAAGAGGTATCCCCGGCATTTCAAAAAGTCAAATTTGCTTTTTATGTACTCTTGACTGCCGCAAAAAACATGGGATTTATTCCGGCAACAGGTAGATTGTGATTTACATTTACTAACACAGGTTTCAAGAATGCTATAATAGACTATAAATTAATCTATTACCTACTTTTTTGTTTACCAAAAATTAGGGGTTCTCTTAGTAAGAGATCCCCAATCCGCTGCAAAAGTAGCCATAATACTTTAATTCGCAAAGTTTTTTTTAAATAATAAGACTTCTGATAAGGAAAGAACAACAATTGTTTGCAAAACTCATATAAAGTAGAAGTCGTAAATTCCACTGTATCAGGTGTTTTTTAATTTATGGGGATCTCTTACTAAGAGAACCCCACAAGGAAGATGAAATTTGGCGGCTTGTCCGAGCCTCATATTTCAGAGGTATGAATTGTAAATTGTGCTGTTTTGATGGAAACGAATAGTAAAGTGGAGCTTGAACCCCAAGTACTCCCTCTGAACAATCAAAACATAACGAGCGAAGCGCCTAAGTTACTGCCATGCAGTTCAATCGCTTCCGTCTCAGACCCGGGGTCAAACCAAGGAACCACGTCAACGACGGGGATAGGAAAAGAACATCCTGATGACAAATGGTATTATCTGTTCCTGCACAACAAGGAACTGAAACGCTATATTGAAATCTTTACCGGCAAGAAACCCGTAATGATTAAAACCCCGTCAGGGAGCAAGGAGGAAAGACGCTTTTGTTTCAGGGTCTTTTCGTATACCACCGCCGACCATAAGAAACGCTTCGAGCAATGCCCTTATAATAAGGAGGAATACCAGCATCGGCGGACTTCGGCACAGGCCGTCCGGGAAGCCTTCGCCACAGGCTCCGCACAGATACTGAACGCACTGACGGACGGGAAGGAAATCATAGGAGATGGTTACCTGTTTGTCTGCGCCCCCTTGGAGGAGCTGAACCTGATTCTGGCCCATATGCTCCCTCGCCAGTATCTGGTCACCAACTACAAGTCCTACAGCCCGGCCGTCATCCCCCAACGGGAGATGGAGGAATTCATCTACCTGTACGAGTCCATGCCTTATAACATCGAGCTGATGGACCGCCCTCTGGAAGACTACCTTCAGAAGAAGCAGAAAATCCGCATCACGGGTGGGGTCTTCCGTGGCAAGGAAGGCTGTATTATGCGCCTGCACCGGAATACCCGGCTGGTGTTCGCTTTTGGCAATATGACGGTGGCTGTCAGCTATATTCATGCGTTTCCGTTTGAAAAGGTGGATTAGTTTTTTAATAAAGTCTTTAGCCGCAAATCTGATATCTGGCGGTAGGCACTGCCTGCCTTGTTGGCAGAGCAGTGCACAATAATCAATGAAACCGTTCTCATAGACCTCCTCCAAGCGCTCCTCCGGCAGCGCCTGTGATAAGCAACTCAATGATGCGGACGATGTACAACAGTACGTTTTTCCAGTTTTTCTTCATACGTCTTGTCTTTAAATAGATGAATAATATAAGTTCCATACTGTTAAGAGGTTCATGGTGTCATTTTATAGTCAATATCCTTGAATTTCTCCTTGAATTCGCGACACGGGGTAAACACGATGTGCGCGCCCTTGATGTTCTTCTTGGAGAACGAAGCCTCCGAAGCTGCCCCTTCGCATTTCAGGGTGGTGCTGAACGTGCCGAGACCGTCCAGGACGACACGGTCACCTGTGAGAAGACGCTCGGACAGACAGGTGAAGACTTCCTCCAGTACTCCTTTTATTGTACCGTCGGAAAAAGAACGGGAATACCTAGCCACTTCATTTACGAAATGTTTATGGGACACCACTTCTTTTGTCACACACTTTGCGTATGCTTTCTTGGGCGCCGTTCTGTCGAGCGGACTACCCAACGAAAAGACATGATACTTTATCATAATGATGAGTTGTCTTCATTAGTAGGAGCCGGGGTCTTTCCCTTGGCGGCATCAAGGTCAACGGTGCCTTGACCGGCCTTTTCAGCCTTCAGGGTGGCAGCTTGGGCTATGCGGCTGCTCACCGGATTGAATGCGGCGCGAGAGCGAAGGTTCTGGAAGTCTTCTCCCGGTGTGAACACGATGTTTACGGTGGTAATGTTACTTTCCGTAAACTTCTTCAGGTCTTCCGCACCTTCCGAAGCCAGGGAAATCCAGAAGTTTCCCAACTCCGCCAGTTGCACCTTCTTGCCTTCCAGAAGCATCTCTACCAGGCATTCGCACATGTCGGCTATTACGCCTTTCACAGTTCCGCGGGTGAACACACCATTGTGATCGGCAATGTGTTTTACAAACTGGCCGAATGACATGATTTCTGAAATTTGTGGCTTTGCATAAGCCTTTTGAGCGGCATCGGCATCCATCGGATTGCCCAGCATACAAGTACTGTAATTGATCATAATTTATATAAATATTAAAAGGTTGTTTGTCATGGGGATGTTCATTCATCCTTCCGACATGACAAAAGTAATATGTGAGAATCCGGAATAAAATTCTGTTGATAACCGTTTACTGACCATTGACATTTCATTGATATCTCATTGACTTATGGACGATAAAAAAAACGACGGCATTACTTTCCATATCTATGGAGGAAGCCAGCAGATATTTCCCAATGCCACTACCGGCATTCAGAATTTCTATAGTGGGCGTGCTTTACAGGATCAGCCGGACGGAGAAAAAGTGAAGGATGATCTCCTTGCATCCGTAGCGGCCCGTCTCTCTGTCTATATTAATAAGGTGGAAGACCTGGATCTCTACCTGTCACAGATTACAGAATGTACCAGTGCGGTTGATCTTGCCAAAATCATTGTCAACATGGCGGAACGGGAGCCGAACATTACTCCGGAATTGATAGTGAAAGAAAAGTTCATCTCTTTGTTTCTTCCCATCACGCCCCGGTTCACATCGGGCAAAAGCATAGACAACCTCCGTGCACGCATCAACGATGCCTGGGCCAAGCGTCCCAAGAAACGGAATTAATTTATTAAAATTGAAAGAACGTATGTGTCAAGGAACAAAACGGGAATCACAGGAAGTGATAAAAGAAAAAGAAATCGACAAGGAAGAAATTATATCCGGTCGTATCGACTCCATCTATCTGGACCAGATAACAGCCGCACAGAAATTTTTGAATGAGAATCACAATGCTGACCTTTCATGTATCCAGCGGCTGTTGCAGAATATGCTGCCACTCCGGTATTATCATGCAATCGTCGGACTGAAAGAGCATCAGGAACCCACTGTTGTCTATAACATCTATGGCAGTCAATGTCTTTATGCGCCCAATGCCGTGAAGGTGGAACAGAATAGGGAGGAAAAAAGTAACTTAAGTAAGTCGGGCAAGTAACTTATGTTCGTGGGCAAAGTTACTTATGTTACTTGGGCAAGTTACTTAAGTAACTTTTTGAGGGCAGTTAAGCTATAAAGAAGTAGTTGGACATGCATTCAGCTAACTGCATTCAGAGAAAGGGAATGCAATACATTAATCAAAAATTTTGTTGTGCTATGAAATATCTTGTAAAATCATTTTTTTCGGGAAACTCAATGGCTTTTCGAAGTCTTATGATCGTTGGGAATTCTATGAATCTCATTTATTAGGTTTACCTACTCAGATTGTTGTCCTCAGTTGTGATGTGATTGATGCCTTATCTTTCGTTTACGGTGAGTTCAAACTTCTGGTCTTAGGCGGTAATGGAGGTGTTATAGATGCTTTCACACTGAAAGTTTATAGTACATTGTAAAAGAATCTGGTGCTTATACTCTAAAGTCAGTAGCTATCAAAGTGCAGGGCAGATACTCGGTAAGTTTTTAACTAATATTTTTAACGGTTACAGAGATTATTTAAGTCGCGCACCCAAAACTCAGGTCATCGGGCTGGAATATGTACGTTTGCCTTCATTACGTATATTCCATATAGATCAGGAGTTTGTTGAACGCTCTATTTCGAAGAAGAAAACAATGAAAGATTTTCATTTTGAAATGTCGTACACGGAATATCAGGCAAAAATGGATGTATCCGGTATGAAGTACCATCGTGATAACTTTCGTAACTATGTAGAAACGTTGATCAACAACTCATTAAAGGAAATCATGGCGATTGTGCAACCAGCAGCAATATCCTGATTTGTAGTACAACAGCCATCTCGGATATTTTGCGTAAGGCTCAGAGATATATCCATATGGTGTATCGGGCGGTGTCGCAACCGCCGATGGCACAAAATAATTAAAAAGCATAACCTCTTTTCCAATAGTTGATAAAATATTGAATCTTTTGACGAAATAGCTTTAGACGCTATACAAGTACTAAAGTCTAAGGTGGCAACCCTAAATTGAGTATTCCTGTCAAAATAGTGAAAATTTTAGTTGTGTATGTCGAAACTGTAAATGATAATTTATTATATATAGAAAACAATGGAATTAGAAGATTTTGTTAAGAGATTTTCAGAACAATTTGAAGATGCAGATGATTTTTCTGCTGATACGGAGTTTAAGGAACTTGATGAATGGTCATCACTTTCTGCTATTCATGTCATAGCTTTTATAGACACTGAATATGATGTAGAAATATCTGGTACGGAGATTCGTCGTGCAAATACTATAAAGGATTTATTTGATCTTGTTAATAGTAAGAAGGGATGAGGGCATTGGTATCTGATATTTGTATTCAGGCTATAGCTTCATATTTGCCTGAAAAGGAGGAGGATTACCGACTTGATTTTTCCAATAAATTCGGAGATTATAGAGTCAAAGAATTTATAAAAGCCACTGGTATAACTTCTCATCGTGTAGCGGCTCAAGGACAAACTTCATCCGATATGGCTTTTGAAGCTGCAAGCTCTTTGATAGAACACGAGATGATAGATGTCAGTACGATTGATGGGCTGATATTTGTATCCCAGACTGGTGATTATCCCTTACCGGCTACTTCAATAATCCTTCAAGACAGGTTGGGACTGTCTAGTGAAACATTATGCATTGATATACATTATGGATGTTCCGGTTATCTATACGGACTCAGTCAGGCTGTGGCTTGGATATCTTCGGGAATGTCTAGCAAGATACTTTTGCTGACAGGGGAAACCAACTCAAGGCTGGTTAATCCTAAAGATGGTTCGCTGATTATGGAATTTGGCGATGCGGGTACAGCAACTCTTGTGGGAAGTGGTTCTACTGATATAGGTTTTACCATTAAATCTGACGGGAGTGGGTATGATAAGATAATAGTGCCAGCAGGTGGTGCGAGAATTCCCTGTTCGGATGAAACGAAGAGAGAAACAGAAGATGAAGATAAAAACATCAGAACATTGGAGAATATGAATATGGATGGAATGGGAGTCTTTTCCTTTGTACTGTCTAAGGTTCCGAAATGTATAAAAGAAACTTTAGACTTTCGAGAATGGAACCCCGAGGATGTAGGCTTGTATGCAATGCATCAGACCAATAAATTTACCATTGACTGTCTACGGAAGAAATTCAGGCTTCCGGAAGAAATATTTCCTCTGAATCTTGATCATGCAGGTAATACAGGTCCGAACAGCATTCCGTTATTGTTGTCTGAGGTTGGAGGAAGTTATTCTGCTGAACAAAGAAAAAGAACTGTACTTTGTGCTTATGGAGTAGGGCTTTCATGGGGAGCGGTATCATGTGATTTGTCAGAGACAAAATTTTACAAACCTATTAATTTATAAAGTCATGGATAAGAAAAAAATTGATAAAATAGTTTATGGAGTGATTGGGGAGTATTGTGCAACCAACAGTCTAAATATTGAATTAACTAAAGACACCCCGTTGATTGGTGGTAGTAAAATAATGGATTCAATGGGGTTGGTGAATACCATAGTTGACATTGAAACGGCTTTTCTCGATGAGGAGGTTGAAATCTCCCTTACTTCGGAAGTAGCCATGTCAGGGCGTATCAGCCCTTTCCGTTCCATAGGTGCACTCTGCAACTTTATTGCACGCCAGCTAGATATTGAAGAAGATTGAATTATGGATAGAGTAATTATTATAACAGGGACAAGAAAAGGTATCGGCAGATATCTTTCAGAACAATATTTGAATGAAGGTGATATTGTTTATGGATGTTCCCGTCGTGAATCAGATCTGAAACATGATAATTATCATCATGCTCGTTTGGATGTTTCTGATGAAAAAGCAGTTATTGATTTTGTACGGAGTGTTTATAAGGAGCGGAAACATATAGATATTCTTATTAATAATGCCGGTATTGCTTCTATGAATGCATTTATGCTTACTCCATATACTACAGTTCAACGAGTTATGAACACTAATTTTATGGGTACATTTTTGATGTGCCGTGAAGTGTGTAAGTATATGATTAGAGCAAAGGCTGGTCGCATTATCAACTATTCTACAATTGCGGTAGCTTTGAATTTGCAGGGAGAACTTGCTTACTCCGCTTCTAAAGCGGCGGTTGAGCAGTTGACTAGGGTCTTGGCCGGAGAGTTGGGAACATTCAATATTACGGTGAATGCCGTTGCTCCCACACCTATAGATACGGACTTGATAAAGCATGTACCGATAGAGAAGATAAATGCGTTGCTTGAATATCAGGACATCAAGCGTCTTGGCAAGTTTGCAGATGTGAAGAATGTTATAGATTTCTATGCAAGTCCTACAAGTGACTTCATTACAGGTCAAGTATTATATTTAGGAGGAGTAAACTGAATAACTATGAATTGGTTGATAGAAAGATTTAGGGAAGGTGATAAAAAAACAGCTTTTATATTCAATGGGAAAGATTATTCTTATGAGGAGCTGTATAATAAGGTTCGGGAATATTATGATCTAATGAAACAGCAGTTTCATGAAGGGGAAGTTATAGCAATCGTTTCAGATTACTCTTTTGAGTCGATAGCTTTATTTTTTGCCCTGTATGAAAACAAGAATATTATAGTTCCTATAACGACTAAGGTACAGGCTGAGTTTGAAGAACGTTTGAAAGAGGCCGGATGCAATTACGCTGTATATATTCGGGAAACTCGGTTGTTTGTTGACAAATTATGTCCAAGCAAGGAATCTCATGTACTTATACGGAAATTACAGGAAGAACATGGAGCCGGTCTTATTTTATTCAGTAGTGGGTCTACAGGTGTGCCCAAGGCTATGATTCATAATCTTGACAATCTAATTGATACATATAAGAACAAAAAAAACAAAGGCTTGGTATTTCTTATCTTTTTGATGTTTGACCATATAGGTGGTCTTAATACCCTTTTGAATTGCCTGTCAATGAATGTTACGATAGTTTTTCCGGAAAATAGAGAGCCGGAGCATGTGGCGCATCTGATAGAAAAATATAAAGTGAATGTACTTCCTGCATCTCCGACCTTCCTTAATTTGATGCTTATTAGCAGAGCGAACCTTCATTTTGATCTGGGTTGTTTGAAAATGATTTCTTACGGTACGGAACCGATGCCTGAGAGTCTTTTGACAAAATTGAAGGAAGCTTTTCCTAGAGTGAAATTTCTCCAGACATTCGGTACAAGCGAAACTGGTATTTCTTCCACTTCCAGTTTGTCCTCAACAAGTACATACTTGAAAATAGATGACCCTAATACTGAATATAAGATTGTTGAAGGTGAGTTATGGCTCAGGAGTCGTACTCAGATAATGGGTTACCTCAACTCTGGAATGGAAAGATTCACCGACGATGGATGGTTCAAAACAGGAGATATGGTTGAAGAGAAAGACGGCTATATTAAGATTGTGGGTCGGAACTCTGAGATGATAAATGTGGGTGGTGAGAAAGTCCTGCCATCAGAAGTAGAATCAGTTCTTTTTCAGATGCCGGAAATTGATGATTGCATTGTATATGGAGAGTACAATCCTATAACAGGTCAGATGGTAGTAGCTAAAATTCTTCATAAAGATGTGGGAATTAAACTGTCTGAGTTGAAAAAACAAGTGGTAAGTTTTTGTTCTGATAGACTTGACCGTTACAAAATACCTGCTAAAGTGGTCAAGATGTCGGAAGTGGAATTTACCGAAAGATTCAAAAAAAAGAGGATATGATTGCGTGTTGTAAAAAAAATGGAATAATGCATGCTTGTTATCATATTGTCAGGCGTATTTTGAAATGGGGAATTTATATATTGTCCATGTCCTTTTTTAAAACCTTGTATTTTAATTTTCATTATTTCCCATTCTCTCAGGCTATAAAATTGCCGGTTATATTAAAAAAAGTGCGATTTATTAGTTTAAAGGGTGAAGTCATTATTCAAAGTGATAAAATAAAGACTGGTATGGTTCGGATAGGCGGGATGGGCAGGAACAGCTGGTGTCAGAATCCTGTTTCTAAACTTGACTTTATGGGAGGGCGTTTGGTCTTTGGTGGAGAATGTATCTTGACATCGGGTATTCATATACGTGTTCACGAAAATGCTTTATTAGAAATAGGGGATAGGGTATTGAGTGCTTCTAATCTAAATTTACTATGTTATTATCATATAAAATTAGGGAATTCCGTCAAGTTGGGTTGGGATATTACAATTATGGATACGGATTATCATCCTATTGTGGATTTATATTCCGGCAGACCATCCAAAATATATGCTCCTGTTGTGATAGGGAACAATTGTTGGATTGGAGCGAAAGTCTTTATCCGTAAGGGGACTAAATTACCGGACAATACGATCGTATCTTCTTGTACTGTCTTAGATAGAAAATATAAAATAGCCCCTAATTCTGTGTTATACGGTTTTCCTGCAACAGTCATTGCGGAAGGATATCAAATAACGGAGGAATCATTTTATTCATATCCTCCTGTAACAACAAGAGCATATTAGTTTGAATTTAATCTAAAGTTATATGAAAGTAATAGCAGTAATTCCTGCGCGCTATAAATCTACGCGTTTTGAGGGTAAACCATTAGCCGATATATGTGGTAAACCTATGATTTGGTGGGTGTATAATCAAGTTTGTAAAGCTTCTCTTATATCGCAAACTTGGGTGGCTACGGATGATGAACGAATAGTTGATATTTGTACCGAATATGCTATAAATTGTATCATGACATGTCCGGAGCACCAGACCAGTACGGAACGTTTATACGAGGTCGCTCAAAAAATAACGGCTGATTTATATGTTTGTATCAATGGGGATGAACCTTTGATTGAGCCTGATTTAATCAATGCCATTGTTCCGAAGGAATTACCCGGCTCATCTTTCTTCGTAAGCAATCTTATGACAGAGATAAAGAGTCCGGTGGAGGCACTTGATTGTAGCAATATCAAAGTGGTGACAGATATGGATTCAAACGCTTTATTTATGTCAAGAGGAATGATACCATACCCTAAATCCTCTATTGGTTATAAATTCTATAAACATGTCGGCGTTTTGATTTATACGTTGGATGCACTGAAATTTTTCAGTGATACCCCTAAAGGCTATAATGAGGAAATAGAGGATATAAATGAATTGCGTTTTATAGAACATGGGAAAAAAATAAAAATGATAACCGTTAACGCAAATACTTTATCTGTGGATACTCCTAAAGATTTAGAAAAGGTTATTTCTGTCATCGAACATAAATATTAGAAAATATATGAATAGAATACAATTACTGGATTGTACTCTGCGTGACGGTGGTTATATAAATAACTTCCGGTTTGGCAGACATGCCATACGAAAAATCCTTCAACAACTGACCCATGCGGGTCTGGATATAGTGGAGTGTGGTTTTTTGGAGGATGGTGAATATGACGAGGATACTTCCATTTTTAATACCTCAGAGCAGATAGCCTCCCTGTTGCCTGATGATCATGGACGTACCATGTTTGTAGCGATGGCCTGTTATGGTGAGTATGACCTGAGTCAACTGACTTCGTGCACAGGCAGCTCCATAGATGGAATCCGGGTCACTTTTCATTATAATGAAGTGGACGCTGCTTTGGAATATTGCCGGGAAATAAAAGAAAAGGGCTATAAGGTTTTTGTTCAGCCGGTAGGGACGTCCAGCTATACTGACATCCAGCTTCTCCATCTGATAGAGAAAGTGAATGAACTGCAACCCTATTCCTTCTATTTGGTAGACACTTTGGGACTGATGCACAGGAATGATATCGCCAGATTTTTCTATCTGATTAATACCAACCTGAACAAATCGATAAATATGGGTTTCCATTCTCATAACAATCTGCAACTTTCCTTTTCCAACTCTCAGGAATTTTTTGAGTATGTGGGCGACCGCATTATTTCACTGGACGCTTCTATCTATGGAATGGGACGGGGGGCCGGAAACCTGAATACAGAACTAATAGCGAATTATGTGAATGACCGTGAAGGGCATACGTATGCTATAGAGCCCCTGTTGGAGATTGTTGACGAATTTATCATCCACATCAAGCGGGAGTATGAATGGGGATATACAGTCCCTTACTATCTGGCTGCCATAAACGGTTGCCATCCTAATTACGCTTCTTATCTGGCGCAGAAACAGACGCTTGCGGTTAAGGATATTTCTGCCATCTTGCACATGCTGCCTGTTGAAAGACGGTCATTGTATAACAAAGAACTGGTGGAGCAAATCTACTTGGAATACCAGTCACATGAAGTGGATGATACCTGTTCATTAGAGATTTTGAAGGAAAAAATAAGTGGAAGGAATATCATATTGATGGCTCCGGGACATTCTATTTCCACTTGTCATAATAAACTTGCAGCTAAGCGAAAGGAAGAGGACTGCCTGCTCATTTCCGTGACTTTTGTTCCTGACTTTATGGATTGTGATTTCACCTTTTTGGCCAATGCCAAACGATATGCTACCACTTTTAACCCGATGAAGAAGGATATTCATCTTATTTATACCTCCAACATCCATGTGGGGCCGGAGAGCTCCGGTTATTGCATTAATTATGTTTCTTTGCTGAATGAAGTGGATGTTATCCGTGACAATTCGGCTCTGATGGCGTTGAATCTTTTGCAGAAACTTTCCCCTCGGAAAGTCTATCTGGCAGGCATGGATGGTTACTCCGCGGGAAAGGAAAACTATTATCAGGGGCGTTTGAATCTGATTCAGGACAAAGACTATGCCTTGGAAATGAACAAGGCCATCAAACACCGTATCAGTGAAATCAAGCATACGATGGATATTGAATTTTTGACTCCCTCCCTGTATGAGTGAACCGGATATTTGCAGGAGCATACATGAACAGATCCTGTTTCATTTGCCTGAGATTCTTTCCTTGCGGAATACTCCTGAATTAAAACCGGACAATACTTTCGTTTCCAAAGGGGATAAATTGTGCGAGAGAATCATCTTTGATTTTTTGGATTCCCGAGTGAAGGACTGCCTGGTCATTTCGGAGGAAACAGAAACGAACTTGTCACGTTTGGAGGAAGTTGAGTATGTGATAACAGTAGATCCGATAGACGGAACGGAGAATTTTGTATCAGGCTTGAAGGAATGGGGTGTAGGCATTTCTGTCTATAGAGGGATGCAGCATTATCAGAGCATGATCATGTTGCCCGAATTAGGGCTTTGTCTATGTACGGGTGATCAGTTTTCCAAAATAACAGGCTCTAGGATCTGTGGTCTGTCATCCTATATGCAGCCAGAAGATTTTACTAAATTGGAACAGGGTTCTGAATACCGTATCATGGGGTGTTGCATGTATAATATGTATAATGTCATACGGGGAAGTTACAGACAGTTCCTGCACTTGAAAGGTTGTTATTCCTGGGATATTCTTCCGGGTATGAATCTGGCGTTGGAACAGGAATTGGATGTGGAACTGGAAGGGGAAAAATATGGTGGGGAGTTTTTATATCCCGGCATTAAATACCGTTTTAAGATAAAAGCCGGATAAGGATGATGGGAAAATATACCCGTTTGGGAAAAAACACATTGATTGTCTTTATTGGTGGGGCCGGAAGCAAACTGGTAGGAATTTTAATGCTTCCCCTCTATACACGCTGGCTTTCCACTTCCGATTATGGCATAACGGATATGGTAACAGTCTATGCCACTCTTTTATTAAGTATAGTGACTTGCTGTATATACGATTCCATCTTTATATTTCCTAAAGGGCAGGATTTTAAAATTCAAAAGGAATATTTTTCTTCCGGTCTGCTCTTTTCTCTGATGATGCTGGCTATTACAGCCTGTCTGTTTGCCGCAGTTGCTAATATCCCTGTCCTTTACGGGGTGGATTCTATTTTTATGAAATATATTTGGTTGATATATGGAATTTTATGCACCGGCTTTTTACAGACTTTTGTACAACAGTTTGTGCGAAGTGCCGGCCATGTGAAAATATACAGTATGACAGGTGTGGTGCTTACTTTAGCGACTGCCGTATACTCCATAGCCTTTATCCCCAGTTGGGGAGTGAAAGGATATATTTATGCCATCATTCTGGCTAATCTATCTGCCACTTGCTATTCCTTTGTCTGTTCACGAACCTATCGTTTTATAGACAGGATGACAGTGAAGAAAGAACGGTGTGTAGAAATGTTGAAGTACTCAGTCCCTTTGATACCCAATGCAATTATGATGTGGTTGGTAACAGCTTTGAATCGTCCGGTTATGGAAAATTATTTGGGTATTGAAGCTGTTGGCCTTTTTGCTGTAGCCAATAAGTTTCCGGGGATTTTATATATGCTTTTTGCTATTTTCTTACAGGCATGGTCTATATCCGTATTGGAAGAATTTGGTAAAAAGGATTATGCTGTTTTCTATAATAAGATTTTGCGTTTGGGAGTTACTATGTTGGTATTTTTGTTATGTATAGTGACTTTACTTAGTAAATGTATTGTTTCTATTTTTGTTTCCCAAGACTTCTTTGACGCATGGAGATATATACCTATATTAACTTTGGGTATTGTCTTTTCTTGTATTTCCAGTATTTCTGGAAGTCATTTTTGGGCAACGAAAGAAAGTAAGTATTTATTCTACTCTAGTATTGGGGGATCTTTGGTTGCTATATTGGGTAATTTTTTACTGATACCATTGTGGGGTATTATGGGTGCTTCTATTTCTTACATGTTGTCTTTTGTAACAGTAGCATTGGCAAGGATCGGATATGGATGGAAATATGTACAGATACAAAATATTGATAAGTATTTATATATGGTATTGATTGCTGTTATAAATATAGTAATAGTTTTTTATGTATCGAGTGTATGGCTAGTCTGTTTATGGGCTTTTGTATTATCAATCATGCTTTTACATTTGAATAAAGAAGTTGCTTCAAATTTATTGAGATTACTTAAAATGAAACTAGGTGAAATGAAAAAATAATTGAAACTACTTCGTGTCATATAATGACTTGGTATGTTAAAATATTGAAGATTGATAATTATGAAAAAGAAGTTTTTTAGAGTTTGTATAGAGAATTCATCTTATTCCTTATTCCTTTATTTTTTAATAAGTACATATGAAGAAATTAGAGGAACATACTTTTTTGTTTCCGATGGTATTCCTAAAGAAGTGTTAAATCAATTATCGGATAACTTCAAAGGGCAATATCACTGTTTTAAGAGAAGAGGGATTATGGACAAATTATTAAATTTTAAAGAGCGATGTCATTGGTTTAAAAAAGAAAGAAGGATGATAGATAAATCGTTGAGTAACTCTGAAATGCAATGTTGTCGGTTAAAACAAAGAGGTGTAATGTATTATTTACTCACCAATGTGCGAAGTTTGTATTCTTGTGTATTAGGTATTATATTACGTTTGACAGCTTGGTTAAGATGGCCTTTTTTAAAAACTGCTGAAATTTATGGTAGTGAGGTTTGTTCTTTTTCTCCAGCATTAGTTGGTCATCGTAAAATGATTGCGATTGAAGATGGTTTCACTAATTATATGGATAAAAAGGAAAAACGTAAATGGGTATGGTTACGAAGAGTTTTATTGGGGCCATTAGCTGGTAATTTATTACTGTCGGGTAGGAATCCTGAATTTCTTAGTAAAGTAGTCTTGACTGGATTGTGTAAGAGTGGTTATCCTACTAATATTCCGATAGAATTTATTAATATACAAAAGTTGTGGGATAAATCATCGGAAGAGAAAAAAAATCTGATTCTTAAAATATATAATATTGATGACAATGATTTGAGAGAATTAAAGCAAAGAGATGAAATATTGATAACTCAAACATTATCAGAAGATCAGATAATTACGGAAGAGGAGAAGATCGTTTTCTATCGTCAATTATTACAGAATTGTGATCCTCTAAAAGTAATGATAAAACCTCATCCCCGAGAAATGACAGATTATACTAAATTTTTTCCAGAAATGTATGTCTTTACAAAGAAAGTTCCTATGCAGCTATTAAGCGTGTTGGGTATAAAATTTAAAAAGGCTTATACCGTTTGTTCTACAGCTGCTTATTCTTTAGGTAATGAAACTGAAGTAATATTTTTAGGCTCAGAATGTCATCCCAATATTGTGAAAAGATATGGAGTGGTTCGATTTTCAAAGAAATGATTTATGGAAAAAATGATAATAGCTTGTACGTGTGATAATAATTATACTGCTCACTGTGGTACTTTATTAACTTCTATCTTTGAAAATAATAAAAATAGAGACATTGAAATTTATATTCTTACAGACTATATAGATGAAGTGAATAGGGGCAAGTTTAAAATACTAGCAGATTTATATAATCAAAAGATTAATATTATTGATATTGATATTGAATCTTTTAAACATCTTCCATTTGGTGGAAAGTTTGAGAATATTACGCTTGCAACCTATTATAGATTACTTATTCCTAGTGTCTTTCCTCAGCTATATAATAAAGTGTTATATTTGGATTGTGACATTATCATTCGGAGTGATCTTTATGAATTATGGTCTTTGAATGTGGATAATTGTGCTTTTGCCGCAGTAGAAGATGCTCTTTCACAGATAATGGAATGTCCTGTGCGTTTAGGATATGATGTGAGTGAATTATATTATAATGCTGGAGTATTGCTTTATAATTTAGTTTACTTGCGAGAAATGCATTTTTTTCAAAAAGTTGAAGCTTATTGTCGGACTAATTTGGTTCACATTAAGTTTCATGATCAAGATATTATCAATGCTCTGTGTCATGGTAAAATTCAGAAAATTCCAATAAAATGGAATATTATGGATTCCTTTTTATTTAGAGAGCCTTGTATTGATTCTGATTATAGAAAAGAATTGGATAATGCTTTGCAAAATCCTAATATTATACATTATACTGGAGTTTTAAAGCCTTGGTTCAAAGAATGTAATCATCCATATAAATCTGAATATTGGTATTATAGGTGTCTTTCTCCTTGGAAAGACGGAAAAGAGGTGAATAAATATACTGGAATTAAGTTGATTGCGGTAAGGATGAAATATTTGATAAAAATGTATTTATTATCAAGAACTAGAATAGGTAAAACATTATATCGTAAATAAAATGAAGAATAAGGTAATTGATGTTCGGTTATTAATCAAATCATTGATTAATTCTTTATGTTGAATGCTTGATACAAGAACTTTACTCTTTCAATAGTTATTCAATCGCATTTGTTTGTCATGTTTTGGTATTTGCTTTTTTTTATTTCTATTTTTACTATAACTTATAGTGGGTTTTCTTTATATAAGAAAATAGTTGCTTTGGGAAGTGTTGTGTTTCTCTTTTCCGCCTTGCGTTATGGTATCAGTTATGATTATTTTTTATATATACGGTTTATATTATCTGATTACAGACATAAAGAGCCTATTCCAGCATTGATTGAAGAATTGGCTCACTATATTGGATTTCCATTTTTCTTTGTTATTACCTCTTTTATAACTACAGTTTGTTTTATAAAAGGAATTAAAAAAGGAAGTACGTATCCTATTGATTCTATCTATTTTTATATAGGTTGTCCCTTTTTGTTTTTTAATTATATTAGCATTGTGAGGCAAGCGTTGGCAACAGGATTTGTCTTGCTGGCTATGACTTATGGTTATGATAAAAAAAAGATAAAAACTGTTTGTTTGTTATTGGCTGTTTGTTGTCATTTTTCTGCGGTTGTAGCTTTTTTGTTATATCTTCCCTTAAATAAGTTTGATAGAAAGAAAATGTGGCAATTGATGTTTGTATCATTATTTTGGGGAACCCTATTTATCTCATTATTAATGAATGTTTTGCCATCGGGGTATTTAAGCTTTAAACTTAATCAATATGCTACAACAAATATGGCAGGAGGTACTATTTGGAGGGTATTCGTCTATTTATTGACTATAATAGTGATGATTAATCATAATAAGTTACTATCAATCCGTAGCATTAATAAATACTATATAAACAATATTTATATGGGTACGATACTATATAGTTTGTTGTCGGTAAATACTCATATGGCCATAAGAACATATTCTTTTTTTGGAATTGCTCTTTTATTTTTAATTCCGGATATTATAAGAATATATGGAATTAAAAAACTTTTCTATCGTGTTGTGTGTATCGCTATGTTCTGTGTTAGTGTATGGGGAGCGTATGTGACTAATGATCGAGAAACGATAGTATTTTATCCATATCGAACGTATTTTGATATAAATTTAGATGATATGATTAATGATGTCATAGAAGATACGAAATAGGTACCAAAAGTGAAATTATGAATATTTTAATAGATCTGTCATGGATAAGAAAGGGTAATTTATATACAGGTATTGCCAAGTATGCCTATCGTTTTTTGGAATATATAGTGAAGCATCATTTAGAAAAACATTTCATATTATTGCTAAACGGGGGAGTAGCGGAAAATGTAAAAGAGATGTTCCCACAAGAATTTCGGCATATTGTAGTTTGTAATAAAAAACTTCTAAATATTCCTAAATTTCAATCTTTATATATAGCTAGAGAGGTAAAGAAAATTTTTGAAACTCAAATGTTTGATTTAATTTTTTGTCCTCATGGTGATTATGTGAACAGATGGCAGTCAAAATCGAAGAAGATTACTACTATTCACGATTTGCAAATGCAGTTGGATTGTAGAGGATTAAGGTTGATAATTATGAAGAAACGAGACGATATGTTAATGAAGCATAGTGAAAGTATTGTGACCATATCTAATTTTTCTAAAGAACAGATACGAATGTTTTATCCTTTGTATACTGGAGAATTAGTTTCGTTGCGAAATAGTATATCTTTCGTTGATGGATATTCTCCTCGATTGATAGAAGATGATTATATATTGTACGTAGGTCGTATATGTAAAATGAAAAATATTGTTACACTGATAAAAGCTTATGCGAGCATCAAGGGTAGCGTAAAGCAAAAGTTAGTGATTGTTGGAACTAAAAATACGTATTGGGAAACAGAAATCCTCCCTATAATAATATCTGAACAGATTCAAGAACGTATCATATTATACCAAGGTATAACAGAGAAAGATTTAAATAGTTTATACAAATTTGCCAGTTTGTTTGTGTTCCCCTCTTTGAGGGAGGGATTTGGTTCTCCACCATTGGAAGCCGCTGCGATGGGGTGTCCTGTGATATGTTCCACATCTGATTCTTTACCAGAAATTACTATGAAACTGCTTTATTATTACGAACATCCGATGAATGATAAAGAGTTGGCAGGAAAAATAATGGAAGTATTGGATAAGTATCCTGATAGGACCCATTTAGAAGAAATTGCAGAAAATTATAAGACTGTTTATTCAGTAGATGTAGTAGGTAAAAGGATTTATGATTATTTAATTTCAAAAATAGATTAAAGAAATGATAGTAAGAAGTAAAGCTCCTCTTCGTCTAGGATTGGCGGGCGGTGGAAGCGATGTTTCTCCATATAGCAATATTTACGGTGGACTAATTCTTAATGCAACAATTAATCTGTATGCATATTGCACTATCGAGGAAACAGATAATGGACAGATTGTAATTGATGCTTTTGATTCGCAGTGTCATAAAAGCTATCCTTCTGCTAAATTATTGATGATAGACGGTGATGCCAGTCTGATTAAAGGAGTGTATAACAGAATAATTCATGACTATGATTTAGAAGCGAAAAGTTTTAAAATAACAACTTACAATGATGCTCCGGCAGGGTCTGGATTGGGAACGTCATCTACAATGGTCGTCTGTATTCTGAAGGCTTTCATTGAATGGTTAAGCCTTCCGTTAGGCGATTATGAAACATCTCGTCTTGCCTATGAAATAGAACGTAAGGATTTGGGATTGAGTGGTGGTAAGCAGGATCAGTATGCAGCTGCTTTCGGTGGATTTAATTATATGGAATTTTTGCCGAATGACATAGTTATAGTCAACCCGTTGAAAATGAAACGCTGGATTGTGGATGAACTGGAAGCTTCTATGGTTCTGTATTTCACAGGGGCATCGCGCAGTAGTGCTGCCATTATTGATGAACAGAAGAAAAATACGTCCAGTGGAAATCAGACGGCCATAGAAGCGATGCATCGTATCAAACAAAGTGCTGTAGATATGAAATTAGCTTTACTGAAAGGGGATATGGCGGAGTTTGCCCACATAATAGGGCAGGCATGGGAAGACAAGAAAAAAATGGCAAATGGTATTACCAATCCGATGATTCAAAAAGCGTTTGATGTAGCATTGGCGGCAGGAGCGAAAACAGGCAAAGTATCAGGAGCTGGAGGAGGTGGATTTATCATGTTCGTGGTAGAGCCTGTTAGAAAGTGTGAAGTGGTGGAATCTTTGCAAAAATTGGATGGTTTTGTAATGCCATTTCAGTTTAGTGACGGTGGGGCACATGGATGGAAAATATACCCAACAGATAAAGTGTAAACAATATAAAAAAATGAGATATTTAGATTTATTACTTTTACGTTATCCGGTCCTTGCGTGCTGTAGAACTGATATTATAGCTGCATTTGAGGTGCTGACCGGATGTTATGTATCTCAAGGTAAGATGTTAGTTTGCGGTAATGGTGGTAGTGCTGCTGATGCCGAACATATTGTAGGTGAACTGATGAAAGGTTTTAAGAACGACCGTAAACTACAGGATGAAGAAGTCGGTAGGTTGATGTCAATTGATGTGGATAGAGGTCGAATTTTGGGGCACCATTTGCAAGGAGCTTTGCCTGCTATTGCGTTAGATGGTCATATAGCTCTTTCTACTGCTTATATAAACGATTGTGAGCCTTTGCTATGTTTTGCCCAACAGGTAAATGGGTATGGATGTAAAGATGATGTGCTTTTGGGTATTTCCACTTCAGGTAACAGTGAAAATGTTCTTTTCGCAGCTGTCACAGCCAAAGCTAAAGGTATGAAAGTGATAGGATTAACAGGAACTAAGCATAGTAAGCTTTCCGCTTTAGCCGATGTGTGCATTCGAGTACCAGAAACGGAAACATATAGGATTCAAGAATTGCACTTGCCTGTTTACCATTGTTTGTGTTTGATGTTGGAGGAAAAGTTTTTCGGAAATGCAGAATAAGTATTAGTTGATTCAGATGAAAGAAGACATTATATGGTTGGACTATGCTAGAGTGATAGGAATATTTTTGGTCATATTGGGTCATGTGGAACAACATTTCCCTTCTTTCCTTATAACGGATCTTGTTTTAAAAGATGTTTGGCATATCATCTATTTGTTCCATATGCCTCTATTTTTTATTATTTCTGGTTATTTGTTTAGTGGAAAGAAAAATGGTAGGGTATCATTCTCTTTTATATATGGGAGTATAAGGATTCTTCTTGTTTCATATTTGATATATCAGATTGCATATATCCCTCTTACATTGATGAGCCATTCAGAGGAAATATACAATGGAGCATTTTGGGTAAAACTGCTCTTGGGCATTGTGATGGGGGATGGATACAATACTCCTTATTCTATATGGATTTGCCTGCCTTGTTGGTTTATTATATGTATCATTCAATTGAGGGTGTTGTTCGGGCTTGTGACGATTAATCAGTTTTCCGGTATAATCTTGTCTCTCTTTTCCATTGTTTTTCTTTGGTTTAGGAAACGTTTTGGTTTAGACTTATTTTTTTGTTTGGATTCTACCGTAATGGCAATACCTTATTTCTTGTTCGGATATTGGTTGAAGAGTGAGAATAAGAGTTTTGATAAGTTATCATATGGATATTCTGTGTTGTCATCTATTGTTTTATTAGCTATCCTTTTATTGATTTTATGTTATAATGGACCAGCCCAAATGAATGGTCCAAGTTATGGAAAATATGTAGTGTTTTGTTATCTTGCAGGAATATCGGGTAGCTTGATGGTCTTTCGGGTGAGTGGATTATTTTCCAGATTGTATTTGCCAAATGGGTTTTTGAAACTGATATCAAGAAATACTTTGTTTATTATCTTTTTTCATTTTGTTTGGGTTAAGCTGTTAAGTGGGCTAAAAGTGTACAAGATAATAAATTTAGTTAGTGATAATTGGATTTGGACATTGTTTTGGGCGATTGTATTATCTGTTGGAATATTGTTTTTATCATATTTGATGATAAGAACTTTTGTGAATAAGTATCCGATTGTATTTGGAAAAAAAAGAGTATTATGGAAGTGATAATATTGGCAGGAGGCTTGGGCACGAGATTGCGAAGTGTGGTGAATGAGGTGCCTAAGTGTATGGCACCAATAGCAGGAAAACCTTTTTTGTGGTATATATTAAAGTATCTCACTAAATATAACGTGAGTAAGGTTGTGCTTTCAGTCGGTTATCTTCGGGAAGTGATATTTCAGTGGATTGACAAGGTGAAAGATGATTTTTCTTTTAGTTTTGATTATGCTATAGAAGAGGAACCGCTAGGTACAGGGGGAGGAATCAGGCTGGCTTTGGAGAAAGTGAAGAATGATGATGTAGTAGTATTGAACGGTGATACATTTTTTGATGTGGATTTCGATAATTTGCTCAGCTGCCATAAGAAAGGGAAGAAATCCATTACATTGGCTTTGAAGCCGATGACTCAGTTTGATCGTTATGGAACAGTGGACTTCAATACTGAAGACAGAACCATAACCCAATTTAATGAGAAACAGTATTGCGAAAAAGGTCTGATAAATGGTGGGGTGTATATAATAAATCGCCAAACATCTCTTTTTAAAGAGCTTCCAAAGAAGTTCTCATTTGAAATATCAGTGCTGGAGCCGGAATGTAAAAAGGGACGATTGCTGGGAGTCGTGCAAGAAGGCTATTTCATAGATATTGGAATTCCGGAAGATTATCAGAAGGCAAATAAAGAGTTTCCTTTATATTTTAAAGAAGATGACAGATGAATTTATTGGACATAGACATTACAGGGTATGATACTTTATTACTTGACCGTGATGGGGTGATAAATCGTCTTCGCCCTAATGATTATGTGAAATGTTGGGAGGAATTTGAATTCCTCCCAGGAGTTCTTGAAGCATTGAAAAAATGGGCTCCGGTCGTTAAGCATATTTTTGTTGTGACAAATCAAAGGGGAGTAGGAAAAGGTGTGATGAATGAAAATGATTTGTTGGAAATACATCAGAAAATGCTCGCAGTAATAGAACGTTGTGGGGCAAGGATTGATGGCATCTATTATTGTACAGCATTGTCAGAAGAAGATATACGAAGGAAACCGGGTTGTGGAATGTTTCTGGATATATTGCGTGATTTTCCGAATTTGGAAAGGGAACGATGTTTGATGATTGGGGACAGTGAAAGCGATATGATGTTTGCAATGAATAGTGGAATCAGAGGGATAAAAGTATGAAGGTTTTAATGATTTCCTTCTCTGTCAATGGGTCGATGGGAGATAATTTTAAGATGATAGCGCGAGACTTGTCAAAATTGTGTGAGGTATCTGTCTTGACGAACGAAGGTGTTAAACCACATGATGTTGGAATAGATAAAATCTGTAATATAAGATTTGATAGAAGGAAGATGGTTGACTTTATAAATCCTGTTTCTTATTGTAGAATATACCGATATATAAAGAAAACAGCTTTTGATGTATGCTTTATTTATAGTCCTCATCCGGTAAACATATTTATATATCACATTGTGAATCATAAACGAATAATCCCATTTGTCCATGACCATAGATTACATTCTGGTGTGGGAGGGCTGGACAGTTTTTTCTTAAAGACCAATTTGAAATATTCATATACCAAAAGTGCAAAAATAGTCGTGTCTTGTCATTCTATAAAAGATGATATTCTGAGGCTTGGGCTGATGCAGGATAGGGAAAAAATAGCTGTTAATTATTTGGGACTGTTGGAGAATCTGGTATATCCTAAAAGAGAACTGGAACAGGATATAGATGCTCTCTTTTTTGGACGCATTGAATATTATAAAGGACTTGATGTATTGATAGATGCAGGCAGGCGAATGCAGAATGTAAGATTTGTAGTAGCCGGAAAGGGGGATGTTAGTCAAGTTTTTGGCATAGGAGATTTACCCTCCAATTTTGAACATATAAATCAGTATGTTCCAGATGACAAATTGGCTGAACTGATTCAACGGAGCAAGGTGATAGTGATGCCATATAGGGATGCGACGGGAACTCAAACGGTACAGAGCATATTTTATTATGAAAAACCGATAGTGGCAACAAATGTAGGATGTTTTCCGGAATATATAGAAGACGGTATAGACGGTATTATTGTACCTGCTTTAGATGCAATAGCCTTACGGCGGGCTTTGGAAAAGCTTTTAGACAATGATGAATTAAGACGTATAATAGGTAAAAATGGATTTGAAAAATTGATTGCTAAGTTTTCTAATGATGAGATTGCTAGGAAGTACATGTCAATATTTACTTCTGTTACTAAACAGGATTAGTCCTATTGGATTTTATCTGAATGTTATTTCTGTTTCTTTAGTTTAAATCTCTTATCCCTTAAAAGATCAATGAAGATTTTACATATTGGCCAAATAATTGGTGGACTGGATATTTATATCCGGAACTCTATTATATATGCTGAAGGCAACTATGAGTATATCCTTGTTCACGGTAACAAAGACAACAATAAGCAGATAGAAAAGAATGGAAAAGAAGTAACGGAATATGGAATAAGTCTTTATCGGAGTCTGAATCCATGGAATGATTTAAAAGCTATTGTACAAGCTGTAAGAATAATTAGAAAAGAACGGCCGGATCTGGTCCATTGCCATAGTGCCAAAGGCGGAGTAGTAGGAAGGATTGCCGGCTTTTTAACTCGTACTAAGACATTTTATACTCCTCATGCTTTTTCGTTTTTAAGTACCCGGTCAGGATTAAAAAGAAAAATCTATTTGTTTATCGAACGTTCTACAAAATTGGATGCCTGGCTTTTGGCTTGTTCGGAGTCAGAACGGGTGATGGGTATCAATATGGTTCATTATCATAAAGACAAAGCCTTGGTATGGAATAATGCAGTACCGGATGCTGTAAATGAATTGGGAAATGATGAAGTCTGATAAATATATTTGTTATATAGGAAGACCTTCCTATCAGAAGAATCCTCTCTTTTTAGTTGAAGTGGCGAAAGATGTGCACATCTTGCATCCTGAAGTGAAGTTCGCTTTGTTGGGGGTAGGTTATTATTCACCGGAACTTGATCGTATGAAAGTGAAAATTGCTGAATATGGTTTGGAGGAAGTGATAAGTCTTTTTCCGTGGCTTGAGCATAAGGAAACATTGGAGTATGTCAATAATTCCCTGTTTTATTTGACGGTAGCCCGATATGAAGGACTGCCATTGGCGGTAATTGAAGCTATGTCTTTGGGTAAAGCCATTGTTGCGTCTGATGTGGCTGGAAATAAAGATTGTGTGAAAGATGGATATAATGGAAGGCTGATTCCTTTGGAAAAAAGTGTTTTTGTAAAAGCTATATGTGAGCTGGTGGAAGATAAAGTGAAAAGAGATTTGTATGGTAATAATTCACGTATTCTTTTTGAACGGGAGTTTTTAATAACGAATCGTATTCAAGAGTTGGAGGCTATTTATCAATCGGTAATGCTGTAAATAAAACTTGCATGATAAAGAGAGTATTATTAGTTGTTTATATTGTTATTTTTTATTTGGTACAAGCAGATGCGCAAATTAACTATGGTACAACAGGATTGATGAACATGCCCACTGCTGATATGCAACGTGATAAAACTTTCATGGGGGGTAGTAACTGGTTGAATCATCATGTTACCGTGCCCCGATGGTGGTATGACACATGGAACTACTACATCAACATCACTATTTTCCCATGGTTGGAAGCAGGTTATCTGTGCATGGGACACAAGGCGGTTCCTACCGATTATGGAAACCGATCTGGTTACTGGGTTCCTTCCACATACGGCAAGTTTATCAACCAGGACCGTTCCTTTCATTTTCGTCTTAGAGTGTGGAAAGAAGGCTGGTGGAAAGTATGGACTCCTCAAATAGTGATTGGTGCTAATGATGCTATAGGTGATTCATGGAATGGTGGTTCATTGTCTACTCAATCTAATCAGAACTATAGTAATGGTTTCTTGAATCGTTATTATCTAGCCATCACCAAACATTTTCATATTGAGAATATCGGTACATTGGGTGCACATATTTCATGGATTTACAGTAATCGTTTTGACAATGAATTGAATAATCCTGCTATAGGCGCGAATTTCCGTTTTCATTTGAAAGAAAATGATTCTTGGGTGCATAAAGCCATTAATGGTGTTAATTTAATGGCAGAAGTGGTTCCCGGTTATACGAATGTGAAGGAGGATTTGACTTTTGACCCTGACGGGGCGAAGTATCAGGTAAATCTTGGCATGGAGTACAGCTTCTGGAAAGACTACATCAACGCCGTAGTAGAATTAAACCGCTGCAAATATTTCTCCGGAGGTATTGTTTTTAAAGTCCATCTGAAATAGGAAGTCCTATTTCGGATGCAGCAAAAGTTTGGAATAAAAACAGTGGGTTATTCCCACATATTTATTTATAAACTTAAAAACATGAATGGTATGGAAAAAAACA
>CAVJPC010000186.1:0-12763 GCA_963651205.1 Bacteroidaceae bacterium
TTGCACTCTTAGCTCAGCTGGTAGAGCAATTGACTCTTAATCAATGGGTCCAGGGTTCGAGTCCCTGAGGGTGTACGAAAGGAGTAACAAGGTTGCTCCTTTTTTATTATGAGTAAGAGTATATCTATAAAATAAAGCGGCTACCCCTCCCGGGCCGCCGCTTCACATACAAATGAGCGTACAGTTCTCATAACTGTACAAGGAAAATCAGTTATCGTATTTTTTTAATAACTCACCTAGCTTATTCAAAACTCCCATGTCCAAATCCTTCAATTCAATAACGCTTAATGTATCCGTAATATAAATGCGGTTGCCCAAAAACAAATATTTCGCATGGAATATCCCACCATTATAAGAGAAATCCAAAGCTATCTCTCTGTCATTCTTTTCATTGCATAATTCTTTGATTCGATCTATAATGAATGATTTTTCCATAACAAATAATATTATAGCGTTTTTTACAATTAATCTGCCACAAAGATAAAAAAACCTTATTAAACTTCACATTATTATTTATAAAAAAGTTATGTGAAAGTTATTAACAATTTTATTATGTTTAAGCTAAGGGAGAACAATTAAAACTTTATCAGCAATCTATTTAACCCTAATTTACCTCCTATTACTAAACTTTCCACCCTTTTCTTCGTTATAGGATAAACTTAAACAAGAAGATTTATGAGCAGACGTACCCAACTGGAACATCAAGTTTCACAAGCCAAAGAACGTGTAAAAAATATCTCAAAAGATATTCCCGAACAAATCAAAAATATTTGGGAACAGGAATTGAGAGGATTGGAACTTGAACTGAACAACCTCACAGATGAAGAAGAGGACAATAATGATTGATTCCCATAGTTCATCTACGTTCCAACAAAACAGGCAGCTCTTCAGCTGCCTGTTATTTTTATTTTATACGTTCTCTATTTTCCTTTTACACTACCCTCAATGGGAGTCAAAGCCGTTTTAGCTCCCTCAACCGCCGGAGTCAGTATATCAAAAATAACTTGCTTGTATTCAGACAAGGCGATACTCAATAGAAGTTCCTCTTTTCTTATTTTATCTGCCAAAGCATACTTATCTTTCTTGTATGATTGATCTTGCATGTACAGGCGGTAAGTCTTGTAATTCTCATAAAATGCAGAAATGGAACGGAACAAACGCCCATAGTTTTCCTTTAGGTTCTGACGGTCTTCCTCACTGAAGTAATTTCCCGGATTAGAAACAAATACAGTATCTTGCGCTGCAACCACAGGTTGTAGCATGGCTGGCAAAGAATCCGCTGATGTCTTTTGGTCCAGATACCCTAAAACTGCTTTTATCTTATTCTCGTTAACCAAATCTTTCAGGACTTTTAATGAGGTATCATAATACTTCATCACTTCATTCGCATTCTCCACGCTCATGCTGCTATTATCCATAACATGGTTACCCTTGGAACTACCAGAACAAGAGGACACCGAGAGGGCGCAAAGAAATACCCCATACAATAACAAATTCTTCTTCATACTGTCAGTATTAAATTATAATACCTTAATAACAATATAAAGTGCTAATTGCTCACGCGCCTGTCTCGTTTTTTTCCAAATTGCTCTTAATTTTCTCTAATAAATAAAGACACCCCTGCATTTTGGGGTTTTCATGACAGATATACGCCTGCTCAAACAACATATCAACCGTATCTTTCAGATTAGGAGTAAAGGCTGCTTTATCTATCTGCATTGTTTTGGGAAGCGACCGGGCATCAAACCATGCTTTCAATACATTTACTTCTTCTTCAGTATATGTTTTCTTTCCTTCTTTCATCATATCGATATATATTTTTAAAATGGATAACCTACAGCAAAATGAAAAGCAAAATCACGGCTTAATCTCGGTTGGATTATAGGATATCGCTTTTTACCTGTTTCTACTGGATTAACAGCTTTCATACCACCATCAAAACGTAGAATCAGATAATCCAGATCAAAACGGATTCCCAAACCATATGCTACAGCAATCTGCTTATAAAACTCGTTAAACTTGAACAAACCGCCTTCTTGTCCGGAGTCTTCACGAACAGTCCAGATATTTCCGGCATCCACAAAAGCAGCTCCGTTCAGTTTCCAGAATAAATGAGTACGATATTCCACATTCAAATCCAGCTTAATGTCACCGGCTTGATTGATAAAGTCCATCTTTCCGTCTTCACTACCTTTATATCCCCCCGGTCCCAGTGAACGCACAGACCATCCGCGCACACTGTTTGCACCACCGGAAAAGTACCTCTTCTCAAAAGGAAGCATTTTGGAGTTGCCATACGGATAGGCCACCCCTATCCCTACATGAAATACAAATGAATTACGCGGATCTATCATGAAATTCTTTGCAAAGTCAAAATCAGCTTTTACATACTGCGCAAAAGGGATACTTGCCAGAACATAATCTCCTCCTCCTTTCGGATGAGGATGAACCAATTTGGAAGCTGCATAAAGTAAATTACCGGCTTCCTCAATGTTAGCCCGAATAGAATAAGAATTCTTTGTAGGTGTCCTCATCATGGTATTCCCTGCACTATTATAGATAAAGCTGTAACCGGTTCGCACAACCAATTGATTTTCATAACTGGCTTTCAAAAGCGAATTTTTCTGAGTCATATTATCCAAATAATCTTGAAAAGCCCTCGAAGTTCTGGACATATACACATAATTGATATCTACCAAATCCAGACGATGTTGTATACGTTTCCTGTCAGTCCATTTATAACTCCATGAGGCAGATGCCAGAGTGCGGGAAAACTCTGGACGGATTTGTGAAGTAAATTTCAAACCAACCTCAGAAGTTGCCCTAATTTTCTTTTTAAAGTCCGATGACAGGAAAGGGAACATGAATTGAGGAAAATTCAAACTGCTTTCAACTCCATACTCCATGTAGTTATCATTCACATAATCCTGTGAAGATCCTCCCAGTCCTGTAATTGCCTCGTAAGCACCCCGCACTTTCATCATAAAGGTTTCAGACCCTTTGAATACATTGCGATGCTGGAAAGAAACCGAAGCGGCCGCTCCCAAATCACCCGCCGAGTTGGTACCCTCAATCTCGAATGCCATAGATTTATTCTTGTTCTTCGCCAGAAATACATAGGCATCCAACCTTGTACTATCCTTCGTATTCACTTCATGAAAACTAATGTTAGAGTACTTTAAAGCACGCAAGCGTCCCAAATTGGAGTAGGTATTCTGAACATCCTGTTCGCTATACAATTCTCCAGAGCGGATGCGGTTGAAATCGACTAATACTTGAGGACGGAGGAAAGATTTATCCTTGTAATACATGTTATATCCTTTGTATTGCAAAGAATCAAACTCACCCAAAATTCCTTCCTGAACTGACATGATCTCATTATCAGCAAGGAAATTCACATCCCCCACCTTATATTGTTTATGTTTTTGCGGTGCATCTTCTTTTCTACGCTGATAGGGAAGCAGCCTTAAGGTCAAATCCACCAGATAAGTATTTCTGGCCGTATCTGCCTGATAGACCAGAAAATCCTTGTTGAACTTATAATAGCCTTTATTTTGCAGTAATTTAGTGATTCGTTGGCGTTCAGAGTCCAATCTATTTACATCAAACAACATGCCGGGTGACAACAGACTCTGAGCAGAATCCTGCCGCATATAGTCGCTGATTACCAGATCATCTATATCATACGCCACATGACGTACCGTATAAGGACGCCCTGCATGAATGCGATAAGCCAGCTTCAATTTGTTTTTCTTTATCTTTTTGTCCAGGTGCACAGTAGCCCCCATATATCCCATATTGCGCACAGCTTTCTCTATCTCTCCCTGAGATTTCAAGGCTATAGATTCATCATATATCACCGGGGAATCTCCAATCTTTCTAAAGAAACGGTTCATCCATCGGGTGGAATCCACCCCTGATATACAGTAAGTACGCATAGGTACCTTGACTATATTAAACCATTTAGCATTGGGATTCTGACGGACATATGAATTGAACAGCGAAGGCTTCACCTCCTTCGTTTCGGAAACTATCCTGACTTCATCCAATAAATAGTTATCCTCAGGAATAAATTTACTGACCGAACACGAGGTAGTGCATAGTGCTATAATAAATGTGTATATATATGGGCGGGCGCTTTTCTTCATACAAATCTGTAACCTTCGCAAATTTACCTGCAAAGATAGATATTAATTGAAAATATCTTCTTAGCTTTGCCCCAAATATTTGTTATTAAATAGAAATTATCATGCTAAGCAAAAATAAAATCAAATATATCCGCTCACTGGAACTGAAAAAGAATCGCAAGGAAGAACAGGTTTTTGTAGCCGAAGGGCATAAATTGGTCGGTGATCTGCTGGGATACTTCCCCTGCCGGCTGCTGATTGCCACTTCCGGTTGGCTGAAAGCAAATCACACCATTGCAGCCGATGAGATTATTGAAGTGACACAGGAGGAATTATCACGTGCCAGCCTGCAAAAAACTCCGCAGGAGGTGTTGGCAGTTTTTGTACAGCCTTCTTATGATTTGAATCCGGAAGTTATTAAAGACTCTCTTTGCCTGGCATTGGATGATGTACAAGATCCGGGAAATTTGGGAACCATAATCCGTCTGGCAGATTGGTTTGGCATTGAACATATCTTCTGCTCTACCGGTACGGCAGATGTGTATAATCCCAAAACCGTACAGGCCACTATGGGAGCGCTGGCAAGGGTAAAAGTACATTATTGTTCTTTACCACAACTTATTGAAAGGTTGGCAGATGCTCCGGTTTATGGAACTTTTTTAAATGGAAATGTTATTTATGGAGAGTCTTTGTCGGATCATGGACTAATCGTGATGGGTAATGAAGGAAAAGGGGTAAGTTTTGAAGTAGAAAAGTTAATTAATAAGAGATTATATATTCCTAATTTTCCACAAGAACGGGAAACTTCTGAATCATTGAATGTGGCAATTGCCACGGCAGTAGTGTGCTCAGAATTCAGAAGACGCTTATTGCCTTAAAAACAGCTTTATTCTGTAAGAGAGGACGCATTGTATAGCCGTCAGGTTAAGGATCACATCAACTTGTAGGGGCGACGTTCAGTCGCCTGAATACATCTACTCATACACTTTTCGGAATAGTATCGGGCGGGCAAACCCCGCCCCTACGGTGTGTGGAAACGGCATTTTCACCTTTGCCTGATGGCTATGGGGTTACTGGACCGAAAACGATTCTTATGTATTCGGGCAAGCAGACCGTGCCCCTACAGTGAATGGAATCTGACCGAATTACAAACGAACCGGCCTGCTCCCCGTTGTAAATTCCTTTTTTATCAAGTCAAAATCGGCTATATACCATGCGTATACAGGTACATCCGTTTCAGATTCCATAATCACTCGTTTTAAGAAATCAGAGAAGTTTTCACCGGAATGAAGTTCCAGTTCACGTAAGGGAGAAATGACAATCACCCCTCCTATCCATTGGGTTGCACTAAGTTCCTCTTTCAGTGGAAAATACACTCTTACCCTATCATTGTCTTCCAGCTCGACTACATATTTGGAATAGCAGCCATCTGCCGAAACATAAAGATAATGACAGGCAAAACGTCTCATACCCAAAGATAATAAATTAGTTTCTACGCTTGATTCTTTGAGGGCGATCGGAGTGAGAACGGTCAGTAGCATTATTCTCCTTCATCTCGCGCGGATTCATACGGACAGGAACCTCTTTCTTGAGTTCCCCCGACTGAAGTGAATCCACCTTTTTCTCCGTTATCACAGAATCCACCTGAGGTTTAGCACCCACAGCCACGCTGTCTTTTCCGGCAACCGCCGTCGTGTCCACCGGCTCGTGATAGCGGGTCAAGCTAATATTATGGATAATCAATCCCGGTTTATTCTCTGTCGAATCACTATCCGTATAATAGATGAATCCGTTCACACTCTTGATGGCAAAGGCAGAATCCGGCTTGATATACAATGTCTGCATGCCGGAACGGGTTATATCCTCCACACGTCCCACTACAGAGTCATTGTCGAACAAGATATTGAAGCCCATAGTCGCTTTCCGTCCCCCTTCTGACAGGAAGATATAATCGGCAGACCACAGGAAACCATCTTTCGCTTTAAAATTACTGTCGGTAGGAATCTCAAAAGTAACCTTATTGGCAAGAGGAGCATCCGTCAGCCAGTGAAGTTTGCGATCATACCACACATCCACTGTATCTCCGGGCAAAGAAGCAGCCGGTTTGTTTTCACGCAGAGCCAATAAATCCTGCATATGCTTTTTCTCGCTACGAAAGCGTTCTCCCACCCTTTTATAAAGACCGGCAAGTTCCTCTGTATGTCGTGTGTACCACACCATGGACGAGTCGAATTCGGCTTCTGTGATATGATGCTTTTCGAAGACATAATTCTTATATGCCTCTTTCTGATAATTATCGGAATAACTCAGATTGTTAGACATGGAAATACTCAGATGGTAATCATACAAGATATTCTCCATCCTGTCCGGCTGAATAACACCTTTAGGCACCTGTTTACCACACCCCACCATGAAAGCCGCACTGAGCAGCAATGTCCAAGTAATATTCCTGCGACGCATCATTTATTCTTTAATTTCTTCTGCTGACGGGTGAATATTCTTATTCAAATATTTACCATAAAATAACAACAAAGCCACAATACCGCAACTGATGGCAGCATCGGCAAAATTAAAGATAGGACTAAAGAAAATGAAATGCTCCCCTCCTATTCCCGGTATCCATTCGGGCCAATTGGTTTCAATGATGGGGAAATAGAACATATCTACCACCTTACCATGTAACCATTCGGAATAACCATCACCTACCGGAACAAAAGACGCGATGGAGCTATGGGTACTTTCATTAAAAATAACGCCATAGAACACACTGTCTATAATATTGCCGATAGCTCCTGCTAAAATCAAGGAAAGACATACAATAAATCCAGTCTGATAATTTCGTTTCACAAATTTCCTCAAATACCAGATAATCAGCCCTACAGCTGCAATACGGAAAGTAGTGAGGAACAGCTTACCGAATATTTCCATACCGAAAGCCATACCATTATTTTCTGTAAAATAGATGTAGAACCAGTCTGTGATGCGAATGCTCTCGTGCCAATACATATTGGTCTTTACCAATATCTTAATAATCTGGTCGATAATCAGTACTCCAAAAACGATAAGAACAGAAAGCTGTCCCTTGGTGAGTAGTTTCTTCATTTATTAAATTGAGAATTAAAAATTAAAAATTGAGAAATAAAAACTATAAAATAGAGCAGTTCACCACTATTCTTTATTTTTTAATTTTTAATTCTCAATTTTTAATTCAACTATTATTTCTTTCCTTCGTTCTTTGCCTCAATACTCAGTGTTGCATGAGGTACTGCACGAAGTCTTTCCTTCGGAATCAACTTACCTGTTTCACGGCAAATACCGTAGGTTTTGTTTTCGATACGCACCAGCGCAGCCTGCAATCCCTGGATAAACTTCAACTGACGTGCAGCCAGCCGGGTAGTTTCTTCTTTAGACAGTGTGTTGGCTCCTTCTTCCAATACTTTATAAGTAGGAGAAGTATCGTCCGTATCATTACCGTCTTTATTCATGATACTACTTTTCAGTCTATCATAATCGCGCTGAGCTAATTCCAGTTTTTCCATGATAATGGCACGGAATTCTTCGAGTTCCGCATCAGAATATCTAGTTTTTTCAGCCATATAACTTAGTTTTAAAAGGTTAATTATTCTTTTACGACATTCACATAAAGTGAGAAGTCATCAAAATTTAGTTCTGTGCCGTTCTTCACTTCGTCCACTAATTCAAGGGAGTTAGCAAGAACTTGGTTACAAATATAACCATTATATTCATTTACCGCATCATCGGTTTGAGGATTTTTAGATAATGACACTTTTATTTTGTCTGTTATCTCAAAACCAC
The DNA here is from genome assembly GCA_963651205.1 of Bacteroidaceae bacterium. Classification (GTDB taxonomy): domain Bacteria; phylum Bacteroidota; class Bacteroidia; order Bacteroidales; family Bacteroidaceae; genus Phocaeicola. The sequence continues at coordinate 7,944 of CAVJPC010000186.1, forward strand.
TACTCTTACGGATATTCTGTATACGGTTTACCAATTCACGGGCAATGCCTTCACGACGCAGTTCTTCTGTTACAGTAACTTCCAGGGCCACAGTCAGTTTGCCTTCGTTGGCAACCAGCCATCCCGGAATATCTTCGCTGAAGATTTCCACATCTGCGGTTTCGATGGTAGCTTCCGCCCCGTCCAACATAAATGTATATTTACCATTTTTTTCCAATTCGGCAATTGCATCCTGTGACATTCCGGCCACGCCTGCGGCCACGGCTTTCATCTGTTTGCCGAATTTCGGGCCGAGTTTCTTGAAGTCACATTTCACTTTTTTCACCAGCACACCTGCGGCTCCGTCAACGAACTTGATTTCTTTCACGTTCACTTCGTTCATAATCAAATCCTTCACAGCTTCGATATGCATTTTCTGCCCTTCGTCCACCACGGGAACCATGATACACTGCAACGGCTGACGCACCTTGATATTTACTTTGCGGCGCAATGCCAATACCATAGAAGTAACATCCTGTGCCATCTGCATACGTGCTTCCAATTCATCGTCTATTAATGCTTCATTGCAGACAGGGAACTTGGCCAAGTGTACGGAAGCCACTGTGTCACGGCCTGTTACGGCAATCAGATCCATATACAGACGGTCGGCATAGAACGGAGCAATAGGTGCCATCAATTTGGCCACTGTTTCCAGGCAAGTATACAATGTCTGATAAGCAGACAGCTTATCCTGTGACATAGCGTTACCCCAAAAACGTTTACGGTTCAAACGCACGTACCAGTTACTCAGATTGTCGTTTACAAAGTCTGTAATCAGACGTCCTGCCTTGGTCGGCTCGTAATCGTTGTAACAAACATCCACATTCTTCACCAACGAATTCAGCACAGACAGAATCCAGCGGTCTATTTCGGGACGTTCATTCACCGGCACTTCCGCTTCCTGATAGGCAAAACCGTCTACATTGGCATAAAGTGCGAAGAATGAATAGGTATTATATAAGGTACCGAAGAATTTACGACGTACCTCGTCCACCCCGTCGGTATCAAATTTCAAGTTATCCCATGGAGAAGAATTGGTAATCATGTACCAGCGCAAAGGATCAGAACCGTATTGTTCGATAGCGCCGAACGGATCTACCGCATTACCCAGACGTTTTGACATCTTGTTACCGTTCTTATCCAATACCAAGCCATTAGAAATAACATTCTTGTAAGCCACACTGTCAAATACCATCGTAGCAATAGCATGCAGAGTAAAGAACCAACCACGGGTCTGGTCCACCCCTTCTGCAATAAAGTCCGCAGGATAATAAGTGCGGTTGTCCACAATTTCCTTATTTTCGAACGGATAATGCAACTGAGCGTAAGGCATCGCACCAGAATCAAACCACACATCAATCAAATCCAGTTCACGCTTCATCGGCTTGCCGCTTTCGGACACCAATATGATATCATCCACATATGGACGGTGGAGATCTATCTTGTCATAGTTCTCTCCGTTATATTCACCCGGAACAAATCCTTTCTCCTTATAAGGATTGACGGTCATAAATCCGGCAGCAATGGATTTTTCTATTTCATTGTACAATTCCTCTACAGAACCGATGCACAGTTCCTCCCCTTCTTCGCTACGCCAGATAGGAAGCGGAGTACCCCAATAACGAGAACGGCTCAGGTTCCAGTCATTCAGGTTTTCCAGCCATTTTCCGAAACGGCCTGTTCCAGTAGATTCCGGTTTCCAGTTGATGGTCCTATTCAGTTCCATCATACGTTCCTTGGCTGCGGTAGAACGAATGAACCAGCTGTCCAGCGGATAGTAGAGCACCGGTTTGTCGGTACGCCAGCAGTGCGGATAGTTGTGTACATGCTTTTCTATCTTGAACGCCTTGTTACCGGCTTTCATCATCATACAGATGTAGATATCGAGTGATTCGGCGGCGGCGGCAGCCTTTTCATCGAACTTGCCGTCTACGGTAAACTGTGGATCGTAGGCATTCTTCACCCAACGACCCTGATATTCTTTATATTTCTCTACGTCCACACATTCCTTTACGAACGTCTCGTCCAGTTCGTCCAGCAAATAGAATTTACCTGTCAGATCCACCATAGGACGGGTTTCGCCCTTCTTGTTAATCATGAACAAGGAAGGAATACCTGCCGCACGAGCCACAAAAGCATCGTCCGCACCGAATGTAGGAGCGATATGTACGATACCCGTACCGTCTTCGGTCGTTACATAGTCACCGGAGATGACACGGAATGCCTGACCGGCGGCTTCTTTCCAATTTCCGGTTTCATCCACTGTCACTGGTTTCACCCAAGGAATGAGCTGTTCATATTCCATGCCCACCAAATCCGGACCTTTATACTCGCTCACTACTTTGAACGGAATCAATTTATCGCCCGGTTTATAGTCTTCCAGCGCCAATTCTTCCGCTTTCTTGTTAAAGTGAGTATAAAGCAGGGCTTTTGCCAATACTACGGTCATCTTTTCTCCGGTATATCCGTTGTAAGTCTGCACAGCTACATAGTCTATTTTCGGTCCTACGCACAATGCCGTATTCGAAGGCAAAGTCCACGGAGTGGTTGTCCATGCCAGGAAGTAAGGAGTCCCCCATTCCGCCATTTCAGGTTTCGGGTTCTTCATTTTGAATTGTCCTACTACGGTGGTATCCTTCACATCACGATAACAACCCGGCTGGTTCAGTTCGTGCGAGCTCAACCCCGTTCCGGCAGCCGGAGAATAAGGCTGAATGGTGTAACCTTTATAAAGCAGACCTTTGTTATAAAGCTGCTTCAACAGCCACCACAACGTTTCAATATACCGGTTGTCGTAGGTGATATAAGGATTGTCCAAATCCACCCAATATCCCATCTTATGAGTAAGGTCCGTCCACTCTTTGGTGAACTTCATCACGTCCTTACGGCAAGCCGCGTTGTACTCGGCAACAGAGATGGTCTTTCCGATATCTTCCTTGGTGATATGCAGCGCCTTTTCCACACCCAATTCCACGGGCAATCCGTGAGTATCCCATCCGGCCTTACGCTTTACCTGGAACCCTTTCATGGTTTTGTAGCGGCAAAAAGTATCTTTAATGGTACGTGCCATCACGTGGTGAATACCTGGCATGCCATTAGCCGAGGGAGGTCCTTCGTAAAACACGAAAGAAGGACATCCTTCACGTTCTGTCATACTCTTGGCGAAAACATCGTTTTCATCCCACTTCTTCAGCACATCTTTATTGACCTGTGATAGGTTGAGTTGCGAGTGTTCAGCAAATTTCTTACTCATAATTTTATATCGTTTTCTTGTATTCTCTAACTAAAAGGCAGTACCTTCCAAAAATTAAGGTGCAAATTTACAAGAAAATTAGATAGATAGAAAGTTTTGCTGCTTGTTTTTTTAATCAGATAAAGGTTACCGTTTCAGAATAGCTGTAGAAAGAGGTGGAAAAAGCACTAGTTTTTCTAAAAAAACAGGAACCATTTGTCATCATTGCAGTCTTTTCCGGTATGCCGAGGTATTCTCTCCCGTCATATTCTTAAAGAAGCGGCTGAAAGTGCCCACACTTTCAAATCCCAAAATCACCGATATTTCCTTGATGCTGTGCGAAGTATGCAGCAACAGCCGTTTCGCCTCCGTCACCACCCGTTCTTGTATAATCTTCAAAGGAGAAGGCATACCGTATGCGGCAAATAAATTAGAAAGAGTCTTGGGCGAACGATGCAACAAAGCAGCATATGCCTGCACCTGTTTTTTCTCCTTGAAATGATTGTCTACCAGCACATAATAGCGTTGGATGATATCAAAGCCTTTTTCATTGACCGGAAAGCCGGACAACTGCTTACGGGCCAGTCGAGTACATAGGATGATGAAGCGTTTCAACAACAAGAGGAGCATTTCCCCCTGCAGATTATCCCGCAGGATGTATTCGGTAACCATTCTGTCCACCACCTCATGCAGCAGTTCGGAATCGGCTATCGGAAGCCGCAGATGTACTATACCGGAAGTTCCACTGAACAGCACTCCGCTGCACGACACTTCCTTCTCATGTTTGTATATGCCATAAAAATTCTCATTAAACAAAAGGGCAATATACCTGCCCGATACATTTTTGAATTCTATGCGGTGAAGATTACTCACAGAGATGATTTCATCCTGTTCCATCTCGATTTCCACATGGTCTACTATCAATGTCAGTTTGCCTTCCTGGACCCATATAAACTTATACAGGCTACCATTGTCACAGATGACCTTGTCTGTGTGAAACGCTTCAGTCAGTATCATCGTTTCCTGCAAAGATGTATCGTATGCGTAATTCATCATGGCTAAACTGTTTTGTGCATTTCTTTCTGTTGGTTTATACAAAGATAGTGATTTTCACTTATAATAATTCATCCTGTTTTTGTGTACTTACAAGGCTATATACATATTTAATCATTTGATTTACAATACGTAATACTATTCATTGTGGAAAGACAGGGCAAAGTATCAGGAAGAAAAAAGGAATTTTTGCCATCATTTTAGGAAATCTAGCTATGATATAACTCTAAAGGAAATTCGACAACTACTAAAATAAGCGTATCTTTGTACTAAGAGATTTCCTTCTATAATCTAGACAATAAGAACACTTTATTCTTTTAACCTGGACCCCGGACTTTGATTTTCTCCCAATAAGGATTTCTCTCATAATAATAAATTCAGATTTTATTCCGCCGGGAGGCAGGATAAGGTCATACAAAAAAATCTCCCAAAAAGAAGAAGAGGAGGTGTGTCGTAATGCACGATGCACCTTCTTTTTTATTCATTACTATACAAC
>CAVJPC010000187.1:0-11533 GCA_963651205.1 Bacteroidaceae bacterium
GCGGATGGAATTGGCAAGACGGGCTTTCATCTTCTCGACCCTGACCGGGCTGGCGTATGCGGACATACAATTGCTGCATCCGCACCATATCGGAACGAATGCGGAGGGCAGACGCTACATCCGCATTAACCGAAAAAAGACAAAGGTGGAGGCGTTCATTCCCCTGCATCCCATAGCGGAGCGGATATTGTCGCTGTACAACACGACAGATGACGAGAAGCCCGTGTTTCCTCTTCCCAACCGTGATGCCCTATGGTTTGAGGTTCACGAGTTGGGAGTAACCATAGGGAAAGAGGAAAACTTGACCTATCATCAAAGCCGGCACAGCTTCGGAACTTTCCTGATTTCAGCGGATATACCGATTGAGAGTATCGCCAAGATGATGGGACACTCCAATATCAGGACGACACAGGGATATGCACGGATAACCGATGATAAAATCTCCAAGGACATGGACAAACTGATGGAACGGAGAAAGGAAGTATCGGCTGGCGAAAAGACAAACAGCATAGATAATCAATATCCAATCAACTCATTATGAACAGGGGAATCATAACAATCAGCGAAATGGGTGCTGTCATTATGCCGACCGCACCTGTATGGATGACCAAGTTTGAGATTGCCGACCTGTTCGGAGTGTTCTCATGTGATGTCCACAAGGCGATTCATTCCATCTACAAGAACAAGGAACTGAATGAAGCCGATACAATGCGATATATCAGACAACTGGACGGTATCAGTTATGACGTTTACAACCTTGAAATGGTCATAGCCGTTGCATTCAGAATATGCAGTAAAGAAAGTATCCTGCTCAGACGGTTTGTAATAAGTGAAATCTGCGCCATCAAGAGAGAGGCTCCGATTACATTACTTGTTTCCTATGGCAGAGGCAATAACCTATGGTATAGTTGAAGACTATTCCGTCAGTCACTCGTTCCCGATCCACAGATGCAAAGGTAGCGTATGGCTTTGACGGCAGAGGCAAGGTCAGGCGGTGATGCCGTTTCAGGCAGAATCTTCCTCAAACCTGTTTGAGTGTATTCAGCCTGAAAACCTTGTCACTGCCTGCCATACGCTTGAAGAGCATCCGGCAACGGAAACAAGCGACTGACGGAAAAATCAGGAGATAGAAAGGAACGGCTTACAGACGAAGTGGAATATTGATGCTTCATCCGTAAGCCGTTCCTTTTTTTGCCGAAAATCCATTGCTGACGCAATCACAGGGCAGACGGCAAATTGCGCTCCTTCAAGAAAATCATGTGCCTGTCAGCCGGTAGGCGGAGCGGTAGCCGTCATTCAGCATCCTTTCGATGTCGGATTCACGGTAGAGGATTTTACCGCCCAACTGGATATAGGCTATGCGCCCTTCGTTACGGTAGTCCTGAAGCGTGCGGCGGCTCACTTTCAGCCGTGCCGACACTTCCTTGTCGGTGAAAAAACGCTCGCCGCCCAGTGTCGGGCGGTAGTTGGCGGTCAGATGCTCTACATTGTCAAGCAATCGGTCAAGACTGCCCATGAAGTGGATTATCCACTCGTTGTCTTTGTTAATCAGTTCGTTCATTGCTGGGATTTAGTGGAATTATTGTTGTTACTCTATTCGGTTATCAGATTGTCCTGCCTTTGAACCTTGCTTCTTTTCTCCTGTCCTCCACGATAGAGACGATACGTTTCACATCTTCGGGACGGTAGTAGGTCTTGTGGTTTATCTGCGAGTAAGCCAATGTGCCGTTATCACGAAGCGTCTGCAATGTTCGTGGGCTGATGTTGAGCATCCGGCACACGTCCTGATTGTCCATCCACTCGCTCATTCTCTTTTCCCCGTGCCGATGGCAGATGGCATCCATACGGCGGACGAAGCGGTCGAACTTGGCGACCATCGCCTCAAAGGTCTTTCTTTCGATTGATACGATTTCCATATTGTCTTTCTTTTAGTTGGTATTGTTTCTTTTGCCGCAAAGGAATATATAATCTGCTGCTCTGCAATGGATTTGCCGAAAGTGGCAGCGTGTTGCGCCGATACGGTAGCCATTGTCCGTGGGTATCATACAGAAACGGTTCTTTTCGCATGAATGCTGTTCAAACAGAAAGGCTGACTATTTCACAATCCGCTTATTTAATAGTTCTCTATATAGTTGTGTGGTGAAACAAAGTTTTGGTCGTTTGGAGAGTGACAACATTACGTCATGAAATCATTAAATCAATGTATCATCAAATTGTCAGACAACCATTGTTTGATTTTCCTCAATACTCGTTTGGGCAGGTATTCAACAAATCCTTTTGATAAGTATTTGAATTTCTCTATTCTCATGTACTCAGATCTTTCATCTTTTGAATCATTGTTTGACTAAATAAGGAAATGATTGAACCTGCATTTCGATAAGTGGCTGCATATTGCGTCAATAGGTAGCCATTGTCCGGTTCAAACCACTGTCCGATACCGTGTTAAGGGCGTAACTTTGCACCCGAACAGTGAGGAATACCCGGATGAAGCGACTTGGAGTTTGAAAGGTGTTTTCCCAATCCGACAAACGGAGGATTTTTGTGTCCTCAAAGACACAGCAAGGTATGTTTTCAGTTACTCGGATGTTCCGGAGTAACTGAAAACCCTTGCACCGCCGTGGGCAGAATTATCCTCCGAGGTCGGATAATTTCGGGGTTCCTTAATCAAAGATTAAACAATGGATAAGCCGTAAAATTAAAAGAATAAGAAGAATGAAAAAGAAGAGCAAGTACGGGAGAAATCCCAAATTGAACCCAAAGACGCACTGTGTGATGGTGCGCTTCGACGATGTGGAATGGAACAGGTTCCTGACGATGTACGAGGAATCGAACGTGTACGCGAAAGCCGTCTTTCTCAAGGCGCATTTCTTCGGGCAGAAGTTCAACGTGCTGAAAGTGGACAAGACGATGTTGGAATACTGTACCAGACTGTCAGATTTTCATGCCCAGTTCCGCGGCATAGGCACCAATTACAACCACGTCGTGAAGGAATTGCGCATCCATTTTTCGGAGAAGAAGGCGATGGCATTGCTCTACAAATTGGAGAAACATACCATCAACCTTGTGAAGTTGAGCCGGGAGATTGTGGAACTTTCAAGGGAGATGTATGCTAAGTGGGAACAACAGAGGGAATAATTCTCGCAGATTCGCAGTCCGGCGAATGAGCGAAGTCTATCAGGCAACTTCATTGCCGACCGTGTCATCATCGGACGAGCGAAGTTCGGTTTTAAAGATGAAAGCCGACCGAAGGGAATGAAAATGTGAATTAAATCATCTTTTGTACAGCTTAATCCTATAAGAATTAGAACTGACTCCTATTTGGGTTATACACTTATTTTCTTTTTTTAATGTTTACACAATACTCCGATGGTGTCATTCCTGTCAGTTTCTTGAACATCCGACTGAGATGCTGTGGATATTCGAAGCCTAATCCGTATGCTACCCGTGCAATGCCTTCACCGGTGGCGAGTTCGTTTTTTGCCCGTTGGATGATATATTGACGGATATAGTCGCTTGCCGTGTTACCCGTCATTCTTTTAACCATATCCCCGAAATAGTTGGACGACATGCACAATTTGTCGGCACAATATTGCACGGTAGGTATGCCGAGCGTTAGTTGCAGCTTTTCCTCATAATAATCCCGAAGCAGGTGCTCGAATTTCGCGAGTATGTCCGAGTTCTCCAACTTTCGGGTAATGAACTGACGATTGTAAAAACGCCGGCAGAAATTGAGAATTAATCCGATATACTCCACAAGAATGGCATCTTGGAACTCATCGTGTTTTTTATGCAGTTCGTCCTGTATCTGTCGTATCAACGATACCAAAATATCGTGCTCCTCATTAGTCATGTGTAAGGCTTCATTGATCCGATAATCGAAAAAGGAATATCCCCTTATCTCCTTTTCCAACGAGGTTCCGTGCAATAGGTCGGGATGGAAAAGCAATGCCCAGCCTGTGATCGACACACGATCCCCGTTATCTTCCTTACCTCCGATTTGTCCAGGAGCAACGCACAGTAGCGTCCCCTGCCTGTAATCGTACCTGCCGCAGCCGTAATCCAGATCGACCGACGCATCGTCGCGGAGGAACAGACCGTACACACTGTAATTGTTCAGACTGTGACGGATGGGCGACGCCTTCGCATAGTCAATGACGCTGACCAGCGGGTGCAAATCCTCGCATCCGAGATAACGGCTGTAATCGCCCACGTTTCTGACCTTCAGAATTTTGTTCATAACATCCTATATAGCTCCTTTTCTTACGAATGCAAAGATACATCATTTCAATCACATAGCCGAATATAGGGCGTTTCAAATTCAGTAAAAATGGTACAAGTCACCCACTTATCGGTAAGTCCGCTGTCGTGTAACCCGGTAATTTTGCATCATCAAAAGAAATCAAATGAAGAGTGAACGAATTGACATCCCAGCGGAATTGTATGAAGATGAAGTCGTGTGCTTCTTTGCTGACCGTTATCATACTTCTACCGAAAACGTGGTGAGATGTTTTCTCGTACAAGACAGGATTTGCCCGAAACAGGAAAACGAACCCATGACTTTCCGGTTGGAAGATAATGAAATGGAGATCATGCGGGGCTTGACTTATGTAGGTCATTCTTAAAAATTACAGGATTTATGGACAGAAGAGATTTTTTGAAAATGTCATCAATGACGGCTTTACTGGCTGCTGGGGAATGGACGGGATTGTCGAAAGTCTTTGCTCAATCTACCTCGCGGTCTAAAAACGGTTATTCAAACGGAAATAATCCGTCGGGGAATATGGAATACAGAAAACTCGGAGGATTGGACGTGTCGGCCATCGGTCTGGGCTGCCTGCCGATGGTAGGCTATTATGGAGGGAAGTATGAAAAGAAGGATATGATTGCCCTGATCCGGCGTGCCTACGACAAGGGTGTGACCTTTTTCGATACGGCGGAAGTGTACGGGCCTTATACCAGCGAAGAGTGGGTCGGAGAAGCACTCGCCCCGTTCCGTGACAAGGTGAGAATCGGTACGAAGTTCGGTTTCGGGGTCGAGGAAAAGCAACCGACCGCCCTGAACAGTCGTCCCGACCATATCCGTCGTGCAGTGGAAGGGTCGCTCCGGCGGTTGCGTACAGATCATATTGACCTCTTGTACCAGCACCGTGTCGATCCGAATGTGCCGATGGAAGAGGTCGCCGGTACGATCAAAGAGTTGATGCAGGAAGGAAAAGTTTTGCATTGGGGATTGTCGGAGGCAAGCGCACGCTCCATTCGCCGCGCCCATGCAGTATGCCCTGTGTCTGCCGTGCAGAGCGAGTATGCTATCTGGTGGCGCGAATCCGAAACGAAGATATTCCCGACGCTCGAAGAGCTGGGAATTGGATTCGTTCCATACTGCCCGCTGGGGCGTGCTTTCCTGACTGGCACAATCAACGAGAATAGTCGCTTCAAGCAAGGCGACCGCAGGTGGAACCTGCCGCAGTTCACACCCGAAGCCTTAAAGCACAACATGCCGCTCGTGGCACTCGTTCGCAGGTGGGCGGAGCGCAAAGGCATCACTATGGCACAGTTCGCCCTCGTGTGGATGCTATCGCGCAAGGCGTGGATAGCTCCGATACCCGGTACGACTAATCCCGCCCATCTGGATGATTTTCTCGGTGCAGCTACTGCTCGTCTCACTCCCTACGAAATGGAGGAGTTCGACAAGGAATATTCTACGATCGACCTTATGGGCCACCGTGCCGATCCGTTCACCGAAAGCCAAATCGACAAATAAAGAGTATAAATTATGAAAAAGATTTTATTGATTCCGTTTTTATTGTTTGCCGCCTTGTCTATGGGGGCTTGCGGAGGCGGTTCTGATGAGCCGTTCACTCCTGAACAGCCGGAAAATCCGGGTGGCGGTGATGATTCCGACGATAATCCCGACACGCCTGCCCCCGGCGGGAACGGCCGTTACCTTGTCCTTTATGCTTCCCGCACGAACAATACCGAGCGTGTGGCGCAACTGATTCAGACGACACTCGACTGCGACATTCTCGAAGTAGAGCCGGAAACGGCATACGACAATGACTACAACACCATGTTGGAACGCTCGCAGGAAGAACTGGCAGCCATCCGTCAGGGTAATTATCCACCTGTCAAGACTTCGATAGAAAGTTTCGACGATTACGACATCGTGTTCGTCGGTTACCCGATTTGGTACGGCAGCATGGCGACACCGATGCAGACGTTCCTTCACACCCATGCCTCAAAACTCACCGGAAAACGAATCGCACTGTTCGCCACCAGCGGCAGCAGCGGCATTTCCACGTCGGTTAGTGAAGCACGCACTCTGTGCCCAGATGCAACGATTATAGAACAGTCATTGCTATTGACCTCTTCGACCCTCTCCCAAATGACAACCTGCGTTCCGGCATGGCTCGAAGTAATCGGAGCGAGCAGGGAAGAACCGGAAACACCGGGAGAAACATCCATGAAAGTGAAAATTTCGGTCGGCGACCGTACGATTACCGCTACGATGGAGGACAATGCGGCAGGCAGGGATTTTCTTTCCCGTCTGCCGTTGGAGGTTACACTAAATGATTACAATAACACGACTGAGAAAATCTTTTATCCCGATCCTGCTCTGACGACCGAAGGCGTGGCACGCGGCTGTGCACCCACGTCCGGCGACATCACGATTTATGCGCCGTGGGACAACGTGGCGATTTTCTGCAAGAACTGGTCGCATAGCAACGACCTGATAAAGATCGGTCGTATCGACAGCAATGGCATCGAAGCTCTGAATATAGGAGGAGATATAGCAGTAAAATTTGAAAGGCAATAAATATGACGGTAGAAGATTTCAAGACATACGTAAAGACACGGAAGCCTCTCGATACGGAGGAAATTCACCGTTTTATGGACGAGATGAGCAACGAGGCCCGTCGCGTCACTTTCCGTCTGAATACGGCTTACCATACGCCGGATGAAGTACGCGGACTGTTGTCCAAATTGTTCGGTTATGAAGTACCGCAATCGCTTCGTGTATTTCCACCGCTTTATGCTGATTTCGGGAAAAACATCATCGTAGGCGAAAATGTGTTTATCAACGCCTGTTGTCATTTTCAAGACCACGGTGGAGTCATGATAGGCGACGGATGCCAGATAGGTCATAATGTGGTCTTTGCCACGCTCAACCACGGTCTTGCACCCGAAGAGCGGAAATCCACTTATCCTGCACCTATCGTATTAGGCAGGAATGTTTGGATAGGCTCGAACGCTACCATTCTGCAAGGCGTGACTATCGGCGACAATGCCGTTGTTGCGGCAGGCGCGGTCGTTACAAAAGACGTAGTGGCCAATACGGTCGTGGGCGGCGTTCCGGCAAAGTTTATCAAGTCAATCTGGAATAACGAAAGAATATGATGCGAATTTTATTAAGTGTAGTGTTTTTGTTCGGGCTGTTATCATGCAGCACGACAGAGAAAAATAAAATGAATCACCCAAATATCATGGAAACAGAAAAGAAGAATATCGGAAACCTGCTTGCCCTCTATCCCAAACCGATGACCGTTGTCGGTGCGGAGGTCGGGGGCAAGGTGAACTGGCTCGTTGTGGGGCATACGGGTATCATCGGTCACGACCGGATTCTCGTGAGCATGAGCAAAAGCCATCATACCAATCAAGGGATAAAAGCTTCCAAAAAACTTTCTATCAACCTTGTCAGTCGAGAAATGCTGCCGAAAGCCGACTATGTGGGCAGTGTGAGCGGCACGTCGGTCGATAAATCAAACGTATTCGAATACCATTGGGGAGAGAACGGCACGCCCGTAATCGACGCCTCGCCGCTGACGATGGAGTGCGCCGTGGTGGACATCTACGAAACCGAAGGCTTCGACAACTTCATCTGCTCCGTCGCCAACACTTACGCTGCTCCCGATGTACTCGACGCTGATGGGAAACTCGACTATACACGGTTGAAACCCGTGCTGTTCGAGTTTCCGACCTATTCCTACATCTCCACCGGAGAGATTATCGGCAAATGCCTGAACTTAGACAAGCAGCCGGGAATGTGTGCCAAAGAGCCGATGACCGCCGACGGTATCGTGCGCCTGTCGAAAATCGAGGTTTACCCACAGCATCTCGACGAATACATGAAATACGCGACCGAGGTGGGCGAAACCTCCTTGCGTACCGAACCGGGCGTATTGACGATGTACGCCGTCAGCGAAAAGGAGAATCCCTGCAAGGTAACCATTCTTGAGACCTACGTAAGTAAAGAGGCTTACGAGAAGCACATCGCCTCCGAACACTTCCAAAAGTACAAACAGGGAACGCTGCACATGGTCAAGTCATTGGTGTTGTCCGACCAAACGCCGCTCAACTCCGCAAACCGAATCAATAACTTCATTCAATAAAGAATCATGAACCGAATCATTTTAATTTCAGTATTCATCGTTTTAACATTTAATATTATGGCACAGGAAAAGATAGTACAGACAGCAGGGCGCGACCAATTAGGCGAGTTCGCTCCCAGATTCGCGGAACTCAACGACGATGTCCTCTTCGGTGAGGTATGGAGCCGCACCGACAAGCTCGGTCTTCGCGACCGCAGTCTGGTAACGATTACCTCGCTCATCAGTCAGGGGCTGACTGATTCTTCGCTTACCTACCATCTTCAGGAGGCGAAGAAAAACGGCATTACCCGCACCGAAATCGCCGAAATCATCACCCATATCGGCTTTTACGCAGGCTGGCCGAAGGCTTGGGCGGCATTCCGTCTCGCCAAAGACGTATGGGTGGAAGACACCACCGGTGAGAACGCAAAAGCAGCGTTCCAGCGCGAAATGATTTTCCCCATCGGCGAACCCAACACGGCTTATGCGCAATATTTCACCGGCAACAGCTACCTCGCACGGATTTCGACCGGGCAGATTCCGTTCTCGAACGTGACGTTCGAGCCGCGCTGCCGCAACAACTGGCATATCCATAAAGCCACGAAAGGCGGCGGTCAGATGCTCGTCGGTGTGGCCGGACGTGGCTGGTATCAGGAAGAAGGCAAACCGGCGGTAGAGATTTTGCCCGGCACGGTCATCCACATTCCTGCCGGCGTGAAGCACTGGCATGGTGCGGCAGCCGACAGCTGGTTCGCTCACCTTGCATTCGAGGTCTCAGGTGAGAACACTTCCAATGAATGGCTGGAACCGGTCACCGATGAAGAATATGACAAACTCAAATAATAGACATCATGTATAGGTTCTTATTGATATTGCTGTCGGTGGTCGGCATGGCGACCGCCACTGACGCACAACAAAGACAGGATATGAGCAAAGGAAAATCAAACAGCAAAATACTGGTAGCCTATTTTTCGGCGACGGGAACGACGGCACGAGCTGCCGAAAAACTGGCAAATGTTACAGGCGGAGAGCATTATGCGATTGTGCCTGCTAAATCATATACGAGTGCCGACCTCGACTGGAACGACAAGCAGTCGCGCAGCTCGGTAGAGATGAACGACCCGAAATCGCGCCCGGCAATCAAGAGCAGAAAGGAGAACATTGCCGATTACGATGTCATTTTCATCGGTTATCCCATTTGGTGGAACCTTGCACCGCGCATTATCAATACGTTCATCGAAAGCCACGATCTGAAAGGCAAAACCGTCATTCCGTTTGCCACCTCCGGAGGCAGCACACTGGTAGGAAGTGTGGCGGCATTGAAGAAAAGTTATCCTGTCCTGAACTGGAAAGATGGACGATTATTCAATCGTGCCGATGAGAAAACCATCCGCACGTGGATCGAGAAATTAGGATTCTAACCACTTAAAAGTGAAGAAATGATGATAACACCTTTATTCATAGGCGGTCTGGGTATGCAGGAAGTGCTGCTGATTGCGTTGGTTGTGCTGCTGTTCTTCGGCGGCAAGAAAATTCCCGAACTGATGAAAGGTCTCGGTAAGGGAGTCCGTTCATTCAAGGAGGGAATGAACAATATGGAGAAAGAAATCGAGAAAGAACCGGTGAAGAAAGAATAACGGATGGCCGCGAACACGGACAAACAATCCTTCTGGGAACATCTCAACGTGCTGCGGGCGGCGATTGTTAAAATCGTTGCCATTGTCACCGTGTTCGGTATCACCGCCTTTTGTTTCAAAGAGGAGCTGTTTGCTGTTGTTCTCGCTCCGAAGAACGATGGCTTCGTAACGTATCGCCTTTTCAACCGAATTGCGGCGTGGGCTGGTGGTAAAACCGGAAGTTTTGCCGTGCAGCTCATCAACACGGGACTGGCGCAGCAATTCATCATCCACATGAAAACGGCATTGTGTGCCGGCGTACTGTGTGCGTCACCCTACATTATCTACCAATTGTTCAGATTTGTATCTCCGGCTCTATATACCAACGAACGGAAATACGTTATGCGGGTAGTCGGCGGAGGTTATGTTATGTTTGTGGTCGGAATATTGGTCAGCTATTTTCTGATTTTCCCGCTGACATTTCGATTCTTAGGTATGTATCAGGTCAGCGAGGACGTTGCCAATCTGATTACGCTTGATTCCTATATCTCGACCCTTGTGCTGATGTGCCTGTCAATGGGTATTGTATTCGAGATTCCGATTTTATCATGGCTGTTTGCTAAATTGGGGTTACTCTCAGCCGACTTCATGTGCCGCTACCGTAAACACTCCATCGTAATTATTCTTGTAGTGGCAGCCATCATCACGCCAACTTCGGACGTGTTCACGCTATCACTTGTGGCTTTGCCGATGTGGTTGCTGTATGAAGTAAGTATATTCATTGTAAATAAAACTAATACAAGAGTAAACATATAATGAAACAGATTCAAAAAATAGTTGCTTCCGGATACTTCCTGATTACGTTGTTAATTGGCGGAATCGTCTATACTTGGAATCATGAATGGCAGGAAATAGAAAATTTGGAATCAGACAACCGACAGATTGACGAGTTACGGAAAGAGATAAACGATGTACATATTAAACTGATAGAGTTTTCTCTATTGGGTGAAACTATATTGGAATGGGATGATAAAGATCTGGAACATTATCATACCAAACATATGGCAATGGACAGTATGCTCTGCCGTTTAAAGGCTATCTATCCAGCAGAACGTATTGATAGTGTACGCCTTCTTCTCGAAGATAAGGAACGGCAGATGCACCGAATCGTACAAGTATTTGAACAGCAACAAGCCATCAACGATAAGATAACCAGTCAAGTGCCTGTAATCGTGCAGAAGAGTGTGCAGGAACAGCCCAAGAAATCCAAGCGCAAGGGTTTCTTGGGCATCTTTGGCAAAAAGGAAGAAGCGAAACCAACTGCGACTACTACGATGTTGCGTTCTCTTAATCGGAATATGATAGCTGAACAACAGGCACAAAGCCGCCGTTTATCGGAACATACCGACAGTCTTGACGCACGAAATGCGGAACTCAACAGACAATTGCAAGGACTGGTAGTTCAAATAAACGAGAAAGTTCAAGCAGACTTACAAAAACGGGAAGCGGAAATAGCCGCCATGCGTGAAAGGTCTTTTATTCAGATAGGTG
>CAVJPC010000188.1:0-17330 GCA_963651205.1 Bacteroidaceae bacterium
CCTGTCAAAACAAAGGGGCTTAAAATTGCAGCACAATTGCAGAAAGGAGTCTCCGGAGGGGTGATTGAATGGAAAGTAAACTAAGATATAAACCTTATAAATAAAAAAGTATATGAAAACACATGAGAATCGGGCCTTGTTCAGCAGAGCATTGCTGGGGGCTGTAACCTGTCTTTTCTTTGTTGCAGGTGCAGGAGTCAGTCCTGTATGGGCAGCACCGGGGGAGAATATCCAAGCGACCGCGATAGTACAACAAAGCAGTGCTGTCAACGGTAAGATAACAGACGCAAATGGAGAACCGGTCATAGGTGCCAGTGTCATAGTAAAAGGCACAACCAATGGCACTATTACTGACTTCGACGGTAACTTTACGCTGGAAGTTCCCACTAAAGCCACGCTGGTCATATCCTATGTGGGATATAAAACACTGGAAGTTCCCGTAAATGGAAAAAAGACACTTGGCATCAGCTTGAAAGAAGATTCGGAAATGCTTGATGAAGTAGTGGTGGTAGGTTATGGCACTCAGAAGAAAGCTACACTGACCGGTTCGGTATCACAGGTAGGCGGTGAGGAACTGAAAAAAGTGGCCGCAACGAATCTTACCAATACACTTGCCGGCAAAACGGCAGGTGTCATTGCCAATACACGTTCAGGCGAACCGGGTGAGGATAATGCCGACATCCTTATCCGTGGTAAAGGAACATTGGGAAGCACCTCTCCCCTGATTGTCGTAGACGGTATCGCCGACCGTTCATTCAGCCGGCTCAATCCCGAAGATATTGAATCTATCTCTGTATTGAAAGATGCCTCAGCTGCTATCTATGGGGCACGTGCCGCCAATGGGGTTATCCTGGTTACGACCAAACGGGGTAGCGAAGGCAAAGTAAAAATCAACTATAGCGGTAATGTATCTTTCTCCCAACCAACCCGCATTCCTGAAATGTTGGATTCTTACCAATATGCCACTTATGTAAATGAATATGATGCCGGACATGGTGAGGCCGCCACTTATTCCGCCGAAGCATTGGCAAAAATACAAAGCGGTGAAGATCCTATCCGCTACGCAAACACCGACTGGTGGGGAGAAGTGGCAAAGGATTGGGCAACCAAGACTCAACACAGCCTGGCCATTAGTGGAGGTAACGACAAAATTTCATTCTATACCTCTGCACAATATATGTATCAAGATGCCATTTATAAAAAAGGGGTACAAGATTATAACCAATATCAGTTCACCACCAATCTGGATGCAAAAATCACGAAAGCAATAAAGTTCAGTATTGACATACTGGGGCGGCAGGAAGTTAGGAACCGGGGCGTCTATTCTACAGAAGACTTGTTTGGCTATTTCCTGACCACCAACCCAATGGCAGCTCCTTATTATCCTAACGGACTGCTGCGTGCAGGTTACGATGGCGTAACCAATAATGCAGCTGTAAAAGTGACCGACATACCGGGTACTAACAAGACAACTTACAGCACGCTTAACCTGAAGCCAAGACTCCGCATAGATCTGGATGTCATTACCAAAGGATTGTATGTGGAAGGCTATGCTGCATTGGACTTCCATTATAATGACGGCAAGCAGATGAACCAGCCTTATGACGTCTATCAATATGATGCCGCAACTGATACTTACAACAACAGACGTGACGCTACCGGCTCCATCAGTGTCAATCAATGGTTTAATAAAGACAAGACTATTACATTGAACGCGCGTTTAGGTTATAGCCACGACTTCAAAGGTGGCCACCACGTTGATGCCTTTGTTGCCTATGAACAAAGTAAATATGATTATACCGGTATTTCAGCCTATCGTACAAACTACCTTTCGACCACTATTCCTGAAATATTTGCAGGAAGTGATGTGGCAAAAGATAAAGACAATGGCGGCAGTTCGGATGTAACCGCACGCCAGAATTACTTCGGACGTATTAACTATGCCTACAAAGATAAGTATCTGGCTGAATTCACCATGCGTTATGACGGGTCCATGAACTTTGCCCCGGGACATCGCTGGGGTGTTTTCCCTGCATTCTCACTGGGCTGGATCATGTCGGAAGAAGAGTTCTTCCAACCCCTGAAAAGTGTAATAAGCTTCTTCAAATTGAAAGGTTCATGGGGTATGATGGGTAATGACAATGTTACCGCCTATCAATATATGTCACAATACAAATTCATTGACCTGAGTAAAACCAGTTCCATGTGTTTCGGTGATGAAGTTGTGAAAGCTATCTATGAATCCCGTACTGCCAATCCTCTAATCACATGGGAAAAAGCAAAAACCTGGAATATCGGTTTCTCATCCCAATTCCTTGACGGCAAGTTCGGACTAGATTTCGATTATTTCCAGTCACGCCGTAATGACATTCTGATCACCCGTAACGCTTCTATCCCTACTTACTCGGGACTGGTTCTCCCGGCCGAAAATTTGGGTAAGGTAAAGAATCACGGTCTGGAAGTCATTGCAACCTATCGTGACCGTGCCGGCGATTTTTCATGGGGAATAACGGGAAACTTTACTTACGCCAACAACAAGGTGGTATATGAAGACGAAGCCGTCTCTACTCCTGAATGGCAGCGCCGCACCGGTCATCCTATTGACGGAATGGTACTATATAAGGCGTTAGGAATCTATCAAACACAAGAACAAGTGGACAACACCCCTCATATTGCAGGTGCCAAGCCCGGTGATTTGATTTATCAAGATACCAATGGTGATAAAAAAATTACTTGGGATGATGCTGTCCGTATGGACAAATCAGCCACTCCCAAAATAATTTTTGGTCTGACTTTAAATGGAGCGTGGAAAGGTTGGGATCTGAATGTATTCTTCCAGGGACAGGCTGATGCCGAACAGCTTATCCAGCCTACCATGAATATGGCTACAGACTTTTATAAAGGACGCTGGATCGAAACAAACTCAGCTGAACAAAATGCAAATGCCAAATGGCCGCGTGCGTTCATCAAGCAGACTTATGGTGACGCGTGGAATGGTGTAGGGTCTACATGGTGGTTACGTGATGCTTCATTTGTACGCCTGAAATCAATTGAATTAGGTTATACCTTCCCCAAAATGTGGACAAAAACCGTAGGTATAGAAAATGCACGTATCTACATCAATGGCAACAACCTCTTCACCATTGACAGCATGAATATCTGTGACCCTGAAGCCGGAATGTTCAGAAATACAGACGGCTATCTGGTAGAATCGGGTGGTGTAAAAGGTTATCCTTTGCAACGTATGATAACTGTCGGAGCGAATATTACATTTTAATTGACCTTACTAAAAATGAAAAAGAGCATGAAGAAAAATATATTAATCAGTGCAGCCCTCGCACTGGCAACCCTTGGACTGCCCTCGTGTTCAGACATTCTGGACCAAAAACCATTAGACTCATATACAGATGCAGCCGTCTGGGGCGATCTGGCTTTGGCAGAAAGTTTTCTGAATTATTGTTACCTTCGCGTTGAAGCAGAAAACGTAAACGGCGTAATGTTCTGCAACTATACCGATGAAACTTATCATATGCACGATTATGGTACAAGTACATACACCCAGGGACGTGTATCATGTGATGACTATAACACAGGATGGACGGAAGGTAAAGGAAATACATGGGCCCATTATTATGGCGGCATCAAGCTATGTAACCAATTGCTAGAGGACATAGCAGATACTCCTGCCCATACAGACAGTGAACAAGAATGGAAAAATCAAATAATAGGCCAGGCATACTTTCTGCGTGCTTTCTATTATCATTATCTTTACAGTGTGTATGGCCGTGTTCCATTGATTGACCACACTTTCGACCTTGATTCGGAGTTTACAGAAAGCCGTGCCGAGATGGACGATGTAGCCGATTTTATTGTAGCTGACTGTGACAAGGCAGCAGAGTTGCTTCCTTTGACCTATAAAGATGCCAGCGATTTTGGTCGTGCGACCAAAGGAGCAGCCCTGACTCTGAAAGGACGAGTATTGCTTTATAAAGCAAGTCCGCTGTTCGGCACGCCCTCTGCCGAAAAGTGGAAAGCAGCCGCTGATGCAAATAAAGCTGTCATTGACCTTGGGATTTATTCACTGAAACAAATATCAAATAGTGACGATTATGCCGATTTATTCTTAGATCCAAAAAATCCGGAAGTCATATTCGAAAAACTTTATGATGAGAAGGGTATTGCCGGAAACAGTTCCAGCCTTATCATGCAAGCCCCGTCGGGTCCGGGAAATGGTTATGAAGGTTGGGGGACATGGCAACCTACCTACGGAATTGTCGAACTATTCCAAAATGCTGACGGCACACCTTATAAGCCGGCTGCAACCAAGCCTTTCAATATTTTGCAAACCACCATTGATGCTGATACCGGAGAAGCAACACAAAAAGAAGTAACTATACAGGCTTCTGATATCAATCCCTGGGAAGATCGGGAAATCCGTTTGAAAGCCAATATTTTCTACGATGGAGCCTTATGGGGATATGGAGATTCAAATCGTCCTGTCGAGATCTTTGAAGCAGGAGCCGAAGGTGTCATTCCCGGAAAAGATTCACGTACAGGAGAAACTTGGTGGAATGGAACAAAAACAGGCTATAACATGCGTAAGTTTTTATCGTCACATATCGACTTCTATGACGACACAATAGTAGACACTACTCCGTGGTTCTTCTTCAGACTGGCGGAGGTCTATTTGAACTATGCAGAATGTCAGATAGAACTGGGCAATACTGCCGAAGCTCTGAAATATATCAACCTGATTAGAAACCGCGCATTATTGCCGGATGCTACGGGCAAGGACATACGGGCTGAATATGAATATGAACGTACCGTAGAACTGATGTTCGAAGGTCAGCGTTTTTTTGACCTACGCCGCTGGAAGAAAATGGAAGAAACATATTCCAAAGAGAATTGGCCTACCGGATTGAAGATTTATAAATTACAAAACGGTGCTAAGGTGTATTATCATAATCCTGAAGTCGTACAACAACGTGCTTTTGATGCCTCAAAGAATTATTGGTGGCCTATTCCACGTTACGAATTGAACAAATCGAAGTTACTGGATGCAGCACCTTATGAATAAAAGATAGCGATTCTCTGATTATCATAAATAAATTACAGGAGCGAAAGGTAAAAGTTGCGCCCCTGTAATTTTAAAAAAGCGATTATATGAACAAACATATCTTCTTATTATTTCTGACATTACTAATCAGTTCCTGTTCCAAGGCACAAGAAACCAATACCAATATCCCCCTGCCACCCGGCAAGTCCATCTACCTCCCCAAAGACCTGCAAGGCATGGATTTACAGAACCCTGAAAGCAAATGGAGCTTTCACCGCATGGCATATACAGAAAACTTTGCCATCTTCTGGGAGAAGGGCTTCGGCACCGACCTCTCCAATCCGCCTCAGCTGGAGGGACATCCCATGACGGTAAACCTGTCCAACCTGGAAGAAAAACTGGAAAGCTTTTACAATTACTTCTATCACACTCTACAGTTTGCAAAAGAAGGTTCGAAATGTGACAAATACCGCATGATGGTCATGATAAACTACTCATTGGAAGGTACGGCTTATGGAGGTGATTATGACGGAGAAATCGGAGCCTTATGGATTGCTCCCAATCGCGTGCAGGATGAGAAACTGAACTGCATCGCTCACGAACTGGGACACAGCTTCCAGTCACAAATTTCTTGTGACGGGCAAGGAGAAGCCTGGGGAGGCTGCGGATTCTTTGAAATGACCTCGCAATGGATGCTCTGGCAGGTAAACCCCGAATGGATAACCGATGAAAAATATCACTGGGATGCTTTTATGAAGCTGACACACAAGGCATACCTCCATCTGGAGAACATTTATCATTCGCCCTATGTACTTGAATATTGGGGAACCAAACGCGGATTACCTTTTATTGCCGAACTATATCGGCAGGGAAAACGAGGGGAAGATCCGGTTATCACCTACAAACGGCTGACCGAACAAACTCAGGAGCAATTCTGCGACGAGATGTTCGACGCCTGCCGCCATTTCATCAACTGGGATTTTGAACGGGTATGGAAGGAGACACGTCCTTACGCCAATCAATATACCTGCAAGATGGCCCCGTCTGACGGCGGCTGGTACCGGATTGCTCCGGAAAACTGTCCCGAGAACTACGGCTTCAACGCTATTCCCCTGTCCATACCCCGACCGGGAAGCGTGGTAACGGTTGAGTTCTGCGGGGAAGCGGGCAGAGAGGGATACATTACCATTCATCCCGAGAAAGCAGGCTGGCGATATGGTATGGTTGGCATAACACAGGAAGGCAAATCCATCTACGGAGAAATGAAAAGTGATACAAAAGGAGTAATCAACTATACAATCCCTGAAAAGACCCAGTTGACCCATTTATGGCTGGTAGTGATGGGAGCTCCGACGGAACACCGGATGAATCCGGAGCCCGGAGAGAAAGATGCACAATGGCCCTATAGGATAAAAGTAACGGGAAGCGGATTGCCAAACCATTAAAAGAACATTATTCCACTATTTTTCAACTTATTTTTTCGGTTCTTTTGCGGAAAAGTATTAATCTTGCATAAGATTAGGAAAATATATCCGTACTATGAAAAGATTACTACTTTTAATACTGAACATAATCATAGTCATAGTTTCATACGCTATACCAAATGATTTGCGATTCCGACACTTCTCGGTAGAAGATGGGTTATCCTCCAACTCGGTACGCGCCATTATCCAGGACAAGTATGGTTTTCTTTGGATAGGGACTGACGAGGGGCTGAACCGGTATGATGGCAAAACTATCAAATTATACAAATTTGACAGCCAGGGAACCAATGGATATGTTTCATCACTCTTTGATAACAACGATCATATTTGGGTGGGTACGGACGAAGGAATCTATATTTTCGATCATGCCACAGAGACTTTTGTACCGTTTGACCTTACCACTGCCAACCACACCGGCATCCATACGAATGTAAACCATATCACGAAAGATAAAGATAACAATCTGTGGTTCTCCACCGTAGGACAAGGTGTATTTAAGTATAATATTGCCAAACAACACCTGGAACAATATGAATTCAGAGATGCCAACGGATTAATGGCCAGTATTTTAATTGATAGTGAAAATCAGGTATGGGCCATTACCAATTGGGGAAACTCAGCCGTATCCAAACTGAATAAAGCAGATAATACGTTCGAACCTTTTCCCCTTCTTTATGAAAATAAAAAACATGACTCCAACTCCCTTGTCATGCTGGAAGATTCCGAACACGCCTTCTGGCTGGGAACCTGGGAATGCGGACTACAGAAAATTGATAAATATAGCGGAAAGACAACGACCTACCTGCATCCCACCGAGGGGAAAGGGGTTATGCATATCCACTCCATGATGGAATATGCTCCTCACCAGCTGTTAGTCGGTTCGGACGACGGTCTGCTTCTCTTCAATACCATCACCGGAGAACATCATCTTTTCACGGAAAATGAAACCAACCCGTATTCGTTATCCAACCGCTTTGTTTACCCCATTGTCAAGGATCGGGAAGGAGGAATTTGGATAGGGACATACTATGGAGGGATAAATTATATATCGCCCAACACAGGACAGTTTGAAAGTTTCGCCTATTCACGTTTCTCTAATTCTGTCAATGGAAACGTGATAGGAAATTTCTGCGAGGATCCATACGGACATATTTGGATAGCTTCGGATGACGGAGGCTTGAATTGTTATTCTCCTAAAGACAGAAACTTCACTCATTATTTACCGGACAAGAACAAAAACAGCCTTTCTTATCACAATGTGCACGCCCTCTGCATGGATGGTAATAATTTATGGATTGGTACCTATACTGGCGGAGTGAATGTACTGAATATTCCAATCGGTACGTTCAAGACATATTCGTCTTCCCAAAGCAACCCGAACACCTTGGATGGCAGCAGCTCATACGCCATTTATAAGGATAGGGAAGGACGTATCTGGATTGCTTCCATGTCCGGAATAAACTTATACAACAGAGAGGAAGACCATTTTATCCGAGTAAAAGATCTTGGAGTCCTGACAATCGATATCGATCAGGATACCAAAGGAAATCTCTGGTTCTCCACCCAGGGAAAAGGATTGTTTAAATATGATCCGGTGAAGCAAATCTGGAAAAACTATAAGTACAGCCACACACAAGGAGCATTAATCAATGACCAGGTGAACTGTACATTGATAGACAACAACGGACAAATGTGGATTGGTACCATGAACGGACTATGCAAATACCATGCAGAAGCAGATACATTCGAACCGGTTCAGCTTCATATACCCAGCCTGAATATTTGCAGTATCCTTGAAGACCAGCACATTTTGTGGCTCACCACCACTAAAGGACTGGTTCGCTATGTGCCGGGAGAGGGATGCCAGGTCTTTACCAAAAGTGATGGTTTACAAAGCGACCAGTTCCTGCCTAATGCAGGCTTAAAGACCTCGGACGGGAAAATATACATCGGTTCCGTCAATGGATTCAATGCCTTTTATCCTTATCAGATCAAGACGAACCAAGTGCTGCCTCCGGTCATTATTACAGGGCTGGAAATATATAATAAGGAAATACAGGTGGGTGAAAAAATACTGCCCACCGCTTTGCATCAGACAAAAGAACTGGAACTTTCCTATAAAGACAATGTATTCAGCCTTCTGTATGCTTCACTAAGTTACTGCACTCCTTCCAAAAATCAATATGCTTACAAACTGGAAGGATTTGACAAGGATTGGAACTATGTCGGCTCCCAAAACAAGGCTACCTATACCAACCTGCCTGCGGGAACCTACACTTTCAAAGTAAAAGCAACGAATAATGACGGAGTTTGGAATGAAACAGGCACAAGTCTGAAAATCACGATCCATCCCCCTTTTTATTGGTGCACAGCCTCCAAACTGCTCTATTTTGTATTGGTATGCATAGCCTTCGGCTTCTTCATCCGCTTCATTATAAAACGGACGGAAAAGAAACATACGGCTGAAATAAACAAACTGAATGCCAACAAGGAAAAAGAGGTGCACGAAGCCAAAATCAAGTTCTTCACCATGATAGCCCATGAAATACGCACACCGGTATCCCTCATCATAGGCCCGTTGGAGAAAATAATGAAATCCCCCGTGTCCCTGCCGTCTACGGTACGCGATGATCTGAATATTATTGACCGTAACAGCCAGCGTCTGTTATTTCTGGTAAACCAATTGCTGGATTTCCGGAAAGTGGAGCAGGAAGGCATGAAAATGAGGTTCGCTTCCCAGAATATCTACCAACTGCTCAAAGCGGTTTGTGAACGTTTCGAACCTTTCATCGCCCAACACGGAGCGCAGCTTACAGTGGAATATCCTGATGCCGGTTTCACGGCTATAGTAGACAGTGAGGCGGTAACCAAACTAGTCAGCAACCTGTTGACCAATGCCAGCAAATACACAAAAGATAAAGTTACCCTTACCTGTATCGTACAGCCGGAACAACATACTTTTATAATCCGGGTGACAGATAACGGAATAGGAATCAGCAAGGAAGAACAAAAGAAGATATTCCATCCGTTCTATCAGGCTATGGATAATAAGCCGGGAACAGGTATCGGCCTCAGCATTGTCAAAAGTATTGTAGAATCACACAACGGCTGCATTGAAGTGGAATCTGAGGTTAACAAGGGATCGTCCTTCATTGTAACACTGCCTGTAGAGCAGGCGCAGATCCTGTCACAGGAAACAAACACAGCGGTATTAAATAATCCCGCCATTCCCGAAGGCATCTTGCAGGAAAGCCTTCCTACCGCCCCTCTCAAGCACAAGCCGGCCATGCTGATTGTGGATGATAATGAAGAGATGCTGAATTTCCTTTCGGGCAGCCTGGCCGATAAATACAGCATCCTCACCGCAGAAGACGGTGTGGAAGCATTGGAAAAGCTCAAAGAAAACGAAGTGACACTCATCGTAAGCGACTGGATGATGCCACGCATGAACGGAGTGGAATTCTGCAAAGCGGTAAGGGCCAGCCAGACTACCAGCCACATACCTTTCATCCTGCTGACCGCCAAGACAGATACCAACTCTAAGATAGAGGGGATGGATTGTGGTGCGGACGCCTACATAGAGAAACCTTTCTCCATGCAATACTTGGAAGCATGTATCAAGAATCTGGTGGACTTGCGTAATCTGCTGCGTCAGAAATTCTCGAAGATGCCGCTGGTGCCACTGAACAGCATTGCCAACAATTCGATGGACGACAAGTTCCTTACCCGCATGAATGAAATCATAGAAGAGAATTTCTCCAATCCGGAATTATCCGTAGATTTCCTGGCCGAACAATTGTGTATCAGCCGTTCGGGCCTGTTTGCCAAAATAAAGACATTGGCCAATATCACCCCTAATGAACTGATTCAGGTGGTACGTTTGAAAAAAGCTGCTACACTCCTCTCCGAGAACAAATACCGGATCAATGAGATTTGCTATATGGTAGGTTTCAATAATCCTTCCTATTTCTCCAAATGCTTCCAGAAGCAGTTCGGAATGAAACCGGGGGAGTTCGTTAACGGAAAAAAGGAAACCATTTTTTAGAAGCAGCCCTTATATTCTACATTTTATTAAAAAAAACAGTCTAAAGGAACAATCTATTACAAAAGAAGCTCTATCTTTGTCAATATGATAAACTAAATTGTTTTATAAAACTAAATCTACAACAAAATGAAACGATTTCTTAAACCTTTATTAGCAGGTATCATCCTGTTATGCAACGCAAACACATTTGCCCAGCAAATGCCTCCCACCCCCGTTGACAAAGATGTACGCGTGGGAAAACTTGACAACGGACTCACCTACTACATCCGCCACAACGAGTATCCGAAAGGACAAGCCAATTTCCACATTGCACAAAAAGTAGGAGCGGTGCAGGAAGACGAGAACCAAAACGGACTGGCCCACTTTCTGGAACACATGTGCTTCAACGGGACACAGCATTTCCCCGACAAGACCATGCTCACCTGGCTGGAAACGATAGGAGTGAAATTCGGAGTAAACCTGAATGCACATACTTATCAGGACAAGACCATCTATGATATCATGAATGTACCGGTGGCCCGTACTTCAGTAGTAGATTCCTGCCTGCTCATCCTTCACGACTGGGCGGACGGCCTTACACTGGCCCCGGAAGAGATAGACAAGGAACGCGGAGTCATTCATGAAGAGTGGCGCACCGGCTCCAATGCCTTCATGCGCATTCTTGAAAAACACGGCAACGAACTTTTCCCCAATTCCAAATATTCCAACCATATGGTTATCGGCACAATGGATATTGTTGATAACTTTCCACACCAAGTGCTGAGGGAATATTATGAAAAATGGTACCGTCCCGACCTGCAAGGCATTATCATAGTAGGAGATATAGACGTAGAACGCACAGAACAGAAAATCAAGGAAATATTCTCTCCTATCCGGATGCCTTCCAACCCGGCAGCCTTCCAATATTATCCGATAGCAGACAATGACACTCCCATCCTGGTAGCCGAAAAAGAAAAGGAAATGCCCTATAGTCTGATTATGACGATGGTAAAATACGACTTGCTCCCCCGTGAGATGAGAAACACGGACGCTTCGCTGATTACCGATTACATGAACTATGTATTTAACTATATGGCAAACCAGCGCCTCAACGAAATATCATTGCAGCCGGATGCACCCTTCGGCGGCGGAGGATGCCAGTTAGGTGGATATATGGGCGCCTCTACCAAAGGAGCGGTAAGTATTCAGACTGTCGTGAACGACAAAGGATATGACGCAGCATTAAATTCAACACTGACCGAACTGAAAAAGATAAAAGAATTCGGATTCACAGCCTCAGAATACGATCGTGCCCGTACAGAATACCTGAGTCTGCTGGAAAAAGCATACAACAACCGGACCAAAGAAAAGAACAGCACATATACCCAGGCGTATATTGGCAATTTCATAGACAACAAGCCTATTCCGGGCATTGAATATGAATATAACAAGATGAAGCAGATTGTCCCGATGTTACCTGTAGAAGCTGTCAACCAATATGCACAACAATTGATTTCAGGCAAAAACCTGGTGATACTGGCAACCGGTCCTGATAAAGCAGATGTCGTATTGCCTACCAAAGAAGACATGCAAAAGGTCATTGACGAGGTAGCCGCCACACCTGTAGAGGCTTATCAGGACAATGCCGTCAACGAACCGTTGATGAGCGAGCTTCCCGCCCCCGGAAGCATTCTTTCCGAAACGGAAAACAAAGCCATGGGATATACCGAACTGATGCTTTCCAACGGCGCGAAAGTATGGCTCAAACCCACCAATTATAAAGACAATGAAATCGTAATGAAAGCGGTGAGTGAAGGCGGCGCATCACTCTATCCGGCTGCCGACTATCCTAATATAACCCTCATCTCACAATTATGGGGTGCCAACGGACTGTCTAAATTCAAAATGACCGACTTGCAGAAAATATTATCCGGCAAACAAGCTTGGGTAAGTGTGTCTATAGACGACTATAAAGAAAGCATGAGCGGAAATGCCACCCCCAAAGACCTGGAAACAATGATGCAACTGCTTTATCTGAACTTTACCCAGCCACGTTATGACAAAGAAGGCTTTGAAGCAGTGAAACAAATGGTTGCGGCGCAACTCAAAAATATGGCACAAGACCCTAAGTACATTTTTCAGGATTCACTGCTGCGAATCAATTATGCGCATCATCCCAAAGCAATGATCATGGGATTGCCTATGCTGGAAAAGATGGACTATGACCGTATGTCACAGATTTATAAAGAACGCTTCGCCAATGCCGCCGATTTCACTTTCATCTTCAGTGGCAATTTCGATATGGAACAAATGCGTCAATATGTGAAACAATACATTGCCACCCTTCCTGCCAACGGAAAGAAAGAACAGGCCGTCAATGACGGAAAGGAATTAGCGAAAGGCCACATAGCACAGGAATTCACCCGCAAAACAGAAAACAACCAAGCCAACTTGGCCATGACATGGAGTGGAGCCATGCCCTACACATTGGAGAACCGCATCAAAATCAGCATTGCCGGACAATTGATGGCCAATGAATTGCTGAACCGCGTCCGCGAAGACGAGGGAGCAGCCTACTCGCCTTATTCATACGGCAATCTGATAAAGACATACAAAGAATCTTTCACCATCCAAACCGTTTTCGGATTGAATCCGGACAAACGCACCACGAGTGAGCAACTTACCATTGCCTCTCTGGAAGACCTGGCAAAGAACATTCCGGAATCGGAACTGAACAAAATGAAAGAATTCATGATGAAGCAGACGGATGAAAACTTCCATGACAATAACTATTGGGCAGGAACCATGGAGGACTATGCCATGAACGGACTGGATATGGCGACGAACTTCAAGGAAACTCTTCAGAAGATTACCACCCGGGAGATGCAGGACTTTATAGCAGGATTGTTGAAGCAGGGTAACCGGATTGAAGTTGTGATGATGCCGGAGAAATAAAGTTAGCGCCGATATAAAAAGTTATTTCCAACGAGTGCCGGATATGCGTCCGGTGCTTGCTGGAAATGCATCTGGTACTTGTTGAAAATGCGTCCAACGGGTGCTGGACGGTGGAAGGAGGAGGTATAGTGAAATATCCTTTCAGGCTGTATCATCGATATGGATACTATGCTAAACCTTATAAACTCGCCTAAAGGAGATAAACTAATTTCCTGTATTTGACCTTGGGTTAGCAAAATGAGTTCTTCCTTAAAACAAAGAAACTCACCCATACCCATCTCACAGTCTATCAATACATGAAAAAATGAGTCTTTCAGTCCTACCCTAAAGCGAATATAGCCTGAATATCCTATATCTTCAAAATTAAACAAACGGATTGAACAAAACTGATTGTGGTTATTCATAAAGATCTCACTATCAAACCGAACCGAGTTCAATGTTTTTTCTATGCCATCGGACAATTTGTTCCATAATTTTTGAATCTTAATAATATAACCAAATCGTTTTGAGATTCCAACATGAGATTATGTCAAAAGTCCAATAACATATCATGGGTCTAAGGAGTGACAAAATGCAGATTTTAGAGAAACAAATCTTTATGCCTATTTTAGGCATAAAAAAGAAAGATGGTAGATAGCTTTTAATGCACCTACCATCTTACCTAATTTAGACTAATAAAATAGATTAATATAGTTCTTCTATATTAACAGCTACACCGTCAGTAAATCTACAATTTCATCCAATATTTTACCTTCTGAATTTAATTCGTAATTACCATCAAAACCTTTCACAACTAATTGTTCATTTGCCCAATCACAAATCAAATCCACCATATCATCATCCAAATCTATGATTGCAGATTTAGTCTTATCATAAAAATCGACCCTGCAGTGGTTCTCAAAATCATTTTGCCCATTGCCCCAATTATGGTTCAAATAGCCTAATAGTTCACTTCTTAATTTTATTCTCATTCAATTGTTTTAAAAGAGCTGCTCTAACATAAAATTTCACATTCATATTAGAGCAGTTAGATATAATTCAATTTATGATAAAATGAAATCCATCTTATTTATATATATACCTTCAATTTCACAGTTACTTATCAAATCATCATCTATTATTATTTTCCTTGAAAGATTAAAAATACACCCATCATAAACAGTAACAAAAATTTCATGCTCAAACATATTGCTACTGTAGATCATATAGTTACATAAATATGCTGGTAGTTCAGATGCTATGGCATATTTATAAATATGTAAATATTCATTTTTCACAAGAAAATAATAACTAGGATTTATACAATCCCCAACAAATGAATCATATATCTGATAGTTCTGTAAAAGTTTAAAAGTCGAACTTCCTAAAAAATCACCATCCGTTGGTACGTCTATTGCTAAAATACTTTTATTTGGAATTTGATCAAAAATATCCATTAAAAGTTTCTCTTTAAAGATGTCATAATTATCTTTATCCATTTTATTCTATATATTTATTTACTAGATTTAGAAAGATATGGAAATCTTTGTCTTTTGTCCCTGGAACTTTAATAGGTTTCCACTGACCTCTACCATTTTATAAAATTGTATGTTAGCATGCCTAACATAATCATCTGGATGCAAATTCATGTCTTGAAAAATTCTATCAAGTCCCTTGTGCGTTTCTACTCGAAAATCAATTTTAAAATCTCCTTCAATTAATTGAACACGAAATTCTTGATAAGACTTAGGTATTTGTAAACCAGATTTCAATCTATCCGCTATATCTTTAACACTAGATGTTGTTTCTAAAGATATGTTCGAAGATTCTGCAACCGATGCCATCGGCTTGGAAGGCTGACTGGCATTCGGCATAGCATCCGGCTCTACCGCCACCTTAGGAGCTTTCACTCCACCTGCCACCGGCGTATTCTTGAAAGAAAACTGGCTCCTGTCTGCTGAAATATCAGCGCCGGTCCAAACATTCTGACCCTTGAAATAAGAAACAGCTCTAACATAAAAGTATCCATGCTAGAGCTGTTAAATAATTTGTTTATCTACAAACTAATTTCCAGTAAAATAAAGCAAAGTTTTCGCCACAAAGTATCATACTTTCCTTATCTCATTTATTTTATCTGATAGTATATGGAAAATTCTCCCTTCATCTTGATGGGAAAAAACAAATGAAATACAATGTTCCAATCCATCACTCCATGTATCAAGACAAATCAAAACACATCCTAAATATTTTTCCAACTCTGAATCCGATAACCCAGATAGATCCTTATGGAAAATAATAATAGTTTTTTGTTCTATCCAAGTAAAATCTCGATAAAGATCTATTAATGCATCCCAGTTTTCCCCAAAGTAATTGGGAAAGTCTAGAGTCTCAGCGAGTTTCACATATAAATCCTGAACATTATAAACAGGAGAAACACAGGCTAGATATGCACCTGATAATACATGTTCATTGCAATCTTCTACAAAAAAGAGTCCATTCATTTCTTTCGCTTTTATTTATTTAAAATTCTATCCTTATAATAGTTAAATAATGATCAGGGGTAAACCACTTGCCATTATCCCCCACAATGACTCTCATGGGTCCCGGCCTAGTTGCTAATTGCGGATTAATAAGATGCACATATTCTTTGTATACACTACTACCTGACAAAGATGGCAAAAAGTTTTCTTTATTATTATAGACAGCACCATCATTCCTAAAACTATATAATTTTCCAGTATTGATTCTATCTATTGTTGGTTTCATGTCATGTATAAAACCATTAGGTTCTACAATAAAACGCGTATATTTAGAACTTGTTTGTTCTGTCACCGTTTCCAAGCTCATCTCTGAAGTTTTTTCTATCGATGCCATCGGTTTGGAAGGCTGACTGGCATTCGGCATAGCATCCGGCTCTACCGCCACCTTAGGAGCTTTCACTCCACCTGCCACCGGCGTATTCTTGAAAGAAAACTGGCTCCTGCCTGCTGCAATATCCGCACCAGTCCAAACATTCTGACCTTTGAAATAAGAGACAGCACCACCGAAAGCACCACCCGTAACAGCACCGGAAAGAGCGCCGGAAGCTGCACCGGACAGGCCACTACTCATTATATCACCAAAGTTTCCTCCAGCCATGGCAGCATTGCCTGCACCAAACACAGCCCCACTGGCAGCACCACTACCCGCTCCGATGATAGCACCGCCAGCCACTCCGGAAAGTCCACCGACAGCACCGGCTATCGCGCCACCGGTTACTGCTCCCAAAGCGCCGGCAGCAGCACCTACGCCGAAGTAGCCGAAGAAAGAACCCACACTGTTTATCTGGTCGGAATGAATTGCAGCATTCACAACTCCACCAATTACGGCAGCGGCAACTATCCACCAAAACTCACCATTCTCATCCACATAACAAAGCGGGTTGCACATGCCATAACCGTAACGGTTCAACGAACGTAAGTTGTCAGGCAACTGCACAAAAGGATCAGGAGAAAGAAAACGACCAAGCACCGGATCATAAAGCCGCGCATTCATGTTAATCAAACCAAAGACCGACAAATGTTCATGTCCTGTATAGCCACGGCCCAACAAAAGATCAGGCTCGCTGCCGGGAAGGTAAACATTCTGATTGACCGGGTTACGCATCCGGCCCCATGCATCATAACTATATTCGGCAAGCAGCTTACCGGAATTATCAGTTATATGCGTAATATTACCGAGATAGTCGCGACAGATATAATTCAACCGCCAAACCCCGTTCTCCTTCACATATACCGCGGGAGCATGGTAATAACCGCCGCCAAGATAAAGCTTTTCTTTTGAAGAACCAACT
>CAVJPC010000189.1:0-3247 GCA_963651205.1 Bacteroidaceae bacterium
AACCAAAGTCAATATCCAGCATAGTTCCCTGAGCACCTTCACAAAGCACGGATTTTCCGGCATCGAGCAAACCGTTTATTTCATGTTCGCTGTCTACCAACTGGAACTGTTTCAGGTATTCGATACCTTCAAACCAGGCTTTTTCAAGTTCAGTCAGGTCGTATTCATAATTCAGACCTTTCAGGATTTGTTCGTGGCGAGCCTTTGCTGCAGCATATTTTTGTTCGAAGTTATGCAGGATATCCCCCACACGGACACCGTTACGGCTTACTTTATCCGTATAAGTCGGACCGATACCTTTTCCGGTAGTTCCTACCTTAGCATCACCTTTGGCAGCTTCATAGGCAGCATCCAGTATACGGTGCGTAGGCAAAATGAGGTGCGCTTTCTTCGAAATGTGCAGTCTCTCCTTCAAGTTGTGTCCCGATGCTTCCAGCGCTTCTGCTTCCGCTTTGAACAAAGCCGGATCGAGCACTACACCGTTACCGATGATATTTACTTTATCTCCCTGGAAAATACCCGAAGGGATAGAGCGAAGCACGTACTTCTGTCCTTCGAACTCAAGTGTATGACCGGCATTCGGTCCACCCTGGAAACGTGCAACTACATCATATCTCGGAGTTAAGACGTCGACTACTTTTCCTTTACCTTCGTCGCCCCATTGCAATCCTAATAGAACATCTACTTTCATTTTTCTTTTTTATTGTTATTATTTACTCTTTTTCTCTTGTTGGCCCTGTCGCATTTGCTACATATACCGTATATATATAAGGAATAATGCGAAAGTTGAAACTTACTTAGTTTGGTATTTTCAATCGCGTTCTGTAAAGCTTCATTCTGAAACTCTGTGACCCTACCGCACTGCGTACATATCTGGTGATGGTGTGTCTCGCGATTATATGATTTTTCGTATTGGGAGGAAGTGCCGAACTGGTGTTTTATCACCAGACGTGCATTGATAAGTAAGATGATGGTATTATACAGTGTAGCCCTACTCACCCGGAAATTTTCCTGGTTCATCATCTGCGAATAAAGCATATCGATATCGAAATGCCCGTCAATGGAGTATATGGTATCCAGTATCGCATAACGTTCAGGAGTCTTGCGATGTCCATTCGCATTTAGATATTCAGTGAATATCTGCCGTACCGTATCTTTCACATTTTGAGTTTCCATATCGGCGCTATTTTAGCGCCAACAAAGTTAATTGTTTTTTGCGGAAAGCAAAAATATATCTGTAAATTTGCACCCAATCACTAAAAAAATGTTTTATGACAAGAGTCCCCTTCACGCAAAATTATCGCTGGCACTTGCCTCTATTACTTCTTGTGTTCTGCTGTTCTTTCTTTATAAACAATGGCGCAATCTTTGCAGACATCATGGAATCAAGAAACATTGTCACTGCACGCGAAATGGTATACGACCATAACTGGCTGGTGCCTACCATGAACGGAGAGCTGCGACTGGAGAAGCCTCCACTTCCCACATGGATTGCTGCCGTGGTAGAAGTGATTTCGCCGGATAATCTTCCCTTGCAACGAGCCATGGCCGGACTTGCGGCCGTCATGTTAGTACTCTTTTTCTATAAGTTTGCTACGAAGCTGACCGGCAACCGAACCTATGCCCTGGTATCTTCCCTGATCTTGTGCACCTCTTATAATATCATTCTGATGGGACGTACAGCTACCTGGGACATTTATTGCCACGCATTCATGATGGGAGCTATTTATTATCTTTATCTTGCTTTGCGGCAAACTGCCTGCAAGTGGCCTCTTTTCATTGCCGCAGGCGTTTTTATGGGATTATCTTTCCTTGGCAAAGGGCCCGTATCTTTCTATGCCCTGCTTCTCCCGTTCATTTGTGCCTACCTCTTATTCTATCGCAGGGAAACAAGAATGAAAGGAAAATGGGCCGCACTCTTCACCATGATCTTTATTTGCATCGTGCTCAGCACATGGTGGTATGCCTACACATACATCTGCCACCAGGAGATGGCATCCTATGTATTCCACAAAGAGTCTTCTTCCTGGAGTAACCACAACGTACGTTCCTGGTATTATTACTGGCAGTTTTTCCTGGAAACAGGAGTATGGTCGCTGCTGACACTGACAGCACTGATAGTGCCCTTCTGGAAAAAGCGGGTCGAAGCATCCAAAGAGTACATGTTCTGCCTGAGCTGGATGTTACTGATCCTTTTCTTCCTGTCGTTGCTCCCGGAAAAGAAGACACGCTATCTGCTTCCTATCTTATTGCCGGCCGCACTGACCATGGGATACTTATTTGTATATTGGATTCAACAGGCTAAACAGAAAATGCCGCACCTGAAAGACAGAGTGATTTACCGGATAAATGCTTATTTGATTGTAGTGGCTACATTGGCCCTTCCCGTTGCTCTCTATCTCTTCATGTACCGGGAAGGACGGATAGGTACAGGGATGTTCATATGGTTGGCTGTATTATTCCTGGCAGTAGCAGTTTGGCTATTCAGCTCTGCGTTCAAGCTCCGGCCTTTCTCTTTCCTGATGGGAGTCGTAGCGTTATTTGCTGTTGCCGAGTTGTTTGTAATGCCTTATATCGGAAGTTTTGTGAGTAACTCAGATCCCAAAAGCATCAGCGCTACCCAAGAAAACCCGGAGCTAAAAGCTCTGCCATTCTATCACAGTAAAGACGAAGTGCTACGCATCGAGTTGGTATACGAAGCACATAAGAAGATCGGAGACATGGATTTAACCAATAAAGAAGAGATTACAAAAGCCCTGCCGTTTGTTCTGATCTCACAGAAACCGGCGGAACAACTGATTCCGGATTCCATCCGAAAGGATTTAAGTCTTCGCTTTATCGATTGTTATGACAACAATCGCTGGGCAAAAGGGCACAAAAGATATGATAGCGTATTTATCAGCAATGTGACAATAGTCGACGAACGATAAAGACGGACGATGAAAAGGTGTCGAGACTTCACCGCAGAGGGCACAGAGTGACACTGAGTGAGTTTTAAGTCATTGATTATCGATGTTGATAATCCGTGAAAACCTGCGTAATCTGTGGTGAAGTTTCGACACAACCTTATCGTTAATCGCTAATTTCCTCTCTCACCATCGTATACAGCATCTGTTCCGCTTCTTTATCAGAGTTGGCCATGCCTTCTACCAGGCGACATACCTGGAAAGCATGTTCTTCACTATGCTGCATATACTTACGGATAGCAAGCATTGCCGCATTACGGACATGATAACTTCCCGATTGT
>CAVJPC010000190.1:0-2945 GCA_963651205.1 Bacteroidaceae bacterium
CAAGTTCGGAACGGTTTATCTGCATGATCCGAACAAATTTGGAGCGGGGATTTCGAGTAATGTTCCTGTTGGGAGTGGTACTAATTCAAAAATTACCAGAGTATTTTATCAATTAAATAAGGGTGATGATAATGTTTTTCAAAGATTATCCGAACAACCTCCATTCTGCGTAGATGCAAATGGAGCAAAGAAGAATTGGTCTGAAATTCTTTCTAAATATTATCCCCGTATGGAGTGCCTGAAAATTCAGATGGCTCTTTCATATGCGGCAGAGAATGGTATAGAGCCGGATGTAGATTTTATGTTTGACGGCAAATCTTACAGATATCACAACATTCCGGGAGCGAAGACACTGCTTGAGGGGGAAATGAATGCAATACTTACAACCAGAATTTATATAAATAATCTTTCAGCATGGGATGTATCTGGTAATCCCATAACAGTTTATAATATAGGAGTTACTATTCAAACCTCCGCAGTCTACGGCATGGACCTCATCTCCGCCGACGTTTTCCAGTATGCAGGAGCAGGCATAGAAAAGGTCATGGAGATCGAAGACGAAACTTCCGGAGGCTCTACCAATCCGATCAAGTGCTATCTCTGCCGTGAACAAGATAAGCTGACATTAAACAAGGACTATGTCAAAGATGCCGGGCAGTTATTTGACTTCCAGGAGAGTCCTGATTACACTTATATCGGAACCCTTCCTTCAGGTAGTGGGTACTTTACGGATCTGATACGTGGAACTAGGCTGGGAACTTTAAAGAAAGGATCGCTAGCAGATAATACCGCCTACATAGACCGTAATAACTATACAAGCCAGGCGGTAGGTAAGGTTGTCCGTCTTGGACACAGGGTGCGTGGTAACGGCAATTCGTCGCATGCTTCCGCTCGTTTCGTGGATGCGCACCACCAGCTGTCGTATACGACTGCGGCCTACGCTGGCGGCTTTCAAGTGCGCTTACCCGAAGAGACGGTGAGTGCAACGACGCAGAACGGCAGTGACGAAAGCGCAGCCGAGAGTGAGTGAAACGAACGTGCGGGGGAGGCTTGTCCTCCCCATCTAAAGATATAAGGTTTTCCGCGTAGCGTGGTAACGGCAATTCGTCGAATGCTTCCGCTCGTTACGTGAATGCGAACAACCAGCTGTCGAATACGAATGCGAACTACGCTGGCGGCTTACAAATGATAATTTACGCGGAAACCTCGTCGGTAGTACGAAAAATCAAGGACAACCTCTGTGTACGAGGAGACAGGGGAATGGGCTAGTAGATATCCGAAGGCCCGTTAATAACGGCTTCCACTTGGATAAGGAAGATGAAAAGAAAAGGAAATGTAATGAGCCGCCTGACTCCTGAGCTGGTACATCAGGCAGTGATCAATGCTTCACGAAAGCATATGTGTAAAAACGAGGTAATTGAATTTTTACAGGATAAAGAAAATGAATACAGCGTATACAGACAGCTCCTAAAAGGAGAAAGTATTGACGTGGAATACAGATATAAG
The DNA here is from genome assembly GCA_963651205.1 of Bacteroidaceae bacterium. Lineage (GTDB taxonomy): Bacteria > Bacteroidota > Bacteroidia > Bacteroidales > Bacteroidaceae > Phocaeicola. The sequence goes on from CAVJPC010000190.1 coordinate 1,507, forward strand.
GAGGTTGTATCTGTTAACGGAAAGAAACGGATCGTCGCTATCAGCTCCTTTCGAAGCAGGGTGATTATGCATACGCTTATGCTGTTGATCAAAAAAGAGTATGCTGCAAGATTATCTGACGACTGTTACAACTGCATAAAAGGGCGGGGAATCAACGCAAGTAGAAAACGGTACGATCCTGTCAGGCAGATCAAAAGGATTATTGGAAGGTATCGCCCGTGGGGATATTTGCAGCTGGATATCCGCAAATGCTATGAATCGACTCGCCCGGAGATCCTGTTCGCCCGTCACGAAGCGATCTGGAAGGATAAGCGAATACTGCGCTATCTGCAAAGAGTTTCTTTCTGTGATATAGGACTGCCGATTGGTACTCCTTCGTCTCCGATGAACCAGCATATCATGATGATGGCCTTCGACAGGTTTATCCGGCAGGATCTGAAGATCAGACACTATGTAAGGTATGCGGATGATATCATCCTGTTCGGAGATAAAGATAAGCTCCATGAGGCAAAATGGCGCATAGCGAACTATCTCTGGTATAACCTTGGATACGAGCTGAAGAAAGATGCGCATCCTACGCCTATGCGTAATGGAACGGATATTCTGGGATATGTATTTCGCTGCGGATATACAAGAGTTAGAAAGAGTATAAAAGAGAGAATGAAAAAATCATGGCGTAATCCTCGTTCCAGGTCTTCCTATTTGGGAATACTTAAAGGGGCTGACGCTAAAAATTTAAAAAGGAAACTGAATATGAAATTATCATTTCTGATAACAAATGAAACAAAGGTAAGACGCAGAATGGACTCGCCTTTGATTGACATTGCGGAATTAACAGGAAAGGTATTTGATATCCTGGATTTTGAAGTGCGTGAACCGGACAAGAAGAAGGGGAAAGCATGGATGCGTATGCAGGTCCGCTACGAGGATATGGGTGATGACGGGAAGCCGGTCGTAAAGACCCGACTTGTAAAGGGATTCCATGTGGCTATCTGCGAGTTTCTGAAGAATATGACGCAGTATATCAACAAGACATCGGCCATCAGCGGAATGTCTTACGAAGAGACCTTTAAAAAGACGCTTCCGTTTGAGGATTGTGAGGTCGAGAATCGCAACGGATGGTGTATCAAGGGTACTCTGGAGATCGAAGAATAGTATTAACTTTTAAATAAATCAATTATGAATTACTTGTTGGTAAGCAAAGCGCAGCTGATAGAGAAAGGTATTTATACGGATGCACAGGAACTGAGTGACGGACGTGCGGTGCTTAGTATCAATGCTCTGAAGGTGATCGGAACCGGACTGAAGGATGTCGAGATCATCACACAGGAAGCGTTGAACGCATTGTTGCTCGAAGAAAAGAAGAAAAGTAAAACGGTAAAGAAGTAAGGAGGAATAATTATGCCAAGAAAAATAAACGGAAGTTTTCAGCTGTTCGC
>CAVJPC010000191.1:0-2434 GCA_963651205.1 Bacteroidaceae bacterium
GGCTGAATGGTTGTACACAGTATATGGCCCGTAAGGAGTTGAAACAGTTTGTGATCGATGGGATTTTAATAGAAGACGGGACGAAGAGATTATGTATCTATACGAAGCGGCCGGAGCCGGTAGAATTGCCGGATAATTTTGTGGTTGATTCGAATGTTGGAGATATGTAAAGTATATGGTAAACCGGGGTGATGACGCTGTTTCAGCCCGGCAGCGTCATCAGGTTGTGCATTGATTGTTAACGGATTGCCATGCTTTAATGATGGGGTGACGCGTGATAGAGTAATTCTAACTCACAATAGACATTGCTGCCATTCGCTACAGTTGGCCGCTATCTACACAAAAGCCACCTGAAACAATGTCCAGATGGCTTTTTTTAAGCTATAATGATTTTTAATCAGATTACAATCAATAATTCGGTCCTTCACCATAATTAGGGGCACCGGCATCCTGCCATACCCGTTCGCGGTTCAGGATAGAAGGTTCAAGACTGGTTCCACCTGTAAAGTTCTGAGACTTCAAAGACGCAATCTTGATCTCATACATTTTATCGGTCTTACTAGGTATGCCTATTTCCAATCGACGGGGCACTTCGGTGTTCGGTCCCAGCAGTTGCCAGGGGATTAATGTACTGCTGACTTTAGGAATACCCGAACGGCGTACAGCAACAAACTGGTCAGATGGCTGATACATGAAATGTATATACTCCTGTATATAAACCTTCTCCAACTGTTCTTCCCTAGAGCCTGTTAATTGATAGTCCGGATTGGCCAGCATCGTTTCTATTTCACCATCTTTCAACTCGATAGAGACTTCATTAGGATCATATCCATAAGTCGTACCATAATATGGGATCTGATTTAATCCGGCCCAACGGTCGTAAGATTTTACAGAATATTCAACACCTTTAGAGAAATAGTCTTGCGCCGAGGACGGCAGGTTTGCACCCAACAACTTAAATTCAGCCAAATACAGATAAACCTCACCGGAAGTCATATAGAAACCATACCATGCATGATTTTCCTTATCCTGGATAACCGGACCGTCAGGAACAACAGGAACAGTATATGTTACGTTTCCATGGCAGTTTTCCTGTTGGAAAATTGAATAAGGGGTAAAAGTTTTTTCTGCAGAGGCACCAACCAGTTTATAGCGGTTCTCATCGAAATAGTCACCATACTTGGCAGTCTGATTGGCAGCACCTATGTCGGCAGGTATACCATAATAACGTACCCAAGGTTCACCTGCGCCTTTCCAGCTTTTAAACACTTTCTTCCCATTTTCCATTTCAGAGTTTACATTTGCTTCGATGTAAGCCGGAACATCTTTCCCTGCGTCATAGAAAGCTTGTACAACTTTTGAGTTGAAGTGGTTCTTGGTATAGAAGAAACGTACACGAGGGTCTTCGTTCTTAATAAGGAAGTCTGCCACTTCTTTTTTAGGAGCTCCAAAACTAACTGTATTACCCGGATTGAAATGATAGTCTGTGATTCCTTTGTTAAAAATAAAGTCATCATCTGTTCCGCTTAATACACCAGCCGGACTTTTGGCAACCTCTTCAGCAATAGCTATCGCCTTGGCTTTATCCTGTGAAAGCAGGCGAACTGCAATTTTCAATTTCAAAGAGTTAGCCAGCTTAGCCCACTTGGCGATATCTCCGGCATATACCATATCCTGACTACCGGGGAATGTTTGTGCCACAGCAGGAGTTGTTGTCAAAATATCGATAGTATTATTCAACATATCTAACCAATTCGTATACATCTCTTGTACTGTATCGTACTTCGGTGTCAACAACATCGGATTTGTGTAGGGGGCCATACAAGCTTCCGAGAACGGCATATCCCCATAGCCATCAGTATCGAACATCCCCAGATAAACAATCAACGGATCCAGCAATGTACGTACGTATTGATATTTTGCAGCTTCCTCCGGGCCTAAGTCGTTCATTACCTTGTCCATTTCGCGAGCAATCTTCAACACGCTATAATTCTGACTTCCTTGTCCTCCTGTCTGATCCATACGGTTGTACAATTCCGTATTACCACCTGTAGGAACGAATGCCTGTATAAATTGTGCATAGTATTTACCGTTATAAAACCAGAATGTATAATCGGCCGGTTCAAAATCGTGTACTCCCTGAGCAAACAAATAGGAAAGTTCCCCTTTACTCACTGTACTTGGATTGGTGTTTATATCTGCAAAGTCGTCTATGCAACTTGTTGTAAACAATGTTGCACCGATTAATGTTGCAGTTAGTAATGATGTATATTTCATATTTCTTGTTATTAAATTAATGTGACAGCATTAGAAACTTGCATTTATATTGAACATATAACTAGCTGTGAATGCCGAAAAAGACGGGCAACGGAATTCTGTAGTCTTTGTACCACGTACAGATTCCGGATTTTCATGGTTAGGCATTGTGTTCAAC
>CAVJPC010000192.1:0-3782 GCA_963651205.1 Bacteroidaceae bacterium
TGGGACAGATGACATTGTAAACTCTGCCGTAATCTTCAAATCCTTTTCCGGCATCGTTATCAATTGCGGACTGGAGGTATACGTCTTACCGTCAATGACCAATTGTTTCAATTCATAATTCGCATCCGTCGCTTCGGCTGTCACCGCCAACGATTCGCCTTTACCGATCATCGTTCCCGCAGGCAAGGCAACGCCATTGCGGGTAACGGTAATCTTACCATAAGAGGGTTGGGTAAAGATTAATTGGTAACCACGATCCCAGGTGGCGTAGAAGGTTTTGTTGCCGGATGAACCTTTTTCAATCTTTGTTGCTTTCTTCTTCAACAAGTCATCGGCATACCAACCGGCAAAAGTGAAGCCTTCCCGATGTATATCGGTAGGAAGTATAACCTCTTGTTCAATAGTATATTCTGTTACTTTGCCGGAAACAATAGTTCCGTAATAAGTATCATATTCTATTTTATATTTGGTTAGAGTCCATTTAGCATAAAGCGTATGGTCGCCACTATTATCTGCCGTAATTTTATTACCATACGCCTTTGTACATGCCTGATCATAATACCATCCGGCAAAATCATAATCGCCTCTATATGGTTTGCGAGCAAACTCCGTCACCTTGCCATATACATACTTTTGTTCCGTTTGACTGATATGTCCACCATTCGGATCAAATATCAATGTATAGGTTTTGGGTGTCCATTTAGCATAAAAGACTTTATTGCCTGTTGTATTTGTTGGAATCTCACTAATTGCATCTGTCAATTCTTTATTTGTAAACCAACCTCCGAAGTCATAATGTTCTTTCAAAGCTGTGGGAAGAACAACATGATCTTCACAGGTATAAAAATCATGGGTATCTTCCGGATTCGTTCCACCATCCAGTTCGTAATCAATAGAGTAAGAAATTGGTTTCCATTTCGCATCCAAAGTTAACGGCTCACTACCTGGTTTTATCGATGTATATTTCTTATCTCCGATAAACCAACCTAAGAACGTATAACCGATACGTTCTGTTTTAGGCATATTGCTTTCGCTAACCCCCTCTTTTACATTATATTTACGATCGTCAACAGACGTACCTCCATTTTCATTAAATACAATATCATACTCTATCAACTCCCATCCGGCTATAATTGTAAAAGACATCTTTCGTCCTCCGTCACTTGCCATACCACCAGATACCGGAGCTTCCGAAACTAACTCATTACCTAATTTCCATCCTTTAAATTTATAACCGATATAAAAAATCTTTTGACCGGTTAATAGTATAGCTCTCTCATTATATGTATAAGTAATCGTTTTATCACCGGTATAAGAACCACCATTCAGATCATACGTCAATGTATATTCGATTGGAGTCCATTTAGCGTAAAATACCTTATTTCCAGAAACGTTCGTAGGAATAGATGTAACCTTTTTCCCATTTGGATCCATCCAATATTCAAAGATGTATCCCTCTTTGAAGTCCGGATTCTTGAATGAAGTTAATCCAGTTGTAACGGTAAAAGGTTCTTTATTCACTTCTGTATTTCCGTCATAGAAAGAAGCATAATAGGTTTTGTCTTTCCAATGGGCTTCAAGCTGCAAATCTTTCAATTCAACCAAAGGGAACTCTACTTTTGTATTTGTTCCTTTTATGTACCAACCATCAAAGACCTTACCTTCAGGAATCTGATCGGCATCAGGTTCAGAGAAATGATTATCATCAATTGTGAATGTTCCTTGTTTTACACCATTTACATTTACATCAAATGTTACATTATATTTATGAAGTTCCCATTGGGCGGTCAAACTATAAATGTTATTAACAGACTGTTTCGCAACATTATCATAAGAAATGGCTGTTACTACTTCCTTATTATTTCGCCATCCTTTGAAATCATACCCCTTCCGAGTCGGTTCATATAAGGTTACAGAATTTCCCTCATTCGTCTTGATAGTATATTCAGTTATCTTATTTTGAGGATTGTTTTCCCCTCCTTGCAAATCATAATTAATCGTATATTGTATCAAAGATGTTGTCGCATTGAATGTGATTGTACCATTTGGTTCATGATATTTCTGCAAAACAGGAATATTATTTACATATTCAATTTCTGAAGAAGGTGACCAATCAGAAAGTTTATAACCTTTTTTATTATATATAGGGAAAGAGAAATCTCCGGCTATCGTATAGGAAGAGGAGTTATATTGGAATCCATCCACTTTAAACAAAGCAGTATAGTTTGTCAGCTTAACGGTTGTTGTATAGCTGCTTGTTGAAGTACCCGGATAACCATTCGTATTCGTATACACATCAGACGATGCTCCTTCGATATATGCACCGGGAAGCATATCACCCACAGATTCCGTATCCGGGTCGATGGTGTAGGCTTCACCGGCAATTCCTTTTTTACTCAATCCCGATAACGGCTCTCCCCCTTCTCCCGGTTTTGCTATCAATGTTACATTATTCATCAATGCTATTTTTCCACTTTTCCGTTGGATACATACAGCATTGTATCCCGGATAACCATTGTAATGAGCAGGTATCAATGTCCCTTTTTCCCCTTTAGCCGCTCGCACCTCGATCGTTCCATTCTTGATCGAGATATTTCCTCCATTTACAACAATTGCAATCGCGGCATCTTGAGTGTTTGTATAATCAAAATAAATTTTCTTTGCATTTAAGTCCAACGTCCTTTCTCCATTTGTAACCGTCAATGTACTAGTCAAATTAATTTGGCTAATATTATCAGACAATCGAATATAAGAATCTCCCCGATTAATAGCAGCGCGTAATTCTGTTTCATTACTCACATCCACCGCCTTCACCCCGACCGAACAGATCATCCCGACCAGCAAAACCAGCCATTTCATATATCTCTTCCTTTCCATCTTCATATCCTTTCCTCCCAGCAAAACACCGTTTCTTTCGGGAGAAAACCCTGTTTCTTCCAAAAGAAAACATACGTTCTTCCGATACTACTCTATTTATTCTTAAACTGTTTTTATTTTATGCCGGTCCAAAACCGAGGTATAAAGCCTCCGGTTCTATCCGGTTTCTTTTTTCATTCTTAACAACCGTTCTATGAAGTATTGAAGCAAGCCAAAAACTACTTACTAAGTAGAGCATCGTCTACTTAATAAGCAGACACCCCCACTACTTACTAAGTAGACGAGCATCTACTTATCGAGTAGATTTGACCTTACTCGATAAGCAGGTTTTCTTCCACATTCGAATCCTATTCAAACACCAACTCCAACTCATCCAGCAACAACACGCTGCTCGTACTGCCTGTAAAGTAATCGCCATACTTGCTGGCGGAAGCTACAATCAATATATAGGTTGGCTTTGTTGTTTGATCGCGATATTGCAGGTCGATACGGAACTGCGTATAATCCTTGACTGTTTCACCTTGGATCAGTTGACCGAAGGCCAGCAAATTATCATTCTTCCAGGTCAGATCGACAAAGGTGCCGGTATTCGTATTGACAGGGAAAGGTGCCGTCCAATTGGAGAACAACGCCATATAAATATGACAGGAGTCTTTACGACCTTCCAAATCCTTATAGGGATCTTTCGCTTTATCGATCGTGCCGGAATTATATTTATAGTAGCCACGCAAGGCTGACGGACGACCGGTATACGGACGGCCGAAATTCAAAGAGGCACCGCTCAGACCTTCCACTTTGCCGAATGTACCGCAATAAAGGCTACCGGCAGCAAACACACCGGCCACCGTTTTACTTTCCAGACGGGCTGCTTTTCCTTTTACGACTCACCAGTGCAAGCGGAATAT
>CAVJPC010000193.1:0-2472 GCA_963651205.1 Bacteroidaceae bacterium
CCTGAGTTTTAGCAATACCAATTGTTGTATAACCCCAAATTTCTCCATCCATCTTTCCGGCATACCAGGTACTATACTTCATTGTTTCATTTGGATAACGTGTAATTTTCTGACGAGCATCCGACATTATAGCTTTCACACCATAGCTAACTTTACCGATACGATCGCGCCAGGAAAGTTCCAGATCAAAACCATAAGACTCCATATCCGCATTGTTTATCTTCGGAACAGCTGTACCTAATGTGACGGGTAATTCCGGTGCCGGTCCAACCATATCCAAAGTCTGACGTTTAAAGTAATCGAATGATCCTGTTAATCGATTATTCAACGCACCGAAATCTAATCCTATATTCCAGGAACGAACAGTTTCCCAAGTCATCATACTACTTACCAAACCCGGTATTTTTGCAGTAGTTGTCTGTGCTCCATTTATCAGCCAATTTCCATCACCTGCCCCTATTTCCATTGAAGGGAAGAATGGATAAATATCTGTTGTATTTTGGTTTCCCAGTTCACCCCATGAACCACGAATCTTCAGTTCGTTGACATAATCGGACCAATCACCCCAGAATTCTTCACGAGCAATATTCCAACCCGCAGAGAAAGAAGGGAAAAAGCCCCAACGTTGATCATCAAGAAAACGGGAAGTTCCGTCATAACGCAAATTCACTTCCGCCATATAACGTTCCTTATAGTTATAATTCAAACGTCCAAAGAAACCAGCAGTAGACCATTCGTTTTTCTCTCCGGAGTTCTTCATATTGGTTGTTCCGATATTGAGAAACGGAACTTCAGGAGAAATCAATCCTTGGCGGGAAGCCCACATACTATTGAACTTATTCAATTCTGCATTAAATCCGACCATTGCTTTAAAATAATGACCGTTATCCGTTTGATAGAAGTAATCCGTAAAAAAGTTCATCGTAAAATAATTTCGCTTATTCGTGGATTTATTGACTTCTGTAATACCCGGTCCATGACTTTCATCAAACTTCATTGGCTGGGGTTCATTCTGGTCATTATAATTATAAACTGGTAACACCGCAAAATCACGATTCATATTTTCTGTACGGAAATTTCCTTCGGCAGTAATTTTCCAATTCTTGATCGGCTCAATAATTAACTGCATCTGCTGTGTCAAATAGTCTGTCGATTTATTATCACGTCCACCATCTTCCAATTGGATAATTTCACTTCCCGGCATATAATGACCATTCGGATCAGTCACCGGAATAGTCGGCCAACGACGAGCTAGATTATGGAAGAATAACCCACTCTGATAATATGATTTATCATAGTCGTTACGAACCCAACGAGAAGTATAATTCATACGGATATATTTTGTAATCTCAGCTCCCAGTTTAGCGTTTAAAGAAAAACGTTTATAGCTATCGTCTGAATGTTTCAACATACCCCGCTGATCCATAAAGTTACCGGATACCATATAATTAACCTTTTCGGTTCCACCACTTACACTGATATTATGCTCATGTGATGGAGTCCAATGACGATAATGTTCCTGAAACCAGTCTGTATTCGCATTTGCTCCACCATATTCCTGCCAACTACCATTATTTGCAACTGTACCGGCTGTAATTTCACCTTTCTGATAGGCAATAATACGATCCATAACCTCCTGATTAAAAACGGCCTGTTGTCCTCCATTGGCAGCTGCTGCATTGAAGTAGCGGGCAAAATCATAAGAATTCATCATTTCAGGAACCTTCAACGGGTCGGAAAAACGAATGTTGTTGTTATAATTAATAGTTACTTTTCCACTTTTACCGGACTTTGTTGTAATCAAAATCACACCGAAAGGAGCACGAGAACCATAAATAGAAGAAGCTGCAGCATCCTTCAATACGGAAATATTCTCGATATCCTGCGGATTTATTGTATTCATATCCCCTTCCATACCATCGATCAAGACCAACGGAGAAGCACTAGAACCGGAACCAATAGAACCGGAACCACGAATATTGAATTTCATTTCATTATCCAATTCTCCACCTCCCATAGGCACAGAGAAATTCAAACCCGGAACAACACCCTGCAAAGCCTGGCTCACATTAGCTACAGGACGTTCAGCCAATGCCTCTGCTTTTACTGTGCTAACAGAACCTGTCAAATTCACTTTCTTCTGTGAACCGAAACCAACGACTACCACTTCGTCCAACGCTTGCGAGTCGTCTTCCAGTACGATATTCAGCGATTGTTGGTTGGTGACTTTTACGTTTACATCTTTATAACCGATAAAGGATATTTTCAGGGTAGCCCCTGCCGGTACTTTCAATGAGAAGTTGCCGTCTACATCGGTTACCGTACCGTTTGTCGAACCGACAACCGATACGTTGGCTCCGATCACTGTCTCACCCGTGGCATCTTTTACAACACCTTTAATGATACGTTCATTTTGCTGGCTGACCGGCATGCCGGCACTTTCTTTAATAGTAGGATTCAAGGCAATCGAAC
>CAVJPC010000194.1:0-9361 GCA_963651205.1 Bacteroidaceae bacterium
CTGGCGTTGCCGATGTGAAAATCACACAACAAACAGGGACATGTACCGGAGTTGTCAAAGATGCTACGGGGGAAACAGTAATTGGTGCATCTGTAGTGGTGAAAGGGACGACTAATGGTACCATTACCGGTATTGATGGTGATTTCTCACTGAGCAATGTAAAGGAAGGAGATGTCATTCAAATTTCCTTTGTAGGCTATGCGACACAAGAAATCAAATGGATGGGAAAACCATTAGATGTTACATTGAAAGATGACACTCAGTTGTTAGGTGAAGTGGTTGTTACCGCTTTGGGATTGAAACGTGAGCAAAAAGCACTTGGTTACGCTGTAACCGAAGTGAAAGGTGATGAACTGAAAGCTGCCAACACCATTTCTCCTGTTTCAGCATTACAAGGTAAAGTTGCAGGCGTGGAAATATCTAATTCGGATGGCGGTATCTTTGGTGCAGCCAAAATTCAGATTCGTGGTGCTTCTACAATGGGTAATAATAACCAACCTATTTATGTAGTAGATGGTGTTATATTAGACAATAATGTATCTGGTAATGATGACCTGAACTGGGGAAACAATTCCAGTGACTACGGTAATGAATTGAAAAACTTGAATCCGGATGACTTTGAAACAGTATCCGTCCTGAAAGGTGCAGCAGCCACAGCGCTTTATGGTTCTCGCGGTTTGAATGGTGCTGTTGTGATAACAACAAAAAGTGGTAAAAGCGGCAGTGGATTGGGAATTAGTTTCTCTCAATCGTTTGGTATAGACCATGCATATAAGACTCCGGATATCCAGACTGTTTATGGGGACGGTCCATATGTGGGACGTTATGATGCGGATGGTGATGGCAATATTTGGCAACCGACACAATTCCAAGTAAACTCAGCCGGACAACATACTTTAATTGGAACTTGGGGGACAGGGTTTGGACCTAAATACGATGGTAGCCAAATTGAAAACTATGATGGTACAATAACGACTTATTCTCCACGTAAGAATAATATGCTGGATATGTATCAGACAGGTTTCAATACCAATACAAACTTGGCTATTCATGGCGGTAATGACAAGACCACTTTCTATGCATCCATGTCTTATAAACATGCGGAATCCACTACTCCGAATAATACATTTGAGCGTTATTCTTTCTTAGTGAAAGCAACACATAAACTGAATGATTGGGTAGATGTTGCGGCTTCTGTGAACTTTTCCAATTCAACACCAAGAAATGCGGCACGCAATATTGGTGAAAATTTCGTAAATGGAACGTGGACTCCTAATTATGATCCCAAGTATTTTCGTGACAAATATGCCGGAGAGCATGGTGGATTGGCAAGCACTGATTATGGTGATATCTATGGAAATGTCCCAGGTACCAGCTATTGGTTTCAAATAGATAATTATGATTATCGCCAAAAAGAAACGGTAGTACGTCCTACTTTCGAAGTAAACGTAAAAATTACAGATTGGTTGAAGTTTAAAGCAGATGCCAACATGAACTATTACTACAATCGTGGTGATAACAAAGAATTGGGTACCGGTTACGCCAATGATGGTGGTTACTATAAAATATGGCAGAACACAAAGGAACAAACTACTTTTGGTGGATCATTTACCTGGAATAAAACCATAAAAGATTATTACATTGGTGGTTTTGCGCGTTTCGAATATTACAATACCAGCAGATATGAATATTCTGTAAATACAGATGGAGGCATGGTAGTTCCCGGTCAATGGTTCGTTGACAATTCAAAGAATCCTAAAAAATCCGATGGTGGATTGAAAAGCGAGAAACGTATGCTTTCTGCCATTTTTGCTTTAAATTTGGGATGGAAGAACCAAGTCTATTTGGACATTACCGGACGTAATGACTGGTCTTCCGCATTGGTTTATGCTAATGGAACAGGCAATCATTCTTATTTTTATCCTTCACTTTCGGGTTCTTGGATTATCAGCGAAACATTCCGTGAGCAATTACCCGAATGGATTTCTTTCGCCAAGGTTCGTGGTTCATGGGCGCAAGTAGGTAATGACACCGATCCTTATTATGTAAACCAAGCCTATGGATTTGGTACAATTGAACTGCCTAATGGTGGTAACATTTATACCAATACTTTAAATACAATAATGAAAGCTGCCGACTTAAAGCCGGAACGTAAAAACGCTTGGGAAATTGGTCTGGACTTCCGCACATTAAAAAACCGTTTGAACTTGGATGTCACTTATTATAAGGAAAATACCAAAGACCAAATCATGGAAATTAAAACTCCATGGGTCTCAGGTATCAGTACACAGTTAATTAATGCCGGTAATATTCAGAATCAAGGTATAGAGTTAGCATTGAATACCATTCCTTTCCAAAATGAAGATTGGGAATGGGGACTGGATTTTACATGGACTAAAAACACAAGTAAAATTATAGAGCTTCATCCGGATGCGGCTGAATACATTGCATTAGCAGGACAGGTTAACGAATATGATTATCGTGTCGGTGCCGTTGCTAAAGTAGGTGGAAGTTACGGTATGTTGATGACTGACATCCTTCCTGCTCGTGACGATCAAGGGCGCGTTTTATTGAACTATAGTGGTACACGTCGTGCCGTATACGAACGTAGAAGTGGAGTTGTTCAAGAATTGGGTGATATGCAACCGGATTTTTTAGGCTCTATGTCGACAAGTTTCCGTTGGAAAGATTTGAGTTTACATGTAGGTCTTGATATGCGTATCGGTGGTCTGGTAGCTATGTATAGTAACCGTTATGGTTCAAATGCCGGATGGACTAAAACATCATTGAAATATCGTGATGCCGCAAGTGGTGGTTTGACTTGGACAAGTCACTATCCGGACGGTAGCAACGGCATTACTTATGAAGACGGTGTTATTTTGGAAGGTGTGTTTGCACCGGGTACTTCTGCTACAGGTATTGATGGTAAATCACATGACATTAGCGGCATGACCCATCAACAAGCCATTGACGCAGGTATTATTGAGCCTACTCATGCCAGTGCATATCATGTATTTAGAAATGCTTGGGGTGAAGGTACTATCAATGATGATTGGGTACATGAATTGAGTTACATCGCTCTTCGTGATATTACGTTGTCATACCGTATGCCTAAAAGCATAGCATCGAAAATTGGGGCTAAAGGTTTGAATTTAAGCTTGGCAGCACGCAATGTTGGTTACATATATAATTCATTACCTAACAATGTTCATCCGGAAAGTGTTCGTGGTAACAGATCTGCAGAATTCCGTATTCGTGGTTATGAACCATACATTAGAAACTATACATTTACTATCAATGCTGAATTCTAATGCATAATGCTTTAACAATATAAATTTGAATTAATATGAAATTAAAATATTTATTTGCTTCATGTATATTAGGTGCAGGACTTTTGTCCTCCTGTGCCGATGAGTTTAAAAATATAAACTCAAGCGAAGGTGATATTTCAACTCCGAATATTCGCTTTTTATTCACGGAATGTCTTAATCAGTTCGAGCCGATGGACTACTCCGCATGGTATTATGATTTTCCACGTATCGGTGCTTGGGGGCAGTGTATTGTTAGTCCTAGTGGTAATGTGGATAGTTTTAATCTGATTACCGAACAAGGCAGTACAGGATCTAATATTTATGATACCTTACGTATGATAAATGATTTACGCTATCAAATTTCTCAAATGTCTGATGAAGACAAGGCAAAATATGGATATATTCAATATTTATGTAATCCATTGTCCGTTTTCCTGGCAATGGGGGATAGCGACATGTATGGTTCACGTCAATACACAGAGGCAGAAATGGCTCGTTATGGCGGTACATTGTATCCTAAATTTGATACACAGGAAGAACTATATGATTATTGGTTGAAAGAATTGGATGAAGCTATCAACTTTCTCACGACTAATAATATAAGTGATGTTCTAAGTAGTCAGGATTTTATATATAATGGCGATATCAAAAAATGGGCAAAGTTTGCCAATTCTTTAAAACTAAAACTAGCAGCACGTCTTGTCAATAAAGACAGAGCCAGAGCCATTAAGATAGCAAATGAAGTTCTAGCCAGTCAGGGAGGCATATTGGAATCTGCCTCTGACGATTTTATTTATAATCGCGGAAGAACGAACAATCACTGGCACAATGATTTTCCGCAGGGTGCCGGGCATGACTTGTTAATTGAATTCATGAAAGAAAATCGTGATACGCGATTATTGAGCGCGTTTACTAAAAATGAATTTAATGGGGCAGTAATGCAAGCGTTTTTAGATCAGAAAAAAGAAATTCCTCCTTATATTGCTCAAAATGCTATCATTGAAAACGGTAAGTTTAAAGGATGGACAGCTCCGGGTGAACCATGGGTACGTTATTACGGGGCACCTTTAAAAGTTGGTGCCGGATTGGATGACAATAATAAATGGATTTTTGACCCGACAGGGCTATTGTTCCAGTTAAAAACGTCTGCGGGTGGTACAAGAGACTATGAAGCACTTTCAATGCGCAATCAAGAATTAGTGAAAGGTATCTATGACTTTACTTATCCGGATGCACCGGATGTGGCACCTGACAAGGATACTCAAACAACTCCATGGTATGGTATTTATTTCTCTGCGGCAGAAGTACAATTGCTGTTGGCCGAATTTAAATTATTAGGAGCCAATGCACCGAAATCAGCTCAGGACTATTTGACTGAGGGTTGCCGTTTGTCTGCCTACGTATATGATAAAGCTGCGGAACTCAATCAAGTTCCTTATTATTCACGTACTTGTGCGAATGATCCACTAGATGCAACCATCAAGATTAGTGATACCATGGTTAATGAAATGTTATCACACGATGCTTTCAAATTAACTGGTGACACAAAATCTGACTTGGAAAAGGTGTATATACAGCAATATATTCATTATATTATGAGTCCTCTTGACCAGTTTGTAAATGTACGTCGTTCAGGCGTGCCGATGAAAAACAGTACATTATTACCTTGGGAAGACTTCAGCGATTTATTGAATTATTCAACGCTGATCCCAAGACGTTTCAAAGTAAGTGAGCCTGCTCCAACTGACCAAATGCGTGATATTACAATTGCGGCATATAAAGCACAAGGATTCTCTTATGGTACCGACAATGCAGATCCCGATAAGCTGAATTCACAGCGCGTGTGGATTGATGAAGGAAATCCGCAGTTTGGTGAAGGACCGAAATAATAAATTCTAATAGAATAATGAAAGGTATGTCATTGCTGGCATACCTTTCTTTTTTAAGACATATTCTTTCCTACAGTTCTTTTCTATTCTTCAACTTATAGCTTTACTGTCAGGTTTTGTTTCCTATAAGCCACCGCATAACCGGCACCTACAGCCTCTACTACTATTCTATAATTTCCTGCATACAATGGTGCTCTCCACTGTATCTTTTTTATTTCGTTTGCTTTTAAATAGATACTCTTAAGGTGAATATTCTCAGAGAAAGGACGATTGTCCGACAAGCCGACCGGCTGATAATGAATACCTTGTGACCGTCTGTGATATTTGTCTTTTCCAGAACGGGTTACGATGACAATCACTCCGTTAAAAGCTTTCACTCCATATTTAAAAAAAGCTGCTGCAGCAGGGAGATATTCGATCGTTTTAATGTCAGCAGGATCTATTATGGTCCGTAAATCAACAGTGTTATTTTCTTGTTCAACCCATGAACTGTCAATATATAAACCTACTGTCTGCTTCTTCTCCAAAGAAGATGAACCTCTGGTAGGAAAAATATAAGTTCCATTCCCGTCTACCCCCTGTTGCAGTCTTATTCCCGGCATTCTTTTCAAAATTGATTCCAGTGAAACCAGTCCGTCCCTTACAATTTCTTCCCGCTTCACGTAATTCTTTTTATAGAACCGGTTGGAAGGTGCATTTTCTTTATAGACAAGAGCTTCCACTGTTACTTCCGGTATCCAGTGCATTCGGGTGGTATCCAACGAGATGATCGCATGGTTCTCTTTCTGAGGTGAATTCTCTTCCCAGACAACCTTTGGAAAATAAATGCCGGGATAGTTTTCATCGGGAATCTTGATACGATAATTATATGATTTTCCTTTTTTATTGTATGCCTGCAAAAAGAAAGAATCTCCCTCTTTAAAGTCATCCATCCCTATCTCAAAAGTTCCGTCCTCCCCTATTTCACCATTATAAGTAAATCCGGTATCATTATTAAAAGCAATCACGGTACCTCCTTTTTTAAAGGAAGCACCCTGTTCGGTTTTCACGCTTCCCTTTATGGACAACACCTGTTCGGGAATGAATGAATATGGATATTGTCCGGTCAATAGTTGGCGGCATTGGCCGGCATCTGTTTCGATAAAGGTATCCATGCCTTTCTGTACGGGGTGCCTCGATTTCTCTTCCACTTTCTCCAGTCGTACCATCAGACATACCGCTTCAGTTCCTCCTTTCAACGTAATGCCAACTGTTTCGTTAACTGCCACTGAGTCACTGTCAAGCTGAAGAGTGAACAGAGGAAGCGGCATGTTTTTTAGAGCAACGCTTCTGCCGGCAAGTATTTCATTGTTCTTGCCTGTCACCAAGCCATAGGCTACTGTCTCCGATATGCTGTCCGGTGTAAGCAGGCCTTCGGTTTTCCCTTTTTGTATCTCTGTTTCCGACACTTTCCTTCCGTTCGCATAAATAGAAAGCAGCCCTTCGGCACATAAAGAGTCCGGAGGAAGATATCTATAGATAATATGCTTCTTAACATAAGCCAATTGCAGGATTCCCTGTCTATGATTATTTTTTTTCTTTATGACAGGGTGTTTCAGTGGATTGTTCATTCCTACTACAACCATGGGCCAATAAGAATCTTCAAAGTTACGCATGAATCTGGTATAGCCTCTCAGAATGAAATAATCGGAGGGAGGAAGATCTTTTAGAGGAATGCGGGCATGAAAAATTGAATGCCGGCAACGCACTTTCTGTCTGATTGCTACTTCTCCTTTTTCATTGATCAGCTCTAATGTACAATAATTGCTGAAGGAACTTGGCTGGATAGCATCAGGGGATATCACGATGCCCGATATATATAATGTATCGGTATAACGATAGTTATCCTTATCAGTAACCAAAGCTATCGTTTCACTGAACTGCTGTGCATAAATGTGACTGGCAGTCAACAGGTACATCAAAATGATTGGAATCTCTTTCATTATTTTAGGCCCATGATATCTATATCTGCATACAAATAGTAATAATAGTTTACCCCTGGAATAGCTGGTTCTAGTTGATATGGATTAAGTTTATTTGTATCCATTATTAATTGAATTCGTTGCTGACCATCCCACATATGGGCTTTAACCCAGATATTCATTTGACTTCCCAAGAATTCATATCTTGAAACCATATAAGGCTGGATAGAGAACCCTGTAATTCCATAGTAATTAGTTGGCCAGCTTCCGGGACTCCAGCCCACAAAATTATTACGAAATCCATCTGGAAGTGGAATTGTTATTTTTGCCTCTCGAAAGCCATTAAAATTTATACTATAAGCACCGATGTAAATACCATTTGTATCCACACTTATGCGTTGTGCATAACCATCTTTAGTTACGCAGATAAAGAATATTACAGCTAATATTTTTATCCCTAAAAAGACTTGTTTTCCCATTCTGAAAGATATGAATAATTCATTTCTCAAATATACGAAAAAAGATTAAATATATAATTTTATCATACACAATAGTTCGTTAAAAATTAGCCAGGCCTAAGCCGCTTTGGCTGTAAATAAAATGAGTTCTTAGAAAAGTTTGTCAATAACTTGTGGGTCTGGCTTGATACCGGACACGCAAATAAATCGTTCAAGCATATAAGCATTGTGTATGATTGACTTGCAGAGGATATGGAATAGGGTATTCCTTGCCTCTTGCATGCCACTTAGGATTGGCTAATTTTTAACAAGCTATTGTCAAGTATTAGATCTTTATAATTATGCTATCTCATTGAAATAGATAGCTATCTTTCTATGAATCTTTTTGAACGCAATGAATTGGGTAATTCACTAAAGTTATCCTCATATTGTCCGGTAAACAAAAACAGAAGATCATAACATTATTAAATAACTCCATAATACAAACTTTGATTCAAAGCATAACTATTGACTAAAATGAATACATTCGTTTGTATGAAATCAAAATGTTCTACTCCCATAAATAAGTGGAACATATTTTGTTTTAACTATACAATAAACACAATGCTTATTATATAGTCTTTATTTCTTCTATAGACAAACCTGTCAGTTGAGATATCATTTCGAGAGGTAATTTTTGTCTAAGAGCATTACGGGCAATGCGGAATTGTTCTTCTTTCTTGCCTTTTTCCATGCCTTTTTCCATACCTTTTTCCATACCTTTCCTCTCAGCGCTGCTATAAAGCGTTTTCTCTACACTGATAATATCCCAAAACTTCTCATATCCCAGCAATTGTTCCGGAGTGAAAGCGGATTCTTCCAAGACTGTCACAGCTTTCCTTATTTCAGGACTGTCAAGTAGATCTTCGGGGACTTCGTATGTTTTTTCATTGATCTCTGTCAGATAACGGAGCCAAAGGACATGCATCTTCTTTTCCGAATAGGTGTGTGGCGTAAATTTGGGTAACTCCACAAACACCAGTTGCAAACCTTCTATCACTCGTTCGGAATGTTCCACATGCACCATACGGTAATAATGGTAATATTCTTTCATGTCCGGTTCGAAGATTTCATTGACTAGATTAAGTGAATACACTGGCTGTAACAGTTCGTATTCCTCTCCAGCATCCATTTGTCTTACATACGCTTTGGAGGTATTGAACAATACGCGTGCCTTAAACTCGGGTGACCAAATCATCTGCATTTCCACTATAAATAGACGATCTTTATTATCCTTGCAGCGAACATCTACAATACTGTTCTTACGCAGTGGATTTTCTGGAACCATTTCTGCGGGAAGGTACTTTATTTCCGTGATTTCTTCGCCTGCTTGCAGCGGAAGCAGGGCATTTAGAAAGCTCATTACCAAATCTGGGTGTTCACCAAAAACACGTTTGAAAGTCAGATCAGCTTTAGGATTTAAGTATTTCATAATTCATTTCTCTTTGTTGTTACTGATGCAAAGATAGCAATAGTTTCTATCTTCAACAACAGAAAGTTCATATTTGCAATAGATGCCACACAGATAGGTCTTATTGGTAGAAAAATAGTAGAAAATAGTAATATTTATCCTGTTTATATAGCTTACAACCATGATTTATTCTAATTAGCCCCGTTATATATGTCCTGATTATCAATACTATAGCAGGATTCTAGGTTCTGAAGGAACTTAGAAGACAGAATTACTTGATTTTCAATAAACT
>CAVJPC010000195.1:0-60325 GCA_963651205.1 Bacteroidaceae bacterium
CTTGTACTACTTGTTTGTTTATCTATAAATCTTTCAAAGAACTCTTCTTGTTGTTCACCTTTCATTTTATTCAGAAAGGTTTTGCAAAGATAAAGCGTTTATTTTAAACTACCAAATTTTTATCGAACTTTTTTGAAACTTTTTTGTTTCATTCTTGTTCACAGTATCAATCTGTCAGTTTAAAGCTTGTCTCTCTTGCTAAGCGGATGCAAAAGTAACGAGTTTTGCTTCTCCAACCAAATATAGTTACTTCTTTTTTCCATCTTTTTTGCAGAAACTTATCTAAATAGCTGATTTACAACAATTTTATAAAACATATTTCTTAAAGTCCAATTCAAAGAGATAAAAAGTATATACCATATTATATTCGCACGCGCGCATATACGCGAATTATGTATAAAATGAGATTTATGGGATTCAACCTGTTCACCCTCTCCGCATATCCTATGTTTATGGGCTTTTTGAGGTGAAGGGCAGCTCAAAAACCAGCCATTCACCCATTCATCGGCTTCAACATTACAACCCGGTAACGATTTCCATATTTAGTATGCTTGCGTTCCACCCCTGCAGCTATTAAAGCTTGTCCTAATTGAACCATATTTGCATCCCTCATAGCAGCAGAGTTTTCTTTCTTCAATATCTTAAAGATATCCGCCAAAGACATTTGACAACATTCCTCTCCATCCTCAGCTCCACGAAAAACAGAATAAAAAACCTCCTCAGCTGAAGATCTACGATAATAAGCGGCATTATGTTGTTGAATTTCATACTCTTCCTCTGCCGAAAACCAATAAGGTTCGCCCGCACTCAATTCACACTTTAACTGAGCAAAAATCTGATTATGCTCTATGCCTTCACAGTTAATCTTCTCTTTCACCTCAACACAGACAAAACGACGGCTTCCAGTAGGATCAGTCAGCAAATCTTTCCGGTTGGAGGTAGCAATGAAAGAGGCAATACGGGGTAAAACACGATAATTCTTCTGGTGTGCTTTACGCAAATTCAAAGCAGCCATCTGCATTACATTTTTTAACGCAGGCATCTTGTGAGCCGGAAAGCGGTCGAATTCATCCAAGTTAATCATACCCATCTCAGCCATCTTCTGCTCCACTTGTCCTTGGGAGGTCAATTCGAAACTATCCATATAATAATTCGCCAACTCTTCCGGCATCAATGATTTACAAAAGGTAGATTTCAGCCTGCCTTGTTCACTACTAATCAGCATGGGAGCCACACTATTGGCATGCATTCCGGTCAGCCCACCCCATTGCGCAGTCAGTGCCAGCATCCAGCGATGAAAACATCTTACCCACAATTCATTATCCGACACTCGGAGAGCCAGGTTTCTCAACCGATCCTTCCCATCCCAGACGGGCAATTCATCCAAATAAAGCATAAACGGATGATATTCTGCCACCTTGGTCGAATTTACATAACGCAATAAATCCTTATCCCAACAGTCTATCCCTTCTGCACGCATATCCATACAAATGCTATTCAGTTCACGTTGACAGGCGGGACGGAAACCCCTCTTTTTATCTTCCAGCTGGCGAAATTCCGTCACTTCCGTCAGCACATTATAGCGGAATTCATAATGAGAGAGCAAGAAAGTCTGCAATTTTTTCATCAGCAAAGCCGACTTTTCATAGGACTGGTTTTCTCCGTTCTTTTTTCTGTCATACCTTGTTTTCTGATCCCCTTCTGTAATTCGGGATTTTTTTTCTATAGCTTCGACTTTTTCTGTTGCTACAGCTTCTTTCACCTTCATTGTCTTCCATTTAGCCCACCATTGACAGGCAACATTCCATACCATTGGGATACTTTTCATACAATTTCGTTTTTAAATGTTACCTGCAAATATATAGTCATAAAATAGCAAATTCCAAATAATTATTCTATAAATTCAACCAATTTTCAACTTCTGAAAACATCAGGAAAATTTCTTGTTTTCTTCCATATGTTTTTATACTTTTGTACTGAAAATAACATCGTCTTACAATAGTCAGACGATCGTCTAATAATTATACAACGATCATCTTATCATCATAAGATGGTCGTCTGATATAGGTCAGACGAGTTTATCAAAGGGAAAAGATAAAGAATATAAATAGAAGAAAAGGAAAATACATGGCAGTAAAATTTGATTTCTATGAGAGCCCCGTTGCACCAGGTTCCAAAAAAGGCGTACATTATCACGCACGGGTAGTGGGAAGCCACACAACCAATACGGCAGAAATAACCAGAAGGATTCAAAGTGCATGCAGTCTGACAAAGGGAGATATAAAAGGTGCACTGAGTGCATTAAGTGATATTCTGATTGAAGATCTCAGCAATGGAGACAGGGTACACTTGGAAGGGGTAGGCTATTTCCAAATAACGCTGGAATGTGCAGAAACAGAAGACCCGTCAAAAACACATGCCCAAAATGTGCACTTCAAGACGGTAAGATTTACTCCGGATAAAATACTGAAGAAGGAACTTCATAAGGCCATACATACCAAACGTTCCGAAACAAAGTTTCATTCCCTGCAACTATCTGACATAGAAATAGACGGCAAACTGATGGAGTATTTTGAAGAAAATTCCTATCTGACACGCAGACGTTTCGAACTGCTTTGCGGATTTACCCGCACCATGGCGCTAAAACATATCAAACGGCTGATACAGGAAAAACGGCTGAAAAATACAAATACGTACAACCAACCTGTTTATGTGCCGACACCCGGAAATTATGGGAAATCGTATTCCGAAGAAAATAAATTGTGAATGGGGTGAACGGAAGGATTCAAAGCTGCCCTGCACCCGCTCTCCCTTTGGTGGTACGGGTTGCAGAAGTGGGTGAACAGGGTGAAGGGCAGATGAGGAAATGATATGGAATTACTATGCAAAAGTGAGGACAATTGGTTATTTCCATAGTATATTGCAAAAAAAAGAGTATTTTTGTAAGTACAATAATATACGACATAAAAATACTTATGAACAAATTTCTTTCCTTATTATTTTTATTAAGCGTTTCCCTGCTTTGCCATGCGCATGGAGGAGGCAATTACGAACACAGCGACATGCTCGCAAGTATGAAACCCGGAGACAAAGCCGCTCTTCTCATGGTACACTTCGGTACGACACATGATGATACACGTGCAGCGACCATTGAAGCAATTAACGGCAAGGCACAAACAGCTTTCCCCGAATTGAAATTTCAGGAAGCCTATACATCACGTATCATCATTCGCCGCCTGAAGAAACGTGGAATAGAAAAGGACACTCCATTGGATGCACTGCTGAAATTACGCGGAGAAGGCTATACACATATCATTGTACAAAGTACCAACATCATTGACGGGGTGGAAATGGAATCCCTCCGCAGGGATGTGGAAAGTGTGCTGCCCTTCTTTAAGGAAGTACGAGTAGGAACTCCCCTGCTTTATTCTGTGGAAGATGCGGAAAAAGTCGTAAAAATAATGGAAAGCCGATTCAATGTACCGGTTCAAGCCAAGAAAACTGCAAAAGAAAACTTTGTTCTTGTAGGACATGGAACTTACACCCCCAGTACGGCTATCTACAGCCAAATGGACTATATGCTGAAAGCTGACGGATTGACAAACTTCCATGTAGGTACCATAGAAGGTTATCCCACTTTTAAAACCATGCTGGCACAACTGAAAGCGGAAAAGGCCAAACGCGTAACACTTGTGCCTTTCATGTTCGTAGCCGGAGATCATGCCAAAAACGACATTGCCGGAGAATGGAAAGAGATGCTCGAAAAAGAGGGATTCACTGTCAAAGTACATTTGGAAGGATTGGGACAAATCTCTGAAATACAGGAGATATTCATTGAACATATCCGCTTCGGACTAAAGCACCGCATGCTGGATATCATGACAAAGAAAGCTGCTTACGCTGCCGGAAAAGAGGTGGAATAAACTCCTGGCACGAATTGTATATATGTGTCATTACTCAACCAAAAGCACTGAATATATCAAAATCTAAAATAACGATCAAACCGGAAGCATTCGGGCGGGCAAACCCCGCCCCTACAGTAGATGTTTTCCCCAGCTTGATAGCTATCGGATCCAATTTTATAGCAAAAGGATTGGGTTTATTTACCGTTATCCTTCCTTAGTATTCTATCCTTTCAATCTTGGAAGATAACTTCTCGATGACAGTATTCAGTTCCTCTTCCCATGGAATGACATTGAAATCTCCCCAGAAATCAGCATCATATTTGAAATGTATATCCGAGAATATAGTGCGTGTAGGTATACGTTCTTTACGCTGGAAACGAGTCACATTATCCGTATCCACTTTACAAGTGACCATCTCGAACCAAGTGTGCAGGGTAGAACTGCTGAACCATTGTCGTTTTAGTTTCACCTTAAAATAGAGATCTCCCCGAATATGATTCATATAATAAATGCCATTCCACTGCCTGTAAGAAACAGTATATACCACTTTTTGCGCAGCTATTTTCCACTTGCGTGCCTTTCGCTCCACAAACATATCCGTAGCTTGCTTTATATAGGAGGGATTAATCTCAAAACGTGCCTGCACCAATGCATTGTTCTCAGCATCAATGTATAAATCGCCACAATAAAGAGGTTCTTTTATTCCTTTATTCTGCTGGAAGGAAATTACATTAACCATACGGTTATCTATCACCGTCATATCACAAGAAGCATAAGTATATACATTGCTCTTATTGTCAGGCAACAGAAAATCAGGCAAGTTCTTGATGAGATCCAATTGCAGGCAGGCATCAATTCCTGCACTCATCTTGGCTATTAATGTGTCCTGATCCTGACTGTTAGTGATATTGCTCATCTTCAACAGCTTTACATGATCCTGAGAATGTACCAGTAAAGGAGATGGTTTGTAGATTTTGAACACAGCTTCTGTCAGACTACGAAACTTTTGTTTATATTGAACACCTTCCCGATAAAAAGTAGTGAGATAAATAGGAGCCGGTGCATAATTCACCTTTTTAGCTTTCAACATCTCACGTAGCAACCGCACGGGGTTGATAGCGCGAATCACCACTTCCTGAATAGGAATTACCCGGGGTTCCAAAGGCCACACAGCATGCTGTGCTTCCAGTAAGGCTATATCTATCTCCTGTCCTACATATCCCACATGAGATACTCCAATGCGACTCTGCCTCAACGAATCGGGCAGGCGTAAACGAAACTCTCCATCCTGATTGGTAATGCTGCCTATAGAAGTGCCAACCACCCCCACTGTACCGTATGCAATAGGGGCGCCGGACTGGTTATCTTGCAATTTACCTTCTAAAGTGAAATAAGCCAATGTATCTTTAGGAGTGACAACAACCGGACGCTGCACTTGAAGCTGATTAATCAGAATATGATTCCCCACAATGCGAAGGCTGATATCCTGCCGACCGATAATTTCACAAACAGCCTGACGAACTGTGCGTCGGCCTGCCCCTAGCTTCACTGTACGTTCGTTATCCACTACCTTGCTATCATAAATAAAAAGAAAACCGGATTGTTCCGACACCTTACCCAATAATGCATAAACAGTTCCTTTACTTTTAGAAAGATAAATGACACGTTCCAGCACATCACTATCCGCTGCTTTCACAGACACCGCTATGCAAGCAAACCATCCGAGAAAAAAGATATACCAATGATATGTACAGATACGTTTCATCACCACATTTTATTCAGATAAAGTAAACCTGTTACCTTCGCGTGTATATTTCAGATTCATAGCCAGACAGATAAGTTCTGCCATGGACTCCGGAGAATTTCCTGAAAACGCAACAGTAAGCCGGCGCTCTCCCAAAGAAGGAGAGGTTTCAATCTGTATGTCAGAAGAATGCAGATTGATTACTCTAAGGATATTCATCAAAGGTTCATCTTTGAAACGCATGTTCTCCAGATAACGGGCTACCCGGGCGTCATCCCGATAATCGGTGAGATGCAATTGATGTGTTTGAAGTGTCACAGCTTCACCGGCATTGACATAGACCTCCTGATTTTTATTTTTCAGGGTTACTTTCACTCTGCCACGTTGTACGGAAAGTTCAAAAGGAGTACCGGCATCGCTCTTTACATGAAACGCGGTTCCCAGCACTTCAATCCTTACTTCTTCCGTTTCAATCAAAAAAGGACGCTCACGGTTGCCGGTCACATCAAACAACGCATTTCCCTGCAAACTGACCTCGCGTTTGTCCATAGAAAAATGTTCTGGATATTGCAAAGAAGTTTCTCCGCCCAGATAGACTATAGATCCGTCTTCCAGTGTAGTCACTAATGTAGATTGTTCCGTATTCTGCTGCATGATTAAGGTTTGGGCTGCTACCGGTGTGTCTGACTTCCAATAAACCGTAGTCAAACAAATACATATTCCGACAAATGCAGCAGCTATAGCCCCCCACTTCAGCAACATAGACTTGGGTGAATGCCCTGCTTTCTGCCGTACCGGTGACAAAAGTCCGTCAGCATCCAAACGGTCATACAATTTATTCCATGCCCGATTTACTCTTTCTTTATTTTTTTCTGTTTCACTCATGTCTTTATGATATAGTTTTCAATTTCTTTTCTTAATGTCTTAAGGGCTTTTGTCATCTCAGCCTCCACGGTCTTCACCGACAAAGAAAGCTGTGATGCTATTTCTGTATACTTCTTACCTTCCACACGGTGCATCCGGAATATACGCAATCTACGTTCCGGCATTCCGGTAAGTGTAATATCTATTAAACGTTTCAATTCACTATATTCCATTTGCTCCTGAGGACCGGCATCTTGAGCCTGATCTTCCCCTGAAAGAACAAATTCACGGTATCTGTTTCTCACCTCCTGATGTTCGCAATATTGAAAAGACTGATTGCGCACCGCAGCATAAAGATAACTCTTCATAGAACGGAATATAGGCAAGCTCTCCCGGTTCTTCCAAAATCCATAGAACAATTCCTCCACGATTTCTTCTGCCGCCTCCATACTGCCGGTAATACTCATGGCGTACCAGCAGAGAGGGGAATAATAGCGGCGGAACACATCTTCAAACGCCTTTATATCTCCCTCTCTTATCTTGGCCAGTGTTAACAAATCATTCAGCATCCACGTCTTTTTTGGTGGTTATTTTCAAATATATATAAAGCATCCGAGGTTCTAGCGAGTTTGCTTCTTTAATTTATGGACTGCATTTTCCAATGATTCCGTAGGTTCAATGATATTGTAAGAACCCCAGAAATCTTCGTTCCAATATTCATCCACTCTGTCATAAAAAGCCTCGCTCTGGCTGAAAGCACGCCTGTTGGGAATAGGTACTACATTTTTCTCGTCACGGTCTGTCACCACCATTTCTGAAAGGACTGTGTATCCGGTAGAGAAGAGTTTCCGTTTCCAGTCACATTTGAACCGGATATTGTTTCGGATATAATTCAGATAGGTCTTTCCATTTACCTCTTTATAAGTGATAAGGAAGGAAACTTCCTGGGGCTTGAAACGCAATCCATAAGGTTTCTTTGCAAGAATAGCTTGAATGGCTTTCGCTTTATTATCCATGGAGAGATTAAATTCTGCACGGGTAAAGGATAATTTTTCACGGTCTATATAGAGTTTGCCGTAATAAAGGGCGTAAGGCAATACTACCCGGGGCCGGAAACTGATAACGAATTGCAGGCGATTGTCTATCTGAACCGGTTCTTCCATAAAAAAATCATAATAGTGCAAAGTTTCAGCCTCCAACAGGGCATCCTGGTTCTTCACCACATCTAGGTAAATGGATAATGTAGGACCTCCGGCCAGTTTCACCCCCAGCGTATCACTTAATTTCTGACTTAGAAGTCTGCGGCCTTTCAACACCTCCGTGCGATCCCGGCTGACCGTTCGGTCGTTATAAGGAGTTTTGAATACATCAATCAACGCTTCGGATATATTAATATAACGACGACCCTTCTGAACGGTTTCCCGATAAAATCCGGTCAGCAAATTATTCTTGTCACTGTAGTTTGCCGGAACTTTGCGAAGCGCTTCCTCCACAATGAAACGTGGATTATTAGCGTAAATCACAATCTCATTCAACATATTGGCATGAGGGGTAAGATAGATTTTCAAATCTGACATATGTTCTTTATCCAGATGTATTCTATTATTACGATAACCAATATGCGAGATTTCCAAAGCCGGAACTTTCTCCAGATCTTCTATTTTCAAGGAGAATTCACCATCTGCATTCGTCACGGTTCCGACACTGCTTCCCGGAACAGATACATTGACATACTCCAAGGTCTTTCTATTCTGCTTGTCCTTTACCACACCGCTTACCGTGATATAATTATTTTCATCAGCAAACGGAACACCGTCCTGGCTCCATACCGGAATTACACCCAGCCAAAGGACAACTGCCAGTGCCAATTCCATAAGTTGTTTATTATGCGTTCTCATATTCATAGGGTATTAAAAGGTGAATACTCATTCTGTTTCTACTTATAAGATCGCCCAGAATTGAAATACCCTATGAAAATAAGAAAAATAATTCATTTTATTAATCGGCCTCCTCTTCTTTTTTAGCAATTTTCTTTTTCTTCATCCTGCCACTCTTGCGCAGAGCTTCCGCTATGATCCATTGAAGCTGCCCATTAGTGGAACGGAACTCATCCGCCGCCCACTTCTCAACAGCCTCCATGGTTTCAGCATCGACTCTGAGCACAAAGCTTTTAACAACCTCTTTCTTAGCCATTTTTTTATATTAATGATTCAATGTTCCGGAATTGATTACGGGCTGTGCCGGCTCATCTGCACAAAGCACTACCAGCAGATTGCTGACCATAGCAGCCTTCTTTTCCTCATCCAATTCTACAATTTCATCCTCGGCCAATTTATCCAAAGCCATCTTGACCATGGAAACAGCTCCTTCCACAATTTTTTCACGAGCAGAAATAATGGCGCTTGCCTGCTGGCGGCGCAGCATCACTGCCGCAATTTCAGGCGCATATGCCAAATAATTAATACGGGCCTCCACTACTTCCATTCCTGCCATGGCAAGACGTTCATTCAACTGATGCTCCAACTGGTCATTGATTTCCTCGCCTCCTCCGCGCAATGTAAGCTGGTCTTTATCACTGCCGTCATAGGCATACTGGCCTGCTACCTGACGGAGGGCAGCATCACTCTGCACACGCACAAAGTCTTCAAAAGCATTCATACGGCCGGCCACACTGACAGTAGCCGTACCTGTCCCCTTACTGTCTGCCATGGTCTGTGCATCAATATCAAACATCGCCTTATAAGTATCCTTCAACTTCCAGACCAGTACCAGACCTATCAGAACCGGATTACCAATCTTATCGTTCACCTTGATTGGTTCCACATCCAGATTACGGGCACGGAGCGAAAGCTTCTTCTTGTTCATAAAAGGATTAACCCAGTAAAAACCGGTTTTCTTGAAAGTTCCTTCATATTTACCGAAAAACACCATCACGCGGGCTTCATTAGGTTCCTGAGAAAAATATCCCGGAGCCATCAATATAAATGCCATTACCAACACAAACAAAACAGGAATAGACAACCACGGCATTTGCCCCAGAAGCAAGAAGTTCAGAAAAGCCAATGCAGGTATTACTACCAGGTTGAAGAACAATGCAGAAAATCCATTGATTACCAGACCATTGTAAGCAGTTTCTTTTGTTTCCATAATAATTTGTTTTTGATATTATTTTGATATCACAAATCAACTGATATTTTCTGAGATAAACAAACGATTATGTATGTTGTATGACAGAAAGACACAAAATAGCATAACCAAAATGCAATGGAAAGCCCTGTTTTTTTGACTTACATCAATAAAATAGAGATTTTGATCAAAAATATGCTGCAAAACATATATCATAACAAACAAAGGCCTTATCTTTGTGTTGTAAAACATAAAAAGATAGTTTTTTTAGTAGCTACTAAGGTAAAAAGTAAGATTGTTTAAAGAAGGCCAACCGCGAGGCGCGCCCGATGTTTAGAAAAGTATTAAGGTATTAATTTAAAAAAGAAAGGATAACATTATGAAAAAGGTAAAAAACATTTTTCACAAAATCGCTAACGCTGATCCTATGATTTGGGGATACGTTATGTTGAATGAAACAAAGTAAATCAGAACCAGTACGGGGTATTACCCCGTAGGATTATAAAAAAAGGACGGTTATTTAACCGTCTTTTTTTATGCCTTTTTACGGGAATTCTGCTATCTTTGTCCATTCATTTTATACGTATGGACAAAATGCAGGTAGATACCCATAATAAAGAGTTTCAAGATGCCTTGAATCTTATTCAATATACACGCCAGTCAGTCTTCCTGACCGGAAAGGCGGGTACGGGCAAATCTACTTTTCTGAAATATGTCTGCGAAGTAACCAAAAAGAAACATATTGTTCTGGCTCCCACAGGAATAGCAGCCATCAATGCAGGTGGAAGCACATTACACAGCTTTTTCAAGTTACCTTTCCATCCTCTCCTGCCGGATGATCCCAATTTCAGTCTGAAAGGTGGGAAATTACATAGTTTTCTAAGATACACCTCTGCCCATCGCAAACTGATAAAAGAAGTGGAATTGGTGATTATTGATGAAATATCTATGGTTCGGGCGGACATTATTGACTTTATAGACAAAGTATTACGGGTATATTCACAAAATATGCGCGAGCCGTTCGGAGGAAAACAAATATTGCTGGTAGGAGATGTTTTCCAGCTGGAACCGGTCATCAAGAATGATGAACGGGAGATAATCAGCCGTTTCTATCCCACTCCTTATTTCTTCTCGGCAAGAGTGTTTCAGGAAATGGAACTGGTATCCATTGAACTGACAAAAGTATACCGCCAATCGGACAAAGTTTTTGTCAATGTGCTGGATCATATCCGAACCAATACAGCCGGGGCAGCTGATTTACAACTGCTGAACACACGCTATAACACCCGAATAGAGGAGAATGAAAGTGATATGTATATCACCCTGGCCACACGAAGGGATACCGTAGACTTCATCAATGAAAAGAAACTGGCCGAACTGCCCGGAGAATCAACGATTCTGACCGGTGAAATAAACGGAGAATTTCCGGAAAGCAGCCTCCCGACTCAAATGGAACTGGAAGTAAAGCCGGGTGCACAAATCATTTTTATAAAAAACGATTATGACCGCCGTTGGGTAAACGGTACTATCGGCACCATTGCAGGCATAGACGAAGAGGAAACGCTCTATGTTGTGACAGAAGACGGACAGGAATTTGATGTAAAAAAAGACAGTTGGCGCAATATACGCTACAAATATAATGAGCAAGAAAAAAAAATAGAGGAAGAAGAACTGGGAGTATTTATACAATATCCTATCCGTCTGGCATGGGCCATTACCATACACAAAAGCCAAGGACTGACTTTCAGCAGGGTAATCATTGATTTTACAGGAGGGGTATTTGCCGGCGGACAAGCATATGTAGCATTGAGCCGTTGTACTTCTCTGGACGGTATCCAGCTGAAAAAACAAATTACCCGCGGAGACATCTTTGTCCGTCCTGAAATAGTTAGTTTTGCACAAAGGTTCAATAACCGCCAGTCTATTGAGAAAGCATTAAAGCAGGCACAAGCTGATGTGCAGTATGTAGAAGCAGTGAAGCAATTCGACCAAGGTAATTTTGAGGGATTCCTAGAGCAATTCTTTCTTGCTATCCATTCACGTTATGATATTGAAAAGCCTTTGATCAAGCGGTTTATACGCAAAAAGCTAGGTATTATCAACCAATTGAAAGGTGAGAACCAACGATTAAAGGACCAACTCTACGTACAGCGCAAGAATTTGGAAAAGTATGCCCGCGAATATTACTTGATGGGAAATGAATGTATCACCCAGGCACATGATTCGCGTGCCGCTATGGCCAATTATGATAAGGCCATCGAACTGAATCCTTCGTACACGGATGCGTGGATACGTAAAGGCATCACTTTATATAATAATAAGGAGTATTATGAAGCTGAAGTCTGTTTGAATGAAGCGGTACGCCTCAGCCCTGCCTTGTTCAAAGCTGTTTATAACCGGGGGAAAAACAGACTGGCACTGGATAATATAGAAGGAGCACTGGGTGACTTTGACCGTGCCGTTTCCCTAAAACCGGAGCATCCCAAAGCACACGAATATTTCGGCGATGCCTTGATGAGAGTGGGAAAAGAAGATGAAGCCGCCCTGCAATGGGAGATTGCAGAACGATTGCGTGAAAAAAAATCTAAAGATTAAGATAGCATGCTTTTAAAATTTTATGATAAGAATAATAATCCCAGAGATCTGGAGGAAGTGGTCCGGATACTGAATGAAGGCGGGTTGATCATTTATCCCACCGATACCATGTATGCCATAGGTTGTCATGGTCTGAAGGAACGCGCCATAGAACGTATCTGCAAATTGAAGAACATTGATCCGCGCAAGAACAATTTATCTATTATCTGCTATGACCTGAGTAATATCAGTGAATATGCCAAAGTGGATAATAGTACATTCAAACTGATGAAACGGAATCTTCCCGGACCTTTCACCTTTATTCTGAATACGGGAAGCCGGTTACCCAAAATTTTCAGAAACCGCAAAGAAGTAGGTATCCGTGTACCCAACAATAATATTATAAGGGAAATATGCCATTTGCTGGATGCTCCTATCATGACTACTACTCTGCCCCTGAAAGACGGAGAGGATATAGAATACATTACCACACCGGAGTTGATAGAAGAAAAATTCGGAAACGATGTGGAACTGGTTATTGACGGAGGAATCGGAGGAATAGAACCTTCAACCATTGTAGACTGTACAAATGGAGAAGCTGAAATAGTACGTCAGGGTAAAGGTATCCTGAACGATTTTTAATCTGAATTGTTTAATCTATTAGAAGTATAAAATTAAAGTAAATTTATCATGTTATTAGCATCTGAAACCAGCATTCAATTAACAAATGCGTTAGAGAAACTAATCGACTCCGGCATTCAATTAGGAGAAAGAGTCTTAGGGGCACTTATTATTTTCGTAATTGGTAAATTCCTCATTAACTGGCTGAACAGACTCTTTGCACGTATCCTGGAAAAAAGAAAAGTAGATCCAAGTATCCAATCGTTCTTAAAGAGTATGGTGAATATCTTGTTACTCATCATGCTGATCCTTGCCGTTATCGGAAAACTAGGTATTGAACTGACAGGGTTTGCAGCTCTTCTTGCTTCTGCCGGTGTCGCTATCGGTATGGCATTGTCCGGTAACTTGCAAAATTTTGCCGGAGGGTTAATTATCTTATTGTTCAGACCGTATAAAGTAGGTGACTTTATTGATGCCTCTACCGGTGCTTCGGGTACAGTAAAAGAAATTCAGATTTTCCATACGATACTTATCACTCCCGACAACAAGATGGTATATGTACCTAACGGTGCTATGAGCAGTGGAGTCATCACCAATTACAGTAAACTGGATACCCGCCGTATAGAATGGAATTTTGGTGTGGATTATGGAGAAGACTATAATAAGGTAGAAAAGGTAGTACGCGAAATCATAGCGAATGACAAACGCATCCTTACTGATCCGGCTCCGTTTATTGAATTGGGAGAACTTGCGGCCAGCAGCGTAAATATAAAAATCCGTGTATGGGTAAAAAGTTCTGATTACTGGGATGTATTCTTCAGCATGAATCAAATAGTATATGGTACATTCAATAAAGAAGGAATCAACTTCCCATTCCCTCAACTGACTGTACATCAAGCATAATTAGAAAAGGGACAAAAGCAGTTACTGCCTTTGCCCCCTTTTTAAAGTTATTATTTTCTGTCTGCCTTCAGTCGATCTGCCATAGCCTTAGCCAGCTCCTTTGCCTGAGTATAAGTTTCGGACTTCATGCTATGTTTCATTTCAATAGGATTACCGACAGGCTCAAATTTCAGCTTATCATTGAACTCGGCAATCTTCTTCACAGCTGCACTAGCCCAAGTAAATGAACCAAAGTATCCCATATAGCGCCCCTTTATCTCACGAGAAGCCAACTTACTCAACAATGCTTCCATTTCCGGATACATCTGAGTATTATAAGTAGGGCAACCTACGATCAATCCTTTATATTTGAATACATCTGCAATGATAAAAGAGTGACTGGTATGGGAAACATTATGCATCACAATATTACGGATGCCTTGCTTGCTCAGTTCTTCTGCAATAGCCTCGGCCACTTCCTCAGTATTTCCATACATGGAACCATAGGCAATTACCACACCTTCTTCAGCTTCATAACGGCTCAAACGATCATAGATACGCACCACCCGAGGAATTTCCTCTGTCCATACCGGACCGTGAGTAGAGCAAACAGTAGTGATCTTCAAAGTTTGTAATTTCTGCAAAGCCTTCTGCACCGGAGCACCATATTTACCTACAATATTGGAATAATAGCGCACCATTTCATTCCAGTAAATATCCGTATTAATGTTTGTATCAATCACACCACCATTCAATGCTCCAAAGCAACCGAAAGCATCACCTGAAAACAGAATTCCTTCCGTTTCATCAAAAGTAACCATGGTTTCTGGCCAGTGAACCATCGGAATTAATGAGAAACGCAGTTTATGATGTCCCAAAGCAAGGAAATCGCCCTCACCTACTACATAGCGTTCACCACCTACCCCATAGAATCCTTCCACCATCTCGAAAGTCTTTTTGTTACCGACAATCACAATGTCGGGATAATATCGCTTGATCAGACTGATAGAACCGGAATGATCTGGTTCCATATGGTTTATAATCAAATAATTGATAGGTTTATCACCAATAATACTACGGATTTTCTTCAAATAAACTTCGAAATAACATACGTCTACTGTATCTACCAGAGCGACCATCTCGTCGTCAATCAAATAAGAGTTGTAAGACACACCGTAAGGCAACGGCCACAAGTTCTCGAACAATGGCTTGTTACGGTCATTCACTCCCACATAATGTACTTTTCCTTTTATTTCCATATCTGTTTCTCTTTTTTTAGTATTTATAGTATTTGCCTTGCCAGGCATCTCTTTCTCTCATTCTCTTTTTCACTTTGTCCGTAAATTCAAAATTCTTCAGTCCCCAATCGGGAGCAATCAGTAATTCTTTGGGGGACTGGGAAACAAAACGCTCCAGCACCATGTCCGGACGAAGATGTTCTATATAATCAATAACCAAATCAATATATTCATCGGCTGTATAAAGATGGAATGCTTCAGGAGCTTTCGCATACTCACCTGCCATGCGTGTACCCTTTATCAGTTGCAATTGATGCAATTTCAAAGTTGTCAAGGGCAGTTCCGAAAGTATTCCGGCCTGCTCTATCAGCATTTCCCTGTTCTCACCCGGCAGACCTAAAATGATATGTCCCCCTACCGGTATTCCTCTTTCAGCCGTTTTCCGGATAGCGGTGACAGTATCGGCAAAAGTATGCCCGCGGTTTATACGCTTCAAAGTTTCATCATTCGAACTTTCAATGCCATATTCCACCAACAAGAAAGTACGTTTGCCAAGATCTTCCAGATAATCCAGCAATGAAAGCGGCATACAGTCCGGGCGAGTACCTATCACCAGCCCGACTACATTCTCGACTGTCAAAGCCTCTTCATACTTCCGTTTCAACTCTTCCAGTTCACCGTACGTATTGGTATAAGCCTGAAAGTAGGCCAAATATTTCATTTCAGGATATTTACGTGCAAAGAACTGCTTTCCTTCTTCCAACTGCCGGCTTACGGACTTCTCAGTATGACAGTAGGCCGGGTTGAAGGTCTGATTATTACAATAGGTGCAACCTCCGTATCCTACCGAGCCGTCACGGTTGGGACAAGTAAATCCGGCATTGATAGAAATCTTCTGCACCTTATAGGGAAAGCGCGTGGCCAAAAAGCCGGATAAGTCGTTATAAAGCATCTCTCTGTTCATGAACTTATTTTGCGAGGCAAAGATACGTATTTTCAAACAAAAGTTTTACCTTTGTCTCTGATTATCATTTAAAGAATTAATGTATTATGAAAAAATTAAGCATATTTATTATTTTATTCTTCTGCTTGCTGACTGCCGGCGCTCAACAAGTGAGCTTGCAGGATGTGGCAAACAAAACGTATCGTGCTGAAGGAATCAGAGGCGTCAAGCCCATGCTGGATGGAGAACATTATACCCAGATGAGTGCCGACGGCAAAAAAATTGTGCAATATTCCTTCAAAACAGGGAAGGAAACAGGCACTATCTTCGATGTAAATACAGCCCGTGACTGTACTATCCAGTCATTTGATGACTATATCATGTCACCTGATGAGAAACTGATTTTAATACAAACTGATACCAAACCTATTTACCGCCGTTCTTTCACTGCCAATTATTACATTTTCAATGTGAAAAACAATAAGATGGAACCGCTTTCGGAGAATGGCCCTCAACAAGTACCTTTATTCTCGCCGGACGGCAATCAGATAGCCTTTGTACGCGATAATAATATCTATCTGGTAAAACTGCTATTTGGCAACAGTGAGTCACAGGTCACCAAAGACGGCAAATTTAACGAAATATTGAACGGGATTCCTGACTGGGTATATGAAGAGGAATTCGGCTTCAACCGTGCTTTCGATTTCAGTGCGGACAGCCAGATGCTTGCTTATATCCGTTTTGATGAAAGTCAGGTACCTATGTATTCTTTCCCATTATATAAAGGAATGACCCCTGCATTGGATCAGTTCAGCACTTACCCGGGGGAATACGAATATAAATATCCCATGCCGGGTATCAATAATTCCAAAGTATCTGTTCACACCTTTGATATCAAGAGTAAAGTAACCCGCAAAATGGATCTGCCTTTGGATGCAGACGGGTATATTCCCCGTATCCAATTTACCGATGATGAAAATGCATTGGCCATCATGACTTTGAACCGCCATCAAAATCGTTTCGACCTTTATTTTGCCAATCCGAGAAGCACACTGTGCAAACTGATGGTGCGCGATGAAGCTCCCCAATATATTAAGGAAGAAGCCTATTCAAATATAGTTTTCTATCCGAAAAATTTTGTGGTGATGAGTGAGAAGGACGGCTACAATCACCTCTATCTCTATACAAGCGGAGGCAATCTGGTAAAACAAATCACAAAAGGCAACTTCGAAGTGAAAGATTTTCTAGGTTGGGATGAGGCTACTAATACTTTCTATTTTGAAAGTAACGAAGGCAGTCCGCTACGCACCGCTATCTATAAAGTGGATGGTAAAGGGAAAAAGACCAAATTATCCAAGGATGAAGGCACCAACAAAGCTATTTTCAGTAATAACATGAAGTATTACATCAATACTTTCTCAAATATCAATACGCCTCCAGTCATTACCCTTAATGATAATAATGGCAAGGAACTGACTACTTTGGTAGACAATAACAAGCTGAAACAGCAAGTGTCACGTCTGAATATGCCAAGCAAGGAATTATTCAGTTTCAAAACCAATGACGGTGTGGAATTGAATGGCTGGATGATGAGACCTGCCAACTTTAATCCAAATAAAAAATATCCAGTTATCATGCACCAATACAGCGGCCCCGGTTCTCAGGAGGTAGCAGACAAATGGGGAATTGGTGCCCGCAGAGATGGTGGTATGTTCGAGGCTTACATGGCCGATAAAGGATTTATCATGGTTTGCGTAGACGGACGTGGAACGGGTGGACGTGGCTCTGACTTCGAAAAATGCACTTATCTAAACTTAGGTGTAAAAGAATCAAAAGACCAGGTAGAAGCTGCCAAGTATTTAAGCACATTACCTTATGTAGACGGTAACCGTATCGGTATATGGGGTTGGAGTTATGGGGGTTACAACACATTGATGTCCATGAGTGAAGGAACTCCGATATTCAAAGCCGGAGTTGCTGTTGCCGCCCCTACGGACTGGCGTTTTTATGACTCGGTATATACGGAACGCTTCATGCGCACCCCGAAAGAAAATATGGAAGGTTATAATGCAGCATCTGCCATTAACCGTGCCAACAAACTGAACGGTGATTTATTATTAATCCACGGTACAGCCGATGATAACGTCCACTTGCGTAATAATGCCGAATACAGTGAGGCACTGGTACAGGCCGACAAGCAATTTGACATGCAAATCTATACCAATCGCAACCACGGTATCAGTGGAGGCAATACGACCAAACATTTGTTAACCCGTGTAGCCAATTTCTTTATTGATAATTTGAAATAAAAATCCATTCACCACAGATTAGATTACTCAGATTTACGCAGATTATTTTATATCTTTTGTATATACCTGAGTAATCTAATTATAAATCTAATAACATCATGAATCACGTTAAAAAACCAGACTGGCTTAAAATAAATATAGGAGCAAACGCCCGATACACTGAGACTAAACATATTGTGGATTCCCACAAACTGCATACCATCTGTAGCAGTGGACGATGCCCTAATATGGGAGAATGTTGGGGGAAAGGTACCGCAACCTTTATGATAGGCGGCGAAATCTGTACCCGTTCCTGCAAATTTTGTAATACACAGACTGGACGCCCCCTCCCCTTAGATCCCGAAGAACCTACACATGTAGCAGAATCCATTCAGCTCATGAAGTTATCTCATGCCGTTATAACTTCCGTAGACCGTGACGACCTGGAAGACCTGGGTGCCGCTCACTGGGCAAAAACGATACTGGAAATAAAACGACTGAACCCGGAAACCACTTCCGAAGTTCTGATCCCCGATTTTCAAGGAAGAAGCGAACTGATACAGCAAGTAATTGATGCCAAGCCCGACATCATATCGCACAATATGGAAACCGTACGACGCATCAGCCCGTTGGTACGAAGTGCAGCCAACTATGAAACCAGCCTGAAAGTCATCAAACAAATAGCCGATAATGGTATTACTGCCAAATCCGGTATCATGACAGGCTTGGGAGAACGGCCCGAAGAAGTAGAAGAAATAATGGACGATTTGTTAGCACAAGGTTGCAAAATCCTCACTATCGGGCAATATCTTCAACCCACCCACCGCCACTATCCGGTAGCAGAGTATGTCACCCCAGATCAATTCAAATTATATAGAGAAATCGGATTAAAAAAAGGATTCCGCGAAGTGGAAAGTGCCCCTCTGGTACGTTCTTCCTACCATGCAGAAAAACATATAAAATTTAAAGGGTAACGAGTAAACCAACATTATATCTTTTTTGTTATAAAGATATAAAAAGAGATAGAGAGAATGAAATCGTTACTGGAATACAAGAATTTAATCATGTCTACAGGGTTAATCCCTACCATTGTGTGCATGATTTTCTGCATTTTCTTTAAAGATGCGGTTGTTTTGTATGTCTGTAGTTTGGCTAGCATTATTTATATCCTGTACAGACTTGTCAAACCACCTGTTTATCAGCCAAACTTGGTATTGCTACATGGGACTTTGGCATTAATCATTGCATCCATTATAAAAGGTATAAGTGGAGATTTGCTCATCCCGGACCGGACTGTCCCGATCACTTTGGAGATATTGATCCTCAGTCTTTCATTGCTCTATCTTATGGCTCCCAGCTTTTATACCAGGATATTCTCTTACTTTCATTATAAAATATCCGTTCTGAATTGTTGGGCTACACAGGTCATAGCTGTTTTATCCGGTATTCACCTGTTTGTTTCTTGCATTATCTATTTGTTTTTTAGTCCGCTATCGTATAAGACTCTGTATGTCATGACGCATATCATTCCACCTTTGGTGTATGTCATCTGCATTATAGTCAATTATGCTTTTGTAAAAACAATTAGTTTAACCTATAAGAAAATGCCTTTCTTGCGCATTGCTCCTATCTGCAACGGTAAAATTTATGTTGCTCCCCGTAGCTATCAGGGCGAAGAACCGGGAA
Organism: Bacteroidaceae bacterium; assembly: GCA_963651205.1. Classification (GTDB taxonomy): domain Bacteria; phylum Bacteroidota; class Bacteroidia; order Bacteroidales; family Bacteroidaceae; genus Phocaeicola. The sequence continues at coordinate 19,872 of CAVJPC010000195.1, forward strand.
AACTGGATATACCCATGGAAGACTATATTTATGCCTGCAAGACGGATACGGACAAATATGCTAAAGAAGTAGAGAGCAAATATAGCCATAATATCACGGGGCAGCCGGAACCACGCTTCAGTCTGAAACATCTGGTTAAAGAAACCAATGGAGTCAAAAAGACGATCATGCTATATGTTCTTCCTTTAAACGATGAAAATCAGATACATTTTACCGGAGGAAAATTTGTAACCCCAGAAGAAATAGAAACGAATTCCACTCAATATAGTTCTTTCTTGAAAGAAGAAGTGGATCATCTGAATATCGTAGCACAGATGTGGGAAGAATTCAAATAAATATCCTCTATCGCATTTATTTATAAATCAAGAATATACAAGGGATTTTCGACAAATCCGGCAACTTTCCCTGCCAATCTTTGATCGTTTTGGTCTTGATATATTCTCCTTCACACGTAATATTGGCAGCTATACAAAGTTTGGTCTGCGGACGACAATTCTTTAAAATATCTTCCGCCATCTTGTTATTACGATAAGGAGTTTCAATAAAAAGCTGCGTCTGATCTTCTGAATAAACACGTTGCTCCAATACTTTAATACGTTTTGCACGCTCGCCGGGTTCTATGGGCAAATAACCGTGAAAGGCAAAACTCTGTCCGTTAAAGCCAGATCCCATGACAGACATAATAATAGAGGAAGGACCCACCAAAGGAACCACTTTCAAGTTTTTACGCTGGGCAATAGCAACTACATCCGCTCCCGGATCAGCAACTGCCGGGCAACCGGCTTCAGAAATTACTCCCATAGACTGCCCTGCCATCAAAGGCTTCAGATAACCGGAAATATCTTCAGGAGAAGTATGTTTATTCAATGGATAAAAGGTCAAAGCATCTATATCTATTCCACGGTCTACTTTTTTCAGAAACCGACGCGCCGAACGCACATCTTCCACTATAAAATGTTTGATGCCGAGAATAATCTCCTTATTATATACAGGCAATACATTTTCAACAGGAGTTTCGCCCAATGTCACAGGCAACAGATATAAAGCAACTTCCATCATACTAATCAGTCAAAATCAAGGTTTGAAATCCACTTCGGCCAGCATCTGGTGATAATTTGTTTTAGCCAACAGATCGTTTATTGTCACTTCAGGGTGCTTTTTCATGTATTCATCGATCAGCAAAATTCCCATCCATACACCAATACTTGCCGGAGTTTTCTCTCCCATAATGGAAATAAAAGGATCTTTGCGGATATAAGTACGCACTATGAGAGGATCGGTAGCATACAAATGACCGTTTTCAACCATTGTTTTCCACAAAGCAGATTGGTTCTTCGTGCACCATTCGGCCTCTTTCTCGCTATATCCCATCTCTTTCTCAAAAGACTCATATCCTAAAATATGAGCCACCACCCAATTAATTTTTCCGCGATGCATAATCATATCCAATAATGTACATCCGGGCTGAAATGGCAGAGGATACTGGCTCAGCAAATAAAAAGTGAAACAATCCGGGACAATACGATCCGGTTCCATACTACGGCATTGATAGTCGTAATAGAAGCGTTTATATAAAGGATAATCCGCCCCCATATATTTGTCAATACTGAATCCCAAAATACTATCGCCAACCACAACAGATTGGTTCAAGGCAGCTATCTGGGCATAGAAATGAGGAACATGTAAGGCAGGCACCTCTTTTTTAAGACGTTTAAAACCTTTGGTCAATCTTTCTTCAACCCAACCAAGGTCTTTAAATTTCTCTTCAGCATCCCGCATCAAAGTCAATAAAGTAGAATCCGAATAATATTCCAACATCCGGTCGTTGATTTTCATATCATCAACTTCACCGATTGCCAGCACATCTTCTATCAGCAGCTTTGTAACCTGAGGATAGTCCGTATTCATTTTTTGCAATGCCGAAAGACTGTTCATCGTCACATATTCGTATTGCAAACGGTCATAACGGGCAATTCTTACATCCACATCAGCAGCATTGCCACTCTTTCCATCCCACTGACAGGAGGAAAGAGCAACAAGGCATACCACTAATATGAATATAATTTTGCGTATCATCTATTTCTTATCCGTAAATGATATTTCCGTTTTCGTCTTTGTATTCGTCCAGACCTTTTTCATAAGTTGCCATGGCACGCAAACTCATACCTACGCTGGAGAAACCTCCATCGTGAAATAAATTCTGCATAGTAACTTTACGGGTCAGGTCAGAGAACATTACGATACAATAGTCAGCACATTCGTCAGCCGAAGCATTTCCCAGCGGTGACATACGGTTGGCAAAGTCAAACAACTTATCCATCCCTTTCACGCCTGCTCCCGCAGTAGTCATAGTCGGTGACTGAGATATAGTATTCACACGCACGTGATGTTCACGGCCATAAATGTAACCAAAGCTACGTGCAATAGATTCCAGCAATGCTTTTGCATCCGCCATATCATTGTATCCGTAGAAGGTACGTTGTGCAGCAACATAGCTCAATGCCAAGATTGAACCATATTCTGAAATAGCATCCAACTTTTTAGCAGCCTGAATCATTTTGTGGAATGAAACAGCAGATATGTCCAGAGTCTTACCCAGCATATCATAATCGAGGTCATCATAAGTACGTTTCTTACGGACATTAGGGGACATACCAATAGAATGAAGAACAAAATCTATTTTTCCACCTAATATTTCCATAGAACGCTTGAAAACATTCTCCAAATCTTCTACACTGGTTGCATCTGCTGGAATCACTTCGCAGTTCAGTTTCTCAGCCAAAGCTGAAACTTCCCCCATACGGACAGCTACCGGAGTATTGGACAATGTAATGGTTGCACCTTCTTCTACAGCCTTCTCCGCAACTTTCCATGCGATAGACTGGTCGTTCAATGCACCAAAAATAATACCTCTTTTTCCTTTCAACAAATTGTAACTCATACCTTTTTTATTGTTAAATTAGTTTGCAAAGATACAAACAAATAAATTAATCATAGCCTTTTTTGCGCATAAATGAAGAAATAATGCCATTATAAAACTAATTTTTACCAATTAAGGTTTCAGGCAAATAAAGAATTAACAAAAAATCCACTTATTCTATCAAATAGTGCACATCAAGGACAAATCTTTCAGTTATATTTGCCATCGAATTAAGAGGTTTTTTCATAATATTTATTTAAGGTTAGAATTAGGTTAACATGAAACATTATTGCTGCTCCCGTAAATAGCCCGTGAGGGTCTTTTACGGGGGAGTAATAAGACTTCTTAAAGCAACAAACAACTAGATAATTATTAATCTTAAACATATATAATACCCATGATTACTTTATTAAAGAAGATTCTATTACTTCCTGCCGCATGTTTAATCTCTTTTTTGACAGGATGTAATAATTGTCCGTCTACGGCTGCTGTAGAAGAGATAATAGACCCCGCCATCTACGCAAGCCTTCCTTTCAAGATGGACAAGGTTGAACAACCCACATTCCCGGATTATTCTGTAAACATCATAGATTTTGGTGCCAAACCGGATGGTATTACCTTGAATACAAAAGCTATTAATGATGCTATCAAGCAAGTCAATGAAAAAGGCGGCGGTAAAGTAATTATCCCCGAAGGTCTTTGGCTGACGGGCCCTATTGAAATATTGAGCAATGTAAACCTGTACACCGAAAAAAATGCATTAGTATTATTCAGTGCAGACCATTCACTGTATCCTATTATAAATACTTATTTTGAAGGTTTGGCAACTCGTCGTTGCCAGTCTCCCCTTTCAGCCCGCAATGCCGAAAATATCGCTATTACAGGATATGGTGTATTTGATGGCAACGGTGACACATGGCGTCCCACTAAAAAAGACAAACTAACGGAAGGACAATGGAAAAAGCTGGTTAGCTCCGGTGGTGTAGTAGATGCTGACGGAAGAATCTGGTATCCCAGCGAAGGGGCTTTAAAAGGGGCTATTTTATCAAAAGACAATTTTAACGTACCTCGCGGAGAATTGACTGACAGCGATTGGGACTATATGCGCGACTGGTTACGCCCGGTATTGTTGAGTTTCATTAAATGTAATAAGGTATTATTGGAAGGGGCAACATTCAAAAATTCCCCGGGTTGGTGTCTGCATCCGCTTTCATGCGAAAACATTACTATCAATAAAGTAACTGTTTCCAATCCCTGGTATTCACAAAACGGCGATGCTCTTGATTTGGAATCATGCAATAAAGCATTGATCATCAACAACTCATTTGATGCCGGAGACGACGGTATCTGTATAAAATCAGGTAAAGACGAGCAAGGCCGTAAACGCGGTGAACCTTGCCAGAATGTTATCGTCATGAACAATACCGTATTACACGGACATGGTGGCTTTGTTGTAGGCAGTGAAATGTCAGGCGGCGTAAACAATATATATGTAGACAATTGTACTTTTATGGGCACAGATGTTGGTTTGCGTTTCAAAAGCAACCGTGGTCGTGGCGGATTGGTGGAAAACATATACATCAGCAATATCAACATGATTAATATTCCGAACGAAGCATTGATTTTCAACCTATACTATGGTGGAAAAGGTCGTGGTGAGGATCCTGATCAGGATGATAAGAAGGTAGAAACAACCATTCCTCCTGTAACAGAAGAAACTCCGATATTCCGTAATATCTTTATTAAAGATGTTACTTGCAACGGGGCAGGCAGAGCTGTATTCTTTAATGGCTTGCCTGAAATGAGAATCAAAAACATCAATATGGAAAACATTATTGTATCCAATGCCAAAGAAGGCGTAGTTTTGAGCGAAGCCGATGAAGTGAATATGAAAAATATTATGATAGAACTTTCAAAAGACGGAAAAGACTTGAAGATGCAAAATGTTTCAAATGTAACAATCGATGGAAAGAATTATGCAGAGATTGGAGCAAAAGGAGAAGAACTCAACTTTTAACTCTTACGTTAATCAGCAAATTTTCCTACTCAATTTATAAAAATATTCAGGCACGGATTACACGGTTAAAGACAGTTTCTAAATTAACCTGTGTAGTCCGTGCCTAAAACAATAAACTACACACCCCTTATGAAAAGACATTCAATGATGGTCCTCGCACTATTAGCAGGATGCTTTACCAATTCTTTTGCACAAAAAGCAGAAAAGACACTGACCATAGAAGTCAGCAATGAATGGAACAAAAATAAGACCGATGAACCGGTAGTGATAGACCTGAACAGTCTGAAAACAGGTTTTACTATCAAATCCGCCACCGTTTGGGAAGGTGATAAAGAAATTCCATCCCAACTGGACGACCTGAATGGTGACGCACGTGCTGACGAACTAGCCTTCCTGACCGATATAACAGCTCAAAGCAGCAAGAACTTTCGTGTCATCCTTTCCTCAGAAAAAAGCAACAAAACTTATCCGGCACGTACCTATGCCCAGATGAAAGCTTATGGACATAACAATAAGTTTGCCAATATCACCGGATTTTCAGCAGCAGGAACAGAAAATGTATATAGTTTCGTTTATCATCATGGACCAGCCATAGAAAGCGAACTAGTAGCCTATCGCATCTATTTCAATGAAAAACAGACGGTTGATCCCTACAGCAAAGTAAACAAACGGCTTGAAATAAAAGAAACCTGCTTCTATCCTACAAAGGAACAACGTGCCAATGGCTACGGAGACGATGCTCTACGTGTATATAACAGTGGCGGTGTAGGTGCATTAAAAGGTTGGAACGGTACTGAAGCGACCCACATCAAACCAGTGGTAAACCGTACGGAGCGCGTACTCGCATCCGGTCCCGTACGTGCCATAGTCGAAGCAGAAGTCATCGGTTGGGAATATCAGGGAAGTGATTTGAATATGATCAACCGATATACCATTTATGGGGGCCACCGGGACGTGCAGGTAGATGTATTATTTGACAGGCCGCTAAAACAGGAAGTATTTGCGGCAGGTGTGCAGATTCTGAAAGAAGGCAACCATATGAGTGACCATAAAGGACTGACCGGAAGCTGGGGAACCGACTGGCCTGTTACAGACACCATAGGTTATGTAAAAGAAACAACAGGGATGGGGACTTTTATCCCCAAATATGTAGGCAAAGAAGTGCAAGACGGTGCAAACTATCTATATACTTTACAAGCACCGGGACAACAACATTTTCGCTATTACGTTACTTTCACCTCCCAAAAAGAAAGTTTCGGATTTAAAGATATGAAAGACTGGTTCAATTATCTTCCCGAATGGAAAAAAGAATTGGAACACCTTTGCAAAATTACGATTAAATAAAAACTTTAAAACCATGAAACGACTGATTACTTTCTGTCTGTTAGGAGCTTGCTTTTTGTCCGCTCTCGCACAGAACTATGTATCCCAAGCCTGGGTAGCCGATCAAGGCAATGGAACCTACAAAAATCCTGTCCTGTATGCGGATTACTCTGATCCCGACATCTGCCGTGTAGGAAACGATTATTATTTAACCTCATCCAGTTTCAACTGCCTGCCGGGTTTACAGATATTACACTCCAAAGACCTTGTCAACTGGACCATACTAGGAGCAGCCGTATCTTATGCATTGCCCCCTGTTACCGATGCCCGTCCTGAACACGGCAACCGTGTATGGGCCCCCAGTATCCGCCACCATAATGGTGAATTTTATATCTTCTGGGGAGATCCCGATCAAGGAGCATTTATGGTAAAAGCCAAAGATCCGAAAGGACCATGGAGTGAACCTGTCCTGGTAAAACCCGGAAAAGGAATTATCGATACAACTCCTCTATGGGATGATGACGGCCGCGTTTATTTGGTTCATGCCTATGCAGGGAGTCGCGCAGGTCTGAAAAGTGTAATTACCATTTGTGAACTGAATGCCGATGCCAGTAAAGCCATTACTCAATCCCGCATTATTTTTGATGGTCATGAAGCACATCAAACCTGTGAAGGGCCCAAATTCTACAAACGCAACGGATATTATTATATCTTTCATCCGGCAGGTGGAGTCCCCACAGGCTGGCAAGTAGTGCTGCGTTCCAAAAACGTATATGGCCCTTATGAATGGAAAACTGTATTGGCACAAGGTAATTCTCCTGTCAACGGACCTCATCAGGGAGGTTGGGTGGACACCCCCACCGGAGAAGACTGGTTCATGCACTTTCAGGACGTAGGTGCTTACGGACGCCTGGTTCATTTGCAACCCATGAAATGGATAAACGACTGGCCTGTTATTGGTATTGATAAAGACGGAGACGGCTGTGGAGAACCTGTTCTTACCTATAGGAAACCTAATGTCGGTAAAAACTATCCCATTTGTACTCCGCAAGAAAGTGACGAGTTTGATGGTTATACATTGTCACCGCAATGGCAATGGCAAGCCAATATCAATGAAAAATGGGCTTATTTCAATGGAGGGGAAGGATTTGTACGTCTCTACTCCTACCCTGTGCCCGAAAATTATAAAAGCTTATGGGATGTCTCCAACCTGATGCTACAAAAGACTCCGGCTCCTAATTTTACTGCCACTACCAAACTGACCTTCAAACCGACAGAAAAATACAAAGGCGAACGTACCGGTCTGGTTGTGATGGGGATGGATTATGCCGGACTAATTGTTGAGAACACAGACAACGGGTTAGTGTTGTCACAAGTGGAATGCCTGAAAGCCGATCGGGGAGCAACTGAAAAAGTAAATGCTTCCGTTCCCTTAAAGAACGGCACCATTTATCTTCGTGCTAAATTTTCCGCAAAAGGAGAAAAAATTAAAGCCAGTGAAGGTGGCCACGATCTGTTAGTGAAATGTAACCTCAGTTATAGCACGGACGGCAAGAAATTCCAGCCATTGGGAGAAACCTTCCAAGTAAAAGAAGGTAAATGGATAGGAGCCAAGGTAGGTATCTTCTGTACGCGCCCCGCTATTGTGACCAATGACGGAGGATGGGCAGATGCTGACTGGTTCAGAATTGAAAAATAAAGAAAATATTCATAATACATCGTACTTTTTGCATTTTTAATCGGTTATTATCACACATTGTGCCAGTTAAATTCCTAATTTTGTGCCATAAAAGGCATCCATGGACAATAATGCAAGAAAATACAATAAATATAATGAAGTAGACGAAAGGATCTTAACCCTCTTTACCGAAGACAAAGAAAAAGCCTTTCGTCTGCTTTATGATACGTATTATCTCCCTCTGTGTCTTTACTCAGTGCAGTTCACAGGGTCTACGGAAGCATCAGAGGATATTGTACAGAATCTATTTGTCAGTTTCTGGGACAAGAACTCGCATACCACCATTTCTTCCAATTTGCATGCATGGCTGTTCAATGCTGTCCGTTTCTCCTCACTAACCAAAGTACAACGGGAACGTTATTTTTCTTTGGACGGACTTGAGGAAGAATCTTATTCTCCTATTGATGATTTTTATGATGAAGAGGAATTACTTCAAAAAAGAGACCAGTTACTGGCCGAATTAAAAAAATTGCCGCAACAGGAGTATACTGTTTTAGTCAAGATTGTTCTGGAAGACAAAAAGTATAAAGAAGTAGCTGAAGAGCTCCATATTTCTGTAAATACAGTAAAAACTCATCTATCGCGCGCACTCAAAATGTTGCGTCGTTTCAATATGATAGAAATCCTAATCTTATTTAATTTATAATTTTCTTCAGATTTTTGTCACCCATTTTGCACACTTGTGATACTTTATGTTAAACAGTACAACAATTATGCAAAAGAGCAAAACAGAAACAATCATTCAAAAGTACCTGTCCCATCAGCTCAATGAGAAGGAATTTGAAGAATTAAAGCAATGGATTGAAGAAGACGCTTCGCATAGAGAAACTTTTGTGAAGCTACTCTCGCTTCGACATGTGAACAACCAACTTAACTTATTACATCAATTTGATAAGGAAGCTTCATGGGAAGCTATCCAGCGCCGTTGCAACCGGACCCGTACCATTCGCCGTCGCATCACCATCTATTCCTCAGTTGCCGCAATTGCAATATTGGCAAGCATTATCTCCATCTTATATTTAAACGACTGGAGCACAGCGCCCATCGTTGCTGAAATGGAGCAGTCACAACCAACATCCATTTCCCAAAACACAGAAACTCCTAAAGCAACCTGGGTGCAGGCAAACCAGTCCATAATTTCCCTCTATCAGAACCAACAGGAAATCAATGGTAGCCAAATCAATAATGGAGAAATCATATTTCCGCAAGAAAGCGACCACCTTCAAAAAGCGGAACCTGACGCCGAGTTATTGCAGAACAAAATCATAGTACCCAAAGGTTCGGAATATGCTATCGTATTGTCCGATGGTACTAAAGTAAAAATGAATGCTGATTCGCATCTTGACTTTCCGGTTCAATTTGGAAGTATGCGGGAAGTCACTTTGGAAGGCGAAGCAATGTTTGAAGTCACACACGATGAAACCCGTCCTTTTATAGTAAAAGCGCACGACCATGCTATTTATGTATTAGGAACAACTTTCAATATCTCGGCCTACCCTGGTGAAGAAGTATCGGTTACACTGATTGAAGGCAAACTGAAAGTAACTGCCTCGTCAGGTGAATATTATCTATTACCCGGCGAACATTACTCTTCTGCACAATCAAAAGTAGCCCAGGCAGATACCGAGTTCTACACTTCATGGACCGGGGGAGTCATGGAATTTGACGCAATGCCATTTCCTCTGCTGATAGCGCGTTTGTCCCGATGCTATAATGTGGATATACAAATAGCATCCAAGGAATTGGAAACCATGAAGTTTACCGGAGTGATCTTCCGAAACAAACCTCTGGACTTTGCATTGGATATTATCCACCGTGTATCCGATGTACAATTTGAGAAGAAAGGCAAGACTATATTAGTAAAAAAACAATAATCAAGCCCTGTATAACAGGAATATTCTAAATTAAATGAGTTATTTGAGTTTTATGAAAAGAGATGAACTTTGGGAGCGTTTAGTAGCTAAACCTCCAAAAATGAGGTTATTAGTAATGTTAATGTGCATATTATGTACATTCAATTCAGTGTTTGCAAACGTACTAGCCGACAAGACTGTCACCATTAAAAGCGAAAACATCAGTGTAAAAGAGGCTCTTAATATGGTTAAAAAGCAAACCGGCATCAATATCATGTACGAAGATGCAACATTGAACAATGTACCCTTGAAGCTCACATTAAACAAAGAACCTCTGGAACAGGCACTTTCCGTGATTTGCAGCCAGGCAGGTATGCGTTATGAATTGGTAGAAAACAATTATGTGCTAATATTACCGATTGACAGAAATGCCAAGCGCAGAACAATTACCGGAATCATTAAAGACGATACCGGTGAACCTGTCATTGGAGCTTCTATCGTCATTCAAGGCACCACTTTTGGTACAGTAGCCAATATGGACGGACAATTTATGTTGTCTTATCCGGAAAATACCAAAAACGACGAGTTGATGATCAGTTTTATCGGTATGCAGACGGTTAAGGAAAAAATTGGCAATAGACATGTCTTTAATGTAAAAATGGAAAGTGAAGTAACTAATCTGGACGAGGTTGTCGTAGTAGGTTATGGTACTTCTTCTGTAAAAGACTTGACCGGTTCTGTCGCTTCAGTAGGCCTAAAGCAGTTGAGCCAATTGAATACTCCTAATGTAACTTCTATGCTTCAAAACCTAGCAGCAGGTGTACAGGTGTCACAGAATACCGGTGTTCCGGGTGAGACAGTTCGTGTACGTGTGCGTGGTGCCACGTCATTAACCGGTTCTAATGAACCCCTGTATGTTATCGATGGAGTTCCTGTAGAAGATCCCAGCATGCTGGATGCTATTTCACCCAATGATATCCAGTCTATGGACGTATTGAAAGATGCTTCTGCAGCGGCTATTTATGGTTCTCGTGCTGCAAACGGTGTGGTTATCGTTACAACCAAGAAAGGGGTGGAGGGTTCCAAACCTACTGTCAGCTTCAACTATAATGTAACCACTGATGTTCAGATTAAGAATTTCCGTATTTTATATGGTGATGAATGGCGCGAAACAGTACGCCGTTTTGCCAAAGAAACATTGGTGTATGATCCCTCTAACCAATATGCATTAGAGATTCTTGAGCCTAATTCTACTGCATTAGGTACAGCAAACACCAACTGGTTTGATGAAGTGAAACAAACCGCCATCCGTCATAATGCCGACCTAACCGTTAGTGGAGGTAGCAAAGTTTCCAAATACCTTATTTCATTATCCATATTCGATCAGCAAGGTATGGTTAAAGGAGGTGACTTAAGCCGATATAATGCACGCGTGTCTACAGAAATGAATGTGCTGCCTATCCTTCGTTTTGGTATTAATGCCAATATGAGCTATACAGACCAAGATAATGCAAACACGTCACTATTTAGTGCGCAAGGATTCCGTCCTGACCTTCCTATATATAATGATAACGGGGAATTTGATATGTCCACAGGTCAAGCCAACCCGGTGGCCAACACCTATAAGAAAAACCATGATAATATTTACCGCATCATGGGAACCGTATACGGAGAAGTTGATATTTGGAAAGGATTCCGATTCCGTTCCAGTTTATCGGGTAACTTACAATTTACTGAAAACAATTCATTTAGTCCAAGTTTTCTAAGTACTAGAAATGAAGCCAGCGGGTCTGAATATCATTATAAATATTCAAAAACCGTTTTCGATAATACATTGAATTATAACTATGAGTTCAACAAGAATCATGTATTGGATGCCGTAGCCGGTATCTCCTTTGAACGTGGTATAAGTCGTAGTACAAGAATGAATGGCCAGACTTATCCGGATAATGATATCTATACCAATTTAGGAAGTGCTGCAAGCATCTCATCTTGGGGTAACGGATATAATGCAAGTGGTCTGTTCTCTTCATTTGCCCGTATCAATTATAAATTAATGGAGCGCTACCTGTTTACTTTTACAGGGCGTTATGATGGTTCATCCATGTTTGGTTCGAACAATCGTTATGGTTTCTTCCCTTCAGGAGCCATTGCATGGCGTATCTCTCAGGAAAACTTCATGAAAAACCTGACATTCATTAATGATTTGAAATTGCGTGCCAGTGTAGGTACTACCGGTACTCAAAACTTAACCAGCTTCTCTAATCGTGATTTATACGAAGCAACCAGTTATAATAATCTATCAGCTATTATACACAAACAAGTGGGTAACCGCGATATCCGTTGGGAAAAATCGACCCAATATGATTTAGGTCTTGATTTCGCATTGTTCGATTACCGACTGACAGGTTCTATTTCCGGATATATAAAAGATACTAAAGACTTGATTTGGGCATTCGATTTTCCACCCAGTGCAACCGGAGGTTCCATGAGAATGAACCGTAATATCGGTGCATTGACCAACCGCGGTATCGAAATAAATTTGGTAGGCCGTGTATTATCTACTAAAGACTGGAACTTGGATTTGACCTTGAATATGTCACATAACAAGAATAAAGTCACCAAACTGGTTGAAGAAGGCAGAGCACAGTCAGCTATGGATGTAGTAGTTCAAGGTAGTTATGACCAACAAGTATTGGCTGTAGGCTATCCTATGGGAGCTTTCCATGGTTATGAATATGCCGGTATCATACAAGATCAAGCCAGAATAGATGAATTGAATGCCTATGCTAAATCAAAGGGACAAAGTTATTATGATGGTAACTCCTTAAAACCGGGACATTTGGAAATCAAAGACTTGAATGGAGATGGAATCATCAACTACAATGACCGTGTGATTATCGGCAACCCTGATCCCGATCTGTTCGGTGGTCTGACTGCTAATTTATCTTATAAACAATTTGGTTTATTCGCTAATTTCGGATATCAAATTGGTGGCTTAAAGGTTTATAACAAGACATTGCAGAATCTACCCGGACAATTAACCGGTTTGATTGACTATGGATTGAATGACAGATGGTCTGACACCAACAAAGATGCCAAATACCCAGCCTTGTATGTAGGTGACGGTGTGCCTAGATTCACCGATCATGAATTGTTTGACGCCTCTTTCTTCCGTTTACAGGAAGTGCGTCTGACGTATAATTTGCCTTTAAACAAAGTAATTAAAGGGCAAATATTTATCTCAGCTACCAATTTGTTCACTATCACCTCTTATCCGGGAACAGACCCTGCTACTGTAAACAGTAACAGCAATTATGGTGGTAACTATGAAACCTCCACTTATCCGGGTTTCCGTTCCTTCTCGGCAGGTTTAAAAATTAACTTATAATCATTTAAATGTATAATCGAATGAAAAAATATATATTCTTAGCTTTACTTACAATGGGCGTTTCCTCGTGCCAGTTGGTAGATGTCTTGGACCAAAAGCCCGAATTCGAAGCAGATTTAGACGGTGCCATCACTACACCTGCTGCCGTAGAGCTTGCTCTAAATGGAATTTATTACTCCTTACCCGGAAATGGATTCAATGTCATTTTTCCTACAGTCAGCGGCTCATTCAAAGCCGGAACCATGTGGCGTCAAGAAATTGTAAGTGCCGGTAATGCCGTTTACTACTCCGAACGAATGTTGCCTACCCTATCATTCAGTGATGCAACAGAATGGGATGCAGATTACGCTGTAATCAAAAATGCCAACTTCCTGGAAACAGCCTGTAACCGCATGAGTGACGGAGAGTTCTCTGGAAACCGTAGAGCAGAAGTTTTAGGTGAAATAGCCTATTTACGTGCTTTGGCCTACTTCAACGTCTTGGTTCGTTACTGCGAATTTTGGGATATGAATAGTGAATACGGGGTTGTCATGCGTAATGAAGCTCCATCCGTATCCAATGCTTTAAAGGCACGTAGCTCCGTAGCTGATTCTTATCAATATATTCTGGATCAGCTGGAAATAGCTATTGAAAAAGCTCCTGATTGGAAAAAACTTTCACAAGCTTCTAAAGAAGCAGCCAAGGCATTAAAGGCAAGAGTATTACTATATGCAGGAAAATATACAGAAGCGGTAGCAGCTGTCAATGATGCGATTGATACAAATTCTCCATTGCCGGAAGCAAACTATGGTGACGTTTTTGATAAGTTTTCAACAACCAAAGAGATTCTATTCGCTCGTGTATTCGACCAAAAAGATGCCACCAACACTTCAACCCGCCAGCAATGTTACGGTAACAGCCCCACGAAAAAACAAGGCTACTGGGGACCTAGTAACGAGTACATAAAATTAGTCGGTGAAGATCCTCGTGCCAATGCAATCTTCTCAAAGGTAGATAGTTTGATGGACAGCCGCAGCTCTGCTGTTGCTTATAATCTGAAATCAGTGAAAAAGCTGCTGAACGACGCCAATGACATGCCAATAATCTTCAGTCGCGTATCTGAACTTTATCTGATTAAAGCCGAAGCCTTGTATCGTTCAGGAGGCTCTATATCCGAAGCCTACGCACCTATCCGTAAACTACGCGAAAGAGCAGGAGCTGAAATCATTCTTCCAGCCAATAACGAAGAACTGGAAACAGCCATCTTCAATGAATGGATGCTGGAACTGTCTTTCGAGAACTGGCATGAATGGTTTGCCATGATCCGTTTTGCAGGATACACAGAGAAACCCGATTTCACCCGTCTGCTTGCTTTGAACAAGACTTTAAGAGAAGCTTTGGAAAAAGAATATGAAAAATCAGAAACACAAGGAGACAATTATTACCAACGCATCATAGACCGCCGTATCGATGCCATTCCGTCATCAGAAATCAGTTCTAACCTGGAATGCAAACAAAATCCCGGCTATTAATAAATTAAAAAGACATGAAGAAATATATCTTACTCATTTTCGTATGTATCCATGCGATTAACTTAAGTGCCCAGAATGCAGGAATCAATTTCCTGCATGGCACCACTTGGACGGAAGCCGTAGCTAAAGCCAAAGCAGAAAACAAATTGATATTCATTGATTTCTATACCCAATGGTGTGGACCTTGCATGAATATGGCACAAACTGTATTCTCATTGCCTACAGTGGGTTACTACTATAACCAAACTTTCATCAACCTCAAAATTGATGCTGAAGAAGGTGAAGGAATTACATTAGCCAAGAAATACGGTGTACGCAGCTACCCTACTTATGCCTTCGTCGATCCTGCTACCGAAGAAATCGTTCATCGCAGCAGCAGCCGTCAGACCCCCGAACAGTTTATTCAGACAGGAAAAGATGCAAACATTCCTACCAAACGCTCTTTTTACCTGCAAGAACAATATACCAAGGGGAACAGAGAACGTGCATTCCTAATTGATTACATCAATTATCACTATTCAGTCTATGCACGAAAGAATGTTGAAGCCGCTTTTGATGAATTAATAAAAGGAGGTGCCAAACTGACTGATCCGGATGTATGGGAAGTATATGTAAATACGATCAACGGCATGAACCCATACCTGAAGCAAGTATCAGACAATTATGCAGATTTCTGCCAGCGTTTCGGCAAAAAAGCCGTTGACACCAAACTGGCAAAAGAAACTTCATACGGCGAATTGGCGGAAATTGAAGCCTTATGCAACTATGAAGGAAAAGATTTCAATCTGAAAATGATCCGTATCAATAATGATATCCGGGAACAAAAGTATGAAGCGGCAGCCACCCAGATTGACGCGATGATTGCAGACACTACAATCAACCAACAAGAGTTGATCGGCAGATTGAAATTTATCGCCCGTTTGGGATACAAGGCAGAAGAACTTCCCGCATTCTGGTTCAACAAATGTGTAGGCTATCTGCAATACATCGCTTATAACCAAACAGACAGAGATGATGCTTTCATCCATCAGGAATATGCAGCCGCCTTGGAAATGGTGCTTCGCAAACTGAACGGCAAAGCCCCCATCCCTGCCTGCCTCAGCACAGAACCCGCATACGGAAAGAAAGTATATAACATGCGTCCCGATGCATTGAAAATGAAACCTAAAAGAAAAAAATAAGATGAGAACTCTAAAATCCATCATGGTACTTGGCCTTGCGCTGAGTACCTTTACCGCTACAGAAGCTGCAAAGCTCACTTTTAAGGTCACCAATCCCAATGAGAAGGTCAAAGTGAGATTGACTTTCAGCCAAAGTGGCGAACAAAAAGAAGTGGCGATTAATGCCGCAGGAAACGGCAACATAGAAATCACAGGATTCACTCCGCAATATGTAACCATGCAATACACACGCGGACGCCGTACTCTTTATCTGGATCCCAATCAAGACCTTACCTTATCATTCGACAGTGACAACATGTGGAGAAACACAACCTTTGAAGGAGCAGGTGCCGCTATCAACACCTATCTGGGAAGCAAAGAGCTCCAATCACTCGGTATGCCCGATATGAAAATGCAAGAAGCCGCCCTCATACACAAAGGGGACAGCCTGTACGCAGCCAATTGCCAAGTATTGGAAGCCGCAAAACTTCCAGCCGATTTCACTGCACAGGAAAAAATACGTTTGCAATTCTATACGTATTATTATTTCTCCAAATACGCTTTGTATCATCCTCATTTTGGAAAGGATGACAACTATATTCCTTCCAAAGCATATTATGAAAAACTGGAAGCTATTACTCCGATCAATGCCGGTTTATTAGCTCTAAAAGAATATAAGGCTTTTCTTCCCGATGCTATCAGCGCCTTTAGTAATAAAGGAAAAACGGTTGCATCCAATTCAACAGAACAAAGTGTAAACTACGTAGATGCAACCATACAGGATGAAAAGGTTGCAGAATTTCTGATTGACCAATTTGTTTATAACTTTGTAGACAATAACGGGCTGGATGAAGCAGACGGGCTGATTGTCCTATTCCGCAAACATGTGAAGGATGCAAAGTCCATAGAAAAATTCAACGCACTTTGTACCAAGTGGGAAAAATTAAGATCAGGTAATCCCTCAGCAGCTAGTTTTTCCTATCCGGATATAAATGGAAAGACGGTTTCAATGACCGACTTGAAAGGGAAATATATCTATATTGACGTGTGGGCTACCTGGTGTGGTCCTTGCCGTGGAGAACTTCCCGCGTTAAAGGAATTGGAAGAGAAATATGCAGGAAAGGATATTCATTTTGTCAGCCTGTCATGCGACAAGAACAAAAAGGCATGGGAGAACATGGTAACAAAGGATCAACTGAAAGGTATCCAGTTACACATGGGAACAGACAGGACTTTTATGGATGCTTACCTCATCAACGGCATTCCCCGTTTTATCCTGCTGGATCGGGATGGCAAAATCATCTCTGCTAATATGACACGTCCGTCAGATCCCAAGACAGCAGAGAAGTTCAATGAACTGTTAGGACTTTAACACACTCTCTCTTATAATTAAACATTAATTGGATAATAGGCTTTCTTCGTGAGAAGAGAGCCTGTTTTTTAGCAATCGCTTTACCTTCTCCATAGTCGGTAGTCCAACCATAATTCCAATACATCCAGCAAGTACCGGCATATCGGGTAGAATTCATCATCACAATAATCAAGGTATTGTTTCACTTTTCGTCTGTTATTCCCGGCACTTTCATGGCATATTCCGAACATTTAGTTACTCGGCTTTTCGCCTTACATAAATAATTCCGTTCCTTTTTCCTTCCGTTGTGATTCCGTTGACCGGGTCTTCCCTCAACCGCCTCAGTTCCATGGTGGCAGCTGTTTTGCGCAATCCGGTCAGTTCCATGTAGTCGGCTACGCGCATAAAATGATGTTCATCCAAGTATTTCATAGCCAGTGCGATTCGTTCTTCCAGCGAGTAAGCCGAGCGGCGGATGTACTCTACTCCGGCGCGTTTCAGGTCACACTGCCGGGCAGTTTCCTTTACCAGTTCTTTGCTGGCGCGAAAGTTCACGCCGTTCACTGTAAGACTGCGGGCGTTGGGGTTCTGTTCTTCATCGCACGGTGTGTCTTTATTCTTTTTCTTTATTATGCTCAGAGTGGGCTTAAAAGTTCCTACGCCGTCAATGGTCACGCTGTTTCCTTGTGCCATGTAGTAAGCAAGTTCGTCGGCAAAGTTAGTTAGCACTTGCAGCACGGTTCCTTTGTTCATTCCTGAAGCCGGGCGCGCGAGCTTGCTGATAAATTCCTTGGTATCGATATTGTGACAGATCTTCATGCGGTAGAAAGTTCGTTCTTCTCCCGAGCCGTCTAAGTCACTCATTTCCTGCTTGATGTATTCAGCCATAATTGCTGGTATGTATAAAGTTTGTATCAACGGTATCCAAAACATTTGGATTCCGTACACAAAGTTAATTGATTCTGGCTGCATTTACAAATTATCGGCACAGATTCGTCGATCACTGCTTGTGATTGATGAATCAATGCTTGTGATTGATGAATCAGTGCTTGTGATTGACTGATTTCCGGCGATGATTACCGAACAGAACAGATTGCCGCAAAGAATGTATCCTTCATTTATCCATAATCCGTACCTAAAAACGATAAAAATAAGGCACGGACTACGCAAATACCACAGCTTCTATCATAAAAAGAACCCATGTATCCGGCGTAGTCCGTGCCTAAATAATCTAAAAACGATATTTACATCTTATCCCAAGAACGAAATCAGCACACCGGCCGCTACCGCCGAACCGATTACGCCCGAAATATTACTTGCCATACAGTACTGAAGCACATGATTCTTCGGATCATACTTCAAAGCAATCTCGTTTGCCACACGGCTCGCCATAGGCACGGCACTCAACCCCGTAGCACCAATCAGCGGATTGATCTTCTTCTTCGTGAACAAGTTCACCAGTTTCACAAAGAAAATACCCCCGGTGATAGACAAGGCAAATGCCAGGAAACCACCGATTACAATACCAATCGTAGTCCAGTTCAAAAAAGCCTCGGCAGTCATGGTAGCGCCAACAGACAATCCCAAGAAAATAGTAGCGGCATTCATAATACTATTTGAAGCTGCATCAAACAGACGCGAAGTGTCACTACCGATTTCCTTTACCAAGTTACCAAACATCAACATACCAATCAAAGGTACAGCGCTGGGGACAAACAAAGCCACCACTGTAGTTACCACAATAGGGAACACAATTTTCAATACGCGCAGATTCTTAATTTCGGTAGTAGAAGGATATTTCTTTTCCTGTTCCTTCATATTGATGCTCAATTCCTTCTTTGAACACCACAATTTTACTACCAACGGAATGATAACCGGTACCAGCGCCATGTAAGAATAGGCGGCAATGGCAATAGGTCCCAACAAGTGGGGAGCCAGTTTGATAGTAGTAAAGATAGCGGTAGGACCGTCTGCTCCACCGATGATACCCAGTGCAGCAGCCTCCTTCGGAGTGAAGCCCATCAGGATAGCTACCAGCAACACAGTGAAGATACCCAGCTGTGCAGCCGCACCGAAAATAGAGAGTCGCAGATTACGCAACATCGGACCGAAGTCTGTCAAAGCACCTACACCCATAAAGATGATAGGCGGAAGGAAACCGGTCTTAATCAGCATATAGTAGATGAAGTTCATCAGTCCCAAGTCGTGCGCAATTTCGTGCAACGGCATGTCCCAAATGTTCTTCAACGCTCCGTTCACCATCACCATGCCGTTCTCATCGGCCTGGATAACACCCATATCACCACCCGGAAAGTTAGCCAGCAACACCCCGAAAGCTATCGGGATCAGCAGCAGCGGCTCGTACTTTTTCTTAATACCCAGGTAAAGCAAGATGAACGCAATGGCATACATTATCAAGAACTGCGGCTCAGCAATGATGTTGCTGAAAGCAGTCATATCATAGAGTCTTTCAAATATATCTTCCATTATACAATTTTCATTAATACGTCATCCTCTGAAACCGTGTCACCCGAGTTAGCACAGATGGCAGTAATCGTACCATCATATTCCGCACGGATCGCATTATAGGTTTTCATCGCTTCGACGTAACAAATCACATCACCTTTATTTACCTTGTCGCCCGTTTTCTTCGGGGTTTCCTGGGCATTCTTCACCAAGAAGAATTTACCTTCCAGCGGAGAAAGGACATCTTTTCCCTCACCCACCGGAGCAGGAGCAGCGGCTTGTGCAGGAGCAGCACCGGCAGCGGCAGTCAGCGTGGCAGGATCTACAGCACCATAAGCCACTGTCACACGATAAGGTTGCCCGTTCACATCCACGGTCAATACCTTGGTCTTGTTTTCAGCCTCTACAGGAGCCGTGGCATTCGCTTTTTCCTCACGGCGTTTCTTTACATCTGCCAGGAAGTCTTCTTTTGCCTTTCCACTCTTATAGGCTTCATACTGGGCCGGATGCATGGCATATTCAAACAGTTCTTCGTCATCCTGTCCCTTATCCCACTGTTTTTCCAGCATCATCTTGCGATATTTCTCCAACTGGTCGGGATAGTTGTCCTGGGGATTGCCGTCAAAGAACTTGCGGCCCTCACGTTCTGCCTTTTCTATGATTTCAGGAGCCAACTTGCCCGGCAGACGACCTGCTTTGCCCAAAAGCATATCCCAAATGTCATCGGCAATCATGCCCCAGCGTTCCTTGCCTTTTTCCATCGCCATCACATTCATCATGGCAAGGTTCTTCACATACTGGCTGAACGGAGTCACCAAAGGAGGATAACCTACACGCGGCCATACGTATGCCACTTCATTGAATAGTTTAATCAATAACTCATCCTGAGTCATGAACGGCAGATTGCGTTTGGCCTTATACTTGTTGATAGATTCCAGATTTGTTTCAAGGTCGGCCATCAAACTACCCATCATACCGCCCGGCAATCCCGGAGCTATCAGCAAGGAGTTCATCAGACGGTTTTTCGGGCTGATATACAAACCCAGGAAATCATCCATAAATTCCTGAACCAGAGAACGTACTTTCATATAGGCTTCCATATTGATTTCGGGTACTTTGAAACCTGCGTCCTTCAACATGGCCTGCACACTGATCAGGTCGGCATGACCGGTACCCCATGACAACGGTTCCATACCTACATCAATGTAGTCGCAACCGGCCTGGCATACTTCCAGGATAGAAGCCATATTGAACCCGGGACCTGCATGAGAGTGATACTGTACAGGGATATTCTTTATTTTCTTGATTCCGGCCACAATCTTGCCCAATGAAACAGGACGTCCGATTCCTGCCATATCTTTGATGCATATTTCATCGGCTCCGGCTTCGATGAGCTGTTTGGCCATATTCACATAATACTCCACGGTGTGCACCGGAGAGAAAGTGATACAAAGCGAACATTGTGAAATCATTCCGGCTTCATGAGCATAGCCGATAGAGGGAATAATATTGCGGACATCATTCAATCCGCAGAAAGTACGGGTGATATCAGTTCCTTGCGCATGCTTTACCTTGTAAAATAACTTGCGGACATCTGCCGGAACGGGACTCATGCGGAGGCCGTTCAGCGCGCGGTCCAACATGTGAGTCTGGATGCCTGCTTCGTGAAACGGTTTCGTCCACTCGCGCACCGCTTTATTCGGATTTTCGCCAAACAATAAGTTTACCTGTTCAAAACCACCGCCATTCGTTTCTACCCGGGCAAAACAGCCCATCTCGATAATAGCCGGAGCAACCTTAACCAACTGGTCTACACGGGGCACGTACTTACCTGCGCTCTGCCACATATCGCGGAAGACCAGACTAAATTTTACTTCTCTTTCCATTTTCGTTAAATGTGTTTTTCTTTTTTTGGATTATAGCTTCTCAATCTTTATCACCTGACCTTTACCTGCAGTCAAAATCTCCACTGCCGCCTTGATAGCATCCATAGCACCGGTATCTGCCGTAGGTGCTACAGCAGGTGCTTTCTTGGGAGCTTCTTCGGGCGCCACTTTGTTGACAATGGTAATAAGGTACTTGCTCAGATAGATAACGATGAGAAGGATGACAAAAACAGTCGCCATACCGACCACCATCAACATCAATCCAACTCCTATGTTCTCCATAAATTTTAGTGTTATTAATAGTACTTACTACACTCATAGGTTATTCAAAGCCTAAAAAGTCCTCAAATTTAGGCATTTCGGCTTTACTTCTATCATAAATGGATTACAAAATATGCAAAATTATCAGAAAAGGGAAGAGTCTAAGGGAGAAAAAGTGTACCCAAAGCACGAAGCAGTGATGAGATTGTCTGCTGTAGGGACGGAATTTGCCCCTACAGCAGAAGAGCAATAAAAATGACTTTTGATGCCCCTACCTATTTTTTAAAAAAGAATTTCATTCAATGATTTACGCTTCTTTTCAGTCGGTTCATCCTCTGCATAACCAACCGGAATCAAGACAGCCGGTTCCAAATTTCCGGGTAACCCCAACACTTCACTGCATTGGGCGGCATCAAAGTTGCAAACCCAGCAAGTACCCAATCCCTGTTCGGTTGCCGCCAGGCAAAGGTGTTCCACAGCAATAGCTATATCAATATCTCCATGATCTTTGTTATCGGCACGCCGATGCCAAGATTCATCATGATTGGTACAGGCCACAATGATGCAAGGAGCCGTAGCCAGCCATTCGCGCTTATAGCATTGCTGTAAAGCTTTCAGCGTAGCTTCATCCGTAACTATGCGGAAACGCCACGGCTGGAAATTGACCGCCGAGGGTGCCATGCGCACACATTCCATAATATAATCCAACTTGTCAGCCTCAACAGGACGACCGGCATACTTGCGTGCAGAGTAGCGCGCTTTTACTAATTCCAGAAAGTTCATAAGCTTTATTATTAAGTTTGCGTACAAAAATAGTAACTTTGCACCGATAAAAGAAGTACAAATATGAAGAAACTTGTGATATTTGATTTGGACGGCACATTACTGAATACGATAGCAGATTTAGCAGCCGCCACCAACCAAGCCCTGCGGCATTTTGGCTATCCCACACACGAGACGGAAGCTTACCGCTTTTTCGTAGGAAACGGAATCAATAAATTATTCGAGCGTGCCCTGCCCGATGGCGAGCGTACAGAAGAGAATATATTGAAGATACGGTCACGATTTATCCCCTACTATGATGAGCATAATGCTGATTTAAGCCGCCCCTATCCCGGTATTCCCGAGTTATTAAGCACATTGCAACAGCAAGAAATCAGGATGGCAGTTGCCTCTAACAAGTACCAGGCTGCTACCCGTAAACTGATATCCCATTATTTTCCGGAAATCAATTTCGTAGAGGTACTGGGACAGCGTGAAGGTATTCCGGCCAAACCCGACCCTTCCATTGTATATGACATCATGAGAAAAGCGGAAGTTAAAAATGAAGAAGTACTTTATGTAGGCGATTCCAATGTAGATATGCAAACGGCGCACCATGCCGGAGTGACAGCCATAGGGGTAGCATGGGGATTCCGTCCACGCACGGAACTGGAAGCTTTGCATCCGGCACATATTCTGGAAAAAGCGGAAGAACTTCTTCAGTACCTTCAATAAGAAAGCGAAGTTGCTTGTGGAAACAACTTGTAAAGGAAAAAAGGCAAGACGAACAGAAATTATTACGCAAATTAAAGACATCGTTCACCGTGTTGCAAACCATATTATATGGTTCGCAAGCAAGGAATGAAGCACACGATGATAGTAATATCGACCTACTCATTCTGCTTGATGGTGAAAATGTCATTAATGAAGGAATTGTGTTATGACAGCCATACATTATCACAATGCCACTTATACCTTATCTATAGCCTATTTTCAAATTTCATCACGTTGTTTAGAAGAGAGAGTTTTTTAAAGAACTAACTTATCCAGCTATAGCTGCATCTCCTTCAAAAAATCCTCCAATACGACTTCCTTTTTCAGCCCCAGCCTTTGCCTCAACCGGCTACGCGCCTTTTTCACCCCATTCATGGATATACCCAGTGTGAGGGCGATTTCGCTATTGCTCAACTCCAGCAGAAGCAACATCGCAATCAACTCGTCCGTAGGAGTGAAATAGGGGCAACAACGATGCAGAGACACAAGATAATCGGGATACACAGCCGTAAAGTTGCGGCGGAACTCCGCTTCCTGGTCCGAATTAAAGAGCGCGGTACTGATTTTCACCCGGATATCAGCAACCTCTTTCTGCTTTAATATGCCATCCAGACGGGAAGACACATCCTGAAGTTCACCGGCTTTCTTCTCCAGCTCAAGCGACGTATCCTCCAGTTCCCTAGCCAACAAAACATTGTGCCGGTTCAACTCCTTCTGCTCCCGAAGCAAGCCACTGATTTGCGAGAGACGCGCCTCACTGACGCGACGCAAGTAACGCTGCCGCTGCCGCAAGTAGTATCCCCCCGTAAGAAGCAGCATAGCGAGCAGCCCCACCAACAACCAGGTAAAGACCAGCGTGCGCTGCTTCAACGCCACTTCGGCGGCAAGTGCACGGTTTTCCTGTTCTTTTCGTCCGGTTTCGTAGCGGATGTTCGCTCCGATGGCAGCGTTGATATTATCGGCACGTTGCAAGCTGTCGGCAGTATCTATATAAGTAATGTATACGTCGGGAATGCGTTGGAGCATTCCTGCCTTTATATACGTGCGCATCAGTTCGTCGCCTGCCAGGAGGATGCCTTCGGGATAATCATATGCCAGAAAGTCGCGGTAGCTTTGCTCCAGATAAGGCACCGCTTCGCGCTCGCGTCCCGGCGTCTGCCTCAATGCCATACCGTAATAGACCAACAGATTGTTCTTGCGCTCAAAGTCCACAATGGCAGTGTCCTTCAGCAGTGCCCCACACTCTTCCAGGCGCCAAGGGATGGAGTCGGGATGGGCATTATAGTAATACCCCATCCGGTCAATATAGAGATTGGACAAATAATAGCTTTCCACGCTGGGAGGAGTCGCCTCTATGGCTTTCTGCACATAGTAAAGTGCGGAATCCTGCCGGGCGGCTCTCCCGAAACAGGCGGCTCGCATACGGTATATCTCCTCCAACGACCAGTTGCCCAGAGATTTCGAAACCTCCACCGCCTTGCCATTCGCCTCAATCGCCTTGTCCAGCAGGCGAAGGCTGACATAGACCCTGCTCAGATTGTTGTAAGCCTCCATCAGTCCGCCTCCGGAAACTTGCGGACGGGCGGTGTACCAGTCTATCGCCTCCTGAATATAGCCGGTAGCCTTTTCCAGTTCTCCCGTCCTCCAGTATAGATAGCCCATATAAGAAAAAATCTCGCCTTTCAGCAACATACTGTCACCCGCCTTCCTGCACGACTGCACAGCACGCCCTGCCAGATGGACAAGCGTGTCGGCATCCATCTCACCAAACTCCAACGACCATACCATATTGTAACAGTTACGGGCATCCCTCCGGGGGTCTTCCACCGGAGGCAGAGAAAGAAAAAGAAGACCCAGGCTGTCGGCTTGCCCTACCCTGTTTTGTGACAGATAGCACATGGCGGAGATGCCCAGCAAGTCCGGGCGCAGGGTTCCGGTGTAATAGGGATGGGCACTGGCGAGCAGACTGTCGGTTAACCGATGACTGCCATCCAGTTTGCCTTGTTTCATCAAGGCATCGTAATAATACAGTAGGATTTCCCCTACCTTATTGTCGAAATCCTTGCCTCCCTTGGGATGGAGGGGCATGGCACGCAGGATGCCGCCATACAGCTGTTCCATCTCGCCATATTGCTTGTTGCGGACGAAAGAGGCATATTTGCCGGTGAAATAAGACAGGCAGGAGTCGGGAGCCTGCGCCAGCCATTCACTGAGAGAAGCGGACCCGGGGGACGAAGGCAGTGTTTTCCGGCATCCGGCAGCAAACAACAGGATGCACAATCCCCCCAGAACGATTAATAACGCATGACGATTGATCATAAGTATGTTCTTCAATGTAACAGGAAACAAAGGTAATGATTCCCACGAATTTTCCGATGAAATGGGGCAAAATAACTTTTCCGGAGTACACGTCCTGCTTTTGGGCACCGAATTGTACACCGCCTTTTTTCCCCTCACCGCCCTTTAATTAGTATTTTTGCATCATTCGGGGAAAAAACCGCCGTACTTTTTTGGTAACTAAACGGCATTCGTTATCTTTGCCTACGTCCAGCCGCTTTATGCAGCCGGGCGAGACATACGATAACGGAAGCGTTTAAAAATATCATTCCTGCACAAGATCAAACTTCGCAACTTTGTCTGTACAGTCAGGAATGGTAGCAACAAACGCTCACGTCCTTTTGTTATATGAACACCTGCCGCACCCCCCTTTCTCTCTTGGGGTATGCTACGTGGGAAACTCCTATATACATAAGTGGCGTGAGTGCTGTTGCTTTATCTTAACTGTACGGGTAATGCGAAGACCTGATCTTGTGGATAAAGTAACCGGTAACTCACGCCTTTCTTATGTTTAGGCGCATCAATACGTAGCAGATATGAAAATGAAAAACATCTTTTGCCTGATTTTGTACTTGTTGCCTTGTGGCGGACTGCACGCACAAGATTCAGTTCCGTCCTCCGGCCGTTATGTGGGCGTGAAGACCAACGTCGCAGCCTGGACAGGCACCCTTATGAACGTGGCGGCGGACGTGCAGGTGGGCAAGCACCTCTCCGTAGAACTCCCCTTGCTATGGTGCCCGTGGCACATCAGCAGTCGGCACGCCATCAAGACGTTTACTATCCAGCCCGAAGCCCGTTACTGGCTCTCGGCTCCCGGCACGGGGCATTTCCTTGGCGTACATGCCCACGTGGGGTGGTTCAATATGAAGTGGAACCGCGACCGCTATCAGGACACCGGCCGGCCGCTGCTGGGCGCAGGCATCAGTTACGGCTATCTGCTGCCGTTGGGCAGGCACTGGACAGGCGAGTTTACCCTGGGCGCAGGCTATGCCAATATGCGCTATGACACCTATTATAATATGGAAAACGGTGCACGCATCGACACTCGGACGAAGAACTATTGGGGCATCACCCGTGTGGGGCTGTCTGTGGCCTATCGCTTTCAACTTAAAAAGTAACGGCTTATGAAACAGAAACATGCTATAAGATTTATCGCCCTCGCGGTGGTGGCAATCCTCCTTGCCGGCTGCGTACACGATTTTCCCACGATGACGAAGGATGGCGAGGAAGGCATCGACCCCACGCTGGTAGAAGTGAACACGGAAGTGACGCTGGACCTTGAACTGGTGCCGCTGGAAATCATCACCGACCCGAATCGCTCGGGAAACAGGAAGGCAGAAGCCAAAACAAAAGTGACCGACAGCCACCGCCGCCGCTTCATCATCGAGGCGTGGCGCGAGGGTAAGCCGACAGCCCGGCAGGTGACCGTCATGGATGATGCCGAAGAAGACGGCGACGAGAAAATCTCGCTCCCCATCCATCTGAAACTGCATGCGCTGGACTATACACTGGCTGTGTGGTCGGACTATGTGGCAGCAGGCACGGACACCGACCTCTATTACGATACGGACAACTTGCAGCAGGTAGCCTGCACCGACCCCTACACGGGTAGTACCCCGTATAGGGATTGCCTCTACGGAACCGCTGCTCTCGACCTTCGGCAATATCGGGACGAATGGAACGCCAAAGTGCAGGTGAAAGTGGATATGGTGCGACCGCTGGCAAAGTACGAACTGATAGCTACGGACGTCGCGGAATTTCTTGGAAGGACGGCACAGCAGCGTGCTCAAGGCGAAAGTTATACGGTCACATTCAGTTACAGCTTTTACATTCCTGCCGTATTCGATGTTCTGGCAGGCAAACCTTGTGAGTCGTGGCCCGAAATCTCTTTTACCTTGCCGCTCGCTTTGCCCGAAGAAGGGGAAACGTTCCATACGGTTGGTACAGATTTCATTTTTGCCAATGGCGGCGAAGCATCTGTACTGCTTACCATGGAAATACGGGACAGCCGGGGAAATCGGATGTCGCGCGTATCCGGCATCGACGTGCCCTACCGGAGAGGACACCTCACCACCCTGAAAGGAGCGTTCCTCACAAGTGAAATGAAGGGAGGAGTAGAAATCGACACCGAATGGGACGGAGAGGTAGAAATAGACATGGATAATTTATAAACCCAATTAAATATAAGACAATAAAGATGAAACAAAACTTTTTATTAGGCGCAATGGCTCTGGCAGGGCTGTTCGCTTCGTGCAGCCAAACGGAAATGGAAGAACTGGCGAACGTTCCGCAAAAGGGAAATGAAGTAACCGTAACGGTGGCTCCGTCTGCCGATTTTACGCAACCACGCACAAGGGCGGAATCCGGTCAGCAGTTAAGATACATCGCCGAACTGTGGGAAGAGGATAAGACGACCAACCCCGCAAATCCAACGACGAAAAAACTGATTGCCCGTACCGAGCAGGTAGGCGCTGATGCAAACAAATTCACTTTCGATGTAGAACAGCAAGGTGATTATGTCATCCTTTTCTGGGCGGATTATATTGCCACAGACGCCACAACGAGTGAAAAGACCATAACGCGAAGTAGTGGCGAAAACACCTTCACCGTTACCTTCCAAGGATATGAGGATAATGAATTTACAACAAATGGTAGTAAGGCATCAAAAGAAGGTTTACAAGAGGTAAAGATGAAGACGGCTGCTGGTGCAAGCAAATTTTACAACAACTCCCTTGATGGTTTTTGTGCCAAGGTTGCATTTACGAAAGGAACCGATATTGTATCCCTTAACCAAGTCAGTCTGAAGCGTCCGTTATGCAAATATATATTCAAAGAAAAAACTGCCGAGTTATCAGGAATTTCAAATATAAATATAA
Source organism: Bacteroidaceae bacterium (assembly GCA_963651205.1). Classification (GTDB taxonomy): domain Bacteria; phylum Bacteroidota; class Bacteroidia; order Bacteroidales; family Bacteroidaceae; genus Phocaeicola. Next base: position 48,498 of record CAVJPC010000195.1, read on the forward strand.
AGTACATTAGATATCATGATAAATACAATGTGTATAAAGAGGAGGTGCTTGGATACTACACCATGGACGCGACGAAAGCCAGCGGAACATCTGTCGATATATTGAATACTTCTGAAAAACAACTCCTTTCTTTCTATTCTTTTGGGGGGAAATCTGAGAGTGCATTACCCGGTTATATAACCTTTGATTTTACAGTGAATAATAGTAAGAAATATAAAGATGTCCAAATAGCCTCAAGCAAAATTCCTTGCCGTGCAAATTATATATATACCCTCTCCGGCTCGTTCGTGCAGGAAGACCTTACCGGGACGACGGTCAATGTCGATGTAACCTGTGATAACAATTGGACGGAAGGAAGTAAGGATTTGGACAATTAATGCACCATTCGGACACCTCCTTCTCACACCATACACGCCCCAAGCCGCCGGGGGATGCAGTCGGCGGCACCTATGTCCACCCCCCAGACCCCACTGGTACAGCATGCACTCGAAAGAAAGGGAAACAAATGATTTTTGTCACATCTTTCATAACGGAACGAGGTGTGATGAAGTATAACACAGTTCCTGAACGGATAAAAAAAGAAAAAACATGGCTCATAAAGATTGTGTAGTAAACATAGAAAAAGGGTATTACATCTCCTGGTTTGTAACGACCCAAGCCGCCAACTTGGTCACAGTGACCTTGGCGGACAGTGCAAAGACCTATTTTTCGGAAAGCAAGCAGAGCACCGAAATTGCCCCGGCACCGGCTTCGGGAGAGGCCATAGTGGATGGAGACAACCTGACCCTGTCCATAGAAGTAGCAGATGCCGAAGCCCTTTTAGGCAACCCGCATTCTAATGACATCCTCACAGACAGTGGGAACCTTGCCGGCAAGGAATACACGCTTTGCCTGGAAGACTATACGGACAATGATTATAACGACATAGCCATAAGCATTATCGGCTGGAAAAGTAAAGGATAAAGACCATGAAAAAGACCATCGCACTGACCGGGATTACGCCCGGCAACTACATGAACTGGTTCATTACCGGCAATGTAGCCACCCCCATTCAGATTACCCTGAAGGATGAAGGACGCGTGTATCTGAAGGAAGAAAGACAAAGCAAAAGTATGGCCGTGCCCGTGATGCAAAGCTGTACGGACGTGACAGGCTCCGAGCTGCAAATAGAGATAGAATCGGACTCGCTGGAAGTAATCACTACCGCATCCGACATCCTGTCGAACGACGGCGTGAAGCAGGGACGAAACTACATTTTCTGCTGCAAACTGACGGACAGTTTCAGCGATGCCTTCATCCAGGTTTCAGCATGGAACAACGCCACCCCGGACCTGGCCGGAGACGAACTTATCATGAACCTGTTCTACCAGTACCTCATCCTGAAAGACAAGTATCTGGTGAATTATATAAACGACTCTTACATAAAAGAAGTATGCAGCAGCTATGACAGCAACGTAGCAGGAGATATCGGCAAATTGGCGGAGTGGTTTGCCGAAAAAAGCCAAAAAGTGACGGATGAAGAACAGAAATACAAGCTGATACTTGCCACCCTGATGAAGCATGAAAGCCACTATGCGTCCGCCCCCCTGACCTACCGTGAATGGGCGGACATGGTGATGGCGTTCGGACGCAAACGATGGGACGAAAGCAAGATAACGATGGAAAGCTGTCCGTTCCGCTACATCCGCGGGATTATCTTGAACAAGACCGAGCTTGAAAATTTCCGTGCTTGTCGCGAGGAATTGGGCGAGACTTCGTTTTTTGGTGAAGAGATAAGGCTGGCAGCATCTCACAGCAAGAGAGGTTCGATGCTGGGAACAAAAAGAACCCGGCTTCTTAATTTTCGGAATTGCGGATTGTATGTTTACAGCAGACCGCCAGAGGCGCAAGATGAGATTATCTGTAAAAGCATTGACTATGCCGTCCGGACAAAAGCAGAGATTCTGATATTTCCCGAACTCTCCATCAATGAAGATAAGATTCCGCATTTAATCAGTACCCTGAATGCCCAAAGCGGAGACTTGAAACTGGTCATGGGCGGCAGTTATTATAAAACGGACGGAAACGAATACCGCAATTCCTCACCTATCCTCTGCAAGAAAGACGGGGGATGGCAGATTCTCACTTATTATGACAAGATGATACCGTTTACAATGGGGAAAATACTGCCGGGAACCGAGTATCCGACTATCCCCGATATCATAAATCCAAATGATTACGATTTGTTGGTAGAAGATATCCAGCTTTCACCGGACATCACCGTGCTGCCCTGCAAGGATGGCGTAATAGGCGTGGCGATATGCCGGGATGTGATGGATTTGGCGGACAAGCATAATCCCATCCACCAATACTGCGACTTTGTGGACCTGATGCTGGTTATTTCCGACAACAATGGCGACAGCAACATGTTTACCGGCACAGCGGAATGCCTGGCAAGGTGGCATAACTGCGCTACGCTTTACACCAACTCTGTTGCCGAAACCGGGAATGAAACCGCTCCGGATGACAAACTGGAAGTTTCTTTTGCCCTTTATCCTTATAAGAAAGGTAGCGGTTCCACGTCCGTATCAGGCGTCATCACTTATATATCCGATCCGTTTGATTCCGCACAGTTGCAATCCGAATTTAATAAAGGGATGGTAGGCATCTTGTATTCCAAAGGCATAAAATATACCGGCCTGACCGATGAGGAACTGGCGGCATGTTGCAAAACGTATATCATGAATTAAGATAAACCTCTTCCGCCCCATCCGGACAGACGGAAGCCGAACGAGAAAGTGCCCGGCATAATAAACTTAATCAATTAAAGGAGAAAAACAGTATGAGTATTTTCCTGAAACCCGTGCAGCGGCACAATCCGCTGGACAAGGATGCCCCCCACAAGTGGTATCCCGTGCAGTACACCACCAAGATGGTGGACGAAAACGAAGTGGCCGAGCTGATAGCCGACGAAACCACCCTGAACCCCATGGAGGCGCAAATGGCCATCCGCCAGCTCCGCAAGGTGGTGCAACGCCTGCTGCTGGACGGCAAGAGCGTGAAGCTGGGCAACTGGGGCACGTTCAACATCACCCTCAGCTCCGAGGGAGCCGAAACGAAAGAAGCGCTCACCGCACGAAACGTGAAAGCGGTAAACATCAACTTCCTGCCCGGCGACGAACTGAAAGCGGCCATGCAGAAGGCCGATTTCGTGTGGCTGAACAAGATTGTGGAAAGCACTGCGCCGAACTCTGATTCTCCCTCCGTGGCAAGTGAAGAGGGCGAATCGTCCGAACCGGCGGTGTGAAAATCCGCCGCCCGCAAGCCGTCACCGGAGGGCCGTACAACTCGAAACCGTGAGTCGTACGACTCGGATTGCTGAGTTGTACGACTCAGAACGGTGAGTTGTACGACTCAGAAGAGTGAGTTGTACTACTCGGCACAATGAGTTGTACGACTCCTCATAATGGGTTGTATTGACCGGTATATATCGAATTGAACTGCCGGAAGCGATGCCTACCCTTTCTAAAAGTAAAACCCCTAAAAAACACACGCTTATGAAAAAGATACTCGTCATCATCAACAAGAACTGGGAAACGGAACCCGTGCTCAATGCCCTGACCAATCCCAAACTGCGCCCTGCCGCATTGCCTTTTCCCGAAGTGATAAACACTCCGCGCGACGGGGACAACCGCATGGAGCAGCCCCGTGCCATCTTCTCCCTTCTCCGGCAAGGAGAAGAACCGTTGCAAGTGGTAGTGCGCTGCATCGAAGACCTCATGGCGCCAGGCGTCAACACGTCCAGTTCCCTGGAAAAATACAAAGTGCTCCCGCAAGCCATCGCTGACGATAAGGCGGACCTCATTATCAGCGTCAGCACCGCCAACTATCCCGACCCGAAGGTGACACACAACGGAACGGTGATTCTGGGCGGAAACTTCTTTATCCACGACGGAAATCCCGACAGTCACGACGACCCGGAGCACAACCTCATCGACGCACGCGTAGGCACCTTCATCGCCTCCAACGTAGCCCCTGCCGTATTTAGTCTGGTGGAAACCATCAACGCCCGTCTGCACTGCTACCCGGACGGCATGTCCAAACTGGTGCCGCCACCCAACTACCCTGCATCGCAACTGGTGTGCGAAGGAGCGGCTACCTTTACGGCTGTAGGCTCCATCAACGTGACGGACTACGGGTGCTATGACACGATAGACGCCCAAGCTCTGGAGGAATTTGCCGCCGTAGCCCCCGAAGGATATACGGCAAACTCCATCGAGACCACGCACGGAGTAGTGAAAATCAGCGCCACGGACGAACCTATCCTTTTCCTTTCACCCATCACCGACCGGCTGAATCATTTCAATGAGGATGTGACTGATACGCAGAATTACGTTTCGGCCTTCAATGGCGGACTGGTGTTGGGCGAACTGCTTTGCGCGTTGGCGGAATATGGAGGGGAGATCGATTTGCTCAAGATATAGGACTGATTGATTAAGGCGGTGTCTATTGGTGGAAAAGACGCACCCGTATTGTTCGTGATGAGGCTATATCAAAAGTAATTTTTGCTAACTTTTTGCTGTAGGGGCGGATTGAATCCGCCCGAAAACAGTTCGCCTTATGTATACGGGCGGAAGCATTCCGCCCCTACAGTTAACAATTTGATAGTTACTTTGGACTTGTGACACAGCCTCATCTCTGAACAGGCGCACCTTTAAAAAGATTCACTCTACGCAGATTCTAAAATTCCCGTCTCACAGCCAACCATATCCGGTGGGAATCGTTATCTTTGTAAGCAGTAACCGGAAACAAAACCATAAAGCAATGAACAGACCCATCTTACGCAAACTCCCGATAGGGATACAGAGCTTTGAGAAACTCCGCTCCGAAGGATTTCTATATGTAGACAAGACGGCATTGGTGTTCCAGTTGGCACAAGCAGGCGTCCCCTGTTTCCTCAGCCGCCCCCGGCGCTTCGGTAAGAGCCTGCTACTCTCTACCTTCGAAGCCTACTTCCGCGGCAAAAAGGAACTCTTCAAAGGCCTGGCCATCGAACAGTTGGAAGAGGACTGGTATGAGTACCCCGTACTCCATCTGGACCTCAACGCCGAAAAATACGATAGTGCCGAGCGGCTTGCCAAGATGTTGGAACTGCAATTGGAAACTTGGGAAGCACAATATGGTGTGGACAAAGGAAACATGACCTACTCAGGACGCTTCACCACCATCATCAAGAAAGCTTATGAGCAGACCGGAAGACGGGTAGTTGTTCTGATTGACGAATATGACAAGCCCATGCTACGCTCTTTCGACAATCCCCAACTACAGGAAGACTTCCGCGAAACCCTCACCGCATTCTATACCGTGCTGAAAAGTGCCGACTCATACCTGCAATTCGTCTTCATCACCGGAGTCACCAAATTCGCACAAATGGGCATATTCAGCACCCTGAACCAGCTGAATGACATCAGTTTCGACCGCGAGTACAATACGTTGTGCGGAATGACACGTCCTGAAATAGAAGCCGCCTTTGCCCCCGAACTGCAAGCATTGGCAGAACGGAGCGGCCTTCCCCAAGAAGAGGCTCTCGACTGCCTCGCCCGCCAATACGACGGTTACCGATTCACCTACGATGACGCGTTCATGCCTATGTTCAACCCCTTCAGCGTACTCAGTGCACTGGCCAAACAGTCGTTCGGAAATTACTGGTTTGCCAGCGGAACACCTACCTTCCTAGTGGAGATGCTGAAAAGAACAGACTTCGACCTGCGCCAGATGGAAGGCATCGAAGTGTCTGCCGCCTCCCTATCCGATGACCGGGCCAACGTGAAGAATCCGGTACCCATGATATACCAGAGCGGATACCTCACCATCAAGGCATACGACAAGCGTTTCCAAATATACACCCTCGGTTTCCCAAACGAAGAAGTGAAATACGGATTCCTGAACTTCGCCGCACCCTTCTATACCCCCGTGCCCGAAACTGACACCGCATTCTACATCGGGAAATTTGTCAACGAACTGGAAAGCGGCAACGCCGAAGCTTTCCTCAACCGCCTGCGTGCCTTCTTCGCCGACTTCCCCTACGAACTGAACACCAAAACCGAACGGCACTACCAGGTAGTCTTCTACCTCGTTTTCAAGCTCATGGGCCAGTTTGTGGAAGCAGAAGTACGGAGTGCCCGTGACCGGGCAGATGCCGTAGTGAAAACCGAACACTACATCTACGTATTCGAGTTCAAGCTGGACGGCAGCCCACAAGCCGCACTGAACCAGATAAATGAAAAAGGATACCTGCTTCCCTTCACCGCCGACGGACGAAAACTGGTGAAGACAGGCGTCGCATTTGATGCTGAAAAGAGGAATCTGGGAGAATGGATGATAGAAGAAGAATGAGATACGGTGAGAATCGCTATCTTTGCAGGCAGTAAGACCGTTTGTCACAATTTAAGGAAACAGGCTATATGAACAAAAATAGACTATGGGTTATTCTGATAACCTTGTTAATAAGCACCGGAGTGCATGCACAGTTGGGAGAAACATTACAGCATATTCTGGGAAATGATACAACTCACACCGTTGTCCCCCCCACAACAGATTCCACCCAGATGAAAGAGATGCAGAAGGAATTGGAAGCTGCCCGGCTGAATGAAGCCAATATGCGCCTGGAAATGGAACAACTCCGCCTGCTTACCTTCTCTGCCGACTCATTGAAACAAGCCGGACAGAAAGCAAAAATTGATTCACTGAGACGGGTTACAAAAGGCGCCCCCGTAGTAGTAGAAGGAGATACCCTGTTCTATTTATATACCAACCGGGGTGGATATACCGCACAGGCCCGTGCGGAAATGGATGCCGCCGTTATCACCGAATTGGGGGAACGCTTCACCCTGCATCCGGATTCCGTATACATAGAAAATACGGACATAGTGACGGATGTGATGTATGGAAACAAAGTCCTGGTTTCCTTTACAGACAAAGACGGATTATGGGAAAACCAGACGCGAGAACAACTGGCAACGCATGTGCGCACCATCATTGTAGACAAACTGAAAGACATGCATGAAGAGCATAGCTTCATGCAGTTATGCAAACGAATACTCTATTTCATACTGGTACTGGTGGGGCAATTCCTGCTCTACCGGCTGACGCTATGGCTGTATAGAAAATCAAAGGTACGCATCCAACTGCTGAAAGACACCCGGCTGAAGCCTATTTCCATCCAGAATTACGAGATTCTGGATACACAAAAACAGGTGAACCTGTTGATTTTCGGAGCCAACATAGTACGCTATTTACTGGTACTGCTGCAATTGCTGTTCACTGTCCCCTTACTGTTCTCCATTTTCCCGCAGACCAAGAACCTGGCATACACCATTTTCTATTATATCTGGGACCCGGTAAAAGGGATATTGAAAGGATTGGTAAACTATATTCCCAACCTATTCACCATTCTGGTCATCTATTATGCCATAAAATATGTCATCAAAGGTTTACGCTATCTGGCAACGGAAGTGGATTCGGGACGTCTGAAAATCAGCGGTTTTTATTCCGATTGGGCCATGCCGACTTTCCATATCATCCGGTTCCTGCTCTATGCTTTCATGATAGCGATGATTTATCCTTATCTGCCCGGCTCCAAGTCCGGAGTATTTCAGGGAATATCCGTTTTCGTGGGATTAATTGTTTCGCTGGGGTCAAGTACCGTTATCGGTAATATCATTGCGGGACTGGTTATCACCTATATGCGTCCTTTCAAGCCGGGAGACCGCATCAAACTGAATGATACCATAGGCAATGTCATGGAAAAAACCGTACTGGTCACCCGTATCCGCACTCCCAAAAATGAAGTGGTTACTATACCTAATTCATTCATGATGTCCTCACATACGGTAAACTATAGTGAATCCGCACGCTCCTACGGCTTGATTATCCACACCGAGGTAAGTATAGGATACGATGTACCTTGGCGGAAAGTCCATCAGCTATTGATTGATTCGGCATTGGCAACTCCCGGCATACAGGCCAGTCCGGAACCTTTTGTGCTGGAAACATCGTTGAGTGACTGGTATCCTGTCTATCAGATAAACGCCTACATACAAGAGGCTGACAAAATGCCTAAAATCACTTCTGAATTGCTTCAGAACATACAGGATAAGTTTGCCAAAGCAGACGTTGAAATCATGTCACCGCACTATATAGCCACCCGGGATGGAAATGAATCCACCATCCCTAAGGAAACAAACGGAGAATAATTTGAACATTTCACGGTTTTGTTACGTTTTTATAAATATAGTATAAACTAAAAAAAGAAAAACGTATCATGTCAGTCATTTATAAATTCTTATTTCCATCCAAGCCGGATGGCACTGCCATGTCATTATTGATATTGGCTTTACGCATAGTGTTTGGTATTTTGTTAATGTCACACGGTGTGCAAAAGTGGGCTAACTTTAGCGCCATGTCCGATAGTTTTCCTGACCCGTTAGGCATAGGAAGCCAGCTTTCACTGATTCTTGCCATCTTCGGTGAAATGGTTTGCTCGATAGCCTTTATATTTGGATTCCTCTATCGTCTGGCCATGATTCCAATGATATTCACCATGTGCATGGCATTCTTTGTGATCCATGCCAATGCCCCTTTCGCTACAAAGGAACTGGCATTTGTCTATCTGGCGGTCTTTATCTTGCTTTATATCACAGGACCCGGTAAATATTCATTGGACCACTTTATAGCCAAAGCATTGAGCCATCAAAGAAAAAGTTAGCACAAATCAGATATGTTGCAGGAAGCGTTGGATATCCGCTTCCAGCTTTTTATAAAGAGGAGATAACTTATAGCTGGTATGTTTGCGGAGTACAATGTCTACTCCCAACTGCCGGCGTTGGTAACTGGTCAGTTCATTATGGAACTGCATATTATGCTCAGCCAACTCTTTGATTTCCGTCTCACGCTCCCGGCGGAGCACATTGCAGACAGGAACTAACAGTCTCATCACCACATTATCCATGATGTGATGCCCCTGAATAAACATATAGGTATTATCTTCGTTCACTCCCAATCTGGCGAACTCGCCTTTCATGGCTTCCACCTCTTCCAAAGCTTTCGGATGGCGGCGCTCCAGTTCCTGTAATTTACGTCTTACCTTGCGGCTCATGTTTTCCAGGCTTCGTTCGGGATGGTAGACACTTACCTGATCCAGTTTTACATAGGAACAGAAGTCCAGCAAAGAAAATTCAGAAAGATTGTGTTTTCTATAAAACCAGACTGACCACACAAACAAAGGATAAGCTATTTGGGAATACATGCGCATGAAAGCAACAAAATCCACCAATGGATGGTCATTCAGTGTAGCCATGACACAAACCTCATGCAATGCTTCAGCATAACACTGATAATTCTCTATGGCATAGGCATAGGTATGAAAAACATATCTGTTATTAATGATATAGCGTGATGTATGGGTTGCTCCCTGTAACAGGTAGTCGTAATCACTGTCTACACAAGCTATCATATTTTGTCCCAACTGAGGCCCCAATTCATTCATCAGCACAGACTTCTTCCCTTTCGCCAAAGTAGTCTTCGAAGGAAGCATCACCTCAAAATAACGGGTATCATCTTCGTACTCGCCCAACAGGGTGCGCCAAAACGAAATATCATCATAACTCTCGACATATGCAATGATTTTACGACGGGAGCGTTTAGGTTTCAGTTTGTTGGCTGCACCAATATATAAGGAGGACAGATTTTCGGACAATCTTTTTCCCATAGTATTGTCGTTAGAATTTGTTTATTTTGTAATATCACTCACCTCGGTCACTGCATCCATCCAGCCATCCATAATCACAGCCGGTGAATGAGTTGTCAACACAATCTGTACATTCGGATTCAATTGCCGTATCAATGAAATGAGCCGTTGCTGCCATTCTACATGCAGGGAAACTTCAGGCTCATCCATAAAAAGAACACCCCGACGGTTGTCCTGTACCAAAACGGTCAGCAAAATGACCAGAATCTGCTTTTCACCGGAAGACAACTGATAAGGATAAAGCGTATCACCATCTTGTTCAAACAAGATTTCATTACTTTTACGAATGATTTTTTTACCGGTTTCACCAAACAAGCTATCCATCAAATCCTGGAATTTCGTTTTGGGATAAGACATTTGGGCAGCACGAAGCTGACCATCGGGCTCACCGGAAGTAAGGCACTCGATGATGCGATTACCAATATTTACCTGATAATCCAGATAACGTCGCTGCAATTGATAAAGCTGCCAGTCCAGCTCCGTCTTTACATTTTTATCCGCCATTTTCTCCAGAAGCTCCGAGTGAATCAACGGACGGTCAAAACTGCGGATTACATCAAAATGTATCTGAGTCGCATCTTCCGGAGAGAAGACAAAATGTACACCGGGAGCATAGCCGTTACTTAAGGCTCCACCTTCCAATGCGGTCAGGCTGTTCACCGACCTGTTCAGGATGGTGCTCTTGCCGATACCATTCACTCCGCTCAGAATATTGACATCCGGACGGAGTTCCCATGAGATATCTTTACGGCCCCAAAGCCGCTTTATCTCGATACGCTTTATATAATCAGCTTGTTTTTTCATTTTCTATAGATTTACGCTCAAGCAAAGATAGAAAATATAAAAAAAACCTCCTACATTTGCACTGTTATTTAAGGTAAAAAAGAATGGCTATTCAAAAGTACAAAGGACATTTGGCACTGCTAGGCGCTGCCATAATGTGGGGATTGATGTCCCCAATTGGTAAAACGGCGTTAGAAAACGGCATTTCAGGTCTTTCCCTCGCTACATTTCGAATGACAGGAGGTGCTGTCTGTTTCTGGATCGCTTCTATTTTCGCTCCTAAAGAACAAGTAAAGCCGCATGACTTGATGATGTTGTTCTTTGCAGGACTATTAGGTATTGTCCTGAATCAGGGATGTTTCACTTTCGGGTTGTCACTGACTTCCCCCATCGACGCTTCCATTGTAACAACCACGGCTCCTATTGCCACCATGATTGTCGCTGCTATTTATCTGAAAGAGCCGGTCACGGGAAAGAAAGTAATTGGTATCTTCCTGGGATCTATCGGGGCTTTGACATTGATACTGAGCAGTCAGGGGTCAACGGATGGAAAAGGTGGAAGTATTCCGGGTGATTTGCTTTGTCTGGCCGCACAAATCAGTTTTTCTTTCTATCTGGCTATCTTCAAAGGACTGATCAGCAGATATAACATCTTCACTTTGATGAAATGGATGTTTACCTACGCAGCCATCTGCTTCATTCCATTCTCTTATCACGAAGTTTCGGCCATACATTTCCAGGATATTTCGTCTTCGACATGGACTTGTGTGGCTTATGTGGTTTTAGGCGGAACTTTCTTCGCCTACATCCTGATGATGATCGGACAAAAGACATTGCGCCCTACCGTCATCAGTATGTACAACTATGTACAGCCCATTGTGGGAACCAGCGTTTCTATTTTATTGGGAATGGGAACTTTTGGAGTTGCTAAAGGAATAGCTGTGGCGCTGGTATTTATGGGTGTCTATATTGTGACTCAAAGCAAGAGCCGGGAGCAGATGCTGGCAGAACAGGCAATCAGGAAAGAATAACCTTAGCTACACTGCCATCTGAAACTTGGCACTCTTCATCGACCATAAAAAGAGCCGTATCCCACTCTACTTTTGAGTGACGATACGGCTTTTCTGTATGTATCGGTTACAACCTGTAACTTTTCAGCCTGTTTATCTTAACGTGATTTCGATATAAGAAATGCCTCATTACCGAATGGTTTTGAATCAATCATTGTTGGAAACCATCCACCGTAGGGGCGGAATGC
>CAVJPC010000196.1:0-4782 GCA_963651205.1 Bacteroidaceae bacterium
TTTTTAAGTTTATTGAAAATCAAGTAATTCTGTCTTCTAAGTTCCTTCAGAACTATGTTTTTCAATTAAATTTAGATTAACGGTGCAAATATATAATAAATTTAATATATATAAAGGATCTCTTGAAAAATATTTTTAATACACCTCGTTTTTTAACGTTTGAAGTATCCAAAGCACCTTATTTAAAGATGGAAGGGGCAAGTCCTGCAGAACTTTCTTGAAATGATTTATATTGTTTTTTCATGGAATCTCTATAGCTTTTCCGGAAATCGGTAGAAAACAGGTAGTGCTTGCCAAGGCAAGAATCAAAGGAAAGACTATTATTTTGAGGTATTCCGTTTGTCGATTGCTAGAGAAAATATGTCTTTTTTTGAAATTCAAAATAAGAAAGAAGGTCAAATGAACTGTAGCCTAAAACCTCAAGCCCTTGAACTTGCTCGTGGAACCAATTGCACAGGTCACAGAGCTGTTTCCAGAAGAAACAGAAAAGTTATAATACACCTTGCTCTGCGATATCAGAAATATTTCTGTCATCGCAGAGCAAAAAAGATTACATCAATAAATGAGTGTACCCGAGATGCACCAGTAACTATTGCTTCCTCCTTCGGGAGCACCTTGCGGTATTTTTACGGTGATGCTGTGGTCACCTGCTTCCAAATCACCCAGATAAATATACTCGGGATTGGTCACCGTACCCGGACACCAGTTGGAACGGCTTAGGTCAGAGGAACTTAATCCATTCGAGAAATTGCCCGAGCAAGGGTTCCAGTTGCGATACGTCCCACAGTCGTCACGCCAAGGCACAAAGGAGATTACCTTCTCGCCGTCCAGATAGATAGTGTTAGGCTTCTGGTTGAACTCATCACCGCCTCCCCAACCGCCGTGCCCCGTGGTGAGATAATACAGACGGGCATTCGGAGCGGGCTCCTTCAGGGTGAACTTCACGGTCAGAGAGTCATGGCGCATGAAAAGCGGATAGGGCTGTCCGGCCTGTTCCAGATAATTAACCGTGTTGAACAAGGGAACGGCATTGTACACCCGGTGGTCTTCGTCCGGATAGTACTTCAACTTTAATGACAGACGGTGTCCTTTGGCATCCCAGTTTCCGATGTAAGCACCTATCCATGCCTCTCCTTCCAGCTTCTCGGCCAGCGGAGTGATCTCCATCTTGTAAAGGACGGAATCCACCCAGTGCTGCCCCTTTACCTTATTAGAATTGAACTTGCGCACGCCGAAACCGGTGAAGAAGCGCATCAGTTCCAAAGGGGTATCATACTCTGGTGTGGAAACAAGCCCGTGATAGTCTGTTTCTTCCGACCGGAAAGAGGGGACTTTCTTCAAATCACGTATAGCGTCGAGGAAAGACTGCCTTTTGCCGTCTGGTATCAAAAAGACGGACCCGGTGCGGTCGTAAGCGTTTCCGTCCGAATATTGTACTACTTCTGCAAAGATACTGCGGTTCTTCACATACTGGGGCAGCTTCACCTTCTTCAGCAGGATGGTACCCCCTCCGGCACTGTATTGCACACCGTCTTCCAGCACTGCGGGCAGCTTGGCATTGTCGAAGCAAATGCGCTGCTGGTCGAAGACGGGCACCGTGATGACTCCGCTCTGGTTGATGGTGTATTGGTAGTCAGCCACATCCATGCCTTCTCCCCACGACTGTGGCAACACGTTCTTTCCTTGCTTCAGTGGGGTGATATGGGTGGCTTCCTGAATCATGTCACCGTTCCGCACTACCCTCAGGACCAGTCCATCGGGCACACCCACATTGGCTTGCGGAGTGCCGCGAAAGGGGATGTCGTTAGTGTACCACACTTCAATGGTGTTGGAGTTGATGGATGTGCGTAAAATCTTGCAATTCATTCCCAGATGTTTCCCTTCGCCCGTCTGTGTGAAACCTTTGCCGAACTCGAAAGGAGTGGCCGCAGATATCACCTGCCCGTTGGGGAGCTCCGCCCTGCGGTATGCTTGCCGGGTGGTGTAGTCTATATAACTGCCAGTTACCGGCGCCTTGTCTTCCGGACGGGGTTCGGGGTGGTCATTCTGCTCCGGCCGTACGTTGGTCAGGGACACGCGGTCACCGGACACTGTCATCAGCAGATGTCCCGGGCGCGTCTTCCCCTTGTAGCTTGATTGATAGGTCACTTCAATGCCTTGTGCGTTCTTCACTTTCCTAGGATAGTTCTGTGCACAAACCGCCCCGGCACTCAGCAGGAAGCACAGGCCGATTCCTACATTTCTCAAAATGATTCTTTTCATTTTCTTCTTTGTTTTAAGGTATGATATAACTATTCGTATTACATGAAACATAAAATTCTTCCGCCACCTCATTCCGCTCACTACCAGCGCTCTGTGGTGTAAGAACGTCCGTAATGTCCCTTAACCGGTATGTAAGCAGTGGCGTTTTTATAGCCCTCGCGCTGTAATGACGGATGTTCTCCCTGTGACAGTGCTTGCAGGCGACGGTAGGCGGTAGAGCGGGTCATTCCGCAGGTCTGCTGCATCCGGGCGCAGGTGATGCTGCGATGATCCTTGAAATATTCGGTCAGCAGTCCGTCCACCTCGATAGGCGACAAGTCCACCGTGTGCACCTTGTATCGTTCTCTTACAAAATGCGCCCGGCTTACAATACTCTTCTTGAAACTCTTTTCGGGCTGGAAGTTGATTCCGGTTACCTGTACCGTGCTACGGGTCATTTTTTTGGGATTTCCACTTTCTGTGGAGCCGATGCTGACAGAAAAATACCCTAATCCGTTGATATGTACCCGTTTCCCGTCGCCCAACTTCTCGGACAGGACGTCTATCAGCCCCTCTACTACTGCCGCCCAGTCCGAGCGGCTCACAGAGGTATAGAGGGTAGCCTCGTGCATCAAGTCCTTCGAGTGGATGGTCTGCTTGTTGGTGTTTCTCACATGGTATTTTTTCTTTTCTTCGTCATTTGTCGGAGATTCATAGATATCAAATTTAATGTCTGACATGATGTGCTATGTATTTGTTTTATTTAATAGGATATTATCGTGTAAACTTCCGGAAGATTCTGTTGCTTCACCTTGGTGAAGCGGCGGTTTCACCCATGTGACAATGGCTCTTCACTGAGGTGAAAAGGCGTCTTCACCCCAGTGAAAATCCAGATTTTTCCAGACAAAGATACGGATTCTGCCGTCCTCTTGCAAGGATTCTGCCGTAAATGTTTCACACGTCGGGTTTATTTAAAATTGCCAAGCAAAATTCTTGCAAAACCCTGTTCTGCAGAACTATCTTCACACCTCAAACCGATAAAAAACAGATTCAATGGAAAAAGACTCCAAACTAAAACAGGCTATGAAAGGGCTGGACCTGTTCCTGACCACTCATTATTCCTTTCGTTATAACCTGATAACGGAACAGTGCGAATTTCATGACAAGCACAAGTACGACAAATACCGTGTGGTAGATGAACGAGAATTCAACACATTGGTTATTAACGCGATAGAAGAAGGTGTGGACTGCATGGACCGTGATATGCGCCGCTATCTGAGATCTTCACGCATTCCTTCATTTCATCCCATAACGGACTATTTGGAGCATCTGCCACGATGGGACGGACACGACAGGGTAAGCGAACTGGCCCGTTCAGTGAGCGACGAGGCGCAATGGGGAGAGGTGTTCCACACATGGATGCTGGGCATGGTAATGCAATGGACCGGCAAGAACCGGATGCATGGCAACTGTCTGATTCCCATTCTGGTCAATCCCCTTCAAGGACTAAAAAAATCCACCTTCTGCCGCTCGCTCCTTCCGCCGACACTGCGCGGATATTACACCGATGACTTCGATGTGACCCGCGAAGGGGATGCCCTGCGCAAAATGCGTTCCCTGGCCCTCATTAATATAGACGAATTCAACCGGATGGAAGAAGGCAAGCTGGCACGGTTGAAGAATCTGGTTCAGATGAGCGGCCTCAGTATACGTCGTCCGTTTCAAAGCGGCTACAGCCAGCAACCGCGGCTGAGTTCATTCATAGGCACTTCCAACTTCTGCGAGCTACTGACCGACGCTTCCGGTAACCGCCGTTTCTATCCGGTGATAACCAAGGGCGGAATCCGTCTGCCCCGTATTAACTATAAACAACTTTATGCCCAATTAAAAGATGAATTGAAACACAATCGCCGCTACTGGCTTTCTCCGACAGAAGAACAGGCTGTCACCCTACGTAATGACGCTTTTTTGCGCCGCCCCATAGAGGAAAGTCTTTTCTATAGTTGCTTCAGTCTGCCCCGGGATGGCGAGAAGTTCCAAAGATGGACTATCGGTCAGATTTACGAAGTGATGAAAAAGGCCAGTCCCGAGACCATGCGTGATGTCAAGATGAGAGCCTTCGGAAAGCATTTGGCTCTGATGGGAGTGAAAAAATTGCGCACACACTATGGCGACCAGTATCTGCTGAACCGGATCTAGCAGGGAAAAGCGGACAAATCATTTCGAGGGGATACCGGAAGTTCTGTCACTGCATAATATTGATTCACAGCGATATGTGGTGACAGAATAAAAGGTATTGCAGTGCAGAAATATAGTTTTTTATTCTTTATACCCTCTCCTGATTTAAGATTGCCTATGATAACGGGAGGTAGAAGCTAGTAGAAAACAGGTAGAAATCGCAAATTTATTTCCTGTTTGTAAATTCAAGAACAAAGATTGCTTTAAAACTATCAATGTATATATATACTGATATTCAAGCACATAGCACTAAAAGTAGTTCTGAAGGAACTTAGAAGACAGAATTACTTGATTTTCAATAAA
>CAVJPC010000197.1:0-4356 GCA_963651205.1 Bacteroidaceae bacterium
TGAAACCTCTATTTCTAAATCGACTGATTAGCTCATGTTCAATCCTCAACCATCAATCGTAGCCATGAGGTGTAACTTGCCAGGTATACTACTTGTTTTATTCTATTATTAACATGATGGCCGTCTATATCAAACATAATATTTTTTATATAAATATACAGTTTTTTGTTCAACGTAAAGAAGAAACGGTCAGGAATTTTGGAAAATCTAAGTTATAGATAAATTCGCAAAATACGTATTATTCACAAAATGATAAAGGGTGTTCGAGAAAGAACACCTTCGTCCGGAACAGTTCCAAAAGGGACTCCATAGAAAATTGATTGTCCTTGGCTGCATAATCAAGGAGGTCCAGAACCTTGTCTTACGCAGTTTTTATTAAGCCTTATTTGAGAGATATGCCACGAAATAGTTTTTTGTTTTGGAATAACAAAATATCCACCGGAGAATCTACTTTTTAACCAGTTCCGGAACCTGAAATTTCGCCCGTGATTTGGAATTGACTATATTTTGCACTAATTTCGATTTTCCTAACCCGGTTGTGCCCCTATGTCCCAGAGTCCGACATCCTCTGTCTTATCGTCACGAGGGTTCGAGGAGATTTTCCTCGAATACCGGCCTGTTTTTATCAGGAGGGCGTATCGTTATGTCCGTGACAATGAAATCGCCGAGGATATTGTTTCGGACAGTTTCATGACCTTCTGGGAGGGTAGGGGTATGCTCCCTGAGGATGTGAACGTCCCGGCGTATATCTTTACGATCGTCCGGAACAGATGCCTGAATTATCTGCGGGATAAAGCCGTGCACCTCCAGGCGGCACATAATATCCGCAGCTTCCAACGCCGGCTGGTCGAGGCGGATATTGCGTCGCTGGCGGCGTGCAATCCGGACCGGTTGTTTCAGGAGGAGATTTTTAGCATCCTGCAGCGGGCGCTGGACAAAATGCCGGAAAAAACCCGGACGATTTTCCTGAAGAGCCGGTTCAGCGGCATGAGCTATAACGATATTGCCGGAGAACTCGGTATCCCGTCTTCGGGCGTACACTTCGAAATTAACCGGGGATTGAATATTCTGCGTACCGAACTCAAAGATTATCTTCCGGCTTTATTGCTGATAATCGGCAGTTTGTATAATCAGTAACCACCTTTTTACATATTTTTCCGAAAAAAGTGCGCCATTTCCTTAACCATGTGGCACGTTGGCGGGTTATCATCTATAGACAGGAATAATGCACAATTTTTCATGGAAGACACTACCTTATTGAAATTTATCCGTAACGAGGCCACTCCGCAGGAGATGGACGCTGTGCTGGACTGGCTGGATGCCTCTCCGGAGAACCGGAAGTATCTGGACAGCCTCGACGATACGGATTTCGCACTCGACCTTTGGGCGCGCAGGATTGAAGATACGCAGCGGGCCTCGGCGAATGTCCGGCTGTTCGACTGGCGCCGGATCGTTCGCTGGACAACCTCCGCTGCCGCCGTGATCCTGCTCGGACTGGGCAGTGGATTCTTCCTTTACAAGCACCAGATCGCGCAGATTACCGGCCAGCGCCTGGAGACGACGGCACCCAAAGGGCAGCGTATGCAGGTAAAGCTGGGCGACGGGACTTCCGTGTGGCTGAATGCCGGCAGTTCGATCGCCTATCCGCCGATCTTCGCCGGGAAGGAGCGGCGGGTACGGCTGTCGGGAGAGGCTATTTTCGAGGTCGTCCACGATGAAAAATGTCCGTTCGTCGTGGAAACCTTCGCCTGCGATGCGCGGGTTCTCGGTACCCGGTTCGATATCGTGGCCGACGAAGGAACCGGGACGTTCTCCGCGGCACTTCTGGAAGGTAAACTGCAGCTTGTCAACCGCATGTCCGATGAAACGGTCCTGATGACACACAACGAGATCGTCCGCATGCGGCACGGGAAACTCTATCGCCAGCAGTTGTCCGACCACGACGACTATTTGTGGCCTGAAGGCATTATCAGCCTGAAAGGACTCTCGTTCGGGGAGTTGATGACGAAGCTCGAACTGGCTTTCAACGTCCGGATCGTGATCCGGCGGCAACAGTTGCCGGATGCGAATTTCGGATGGGGCAAGATCGCCGTTTCGTCGGGTGTCGAACATGCCCTGGAGGTCTTGCGCTGCGCTGCTGATTTCAGGTATGAGATAGACAAGGATTCGGGGGTAATTACCATATATTAACTGCAAAACTCAAAACTACTAATCCTAAAAACCGACCAGCCTATGATTTGAAGCCTGAGATAAACCGATATCAATGATATGTATTAGGCTAAAAAAGCCCGCAGGTGTTTGAGAGAGTCCTGCAGGCTGGGGTCTAATAGAAAATCCACTTCCTAATTAAACCTTAATTTACAAAAGTATGAATAAAAAGTTTATTCAGCAAATCCAATGCCTGGTTACTTTTTTGTTCATGTTGGTTCTGGCCGCCGTTCCCGACGAAGCGAGGAGCCAGACACCTGTGAACGTGACGTTGTCTCTGAAAAATGTCCGGATGCAGGTCGTAATGAACGAAATCGAGAAACAGACGAAGTATCTATTTGTGACCCAGCAGGATGTCGATCTGAACAGGATTGTCAGCGTCGAAGTCCGGGACCGTGCGCTGAGCGAGGCGCTGGATCAGATGACCGCGGGTTCGGGCGTCGGATATATCATCAAGGCCCCGAGCATCATTCTTTCCGTGAAAAAAGCCGCACAGCCCGTATCCGTTTCGGGTGTTGTCCGCGATGCCGCCGGCCGTCCGGTCGTCGGGGCCGCTGTGTTGGTCAGGGGTACGACGACGGGTATGTCGACCGACGGCGAAGGCGCTTTCACGCTGCAGATACCCCCCCCCGCGGAATCCGCACAGCTTGAAATCAATTACTTAGGCTACGAAACGGTCATCGTGACGGTGGGAAGCCGCACTCGGTTCGACATCACGCTGAAAGAGGCCGCTTCGGAGATCGAATCGGTCGTGGTGACGGCGCTGGGCATCAAGCGCTCCGAGAAGGCACTGGCCTATACCGTTGCCCAGGTGGCCCCGGAGGACGTGACGCGGGTCAAGGACGCTAACTTTGTCAACGCCCTTTCGGGCAAGGTGGCCGGTGCGGTCATCAACCCCTCGTCGTCGGGTGTCGGTGGCGTGTCAAAGGTCGTGATGCGCGGTATGAAGTCGATCATGCAGTCTTCGAACACGTTGTACGTGATCGACGGTATCCCGATGTTCAACAACTCGTCGAAAGGCGGCATGGAGAACGACTCGAAGGGTGCCACCGAGTCCATCGCCGACCTGAACCCCGACGACATCGCCTCGATGTCGGTGATGACGGGCGCCGCCGCTGCGGCCCTCTATGGTTCGGAGGCCGCCAACGGCGCCGTGCTGATTACCACGAAGCGCGGCGAAGCCGGGAAACTGCGGGTTACTGTTTCGACCAATATCGAATTCATGGATCCGCTGCGGCTTCCGGAGTTCCAGACCCGCTACGGCACGGGGCGCAAGGGCAAATCCACGGGTTCCACGATCCACAGCTGGGGTGCCTACCTGCCCGAAGCTGCACGTTACGGCTATTCGCCGGAGGATTTCATGGAAACCGGGCACGTTTATACCAACTCGTTCACGCTTTCGGGCGGTTCGGAGAAGAACCAGACCTACTTTTCGGCCGCAGCGGTCAATTCCGACGGCATGATGCCCAACAACGAATACAACCGCTACAATTTTACGTTCCGCAACACGTCACATTTTCTCGACGACCGCCTTACGCTGGACGCATCGGCGAGCTACATCATCCAGGACGACCGTAACATGACTAACCAAGGCGTCTATTCGAACCCGCTGGTTTCGGCCTATCTGTTCCCGCGGGGCGACAATTTCGACCTTGTCCGGACGTTCGAACGCTGGGACCCCGCCCGCAAGATTTACGCGCAGTACTGGCCCCAGGGATCGGGTGACCTCGAGATGCAGAATCCCTACTGGATCGCCTACCGCAATCCGCGTGAGAACAGCCGTCACCGTTACATGCTTTCGGCCTCAGCCAGCTACAAGATTCTCGATTGGCTGGACGTTTCAGGGCGCATCCGCATCGACAATACCGACCGCTCGTTCACCCAGAAACTCTATGCGACCTCCAACGCCACGCTTTTGGAGGGCAGCAAGTACGGCCACTATACCGAACTTACGGAAAAGTCGCGCCAGACCTACGGCGATGCAATGATGAACATCAACAAGACCTTCGGTGAAAAATTCTCGCTGTCGGCGCATTTCGGTGCCTCGCTCAACGACACGCGCCTGCAGGGACTCGAACTGAACGGTCCGTTACAGAAGCCTTCGAACATTTTCCATCCCGAGGCGATCGAACCTACGAAACGTAAGGT
>CAVJPC010000198.1:0-3852 GCA_963651205.1 Bacteroidaceae bacterium
TCCCGCTGTTCTACAATTATCTGCCCTGGAAAAAGAAACAACAAAGCCATCAGCCTAAGATAGCAGTGCGTCAGCCGAAAGCTGAAAAAAGGGAGGAAGACAAGCAGACCGGTTCACAGGAACAGAAGGTTCGTTCCGGTACGGGAGAACCTTCACAATTGCCAGAACTGATTAGTGCGCCACCGCTGGCGGATGCAGGAAAAGTACCGCCTATCTTGCCTGTCGGAAATATTACGATAAGTGTGCCACCTGCCGATAAGCCGTTGTTTGTTTCTGATTTGCCAAGTGCGACTATCTCCGGTTCGTGTCCGGAAGGAAGTTTTGTCTCCGTGCAACGTAAAAAGAAAGCAGGAGCATGGAAGTTTATGCTGGCAGGTTCGTTAGGTCCGCAACTAGCTCAGAATATATACAAACTGATTGCTACTCCCCATTCAGACAGTGGAATAGGGGCTAATCTTCCTCAGCAGGTAAGCACCTGGGAGGATTATTACACTTACCTGAATGCCCGTTATCAGGAAGGTACTTTGGGCGATTCAGTTACGATAATGAATATCGCAAAAAACAATCAGGGAGATATTGTAGAAAGTCAACACCACTATTCTCCTGTTACTATTGGGCTTTCGGCAAACAAAAAACTAAACGAACGCTGGAGCCTTGAAACGGGCTTGCAATATACTTTCCTGAAATCCGACTTTACCACAGGTAATGATTTCCGTATTCAGGAAACACAAAAAATCCATTATCTAGGAATCCCTTTCCGTGTCTCTTATCGCTGGGGTAATTTCAGGCATTTCTCGCTTTACTCGACAGCCGGTATGCAACTTGATATTCCGTTAAAAGGGACGCTTCAAACATCTCATATTACGGACAGTATACCTATGAGCATGGGCCGTCAGTCGTTGAATGTACCTCTACAATGGTCGATTAATGCCAGTACAGGTGTACAATATCATTTCACTCCCCGTATTAGTCTCTATATAGAGCCTACTGTCAATTATTATATTCCTGACGGAAGCGGGTTGCGTACTATCCGGAAAGAGCACCCGGTGACATTCACGGTTCCTGTCGGCTTGCGTTTCAGTTGGTAGGGAAAAACAATAAGTTTCAATAAAATGATTTAACCACGCAGTCTTTTGCCTGAAAGAATATCATACTTATAGATATTTAAAAACAGGAAAGAGATGCAGGAACGACATATCAACCGTGACCGTTATTTTGAGGAACAGGCACAGACGACCCGGAAATATTATATTCCGTATATAAAGCAAATAGTAGGTGACCTTCCGGAGAAAGTTTTGGAAGTTGGATGTGGTGAAGGGGGTAATCTGCTCCCTTTTGCCGAGTCAGGTTGTGAAATCGTTGGAGTCGATATTGCCGCTCTGCGGATAAAACAAGCCCAGGCATTCTTCGCCCAAAGGAATCAAACAGGAACCTTTATTGCTTCTGATATTTTTCGGCTAAAGGACCTGGAAAAGCATTTTCCGCTTATCCTGATACACGATGTAATTGAACATATCGAAACCAAATCCAAGTTCCTATCCGGTATGAAAAGTTATCTGTCGGCTGGCGGGGTCATTTTTATTGCCTTCCCTGCCTGGCAGATGCCGTTTGGCGGACATCAGCAGATAGCACGGGGCAGGGTTGTTTCGCATCTTCCTTTCATACATTTGCTTCCATGGGTTTTATATAAATGGATACTGGAAACAGGCGGTGAAGAAGAAGATACAATAAAGGAGTTGCTGAGTATTAAAGATACGAAATGCACCATTGAAATGTTCCGGAATCTTGTAAAACAGACGGGATATCAGATTGTTGACCAGCAATTATTTTTTATAAATCCGCATTATGAGGTTAAGTTCGGATTATCACCGCGAAAGCTGGGTAAAGTTCTTTCTTCCATTCCGTATCTGAGAAACTTCTTTAGTACAAGTTGCTTTTATTTGTTGAGGAAAGGGGATGAATAAGATCTGTCAATGACTGGGGAATGTCATGCGGAACACTGTTCCTTCTCCCGGCTCTGAGGTCACAATAAGTTCTCCGCCGTGGAGTTGCATAATGCGTCGGGATAGTGGCAGTCCTATTCCGCTTCCTTCTTTTTTGGTGGAATAAAAGGGGGTGAAGATATCTTCCAGTCGGTTTTCTGGAATGCCTTCCCCGTTATCAGTTATTTGTATGAATGAAAAGGTAGCTTCTTTTCCTGACTCAACCTTGATTTGTGGCTCCGGGTTATTTGCGGTGGCCTGTAAGGCGTTGCGGATAAGATTAATGAGTGCTAGTGTTATTAAGTTTTGATCCAGTAGGATTTCTACGTTCTCCGGTGAAATATAACGGATGTTCTCACTCCCTTGTTCCGAATTTAATAAACGGTCAAGTTTATCAAATAGGATACTGATTTGAACTTTTGCTTTGACCGGATCAGGCAGATGTGTTAACCGGTGATAGGCATTCAGGAAAGTGTTTAGCTGCTGTACCTGCTGGTTAATGGTTTGCAGTCCGTCAATTGTTCCTTCTTTTCCGTATTCATCATTATATTTAATCAGGTCGGCCGACAAAGAGGCTATAGGCGTAATGGAGTTTCTAATTTCATGCGTCAATACCCGAATGATACTCTCGTAATAGAATCGCCGTTCCTCTAATTCGGTATGATTGTTTTCAAATTGTGTGATAATCCGGTTCATCTCCCGGAATAATCCGTTCAGGAATTTATCGTCCCCTTTTTCCGTGAAGTGGGCGTTGAAGTCGTTATTATTGATTGCGCTGAAGAAGCTTTCCAACTGGCGGTCTGTCTTGTCCATTTTCCTTATCAGCATAATAGCCAAAGCTATGATCATACAGATGCAGACAAATGCAAAGAATAGGGAAGTCCGGCTAATCAAAAGCCAGGCACCTGCAATCGAGAATAACACAATTCCTGTTATCCCGCTGATAATGACCCGGTGTAATCTGCGATTCAGCATATCCTTTATTGCAAAAGTACAATTTAAACTAACATGATGCTTTGACAAAAAACAGAAATATCATAGGGAACATATCATTCAAACTTATATTTCGAAGTTGGTTGCGTAATAAAACATATCCATATATGAATGGCCTTTTTCATTATTAATTGTTGTCGGTATAACGTTATTAACTGTCAGTTGGCATAGCTTCAGGGCTGCTTCCGGAAACCCGGTTAAAGCGTTGAGGGATGAGTAAAAGAGTTGTCATAATGATAAAAATATCGCTAAATACATGTTGATATGTCTGTATATATGCGTTTTTCGTAACAGGTGTATATGCTCAAAAAGTTGTTCTGTATAATTGTTGTATACATTAATTAACAAGTTGGCTCTTGGATTTCAACTGTTCATTTCGTTTTAAACGAATTTCAACTTCGTTTAAAACGAAATAAAATTCTCTTGAAGTAGAAAATAGGTTTGTTTTAAAGCGAAAAATATGTTAATTTAGATGCGCGCGTGTTCTTTTTGAAGCTTTTTTGTGGTTGAAAAGTGTGTTTTTGAACATGCTTTCTTTCCAGAATGACTAAAAAAGTGTGCGGGTTATGAATATAAATAGTGACTTGAAATATGCATAAAAGTTGTGTTTGGATTGTTGTGGTGGCTGATGAGTGTTATTATGTGCGATAATGTTTGATAATAGCGATATTTTGTATGTATACAACTCTCCAGGAGTCAAGTAATAACATATGAGCACTAACTCTTTCCCGTATGGAACCTTTACGAAGGGGATAAAATGACATTTTGATAATCTGTAAAATGTGATATACCGTATGTTGCTTTATTTACACTGAATATTTCCTATCATTACTTCCGCTTCAACCAAAAAAGATATTAGCTTTGTCTTAATGGAAAC
>CAVJPC010000199.1:0-35882 GCA_963651205.1 Bacteroidaceae bacterium
TCTCGTCCTGGGCACAATTAACAAGATGAGTCCGCTGATATTCAGCGGACTCATCATTTAGTAGGGAGCAGCAAAGGGAGCGTTTTTTTTCTAAAATGACAGCAAATCATACTGCACCCCTACCCCTATATATAGGGCAGTCTTGTTCACTGTAGGTATATAGCCATATCCGGCTTGAATACCTATTCCCCAACGTTTAGATTTGTTGGATATGGGGATGGTCTGCGTTATAGTCTGCTGTTTTTGGTAAACCTGCATTTCTACCAAACTCGGCCGGTATCCCTCGACGACGGCACGGTAATCGGACGTGGTGTACGTTTTCCGTTCTATTGGTACGGCGACCGGGATTCGGATGGTATCGGTAGGTGATGGTAGGTAGCATGTATCGATACGCACGACCGTGACAGGATTCGGTATGGGAATTTTCCGAATGAGAGTATCGACCACGGTAACGGTGTCGCGCCGCACTTCGCTCGATGTTATATCACACCGTTTCGAAGCACGTCCCGCAAAGAATGCTCCGATGAATAACAGTACGACCGTTATGTATCCCCATACTTTCATATATTACTTCTAAGAAAGGCAAGGCAAAAACCGATGAGTACGCCGACGAGCGTGGCATTTATATCCGCCCATTCGAAGGTGCCGCGCTTCAGCAGCCTGTCCCACAAGAACTCCTTACCGAACGCAGCTATAATACCGGCAACAGCTCCGAGCCACGGAAGCCACATACCGATAGTGACTGCAATAACATATCCGCACAATACATGCAGTAGTTTGTCTGTTTCCATCATGTATATTTTATAAAAATTTCTATCTTTGTAAATGCCATCTGGCAAAGAGACATTGCTATGTCTCATTAAGAGGCGGAGTCCGACACCGCCTCTTTTTTATTACTTAAAGACTACACGCACTCCATCCGCAATCTGGACATATTGCGCATCCGGATTGATGAATAAGCCACGCGCCGCACTCCGGGCAACGGTCGGTTATAAATGCAATATCTGCTGCCGGTTCCCTGTCGCTTTCCATGAAACATGTATCCATGCGTAATTGCTTTCGTCTATCAATTGGTCGAACGGAATCCCTGCTGCTTGAATCATGCTGAACAATCTACGATTCTTTTCTGGTGAACCTACCGTAATGTCTGCTGCTTCTCCCTGCATATGTTGAGAATTGACCGTCCCGCCTACTGCTTTGTTCAGCATCGGCGTGCGAAAACCGCTATTCACAATTACAGGACCGCCCCATAATGCGCGTATGGGGTCGAGACAATTCGTGATAAGAGCTATCAAATTCACTTTCGCACTGGGAGGAGGAGTATTGTCTATACCCTGTTTGATAGCTGTCCGGGAATGACATAATTCTTGAATTGTAAAATATTTCCCCATACGTGCTACTCCTGTTTTTCTGATTTTTCTTTAATAAGTCTGATGAGTTTTTCCGCATCCTGTTTGGTTGCACACTCTACAATATTGGAAACTATATCCAGAACTTCTCCGGCGGAACTTTTCTTTTTGCGACTGTTCTCAATAACCGACCGCCCTTCTATACATAGGATACCCAGCGTTATAACCAATACCGCATATGGCATGGAATACCATGGAAAAAATAGTCCCAACACATCAATCAGCAAGGCAAATATTACAACACGTAAATAATCGGTGATTTTTATAGCCGTCTTACGCAGACTTCGGCTACTTATCTTTTCCTTATTAGTTCTTGCGGCATCTATACCAGTCCACATATCAATGAAAGCAGCTACGCAAATAAGCACGCAACATACGAAGATGATGACGATACCCCGCTGGATATCCTGTGTAATATGAAGTATTTCGCTTAACGTCCCCATATCTACATATACATTACTTCGTCCGCCTCTTCCATCGCAAGCATTTCCTGTAATGCAGGAAGTTTCGCTTCCAAATCATTTATACGAGCTCGGGCAATTGTCCGAACAGCCGATACATCCGGATACAATTCCTGCATCGATTGCCCAGTCTCCTGACACTTGATAACGCACCAATCCGTGTTGAGCAAGATGGCCCTCTGGTTATTGATTTCACCGTAAACGGTATTTATCATTTCCCTGGCAGTGGGCGTATTCTCTTGTAATTCTTCCATATCTCCCATAACTATGATTATATGTTTTTCCAATCAGCGGCGGATGATGTACCAACAGCCTTATATACATTCTTGTTTTGTGTATCAATGTATGTTTGCCCTACGAAATTTGGCGCTATGCTCGGCGCGGCTATTCCAGTCAACACATCGCTATAACCTACATTCTCGTAAGAAAATTCCACATTGGTCGGATTGCCAGAAGTGGGAACATAAGGTACATCGTTTCCCTGACCGCTCATATCCCGCCACAAGGTAGGCAAGAGCCCCGCCGGAGTAAGGTCAAGCAGGCAGCCGAGCGTCATGATGCGCAGAGTGCGGATTTCGAGATATGTGCCTGCCTCGCTGGCCATAGACAGACTTGTATACTGCCCGACCGGAGCTATATAGCTCACCGTTACAGCATTTCCGGTGTTGGCAGGAAAATTCGCCAACACTGTACTGCCATGTATCGCTTTTACTGCGCCGTCGCTGCGATATTCAAATTCGACAAGCTGTGCAAATTTCAGTTCGACCGGCGTATTGATACGCCAGGCATTGTATATGCTTAGGTTGCCAGGGGTACTATTTGTCGCCCGTAAAAACGTTCCGGAAAAACCGTTGGCCGCTGATACATCACTCGTAATTTTCGTCGCGTTGTTGTTCTGCACCCACGTACCAGCGGACGCAGTAAAGCCGTCTGATGGCCATTGTGAATGTACAATATTCCGCCATATATCCAGCACACGCCAGAGTTCCGGGTGCCCACCGTTCCACGAGGCGGCAGCGTCGGTTTCGGAGAATGCGAAGTTAAAAAGCTGTGCGGAGATGATGAGGCCGATAAACTGTTCAGTAGCAGTATAGTGTTCTTGACCAATAGACAAAAATGCCGGTCCTATATAGTCTCCTTTCTGACTATCGACTTTCTTTACCCCATTTAAATACGTAACACAATCACCGGCAACTTGATACACCAAAAGTATTTCATAAATTGTATTAGGCAAAATATTCTGGTATACATAGCGATATCCCCCTACACGGCACGTCAGTTGAGCTCCTGAAATGACTGCGCCATTATAATTATTATTGCGGCCTTCACGTACGATAGTTTGCCCCGACGTTACGTTATCTCCAGTAACAAAGACAATACGAAGTGTCCTATCTCCGGTAACCAGCAACGAATCCTTTGTGGAGTAGAAACAACCGGTTCTCAAAATGGCACCGGTCTGATAACCATATAACGGGTCGAGCTGACTTGGATTCACATATTTTTTCGCTTCATCCAAATCCGCTTTCCCGGCCAAGTCTTCCTGGATATCCTCCCGCGCCTTGTCGGCAGCTTGAGCTGCCTGCCGGGCCTGGGTTGCCGCAAGCCCTGCCTGTGTGGTTGCATTATTCGCATTTACCGTAGCCTCGTACACGGCGGTCAAATCCAGCGCCATACTCTGGTTGGTCCGCGGATTGGTCGCAAGCGTTTGTTTACCCTGTGGGCTACTCGTTTCGGCAAGCTCGCTTATTTTTACAGTTTCTAAGTTGGTTGTGATGGTGGGCATACTAATGCTATATTGAATAAGACATATCTATGGCCTTGCCGTCTTCCGTGACAATCAACCGTCCGTCTTCTGCTGCCAGCAGGAGTGCTTCCGGTAATGGACGTACCGTAAGGCCAGATTGCGGCTCGACGGTTATCTTGTACATGAACAACGGATAATCTGTCGCTATATCGGTTCGTTCCGGGGTGGCTCCATCGCTTCGGACATATTCTTCTCCGTCAATGTAGACAGAAGAACATGAAAAGATATTATTGACTTTGCGCGCCACCCAATTCGGGACACCGAAGGCATTAATGCCGCCTCCAATCGTCAAAATTCTCGTCTCATAAGGCAGTGCGCTCAATTGGTGCGTGAAACCATTCTGGTCACGAAAACTTTCAGATTTTACCAAAAACGACATGTCTCCCGGAAGCCATACTGCCTCAACGCGAAAATCAATCTCTGTATCATCCGGGAAAACCGTATCGAAATCGTCCCGAAAATTCGTGTACGAGAACAGCACGGAATCCTGCAATTCGTCCACGATGCAGAAAGGAGCCCATGCAATGACTCGCTTATACTGGGCCAATCGGAATTGAAGCGTATAGGCCCCGGAAGTCAAAGGGGTTTTGGGCCAATCAACAGTATCTACCGCAAAACCATCTACGATTTTTATCGTGCTGACACTTAACCGTTGTAAATCATTTCCATATCCATCGGTTAGCCATACTTGTAAATTGCCGACATATTGCCCCACAGCGGAATACTGTACATAGATATTATCAGATGGCAAAAACCGCTGAACATAGCCGACCGGATACTGAAAATGCAGTCGCCAATCATGGCGGAAATTCAGCGAACCAAATTCCGATATTTTTAATACAGGCCCGTTCATACCTCAAAATTACAGTCATTCACAACACGAAAATCGATGTTATTCAGCATACAGTTCCCATTCGCGCTCCGATTCCTCACCAACCATACGCGATATAGATTTGATAAATCCGCGGAGCTTCTTACCGCGCCACGTAAACGCAATCAAAGCCGAGGATGTGAGAGCACCGCTTATGTCCGGAAACGAATGAGAACCCTCGGAAAAGTGATATATCAATGGCGAAAACAGCTGAGCAGCTATATCTATATCCGCATTGATGGGATTACCGCCTATTGTACCTTCCCGATTTCCATCTGTCGAAGCAAAGAATAGCTTATTTGCACCGATACCTATCAGCGATTCATTCGCCTTAACTATGTAAGGGCCGCTAAGGAGAGCATTGAACAGTTGGATAGGCTGCCCGGTCAATTGGTCGGTGACCTCGATTTCAACGTCTTTGTATGTCAGCCCGCCAGGGGTGAGAACGACGGCAAAAACATCGCTGTTCACATCTTGTCTTTCCGCCGGTGAATTATCCTTAAAGCTTCTATATAAATTCTGTATGCCGACAGCATCCGTGCGATACGGGCTGACAAAATCGAGAATATTTTCCGTACCCTGGATGTTCGTAGAATACTCGAAGGTCGCGTTAATCTCAAGACCATTGAGATACTCGTTATCGTAATCCTGCTTTTCACAGCCAGCATTTATCTGTGAATAAATCAACTGAGTAGCGGGCATGCGTGATAAATCGGATACCTCGGATTCCGACAAGTCGAGTATCTCTCCTTTCTGGAATAGCGCATCGCGTTTTACGTAGGCCATCCGTAGGGAATCCGGCTGGAATTGATATTCATAACCGATAACGCGCATGAACTTGATGAAGTCGTCCATCTTCCCATGAAAATAGGGCTTTTCATACCCGGCGATGCTTTCAGCAGCCACGATGCGGTATTTAAACTTTTGCGCATCATTCACATCCCATTGAATATATGCCGTGTACATTCCCGGCTCTCCGGACATCAGGTCAAGGAACTTCTGCAACAATTTTTCCGGGTCGATAACCTGGATAGGACGCATGGAACTCGATACAAACTGTGCCGGAAAGGCTATTTGGATAATACTATCCTGACTGAAAGTGATTTTTCGATTATCTGGTGCAGGATTTTTATTTGGGTCAAAAATCATCCACATGCATAATGATAGTTTATCACCTTCAACCATACCGTTAAATGGATATTTCTTCAGAGAAAGAAGCAGATTAATGGTTATATCATAATAACCATCCCTTTCCGTATATTTATAACCGGTCCTTTCAGAAGCCCCTGTTTTATCGTCTGGATTGATACCGTTTTTTGCAACCTGAATGAATACTTCTTTGTAACCTTCTGGGTCTGTTTGGTGGATAATACCAGCACTATCAAACCAAGATTGTACTACGGATAATTCAACTGTTGCGCGCATATCGGCGTAAACAGAAGCATTCACATCCCCTCCTGCAATAAAAAAACAGGCATTTGTAGGAAAAGGAGTTCCAACCGGCGAGGTAAAGGTTTGCCCTTTTACATCATGCTCTATAGTTCCGGGTGATAAAAAAAAATTATCAGCCGTAGGTTCCGGTAAAGACAATGCAGCCGTCAATCCATTAAGCTCAAATGCTGTGTCTGCCGCAATCTCATACCTTGCAAACTGGTTCAGCGCAATATCCTCGTACTGCCAGTTTTCCGGTTCCAAGTCGGCCACTGGAATATCGAAATTGGTGGTTGCACCCGATTTCAGAATCTCGGCAATGGTCGATGCGATGGCGGAAATTTCTATGGCATCTTCATATTCATGATATTCGAAGAAATTAAGGGGATTACTTGTCAGCTTCCGGTAAGTCTCATCATGATAAGCTTTGTCGTAAACATTCATGGACATAGCCGCACGGACGCCGTAGGTATCGAACTGTTCTTTCAGGATATTATAACCTAACGTGTTCACGCCGAATTGCACCCGATAGACAATCGACGGGAGCACCCCCGTAGTGGCTTCACGGTCTACCAGCGTCTCGATATCTTCGAGATTTATTACGCTGTCGGTTACGTCCGTCTCGTTGAAACCAAAAGCGAATACGGGGGTCCCGTATACGATACAGGGCGCCCAAATCCGCACAGTCCCGGCGGGAATATCGAAACTTTTCTCTACAATGCTTTGGTCTGTAGCCCAAAACGTATCCAATACATTACCAGTTGCATCAAGAAACGTGACTGAAGGGCCTACCTGACCGCCGCCGAGTGCCTGAATCAAGCCTTTATAAACGAAGGTCGTCGCACCGGTGGGAATATCGATACCGTAGTCATTGTTCAGGGGGTCGGCTACTCCGACCATCTTCCCATCCACGACTTTTGAGTAATAGCCTTTTCGGATAATAGTTGCCTCCTTCGTCGTGGGTGCGGCGTTCAACGTAAACTTTACTTTCGGTGGTAAAATCGAATACTTCATGATAATTTTTTATGATAATTCAATACATAGGTAACGCCATAGCGCTGAGAATAACGACGGTCAGCATTGCCATTCGATATTATCTGACGCAATAGTCTGTTACGTTCGGTAGATTTCTCCAGCATCATTCCGCGCTGTAATTTTTCTTCCTCCAGCAACATCTCGACACGGGACATGTCGGACGGCATATTGGCAAATCTGCTGAATGCAAACTGTGCCAGTACCGCGTCGTAATCGGGTAATACCTGGGTGTGGGCCGGTAAATTCACTACCGTATCCGTTGCCGGCGTCTTCCATACTCTATTATCGGGGAATACGACCATTTCAGAACGACCGCCGTCACCTACCACAGCCAAACCGCCCGCATGGTCTTTCGTTCCCTGAGCATATTCGGGAATAGGAGTTGCGAGAATCGTGGCTATTTGCGCAGCACCAGCCGCAATAATCAACGGTATGGTAGCGGCTGATGTAAATGGATTGGTGAGGGCTGCGGTTACTGCTAATGCCGTGTTAATACCAGCTTGCGCAACTGCCTGCGCTTTCTGGAAAATAGCATTACGGCGCTCTGCCTCGACGCGTTGTTTCTCTATCTCTTCCTCCCGTAGGGCTGCTTGTTCTTCGATAGCTTTTTTACGAGCATCGGCCTGTTCATCACTTATAACGCCATGGTCGGCCAAACGGTCAATGCGGTCTGTTTCTTCATCCTGCCATTTCTGGTTGGCTTCCGAAAGTTTGTCGAGGCGAGACAGTTCCTTGTCAAGTTGGGCGTCGCTGAGGGCGGAAGCGAGATTGAAAACCTCCTGCAGGAGCTGCTTTTTAAGTTCAGCGTCTCGTTTGGCTATTTCTTCTTCCTTTTTTGCCTGGTCTTCGGATTGTTTCGCCAACTCCAAGTTCAGCCTAATACGCTCTGACTGGATATATTCATCGTAGGCCAGTCGAGCGTCGGCCAGCTTCTTTGCCACTTCCGTACGATGCTCTTCCGTAAGTTCTTCCTGCGACCATAGTTCTTCCATTAAACGGATTTCCGCCTCAAACTCCTTCCGCTTGTAGGCATCCGAAATAGCCGTTGTCCCGGCATTATACTCGTCCCGGCCAATATCTCCGGCCGCATATTTTGCGGAAAGAGCGAGCAGTTCGGCCTGCATATCCTCGTCCAGTTTCCGAGCAGTTTGCTCGGCCGATTGCCGGGCCTGCTCTATCATCCCTTTACCTATCGATTCCATCAGCTCTTTTCCGGCTTCCTCCTGTTCCCACCGGAGGTCATCGAATGCAATCATCTCTGACAGGTCAAGGTTCTGCGCCACTGCATCATATGTTGCCCGGTCTATTTCCCCGGCAGCCAAACGAACATCGAGTTCCTCCCGGTCAGCACCATATTGCAGGGAAAGCAGTTTCTCCTGCGCCTCCCGGAACTTCTCGAAAGCCTCTAAACGCTTGCCGTAATGCAATTGCTCGTCTTGATAGATACGCTCCTGTATTCCAGCTTCCTCTTGGGCCTGCGTTTTCAGCAAATCTATTTCCGCCTGACGTTTCTCGGAAAGACTACTGTAAATCGAATTTGAATCCAAAGGTTCCGATTGGTCTCCAATTAAATCTCGAACATCTATTGCATCGGAAAGTTCGATAATACCTGCTTTGAGACCTTCAACATAACCAAGTATGTCGTCCTTAGCTTCAGCAGGTAGATTTAAATTTTTAGCTATCTTTTTACCAAATACGTCTATCTCCCTATTGATTTGTTTAATATTACGTTCAGCATCCTTGAAGATATAGAAATACTCATAGTTTTCCCCAACACCTCCTTTTACAATATCATCGTACTTCTTCCTCATATCAAGTAAGGCCCCTATCTGACCATACTCAAATGATTCTTCTATTCTTAAAAGTTGTTCACTATTTTCCGTGATGATATTTTCGGCTGCTTTGGCTCGGGCCGTCTCTAAAATAGTCTTTTTCAAGGAGTCATACTGGGATTTTGCTTTGCCGAGCATAATGCTCTCGTTATCCAAATTGGCAAAGTATGCGGGATAGAGTCTTTGCAGCTCTTCTACAGCTTGCTTTCGCTCGTTTGTGGCTCTTGTCGTATCGGTTGCGGCATTATATAATATATCTAATCTTGTACTTTCCTTCGCAGCTTCCGCTGCACCTTCTGTCATAGCCTTATTCAATTGCTTTTGAGAAAAAGCCATAGCATCGATGCGTTCTTTGCCGGTAAACAAATTTCTTACGAACTGCCCAACTTCCTTTCCATAGGTTGTCAATAAAGTTATACCAACCACAATAGCGGTTTGCCCACTCACAATAGATTTCAACATCTGCTTCCAAGCGGGAATGACCTGTTTTTGCTGGTCAGCCGCTAGTTTTAGATTCTCCTCGCGCAATTTTTTATTGTTGGCAATAGTAGCAGAATAGGCATCCGCCAACATCGGAAGGTTGTTGGATATGGCCAAAAAGAATTGCTGAAATCCCATTGTTAAGGAGGGAAGTTCACGGGCGACCTGCTGTACTTGAAATCCCAAATTATTGAAACCGCTCTCATAATTACCGACATTACGACGATGGTCCCCCATGGACGCCTCGGCTTTCATAATTGTGCCGTTCAATTCATTTATACGGGCAGAGGCTTCTGCAAATTCTTTGGAATTTAGGTCAAGATTAGCCGCCTCGGCTTTTAGTTGTACAAGTTGAGCACGCAATTGATTGAGACTTCCTTCTGCTGCCAACGCCTCCCGAGCATTAGTACGAAGTTCGGCATTTTTCTGGCGAAGCTGCTCTTTAACCAAAGCCACTTCCTTTGCCTCGGCACTTTGGGCATAGGCAAACTGCTTAGTCGCCTTTTCCACCGCTGACAATGCATTGCTGTGTTCACGCACACGTTTACTCGTATCCTGCTGCGTTTTTTCAAAGGTTTGCAGCATCTGCACAAGCGTTTTATATTCGCCGGTGTATGTTTCTACACCCAGCGCCGCATTATGCAGTACGGGGATGATTGCGCCAAGATTCGCTTTCGTATTCAGAAGTTCCTGGTTATATTTAATCAGCACGTTAAGCTCCGATTCGGGGATGAGCTCACTATTTCTTGTTGCTACTGCCATGGGGATGCGATTTTAAGGTTTCGCTGTAATTTCTGAAGTAACCCGCCAATTCAGCGAGCATCATACGGTCTGACAAGTGGAAGCCTACCCATTTACTGACGATTACCATCTGCATGTTGAAATC
Source organism: Bacteroidaceae bacterium (assembly GCA_963651205.1). GTDB lineage: Bacteria > Bacteroidota > Bacteroidia > Bacteroidales > Bacteroidaceae > Phocaeicola. Next base: position 10,210 of record CAVJPC010000199.1, read on the forward strand.
GGACGCTGAAAGCCGTTTACCGCCTTCCTTTTTTGCCAGCTTTGTTTGCCGTGCAATTTCTTTATCCAAAATGACCGTGTATTCTTTAATTTTAGAATCGGCACGTTTCACCTGCAATTCCGCGGAAAGCTTTTTCCAGCCGTATCTGGCAAATAAATTCTGTGCCTCCGGATGGTCGGGAATACTGGCAGCAATTGCCAATGCTTGAATACGATATTTGTAGCCTATCATACGTGCTACACCTTTATTTGCCGTAATCAAGCCTGTATCCCCCGATAACTCGGCAAACTCCACCGTCAGGGCCTGCCGGGCCTCCCTCAACACTTCTTTCGAAGGATTTCCTTCTTTGACCAGTGCCTGCAAATTATCATTACACACCGCCTCCCGATATACATACACGGGGCAGTCACTGCATTTATCATAGACAACATATGAGTTCTCTGACGGTACCTGGTTGGCCGGCTTTTTTCCAACACTCAAGTCTGTCTGCATAGGTTCTTCCTTCATAATCGTAAATCACATAATCAGTATGCTCCCACTCGGATAATTTGCGGGCCTCCGCCCGTACACGGTCATACTTCGATGCCGTTCTTTTCATGCAATTACACGCCATAATCTCCCGTAAAATCGATATATCTGCGAATAGCCTCACAGAGCCGGTAGTTCCACCAAAACTCTTTCGCCAATGGCGTCAAACCAAAGACTTTATTATTATATTTCCGTTCGATATCTCTACTCTCATCGTAGCGCGAATCGATAATGAAACTATCAGCAGTAGTTTTCAAAAACATCCCGTCCTGAAAATTACCCGTTACGATAAGGTTAGGCACGTCTTTCGGTTTGTCAGGATAATTTAACGGAAATGTCAAACGAGATTTATGCACAAACTCCAACCCGTACTTCATAGCCGCATAGGCTTGAGCTGCTGCAGGGGACTTAAAATAAGGGTCATTCAAATAGGTAGGCTCAAATTCCTCACCTTCTGCATTGCGTCCGAGCAGCATCTGGTCTTTGTTTAATTCAAGCAATTCATATCCGTATTCATCGACCTGCCATGCTATTACTTCCGGCCAATTATCCACACGCTGCTGTTTGGCGGTTATATAATCCAGTTTGTCGTCGATGTTCATAGCTTTTCAGAAAAGGGGCAGATTACTCCGCCCCTTCTTCACTACTTTTCCGTTTTTGCGGTCGTTTGGGATGAAACGTATCATATAGTTTTCCCATAGCATCTGCGATTTCTTTCTCCGTCGCAACTCCTTTCAGATATCTTATCTGCTCCTTAATAAGAATATCTCGTTTAGTATGACGCAGATAATCGTCACTTATCGATATTCTGCGCTCACCTATCCAGATGTTCATCGTTAGGAGCCGGCCGTTACCTGGACATAGGTTTCTATCCCGTCCAGACCAGTGATATTCCCAGCTGCAAGAACTTTCGCTGAAGCTACACGATACTTGCCGGATGGGGATATTTTCAGCAGATTGCCGCCTTCTGGTGTCACAGTAGTAGCCGCCGTTCCGCTGTCGTTGACGAACATCGTTTGGGTCCAGTCATCGATATACGTAGCTGTCACATCTGTCTGGTCACATGCGGTAACGACACGCACGGTATCAGCTCCCACGGTCTGAAGCATGACTCCTATGAGGCCATCCGGCAAACCGTTCTCCAGATACACAGACATAGCGTTCTGCATCTCCTTCTCGTACTCGGTAGAATAATAAACGGTTACGGTTATCGTGCCGAGCTCACTGCCGTTAGTAGGTGTGTACGTTACATAGACAGTTCCTTTAAATCCGGCAAAATAATCCGTGCCGCCTTTGCTTATCACCGTGCCGAACAGATAATTGCTGTCATCGGCAATGAAAATACGACACAGATGACCATTCAGCTTCGATAATTCTTTGTAGAGGCACATTCCGCCTCCTAACGTATAGGCGATGTTGATAGCGTTAAGCCCGATAGGGCGAGCTCCTCCGTAAGTTCCCAATTCAGGCGCATTGATATCTCCGCCGTTTAATGTAACTCCGGCCAACCCTTTAATGGGCATCATTCGCATGCCGCCCTCATCACTAATATAGCCATCCAAGGCTGTAAGAAAGGTTTCCGAATCTATCGGATAGAGAGCATTGACAGGTGTGATAGCAAGTGCCATAGGCTTACCCATCTCCCTATCACAGTTAGGCGTTCCCGTCCTAACGGTCGCCTCCGAACAGTTGTTTGCGATTGTTCCTTTAAATTCCATAATCAGTATTTTAAGATGTTGTCGATATTGTCCGTTACCCAATCGTTTTCCTCGTATAATTTTTCAAGGTCACGACTGCAGAGAGAGGGACGAATTGTAAGCGCGAGATTATGCAGCTCAATGGCATCTATGTAATCGCCGTATCGCTGCAAAACCGTTTGAGCACTCGACCCAGTAGTAAACACTTCGTAATAATCATGGGGGATTGCATATCCCACATAAAAGGCCGGACTGGACTTAACTTGTCTGACGAACTCCTCGTAAATCGGACGCAAGAGTGGCTCGAAGACATACTTCTCGCGTTCTTCCGTAGTCCAATTGCTACGAACAGGAGCTATAATAGCCAGATTATAGTGAACCATGTTTACCGGTCTGTTACCCAGCATTGTAATACGTTGACGTATAGGATGGTAATCAAGTACCGCCGGGAATTTCAGCGATGCTCCTTCAAGCAGTTTCCCAACCTGCACGAGAATATTGGATATCTCGTTTGGAGTACCCGGATAATGCCATAAATGCAATTGTCCGTCTTTCAAACAGCTCGGCCAAAATTCGTACACCTTGACACCTTCCAGAAACACTGCGTCCTTGTTCAACGCATCCATTGTGCGAAGAACCACAGAGCCAATCAGTTTATTGGGAGATATCATATTCCGAAAATATTGACCGGTGCGAAATAACAGAGGAATTGATAACAAGTACGGCATATCACGTATTGTCCATAATCCGACTTATGGTCGTCAATAAAACGCCATATACGTTTGGCATACGGAAGTATCTCGTTCCACGAATCGGCCAGTTTCTGTTTTGACGAAGCATTTTTGGCATAGTCCTGCTCAGGAACAACCTCCCCTTTCATAGTGGTAGCAGTGACGTTATGCGAAATAAGCATGTAATACACATAATTCGCAGCCGGTGATAATGGATAGGAACCGGTGGTATCATAGATTTTATCTTTTAAAGCGAGCCACCGCGCATTATCCGGCTTTTCCAGCCCTGCGATGAATGCGTCATACAGTTCATCCCCCAGCAATAGCCGGAGAAACTCCCTTTCGTACTTATCCACATAATATGAAAGGTCGCTTTCAGCTACAGCAGATACTATGCGCCCTACTCCGACGGCTTCCGGTTTGGTCGTAACCAGGTTAGGCAGATATAAATCGCCTTGGAAGTATGCTTCGGTCAGAAACATTATTTATTAACGATTTTCGCTACGCCTTTTGCAACCAGCTTTTCCGCCAAAAGACGGTGTACAGCTTCTTTATCACCTTTTGTGTGAAAAAAGGCTTTGTCGGTATATTCCACGACTACATCCTCATGCGGCATGACAGTTTCCGCCTGTTTCTTTGCATTTTCTTTCTCCTGTGCCATATTTTTACTTTAAAATGGGGACGGGACTACCGTCCCCTGGTTACACACTATACGCCGGGAGCAGACGCTACTTTTAGCGCCTCCTTGATGGTAGCGAAATTTCCTTTTACCCACGACCCCGCATAATTCGTCGGAATATAGCTATTGAAAAATATCTCCCCGATGAAAGACATGCGGTTATATTTGAAATCATCTTCGTTCAGTCCCGAACGAATGAGTTCTTCGCCCTCACGAACTTTCCATGTTCCGTATTCACCTACCAGAAACTCGCCCTGCGCCAGCTTCGTTGTCGTGGTTACACGCAGGCTACGGATAGACAACTGCCCGCCTTCCGTGACAATGGGTAAAATGTAGCGTCCCATGCCATCCTTGATGAGAGACATAGCATATGCGTCAGATGTGTTCAGGATAAGGTCGGTTGGATTGAAATTCAATGAAGCTACCTGAAGCGCCGCTGCCGAAATAGCGTCGAAATCATTCGGGTCGGCTATCGTGCCGTCGAGAGATGTGGATGTGTAGGATGTTGCGTTGGTGATTAGCGAATCAGTCAACTTGTCTTCGTAATCACGCCACATCTTGTCCACAAAAAGCCGCTCCAGATTCAGAGCAAGTTCGTCCGAATCCATGATGACTTCTTGCGTTAAAGTCATCATCCCGGCTGCCTTTTGCTTCTTGGATTGGTTCAGAACCAACGAAACATCTACCAGGGGCTTCAAGGCATTTTCAGCGACAACGGCAAATGCTCCGTTTTCAGCGCCTTCTTCCCAGAATTCGAGCGTTGTGGGAACCCGATTTACTCGACGTATATCGGCGATATCTCGGATATACTGCCGTCCCCGGCGCTTGTAGTAAAATTCTGGGTCGCGTTCCGTATAACCTCGCCACTGTGCACTGGTTGTAGAAGTTACTGCTGTCGTGGTAGTAATAACCCCAGCATCTTTATTCACAGGCATTTTGATGACAAACGGAGTATGTTCAGAAAAAGCCTTGACAATCATATCGTGATTGCCCATAATAGTCTTTCTGATGGGATTCTGCGACATGGACGCCCCTGTGCCTCCCATACGCATCTTTTCCAGCGTCTCCCCCTGAGCTTTGAGGGCTTTTTCAATTTGAGAAAGGCTTTCCACAGAGAATCCAGCTTTCTCCAGCTTCTCGCTTATATCCTTTGCATAATCCTCAGCCGACTTTTCACTGGCTGCGAACTCTGCAAACGTCTCCTGCAGCCATCCCTGCATAGCCCCGAACAGCTTCTGTGTGTCCGAATCCAGCGGAACGCCGGCAGGCGCTTCAAACTCTTTCACTTTGAAATCTTTCATAATCAGTATTTTATTTTGGTTAGAAAATCTTGCCTATCCTCGACAACAGGCTTTTTTCATTCACTTCTTTGACCTGCACATCAATGGTCGGCGTCACCCAATTCGACCCAAACAACACGGCAGAACCTTCTACTATACGCGCTTCCGTAACTGCCCAGAAATATCCAGATGCCTCTGCATCTTCCCGATTAGCCACATAACCGATGTATTTATCCCATGCTTCTTTCTCGTCGATATAATACTTCTCCTCACTGTTTATGCACAGCTCAAGCGATACATACCGCATTCCCACCGAATGATTGCGGACATAACCATTTAGGTACTGGTCAAACATGTAGGGGTTTCTGCCCCGATGCAAGGTCGCATTAAACACAAGTGCCTGCGTGTTTCCTTCATAATCGGCACCCAGCTCTCTCCACGTCTTCTCTACCACAGAAGCCTTGATTTCGTCAGAAATAACATGGTCAAATTCCCGTTCATGCTCTTGTAACAGGTATAAAAGACCTGGTCGAGAAAGCGAATTATCCCACAGACCCGGGATATGAACATCTTCATGGCTATCGAACAGACCGGTCGTATTGATAACCGCTTCTACCTGCATAACATTTCCCAGTCCGCCATAATCTCCGTCCTCTTTATTGGCAGAATGTTTCAAAACGGTCGAAACACGGTAGCCTGAAACGCCATCAGCTTTTTTGAAAGCAGCTCGCTTCTCTTCGGCAATCCGATATTTGTCATCCTTGATATGTTTAATGTATTCATTCATTTTCTTATAATCTTATGATTCTTAAGAATCTCTTCACGCTGTTTGCGTATCTCATTTACTCGTTCCTTGCTCGGAGTAAATGGTTTTCCCTTCAATTTTTTCATCGTAACCTAATTCTAATCGAGCTTCCTCGAGCGAGATAATACCCAAAGTATACATCTCCCGCACAGCAACAGCTTTCTGATAATAAGTCTTAGCCTTATCGGATTCCGCGGTTTTAAAAATACTCAAATGCGAAAAGTCTACGACGAATGCCGCGTCCTGTCCTGACAACAGCATTCGTTTGAAACCCTCAGCATATATGCGCGATATGGGAATAATTGAATCTTCATACATCGACTTTTTCGCCTCTAATTTGTTAGCGTAAGTCACATTCTGAGTATTGGCCAACAACTCATAGGGATAATCAAAAGCATTGCACACAAGTTGAATATTTTCCGTCATCCCCTCCAAGAGCTGTAAATCTCTCACTGACATCGTCATGGATTGCCATCGCAACTTCGCATCGGTCACAATAACTTTCCATTGGTCAGGGCCAAGTCCGTAGCGTCTGCTCAATTTTTTTTGCAAATCCTCCTGCTCCTTCTCTGTCATGGGAACATGACCCGCCGCATCTTCCGCATCATTACTTAAGATGCCCAAAGCCCCCCTGTCTTTATTCATGCCGAGCAGAACCCGTTCCGCAACGATAAGATTATTAACCGAATTATGTACACTGTACAAGCGTGTAGTGCCGTCAATATCATTGGGGCCAAAATCAAGATTCTGATTGACATCCCGTATATATAATAATCGGCTTGACTCTATCTCCGTTCTTATTGCTCCTATATTCAGCCAATATCTTGTGACAATCTCTTTTACATCGGAAGCGCCGAAAAGATTTCCTGTAAGCTCTACATCTACGTAATCCGGGTCGATAACCCACCAGGAATGCGCATTCTCCGGACCGTATCCTATTGGAGCCGCAAAATAGACGTAAAAACCTCCCCGTAACTGACGATATACATCCATTTGCATAACAAACTCGGAGAATGTCTGCAAGGGGTTAGGCATGATTATTCGCTCCTGAATATTCACATACCTATCGGTAACATCATTGCCTGCTTTATCAGTAATCCACCATTGCCCGTTAGCCATCGCCATCGCATTACGGTTGATTACGGTTTTAAGAGTGGAACACTGCTCATAGGCTTTATTCTGACCGCTCAGACACGACAAATCGATTTCATGGTAACAACTCCCATCCATAAAACTGAAGAAGTTTATTCCATGCCCCCGTTTAAATATCCTGCTCCACACGCCCATGCCTATATCTCTTATACTTCAAAATTACAGCCGCTTGTAATGCGAAAATCGATGTTTTTCAAAAAGACGAAAAAATTATTTATTCATTTGAGCCAAATAGAGCTCCGCATATCGGATGCAGTCCATAATGTGGTCATTCTCCTTTTTAGGTTGCTCAGTCGGATTCTTATTCGCATCAAGCAGCCAGCAATACCCCATGTATTCGTTCCAGCCATTAAGACTACTTTCAGTCATGTATATCTTAGTTGCCTTTACTTTAGATATTCCAGCCTGGACGGAGCCACCCCCTTTTACCGTTGAACGGATGTTAAATACCAGACCATCGTATGTTCCTCGTCTAAGTTCGGCGATACGAAGACTTCCACCACTTCCATAATCGGCAATGACGAGGGCCGATTCATCAATGCCTTTAGCCCGCATCTGCCGCGCGAGCTCCATGCTGTCTAAATCGCAAGAATAAATTAGTTCACGAACGTATCGTAAATCTTTATGGTACTTGACATCAATAACAGCGGTAGGAGCACCGCCATAACCGAAGTCTACTACATAAATATGAGGCAGCTCTAATGCATCATACTCCACATCTGAGATATGTTCCCATCCGCTATATATGCGGCCTTTCGCACCTTCTCCCACCAGCCCCAATATCTGATTGTAATAATAATCGGGGTCACTATCCTTGAAGGCCTCAAATTCGCGTATAGTGGAGGGATGAAGATTTTTAATATTATCGTGGCAGGTACTGAACACAGAAAGTATATCCGAACTGCCTTTAACCTCTGCAAAAAAATATCCTTTGATATCCGTTTCTATAAGATTATAATCCTTATATATCCAATGATTGCGCGGTGGCTGATTGTAAATACGCACAATCTGTATCTTCTCAGATTTAACAGTTCGTAGAGACAGGTTGAGCTGTGAAAAACTCTGCTCGTCCAATTCATCAGCTTCCTCAATCAGAACATGTGTAGCCCCAGCAAGAGATTTCATTTTAGCAGTTCTGCCTCTGCTGCCTGTCACACCCTTACTGATAATCATATTACCCGTGGGGCGATAAGTCAAGGAATAGTTATTTTCATTGATGTGGAAATCTTTGATATCAAGGTCAGGATTCTCTTCTATACGGTCTTTAATATCTTGAAATAGAGACGTCTTGATATCATTTAAGGTTTTGCGAATAAAATAGCCACGGAAGTAGGCGGGTTGGGTTAGCAGATATAGAAAATAATTAGTACCGAAATGCGAGCCCCCACGCCCACGTCCACCATGTATATCAATGATACGCTTCTCGGTCGTGAATACTTGTTGATATATTTCGTTGAAATGAAAAGTTATCATTCATCACGGAAATTCTCAAATATTACTTTATGAACATCAGCCGAAGAAGATATCGGGGTAAGCTCTACTTTCGTTGGGGCATCGAATCCAAGCATGCGAGATAATGCATCAAGCGACTTCTGTTTATCGTAAGTAGTCACTTTCACAAATTCGTCTATAATTTCATCGCCGTCAGCAGTCATACGCTTGACCTGCTTAGTTTCAATAGAACGGATGCAAGCTTTCTCATCTTCGCTTAATGCTTCAAAATCTTTCAACAACATCCATCCTTTTCGAATTTTAGCACCATTTGAAAAAGCAATCTTCTTATGCTCGTTGACAATTTGCAGAGCGGTAATACCAGATGCTTCGGCAATATGCTGTCTGAGATAGGAAATCCTCGCCCCCACATCGCCGTTTTGCAACAGTTTATAGGCACTGTTCCATATCGTACTCTCACTCATGCTATCGCAATTGTAGGCAAAGCGATACGCTTTGGACGCATTGCCGCATTCCAGATATTTATTACAGAACTTTTCTTGTTTAAGAGTGAGTTTCTTTGCCATACACCAAAATTACAGCAAATCCAAAGGCAAAAATCGGCAATTTTACATTTACTTTTTTCTTGAAAATATTTGTTGTTTCAAAAATAATTATTATATTTGCATAAACAGAACAGAATAAGTCATGAAACTCTATCACGGCACTGAAGAACATTTCGAAGATTTCAAGCTCCCTTCTGAATGTGTCAGACATGAATATTATGGCCCGGCGTTGTATTTTTCATCGAATTACGACGTTGCCAAATATTATGGGTCCAGAATCATAGAAATCGAGATTCCGGACTCAGCCATAAACGTGCATGTCGATGCTAAAGGTGATGGTATGAAATTCGTGGCAGGTGTTCGCGAAATGGTAAACAACGAAGGCATTATAGCCGTTGAAAATGTTTGCGATTGTAATCTGGAAGGAGCGCAGACGAAGGCTTTTGACGTGACCGAAACGGAATTTGGCGAATATAAATATTTTTGCCAATATAATTTAGAAAACAGGTTTTATAAAACAAAAAAAGAGTTTAAGGCTGAAACGCAAAAATTAGACAAAGCTGGGGTTCCTTATAAAACGAGCTATGATAAAATTTTGCGGAAATATTCCATATATACATTAAAAGCCCTCACTGAAGAGCAGGCTATGGCCGCTTTTGATGCGGGCGCCAACGTCAAAAAAATAATGCGTTTAACTCCGGAAACGGCGACCACTGTAATATTTGCTGGTGAGAAGGCATTGGAAATACTTAATTCGGCTAAAAATGCAGGAAAAAGGGGATAAGAAAAAGAAAGCTGGCTGGGGCGGAGCCCGTCCAGGGGCTGGTCGTAAACCGATATGCGGCGAGAGGGGAATTTATGTCACAATGAGCGCGCCGAAACAGACGATATCCGAACTGCGGATATTTTTGGAATTGAATAATATGCCGTATTCAGTATTTCTTATCGAGGCCCTCCAGCTGATGAAAGAGCGTTACGGCGATATCGACACCCCACCAGGGGTTTTTAGAGAAAAATAAGACACCCCACCAGGGGTTTTTAGAGAAAAACAAGAGAGTCTTTTTCGGCTCTCTGTTGTTTTTTTGAATGGCAATAATTTAAGTCACACTATTCCCATGTTTATAGCGTTTTATTCTCCCACCAAATTCCCACGCAACTCCATTTTCATCAGTATAAGAAGGTTCATAACCAAAATTCCGAAAAATAGAAACTTCCCGCGGTTTGAGATTTTTGTACATATACCAACTTCCGTAACGTTTTATTTCTTTTTCAGCTTTAAATCCCAATCGAAATAAGCGAATATCGTAATCAACAATTATTTGATAACGATAATCTATGATATTTTCATCAATAGAACTCGTCAGTTTATACTTGATAACAAGATATGGAATGCCAAGGCTGTCGAGTGTATGAAATATCATGACCAATAACTTATTTTACCAACTCAAACTCATAAACTATTACCCAAGGATTATTCTCCCACGTCCCTTTGCCGGAAACCTTGTCGATGAGGGAGGCAAAGGCGGCGCGGGGACTGTCAAAATCAAAATAAAAACCTTCTTCTCTATCCGGTCTTTCGAAATAATACACTCCGAGTTCTTCGATGTACTGCACGCCCTCTCTGAGACACTCGCTATCCGAAATATCCTGCAACCGCTCGCAGCGGACATCCGTTATGCGAATTTGGTGAGGCATAAGTTCTGCTTTGGAGAACATCTTATTCTTCCAGCCGGGCAGATTTGGTATGGCTTCCAATTTGCATCCATATGCCTTTGAAAGCTGAAGCAAGAACGTATTTACGTCTGGATGCTTGTCAGATATGGATTTATAACTTTGCGCCACGGCTACGATATCGCCAAGTTTATATTTAGTATTATAGTAATAGCCCGCTTCAAACCATCTTACGCCGTTGCCACAATACTTGCAATATATACCGCCTGTATCTCGCTCTACCTCCAAAGCCATAGGCTCATCCGACCAATAAGCCCCCCAGTAATTTTTGTGATTGGCGGTGCAATCCTCCGGCATTGGATTAATTAACCGCCTCGTCATGGTTTTCCGCCCATCGATAACCGCTTGCGTGAGGCCGTAACGGTCGTTAAACATTATCTTTTTCATAGTTTCACTCGTTTTACCTTTCCGCATTTGGTGCAAACCCATATTTCGTTCAGCCAATCGTTCAGGTTCTCGCCCTCCGGGACATCACACCAAATCCCGTCAATCATGAATCTGCCTGCCATCATTTTACTTGTCTGAAAATTATATCCTCGCCATCCTCTCTGTCCTCAGAGTAACAATGGCCTATGACAGAGGCAAATTTCTCGCAATGTCTAATACACGTAATTTGGCCAGGATAAGGAATATCGCTGAAACGACTGTAAAAATAGCATCCCACACAATCATCATTCGTAGCATTGTTAACAACCTCCAGCACTACATCCCCAAAATTGAACCGCTCCCCAACAGGGCGCGAGGGGATATTATCCATGACATCTGAATCGTTTTTCATTCCTCAATTAGTTTTTTACAAAATTCATCTGCGATTTTTCGAGCCACATCACCTTGAAAAATACCGGCCATCATCTTCTCGATAATATGATGCGCTTTTGCCCGCATCCGTTCCTTGGCTTCTTTTTCTGCGCACGTTACGCAGTATCCCACATCTGCTGCTGTAAAATCCAATGAACCCATGGATAGCCTATCGTTAATAAATCTTTGTGCTTTTTTACTTCTCATCTGCGTTCAGTTTATAATGTCCTTTTTCATTCCGGAGCAAAAGGCCTTTCTTTACCAACCGCAAACAGATTGGTGAAGCCCATGAGCTATGATGTGTAAAGCCAGCACTTCCAGTAACCGATGCGTGGCTTTTTCCTATCACCGTAGGCGACACGTAGTCCTTACCCTTAAGGTAGTCGAGTATCCATTGTTCATTTTTTGTCAGCTTCATACTCTTGTTGTCATTATTGTAGTACGAGTTAGCATCGAATCCGCACCAAGTGCATATTCCGGACAAAACGTTCATGCAATAATTCTCGCGGCCGCATTTCGGACATCTACAGAGTGCTATACGCCCCGTTGCCTCACTCCACCACAACCCGCGCGGAAGATTGTATTTATCCTTAGATTCATTTTTCATAGTTCGCTCTCCTCTATCGGTAGCCGAAGCCCCGTATCCGTGGCCGTTTCATGAATCGTCACTAGCCCTTCCTCCGCCATCTCCCGTACGACCGCCCGAAAGAACTACTGGCCAACAGTACGTATGAGTACCTTGTCGCCATCTTCTGTGTATATATAATGACATTTCATCGATTCAATTTATTAATCGCATCGAAAATTCTCCATGCTACCTGCGGTACTATGGCATTTCCGAATGCTTTGATAGATTGCCGGCACCATGCCGGAAAGGTGATTCCGTCCAGTTCGGCGGAAATCCCATCATCTCCGCCACATACCGGGGATTGAGTCGGAAACCCGCCCCAGCCCGGTATTCGCCGCTCTGCATCGCCACCTTGGCTATTCCGCTCTTGCGGGTGCTCAGACTGGCCGGAAGACTGGCATTCGTCGCATCGTTCACCGTCGGGGTCGGCAGGAGTCCGATTTTCGCAGCCATTGCCAGCGTCGGACGTTCCGACGCATTCGGGGACAGACTTTTGTTTATCCGTCCGCTTCCCGCATCTATTGCTGTCGGTGTCGGTAGCAACTCCAGCGGCATGAACTCCATCCTGCCTTTCGCATTGCAGACTTTCAGTCCCTGCGTCTGAACGGTGGGCAACAACCCACACCCTGTCCCGGCGGTGGGGAGCGCCGACAGCAGCAGCCGGAAGTATAAACGCCCCGACCTGGTAGCCTGCATTTTCCAGGTCAGCGCACATCGTGTCGAAAACCAGTCCGTTCGACCAATTAACGAATCCGTAAACATTCTCGCCCACGACCCATTCGGGACGAATCTCGCGTATTGCTCGGAGCATCTCCGGCCAGAGGTAGCGGTCGTCTTCCGTGCCTCTTCGTTTGCCGGCAAGCGAGAACGGCTGGCAGGGGAATCCCCCCGTGAGGACGTCGATGCGTCCCCGCCAAACCGTAAAGTCTGTTGTTCGTATGTCTGCATACTGTTGTGCATTAGGAAAATGATATTTCAGAACCTTTCTGCAAAATCCGTCTATTTCGCAGTTGAACATGTTCGTCCAGCCTGCCCATTCGGCAGCCAGGTCGAACCCGCCGATACCGGAAAACAACGATGCGTGCGTCATAATTCACTATCTTCTATATTCGGCCGCAGAGCCGTGTCCGTGGCCGTCCGGTGAACCGTTATCAGTCCCTCCCCGGCCAGCTCGTCCACCAGCGCCCGGAACTCGTCGAAAGTGCAGGCACAGCAGACCGACAGATACAGGTCGTCGCGGATGACCAGTGCGTGAACCGGCTCGATATAGGCCTCCGCTTTGCGCTCGCACACTTCCCGAATGCGGGAAAGGATGGCGGACTTGAGGTTATCTGCGGTAACTTTCATTGTCAAACGAAATTCGGTCGAATGTATCCGTAAATCATAACAATGCTTCTAAAAGTTCCACACCCGCATCGCCATAATGATTGCGAACTATCTCTATTATTGAGCTATCCTCGTACTCATCAGGATAGAGTTTATGTAATTCATCATCCAACTTAACCATATCCAAAACGACATATCCGCATGCTATAGACATCAGACTGTCGCCCTCTATGGCCAAGTCAGGGAACACACGACGCCTTATCTCATTAAACTTGCTGATTTCACTAAACTTAAATCTATTCATATCAGTTGACTTTTACACCAGCCCAAACCCGCCGATACCGGAAAACAACGATGCGTGCGTCATAATTCACTATCTTCTATATTCGGCCGCAGAGCCGTGTCCGTGGCCGTCCGGTGAACCGTTATCAGTCCCTCCCCGGCCAGCTCGTCCACCAGCGCCCGGAACTCGTCGAAAGTGCAGGCACAGCAGACCGACAGATACAGGTCGTCGCGGATGACCAGTGCGTGAACCGGCTCGATATAGGCCTCCGCTTTGCGCTCGCACACTTCCCGAATGCGGGAAAGGATGGCGGACTTGAGGTTATCTGCGGTAACTTTCATTGTCAAACGAAATTCGGTCGAACATCTCCTCAAACCGGTCGGTTATCCTCGCGCCGTAACGCTGCTCGATTCCCTCATCATCCAGATTGCTCGTGATGATGGTGAGCTGCATCCTGTCGTACCGCCGGAATATCGCGTCGGCCACCGGCGTTGCCTCCGTGCCGTAGTGCTTCACGGTTGCCGGTTCACAGCCCATATCGTCGATGATGAGCATAGGCGCATCCACGATTTCCGCATAACGGCTGTCCGTTACCGGAATCCCGGCCAAATGCACGGCAGATACTTCCGTAGCAAGCGGCACGTGGCGGACTATCCGCTCGGCCTCCAGCCCCTCCTTCTCGGTCAGCCGCCAAAGTCCGTAGGCTAGCTGCTCCTCCGCCGCGCCGCGCACGGTGAGCAGAAAAAGCCTCATTGCCTTCGCCAGCGTCGTCTTGCCGTTTCCCAAGCCTCCGTAAAGGAGCAGCCCGGGCTTCATGCTTCCGGTAAACCACCGGGCCGCCTGCCGGATGTGCGCCGTCGTAGCCTCGTCCCGGAGGAATTCTCTGCCCCGGCCGGAAACGACCGCCGAATACGCCGCCGTAAGGCCGTCGGCTACCTGTGCTGCCGAAAAAGGCAGTCTATAACGTGCTCCGACGTTTTTCCGGACGCCCAACTGTTTTAGTGTCTGTTCGTAAAGGCTCATGCTCTTTTTCTCTTTTGGCGCAATTTTTCTCTTTTTCTCGGTTAGACCACGTAGCCAGACGGCGGGCGGTTTCCCACGTTTTCTCCAGCTCGAACCGCATTTTCGTGCACGACCGGTTCTTCTCCGTCCAATAATCGAAAAAAGCCCGTATCATCTCCCGGCCGTAAGTCTCCACGTAGGGAATGAGAGACTTCCGAAAATCTTCTTTCCGGACGTTCGTAGCGGCGACAGCCGCGTCTTTCTTTCCTCCTACACCGTCAGGTGTAGGAGTTTCTTTAATTATTTCTTTCTTTAATTCTTTCTTTTTGGTTCGCCTCTGGTTCGCATCTGGTTCGCGATTGGTCCGCTTTGCGGTTCGCGATTGGTCCGCAGACAACGGTAAACTGCTGTCTATAACATTATTATGCGGTTCGGTTCGCGGTTCGTCGCTGGTTTTTCCGCCGGTATGACTGTCTGTAACCAAGGGATTGTAAGTATCATAATTACACAATCTTATAACGGTCTGGCCGTGCTCCTTTCTCGTTTCTATCATTCCCTGCGATTTAAGCATATCCAGAAAACGAGTCACTTTGCCTGCACTCCATCTCCAGCGATTCTCGAGAAATCTTCTGCTCGCGGCAAGTTCTCCCCTTCGGCTCTCTATCGCCCGTCCATCGAGTATTATGACCCGTTCCTCTATTCCCGCGGCTTGTATCAAATCAAGCCACGCTTCGGCACGTGAATACTCACGGGGTTCGACCCATAAGGGATTTGCGAAAAACTTCCGGTAGAGCTTTATATATCCATCTTTGCTCATTGCTATTCCCCTTTGCTCATACCGTAAACAAGCATGGCAGCATCCCGACCGTGCTCCGTCGTACGGGCCGGCCAGCCCGTCAGGTTCCGAAACTGCAAGGCCGACAGTTTCGTCCGGTTGTCGCGCGGGGCAACCAATTCATACGGAATATCCTGCTCCCCGCACCAATCCTCCCATATCGAGGCGTCTCGGCAGACGCTTCCAGCCCCTTTCAGCCGTTCCCGACCGGTATTCCCGAACCATTTGCGAAGCCGGGCGTCTTCGATGTAGAGAAAGACACTGCCCCAATGTCGGTAAGCCATAACCGCTTCCATCGCCTTCGTAATGCTCATCGTATCCACAAGCAGCAGCTTTTGCGAATGCAGCTCCCATACGGCTATTCCCGTATGTGTGCCGGTGTCGATACCAATCAGATAGTTTGGTTTACAAGTATTTTCCATAATGAACTTACCGAATTACGTAAATGCTCAATCGATATTCTGTTCCGGAACGGCCAGCCTGGAATACTCCGGCAGTGCGAACCGTATAATTCCGTGGGCGCCGTTTTCCGCTCTGGCATCGTACCCCGGAAACGAGCGTTTCTCCTTGCATTCGGCAACGATTTCCATAGCCTGACGGTATTTGTATTTGCCGGCTTCCAAATCATCGGGAGACCACCACAGTACGAATATTTGCCACGGTTCACAAGTCTGCAGGACGACCATCAGCGTGCCGCAGAAGCGACGGCCCGTGATGCGCGACATGACGTCAAGGTACATCCCTTCGGAAAGGTCGTATTTGTACTTCACGGCGTCGCGGGCGAACTGCTCTATAGTGTTCGCACTCGTCGTCTTGAACGACACTACGATGTTCAAGCCGATATTTTCCTCAAGTAGCATCGCATCCGGCCGCACCTTTTCCTTCAGCCCCGTAAGCGGGTCGGTATCGTAAAAGGAGGTCTCCGCATCGGCCAGCTTCAGCAGCCGGGGAAGTATCCCCCCGCCATACGTGTTGTACACCTTACGGACAAGCTCTATCTTCAGACTGTCATCAGCCGGAATACATACATAACCGGCTTCCTGAAATCTGCGCTCGCAATCGTGCAGCAGCTCTTTCAGCTCGCGGTGATTCATCTCCCTCAGAGAACATTCTGCCGATATTCCAAGCTGCTCCCAATACCATTCAATCAAAGTCTTTACTCCGTTTATCGTACTGCGGTCGGCTTTAGGGGCAGTCCGTACCTTCCGGAACAATTCCGGCTGGAGGAATGCCAGGTGGCAAAAAGTACCTAACTGGAAATGCTTCCGGTCCCGCTCGATACGTGGGTCCTGGTAAGTCACGTAATGGCGGGGGGTGACGAGCGCTTGTTTCAGGGCGCTCGAACTCTCCCCCGCATGGGACAGATAAGCATCCATACTGTCGGACACAACACGGCCGTTGACGCTCAGCACCGATTTAGGCACACGCTTTTTCCGGCTCAGCAAATCGTGCACGTGCTCCAGGAATTCTTCGAAATCCGCATATTGCGTCCGGTCATAGCGGAGCGGACGCAACGTGCCATCCCTTTCCGCTCCGCTCAAATCATAAACGTCGAATCCGAAATCTTCCATAACATCAATGGGTAGCCAAAGGAGTTATCGTCCACGTATCTACGAAATTGCCTGTTCCTGTCTTCTGCTTGCCATCGTAAGTAATTTCGAAGGCCATTCCCGGAACTATGCGGCCGGCTTTCACGAAACTGTCGAACACCGACGTAAGGCGTATGCCCCCCGGACGGATGATGCGGGGCTTTTTCCCCTCGACAGGCTCGACGAAATAAGCCACTTGAAGTTCTACATCCTGACCGCTCTTCGCGTCGACGACCGTTTCCATACGCAGTTCTTTAAAGAACATACGCTTGCTTTCTCCGATGCTCGACGGCGACCAATATTCTCCGTTGATGGGGAGAGGCGCTGGAGTCGCCTTTGACAAATCCGGAAGTTCTCCGCAAAATGCCTACATCGACATGTCCTGTAATGATTTTTCCTCTTTCATAAAATTCTACGTTTTAATTATTGATGTTTTGCGGCAGCTCTACAAGCTATACTGCCTTGTTATATGAAAGCTCCACTCTCATGTATGCGTCTAATCAAATCGATGTACATCCAGTATTCTCCGATGGCTTTGTCCGAGTAATTCTCTGAACGCCCTATATTTTCATAGTTAGACAGCCATTCGAAAATCGTATATTGTTTACAGCCGATTTGTATAGCGTCGCAACCCCAATAAGTAATCGTATGATGAGAAGCGTGTATGCAAAGAGTATGTTTAACTTTGCAGCCGTTGCCCAGCTCGCAGCCGTTGCCCAGCTCGCAGTCGTTACCCAGCCAGCAGTCGTTACCCAGCCAGCAGCCGTTGCCCAGCCAGCAGTCGTTACCCAGCCTGCAGCCGTCGCCCAGCCTGCAGCCGTAGCCCAGCCAGCAGCCGTCGCCCAGCCTGCAGCCGTAGCCCAGCCAGCAGCCGCAGCCCAGCCTGCAGCCGTAGCCCAGCTTGCAGCCGCAGCCCAGCCTGCAGTCGTAGCCCAGCTTGCAGCCGTTGCCCAGCCAGCAGCCGTCGCCCAGCTTGCAGTCGTCGCCCAGCCTGCAGTCGTAGCCCAGCCAGCAGCCGTTGCCCAGCCAGCAGTCGTTACCCAGCTTGCAGTCGTCGCCCAGCCTGCAGTCGTCGCCCAGCCTGCAGTCGTTGCCCAGCCTGCAGCCGTTGCCCAGCCTGCAGTCGTCGCCTATCCGAATGTTGCGTATTGAAAATTCATGTGCTAAATCGGACAGAACATCGTATTCAAATAACACCCATCCCTTGTCGGAATCATACAGATATAGCGTTTTCATAACTACTTAAAATATTTACGCAATTTATTGATGTTGAAATCATTGATTATTTCATACCCTTCTTCAGCGTATGTGTGTACTTCGAGCCAGCACTGCCCAAGACTGTCGAACTCGCGGGAAAACTCTCCACCGGAAGTGCGGATGTAGTGTATCAGACCATGACCCGTAACAGACACAAACTGGTAACCATCGGCGCGGAATCCGTTTCAAAACACACATCGGCTATCCTAAACTCGTCTGCCTCCGAATGCCAGCCCCGAATGTACGGCAGGGCATTATCTTCAATGTATTCAGCTATCTGCCGATAAATATCTTCCTCAATGTGCAGCGCTTCCATAGCTTTCGTATAACCTATTCCAATTCGGTGATAATTCGTTTTTCACGCTCGGATAATTTGTTATTCACACAATCCGTAAAAGCTCATGCAACTCGTCGCCGTGTCGTCGTCGAACAGACTGCCCGTGGCGTTTTGCCACTCGACATATCTGACGACATCGGTAATCAAAGGATATTTCGCGCCGCTTTCAATGTACTTTGCCGGTATTTTATCCGGCCCGAAAAACGACGAATGCAGGTCGTGTTCAAGCTGTGTTATCTCCGCTATTCTCTCAGGCGATTGGCGGGAAATATTGAGTATATCGTGTTGCGAAGCCATGATGCAGGGCCAACATCCTACACGCTTATATCCCATTTTATATAGCGGATTCGGTTCCTGACCTTTTGCCAAAATATAATCGATTACCTGCTGGCTCGACCAATCAAACACCGGGCGGAGAACATCGGCAGCATACTGTTCAACAAACGACAGTATTTCCCGTCGTCGATAAGTGCGATATTTAGGCTTGCCGTTTTTGTCTATCCCATAAGGCTGTGTATAGTATTTGAAATAAGTACATTGCGCGCTCATCTTTGCCCGGTTGGCGCTTTCGGCTGCCCGGATACCCTGCACCACTATAAAATCATCTTTCACAGCGTCGAGTATGTAGTCTATCATCGGAATCGTTTTTAATTCCGAAGTACAGAATCGACGCTGCGACGAAGGCCATCTCTTTTTTTGAGCGACCAAATCAATCATGCCGCCGTATTTTTTCGATTTGAGGACGACCAGTTCCAGCCCTAATGCCTCGGTCGTTTCCCTAACGTGCTTATAGGTAAGAGGATGTTCCCATCCCGTGTCGCAAAACACGACCGTCGGCGTTTTCGTCAAATGTTCGATTGTCCAAAGAAGACTTGCCTGGCTGTCTTTACCGCCCGAATATGTTACTATAACTCTCATTTGTTGAACTGTTTGCGAGTGCGGCAGGGCTCGAACCTGCGACCTACGCTCGAATACGCGGGGATTGCGACCCTATGTTTCCTGTTTCCGTTCCCTGCATCGCTCTACCGCTGAGCCACGCACTCTGAATGACTATTCCACCCATTCGATAGGAACTGTGGCGATGTATGTGGAGACCCTTTTCCCGCTCTTTATTGCTTCGGCCTCCGTATCGAAGAGATTGCCTATCTGATAGTCCCCTCCCTTGTACACATTCACCCACGCGCGGTGTTTGGTGAGAGCCATCACTAAATCGTAATCACATTCATCCTTTATGTCGTCGTACCCGTCATCGTTGTATTGCCCGTTCTTGGTGTACACTTCGACGCTCTCATACTTTCCGTCATGTGTCGGAACGACAGCCACTACCGGATATTCCTCGGATTTCACATCGAACGCGAGAATCCTCACTGGCCTACCGTCGCGCGTCATCACGGGGGCCCCGGCCTTGGCGGCCTCTAAATCGAAAGGTTTGAATTTATGTTCCATATCTATTTCGTTATTAGATAAATAATCCTGTTTATAATCCACCGAGCTTGCATTTCCAGCCGGTAACGAAGACGCGGACGTCTCTCCAATACGGTAATCCCTTCCATATTAATTTCATTTTAAACCTGCGGAACCGCGGGGATTCGAACCCCGACCTCACCCCAAAAATCTACCGAAAAAGGTGCGTGCTCCATTTACACCTCGGTTCCATTTCACCGCGGGCCTCCCGGATGACAGTGAAAAAAAATAATAACCTTCTTGACTATGTGTAAAATGGCTTATCGTTCAAAACAATTCGGCCCGTACATTGTTCGCCCGGCACCACCTTACCGCCCGGCTAAGGGTGGTAAAACCATGCTCCGTACCCTGTTCCGTGATGATAACAACCTTGCCGGTTTGCTCATCAAGTTCTACTCGCGCTTTCATGATTCTCGTATTTGTTATTTTATCGAATTTTACCCCATCATTTATACACCGAGCCTGTTTCCGTAGCTCCGATTTATCAGGCGCTGTAAGCACATCAAACAAGTCCAGAAACATCTTTCCGTCCGTGCTTCTGGGGTGCACAGTAAACATCCGCTTATTGACATAGTCTCGTACCGTACGCCTATCACCGATTCTTCGTTTGACAACATCATCGCTTATGCCTACCGGAATACCCCTGACCGCAGAAATATCTATCATTTCCATATTTCGGTTGCGAAGCCACTCATTCTCTCTTTCCAAAGAGGCTATGTAACCTGCAACAGACGCAGCGTTGATTTCTCCCGATTTCATAATCATTTAGTTCTTACCACGGTTACCATCCGTTTTTTGCTGTCTCTGTTGTTGAGCTCGGTAGTAAAGGTTTTGCCGGTGACAATCCCTATCCTGCGGCACGTAGGGCCGATGGATGAATAATTGTATTCCGGAATGGGAAAACTCACAGCCTCTCCAATCTCCAAGGCCTTAATCCGCTCGCTAATTCTCAAATTCCTCTTCATTATCTTATCTTTAAGGCAGTTTGTAATCATGCATCCTTCAATTTTGTCGCATACCTAAAGTGATGGAAATGATGATTACCAATACTAACTCCATAATTTTGCTATATTTGTTTGTTCGTTCTGTATTACGGAACAAAGATAGTTCTTTTTAGGACTAAATACAAATAAAATGGAGACAAAAAGAACCACAATCAGGGAAAGAGTCCTTATTTTCATTAAAAATCAAGGATATAAGGTATCAAAATTTTTCCCTGAAATAGAGGAAAGTTATGATAACTTCAAAGGACAAAAACTTAATAGTGCTCTCAGCTCGGATGTGCTGGTTAAATTACGAACTAAATTTCCGGATTTGAACATGGATTGGTTACTTACAGGAGAGGGTAAAATGCTAAATAAAATCAATAATATTCCTGTTAATTTACCTAATCACTCGGAAACAAACAACGACCATAACCAAAACTCTATAGATATGAACACGGACAAACTTATCGCAGTCATCGAATCGCAGAACGTGATGATTCGGCAAAAAGATGAAGAAATTCGGCAGTTAAGAGCCGAACTTGACGAATTGCGCGGCTATTCACCCATTAAGAAAAGTCGGGTAGGCTGATACCACTATATGGGGACGGTAAGAATAAAAGTAATAAAAATTAATAATTTATAAAAGACATATGAAAAAGATTTTTTTACTAATGATTGTAGGTGGACTTTGTTCGTTTGTAGCATCCGCGCAGATTCAAATGGAAAAAACATTTACCAATGACCTACAGATACTCGGCAAGATGTATGTTGGTGGAGGATTTATGAATGCATTAGGCAGCGAAGCTCCAATACATAAGATATACCGTAGGGTTTTTAAAGACCAAAAAACGTATGGTATATTGGTGGAGACTTCGAACAGATTTGATGATTACGTGGACATTGCCTTAGGTACTACCCTTGAAGAAGCTAAAGAAAGTGTTGAGGCTATTTTAAATTTTATGCAAACCGCAGAGTTAGACACTAGTATGCCTATTACAGATATAGAAGGTCGTAGATTTCAATTAGATTTAATAAGACGTAATTGGGTTGAAATTCAAATAATAGGTTACGCAGAAGGCGATAATATTTCAGATGTTATTGCTGGCTCAGTCTATCTTAATAAAAGTTGCATTACTAAAGCATTAGGTATTATTAATAACGAGCTAGAAAAAGAACAGGCACAATATGAAAAACTTAATTAAATATCTCTTCTGTTGTTGTGTTGCCTTTGCAGCGGTGGAATGTTCTCTCCCACAAACATCGATAAGTATTCTTGAAGAATTGACCGGGAAATGGGTAGAAAGTAATGACTCAGACGAGGGTATAAGTGCAATCATATTTAATGACGACAATTCTTCTTCATGTAACTTGTTAGTGCGTTATGATGAAGATAGTACTACTTCATTGCTTTATAATTATGATTATGATTATCCTTACATCCATTTATTCCCGCAATCGAATACTGAGACTGACGAAAACATTATGAATATTGTTAAGTGGCTACAAAACCAAATCTTAACAGGCGTTGTTGCAATAAATGATACAAATGCTGAAAAGGCGAACATAGAATTGCAACAATTAGAAGAATTATTACAAGAAAATGAGCAATGGAAAAACGATGAGGTGGCCCGCATCCAACGTCTGACCGAACAGGGAATCATCAGCGAAGAACAAGCCGATGCCGAGATTCAGACTATCAAAAGTCAATTTGAAGAAAAACAAAAGCAACTGAAAACACGACAAAATGCTTTAGATAAAGCATTACAATATCAATTTACTATTGTTCTCAATCATCCGGTTACTGGCATTATTGGGCAATTTTGGCATTAAGAGATGGAGATTGTCGTTAGAGCAGGAGCAGGTACGAAATCCATTCCCGATTTCAGACTTACAATAAGAAACGTTAAATATGATAGAAAAAAACATTATGAAATTCATTATTAGGGGTAGCGTAATCTCTATGGCTCTTATATCATGTGGTTGTTCAACTCAATATCTTTCACAATACAGAGAAGAAGTCTATTTTATCGATTACCAACCATATGCAAATCAAGGTTTCATAATCTCTCCAATCTCTTCTGGCTTTATATATCAATCTATCGGGGAGATTACTATGATATTTACTCCAGGCATTCTTGACTCCTCCAATCAAGATGCACTCAGTATCGTAAAAGACAATATCCATCAAGAAATTAACCAATCAGATAATAAACTTCGAGCTGAATGGCAAATCAAAGCTGCTACCTTCCGACGACACGAACAGGAAATCAGTTTAATACAGGAGCAGGAACTCGAACGTAGAAAATTTACCTATACACCAGCCATTTATGAAATGACAGATAAAATAGTGGAGAAAGCCCGAGAATTTGGTGCAAACGCTTTACTGAACTTTAAGATTGAAATACGAACAACGTATCTTCCGGCTCGGGTTGGGGGAATTAAAACAACTATTCCAAAAGGTGAATACGTCTTGTCAGGATTTGCTGTAAAGCTGAATGATTAGCCATTAATGACACCTCCATAATCTTGATGTGAACAAAATTTCTGTACTTATAGAACAAATGTGATGGAGAGCAAGACTACTTTTGGGGAGAACAAAATATGGCAGAATGTTTGTTCGTTCTAATATTGTTATGTATTTTCGTGCGTGTAAATACAGCGCGGGGCCGCAAGCAATACCAGTAAAGGAGGATTTATGAAAGCAAAAGGCGCAAAATTAACGGGTATTGTTATTACTCAAAATAAACATATTCAAATCAGTCTGTCGGTCGTTTTGTTCGAAGATAGCGGTAGTCAAATCGCTTATTGCCCGGCGCTGAATGTTTACGGATATGGAAATACAGAGGCCGAAGCCCGTAGCTCGTTTGAAACCTGCCTTACTGAGTTTCTGGATTATGCCATACGTAAAAAGACGTTGGGGAAGGAACTTGCTGCTTTAGGATGGACTATAAAAAAAGAGAAAAAATTTTCGGCCCCGGCCTTCAGCAAATTACTTGACAGCAATAAGGATTTGCGTAAAATAATGGATACGAAAGATTTTAAGAAAATAAATACTTCTTTCAGTTTACCGGCATTTCCATAACCAAAATGGGCCGTCTGGCTAATATTCCGTTGCGTGTCTTTCAGGATTTTTTGAAAGCAAAAGGGCAAGCCAGACTATTCTATAAAAAAAGGATGCTTCCTCAACATCTCGGCATTTTCCTCCGCTGAAACTTTGATATAACGTAGAAATGTCGATTCCTTGGTATGACCGGTAATCTTCATGATGGCGATAGTGGGTACTCCGGCCTTGTAGGCATTTGTGGCAAACGACCGGCGCGCAGTGTGGGTGCATACCAGTTCATATTTTCTGAACGTCCGCTGCTCGTTCTTGCCTCCGACATTCTTATTCAGCGTGATTTCTTCATCAATTCCAGCCATCTTTGCGATTTCCTTTAGATGCTTGTTCATTTTCTGGTCGGAGATGTGAATAGAGGCGTCAAAACCGGATTGAAGGATGTTCCGCACCCATGGATGAATTGGAACAACGACTACAGCACCGGTTTTCGTTGTCTTAATACGTATAGTATCTGCACCGATATTCGCCTCACTTAACCGGCCATAATCAGATACACGCAATCCTGTGAATGCACCGATAATAAAGCGGTCGCGTACTAAACGCAGGCTATCAACCTTACGACGAAGATTCTCATCTCGACTGTCCGTATCACTCGACGTCCGGCGAATGCTTTCAACAGTAATGTCCAACTCGTATATCCGTCGCAATTCGTCCAGGGTCAGATAAATACTATCACTGGCTTCATTAATTGTTACAAAGTCTTTATGTTGCACTCCATGCAAATCTTCGCATACACCTTCGTAAACTGCTTCGTGCATTATATGCTTAATATTCTTAATCAAAGAACCGAAATAATTTGCAGAGTAACCTTGACCGTATATCCATGTCTGAAATTTGATGTAGAAGTTTATGTTAATGTCTTGAAATATAAAGTGCCGCTTGATTTGCCTTTCGTATTCCTCTAATTTGTTCAGTGTCGTGATGTATTTCTTCACCGTATTGGCACTGCGAACGGATTTAATTTTATCTATATACTCCCGAATGTAATCTGCTAAGTAAACGACATTTTCATAACTGCCCTGGTAAAATAGTTTGTCGCAGGCTGCCCAAAATTCCTGCGCAGGCGGGGCACCCATCTTCACCTTAAAACCCGCTATTGCTTCATTGGTAGCGGCCTCCCATTTATCCAAAATTTCGTTTACATGATGCCCAACCGGAAAGTCCTTAGAAACACTGCATCGGTGTTTTTTGGCATTCCAAAACTTTACAGGTATTGTTTCTCCGGTAGATTTTCTATAAAATTGTCCTCGGAATCGTACTAAGATTTGAATGTACGAGTGTTCTCGGTGAGCATCTTTAACGGTAAATGTAACTGCCATAACAGGGAGCGTTTGGGGGAGCGTTTTTGTACATTTGTAATCTTCAAAACACATACAAATATAGCCAAAAACACATACCCGCCCTATTATGTAAGATATTGATACGTTTTAAATGCTCTCGTCCTGGGCAC
>CAVJPC010000200.1:0-38578 GCA_963651205.1 Bacteroidaceae bacterium
TGAAAGTCGGGGCTTTGTGCATAAAAAAGGAGATGTGCATTTTGACACACCTCCATATTATCTTATTTTTTTATTGCTTTTCCAGATTGACCATTATCAAACCCTTTACGTTTTCGTCATAAAACAAGGAACTTACTTTACGCATTCGACGTACCTCTTCCGAATCATCAGATATATTCATCGTCCATTCAGATAAGAATCGTTGAAAAACAGAGTAGCCTTTTGAATACAAAGTCATCAGCAGATTACCTCCAGTATAAGATTGATAATAAACCGGAATAAAGGCATTATTCCGGTTTGTAAACCAGAACAAACCATTAGGAAGAGAAGAAGAATAAGGCAAAAAAGCTTTAGAGAACAAGAGTGCTTCTTCCTGCCCTACTTCAAAGTATCCAAAACTGTAATCATGGAAACGATAAGCATAATGCCCCGAAGCAGGAACAAAAGTCTTATTTTGGGAATCCCGAAAACTTAATTTCATAGTTCCGTCTTCCATAAAGGTTATGCGTACTGCATCATATCCTGTCTTTTCAACAAAATGACTAAAAATAGGCTTTAATGATTCACGTATAAATTCTTCTGTCGGAATTTGTTCACCATTCCAATCAACAACCTCGTATTTAATACCTAATTGAAATACAAGTGCATCGGTATTTAACTGTATATCATAGGTATTACCTATTAAATCTGTGGCACCGGCCTGATAATTCAAATTCAATTTTAATGTATCATTCTCATAACACCCTTCTACATTTAAGTCGTATAACGCAACATCCTGAACCTTACCGGTAAAAATTATTCTATCAGGACTTGATGTGGCATCAATATCAAAATAAGTATTTTTTAGAGAAGATGGCAAACTGCTATTAGGCCATAAAGGGAAAACCTCCATTAACATCTTTGATTCAAAAACTTCCTGTTCCGGCAACTGCAAATCAGGAAATGTAAAGGCTACATCTCCTGCATCATTAATAACTTCACCATTCATGGTAAGTTTCACTTGCTTGCTGGGTATTAACTGACAAAGAGTCCTCAGGTCGACAGGTGGTACATCATCATCGCTACATGAAATAAAACTAGTTGCAAAAATACCAATTAATGTTACATAAAGAATACTGTGGTTTAATTTATGTGCCATAATATCAATTTTATCAGGTTAATAATAAGGTTCTATTTTTTAAAGGTAAACATTATACACCGGTCAATATCAAACAGGTATTCCCTTTTACATATAATTAACAGACAATAAAGAAAGCCCTTCCTAACCATTCTGATATAGATTTTCAATACTACAAAGAAGGGAAGACTGATGTCCTCCCTCTTCTATTTCTTTATGATTGATTTCTTATTCAAATTCCGGTAACGTCACCGAAAAATGAGGGTTCGGCATATGCTGTGACTTGATGATATCTTTCATCTGCTTCACAATATCCGGATGTTCAGCCGCTATATCATGGTCTTCATGGATATCTGTTGCAAGATTATAAAGGAATGGCTTTCCTTTCTTCACTACCATCTTCCAGTCCCCCATACGTACACCAATCTGATCGGTTTCATCAAATTCCCAATACAAGAAATCATGCTCTTTCTGCCCTTCCTGACTTAACAAGGTAGGAGCAAAAGAAATACCATCAAAATAATCCGTTCCCTTTTTCTTCTTATTTCCATACTTCTTGGTATAATTCTTCACCCCTGCAATGTCACAGAAAGTAGGCATCAAGTCATAAAAAGCACATTGATGATCATTCACCGTTCCTGCGGCCACTTTACCAGGCCAACGAACAATGAAAGGAATGCGGATACCACCTTCGTAACATTGGCGTTTCAATCCGCGAAGTTTGCCGTCACGCCCAAAAAATGTAGGATCAGCTCCACCTTCTTCGTGAGGGCCGTTATCACTGGTGAAAATCACAATAGTATTTTCATCCAGCCCTTTTTCTTTCAGCTTGTTCATGACTTCACCCACATAAGAATCCAAACGGGTAATCATACCCGCAAACTGGGCATGAGTATGAATGGATTCATTATAACGGGAACCTTCCTGGCCTCCCCAGGTCTTGTCTTCAAAGAACTTCTTTTGATAACCTGATAAAATAGAATCTTCGGGCTGCGCCAGTTCAGCATGGGGAAGGGTATAAGTAAAAATACCAAAGAAAGGTTGCTTGCCATCCTGTTTGTCCAGCCACTTCATCGCTTCTTCATGAATCATATCCGCAGAATATTGCGGACGTTTGAAATAATCCTTGCCAAACATCGGATATTTAATATTTTCATCCATTACCACACGGACCACAGCTGTATCACCCAATGACTTGCTATACCGGTTCAGGAAGTTGGGATAATATAAATGGGCTTGGAACTGACAGATATAACCATAATATTCATCAATGCCGCGCTTGTCCGGTGTAGAAACAGAACCTTCATAACCGCCTGCCCATTTACCGAACATACCGGTGGTGTAACCGTTATCTTTCATTATTTCAGGTATAATCACATGATCGGGGTCATAAGGATGTTGCCCTACTACGGCGTATTCTTTATTATCTCCATACATCACAATAGGAGCATCCCGCCAGTACTCTTTATTTCCACGCACTTCACAGTGTCCGGAATGTTGCCCGGTCATAAATGATGCACGAGACGGAGCACTTACCGGACTTCCGGCATATGCCTGTGTAAAACGCATGCCTTCCCTGGCCATATTGTCAATATTCGGTGTACTGATATAAGGCTGGCCATAACAACCCAAGTCGCTGTAGCCCATATCATCACACATAATATAAATGATATTCGGCTTAGGAGTTTTCTGTGCATAAGCACCTAATAAGGGGAATACTAATCCGCCAGTTAAAAGAAAGAGGTTTCGATTTTTCATATATTCTGTTTTTTACTGAGTTTACTAATTACTACTCCTGCCATAAACACCGGCAATTTAGAGAAAATATCTTAGGCAGCAAAGCTATAAAAGAAAAAATGTCATTCATTTATTCTTCATAATAAGGGTTCAATTCCACAGGAATAGGAGCATGAGTTTCTTGAATCCACTTCATCAGTTTCTGATAAAGCTCTTCCCGCTTTACAGGATTTAAACCTGATAAATTTTGTGATTCTCCCAGATCATTCTTCAAATCAAACAGTTCCATAGACTTGTCTTCATAATGATATATCAATTTCCAATCACCAGAACGAATACTGGAATAGGGTTTTGCACGAAAATCCTTTCCTCCGTTTAAATAAGACTCCAGATAGGCGGGAAAGTGCCAAAACAGATCACGGTCCTTTTCGTTATTCTTTATGAGAGTGAAAATATCTTTTCCATCTAAATTTGAGGCAACCTTACCATGCGCCAAGGTAACAAAAGTCGGATAAAAATCGACTCCTGTAACAGGGACGGATGAACGGGTGCCAGGTTCTATTTTACCCACCCATTTCATAATTAACGGCACGCGGCTTCCACCTTCATAAGGCATTCCTTTCCCTCCATTTAACGGGTAATTGTCTGTTACAGGTTCCGAACCACCATTATCCGAGTAAAAAACAAGAATCGTATGATCTGCAATTCCTAAAGTTTCAATAACCTGGCATATCCTACCGACACTATCATCCAGTTTTTCAATCATTGCAGCATATATAGGGTTCTTATGATATTTGCCGGGAGTTTTATTACGATATTTATTTATCAACGAATCGGGTGCCTGTAAAGCCGTATGTACAGCATGATGGGATAAATGTAGAAAGAATGGACCTTTCTTATGATCTTTTATAAAAGAAATGGCTTCTTCCGTCAACCGGTCAGTAAGATATTCTCCGGGGGTCCCTTTATCAAGCCCTAAATGGCATTTGCTTTTATCCGGCAGGCAATAGGGATAAAAATAAGAATAGGGAGCTCCGGCCCTATTTCCGCCTACATTCCATATAAACCCCTGTGATAAGGGCCCGGTACCGTCCGCATCATCTCCTAAATGCCATTTCCCGATATGACCACATTGATAACCTTGCTTTTGCAAAGCCTCTGCCATAGTAACAAAATCGGCACGAACATCTTCTGTATTGGGAATAGCTATAAATTTTCGTTTGGTACGATCGCCCCGGTCGGGAGGACTTACCGTATATACTCCGTGACGCGGCGTATACATGCCGGTCATCATACAGGCACGGCTAGGTGCCGAATTAGCAGCTGCTGCATAAGCATTGTCAAAAAGTATACCTTCTGCTGCAAGCCGGTCTATGTTAGGGGTTTCATAATAATCACTCCCCATTATACCAAGATCTGTCCATCCTAAATCATCTGCCAGAATAAATACAATATTAGGCTTAATTCCTGTCAGTATTTCAGCAGAAAACACTTGCTGTATTCCTGTTGTGCACAATAAAGTAGCACCCAACCATATTTTCCGAAATTTCATTTTTGCCTGGAATTTAAAGTTTAAAAGCCAGATAAGGCCGTCCTATACCATATTCCGTATAGGGACGGCCTCATCAGTATACTATTAAATATTACCAACCCGGATTCTGTTCCAATTCGGGATTCAATAATATTTCAGTAGTCGGAACCTGATATAAGTAATATTTTTCCAACCAGCCTTTTCCTTCTTTCAAAGGATCGTTGAACAGGAATAAATTACCTTCTTTCAACGAACCGCTTATTCCGTCAGAATAACCAGTAGAAGGATTATACAAAGTCATATTGTTCTCTATAGCCGCTTCTTTAGTCATCCAGATACCTATTGCCGGTTGATTAGTAAACCACGGTGCCATGCGCCAACGGCGTACATCATAGAATCCGAATCCTTCACCCATCAGTTCAATAATGCGTTCACGACGGATTTCCCACAAGACAGGGTCAACCATAATGCCGCCATCATTATTCTTCGGATAATATTTACCACGATTCGGATCAAAGTTTTCATTGATTTCGGCTACAACCATCTTGGCAATATCTGCACGCGTACGCAATTTATTGATAGTCTTGTCGGCTACCCCTTGGTCAAATGCTCCAAGTTCATACTTAGCTTCGGCTTCATTTAGCAATACTTCTTCTATCTTGAAGATAGGTTTATCAGATGTATTTACAGCACCATTATTAAAATTCTTTTCCCAATTACTCCAATGTTTCCATACATAGTAACCTGAACGGCAAGTTACAAATGCACCTGTTCCCAGTCTGGGGATTTCGGAAACCAGCGACCCGCCCCAGTTTTGTCCCGGCAGACGTTTCATACCTATACCCGGATTACTACAGCTTTCATTGGGACCCATAATATCAATATATTCGCGGTCGGCAGGATTGTCCGTGTATGACCATGTAGCATAATCACCTTTTCCAGCCTTTACTTGATAAGGAGGTATAACGGTGTGATACAAACGTGGGTCACGGTCACGGAATTCTGCATACATATCTTTTTCACCATGATAACCTGATTCTTTATTCATTATAGGTTTGCCATTCTTCATCAGATATAGATTTACCGTATTATGGCTCATTTCTACTTGATGTGAAGAAGTATGTTCGATATGTCCCATACTGTGTTCATTGGTATTCTCCACATAAGATTTATAAAGGATAACTCCGGGTACTTCACTCAAATCCGGACTTATCCACATTTCACCATATCCGGCAGCAGGTTGTCCATCAGTCCCTTCAAACAAAGTGGGATAAGCATCTATTAATACTTCTGAAACGCGTACACATTCCTGAAGATATTTTTCATAATCTCCCAGTTCATGATATTTTCTCCATGTACCTTCACGTAAGGTGAAGCGGGAAAGAGCAGCACGTACACAATCCTGATTGATGGTATTCTTCCCGTCTTCCGAAATAAAATTACCGATATTTTCTTCAGCCCATTTCAAACGTTCCAATACTTTATCTGCCACTTCTTTTCTATCTATGCGTGGTCCATATACTTCGGGAGAATCTTCTTGCAATACCTGGTCTACCCAAGGTACTGCCCCGAAACGGTCAATCAATTCCATATACCAATAGGAATGGAAGAAATATCCCACTGCCCGCCAGTGATTTTTCTGGGCTTCATTCATGCTGGAGGCGTCTATATGGGAAATCATGATATTGACACGACGGATAAATGATTTGAAATCCCAGCCATTACCACTTGCTGCACTAGCTACTGTTTGATAGGCAAAATCATTATAACCGCTTTCGTATTTCTTTTCCAAATAACCAGCATCCAAATCTGCTTGATAACTTCCATCTTGTGCATAACTCTGAAAAGAGGTACGGATAGTCTTATTGGTGAACATTTCATAGCAAGGCCACATAAAAGCCTTGAAGTTATCGTAGGAATTAAAGGCATTACCCTCTGTCAAGTCTGTAACAGGTGTCTTTTCCAAGAAACTATCATTACAGCTCGAAAGACTCATTCCTGCGAGGATAGCTAAACTTATAACTAGTTTTTTCATATACTCGTACTAATTTAAGGTTTATAATGTGATATTAAGACCGAATGATACGGTGCGGAATGCGGGATAGTCCCATGTCAAAGTTTCCGGGTCGATACCTTTCGGCAAAGATGAGAATGTTGCCAAGTTTTCTACACTGACAAATGCTTTCAGCTGAGACAATGAAAGCTTTGTAATCCATGCCTTGGGGAATGTATAGGCCAAAGTAACATTCTTGATACGGAAATAAGAAGCATCCGACAAGTATTTGTCTGACTGGCGGTAATTGGAACCTTGGTTGCCATAATTGCCATAAATACGTGGAAACTCAGCATTGGGATTCATCGCCGTATAATCGCCGTTAGCAGCATCTACCGGCTGCCAATAATCACCTAAACCTTTGTATAAAGGAATAAACTTAAAGTCAGAGTACATTGGGAAAGTCAAGGTATTCGCAATCCATGCATCACGCTGACCAGTACCCTGCATAAATACGTTTAAATCAAAACCTTTATAGTTCAAGCCCAAATTAATGCCATACAGATAACGGGGAGTCTTATTACCAATCACTTTGCGGTCTCCCGGATTGTTGAGCGTATTGTCACCTTTTGAAATTACATTGGTGCCTCGTTCGTCATCCATCAAATTCTTGAACTTCACATCACCCGGACGAGGGTTATAACCATCAATACTGGGCACACCTTCTTTCAATTTCCAAGAAGAAGTATCCACAAAATCATCAACCGTATAATATCCATCAGTCTCATATCCCCAGATTTCACCCAAGTCTTTGCCTTGATAGAAATCCCAGAAAGTATACTTTGAATTATCTTTGGTACTTATGCGTTCGCTACTCAATATATACGAGGAATTACTGTCATACTTCACAATCTTTGACTTACTATCCGATAAGTTGAAACCAACACGATAGCCCACCTTTCCAATCTGATCGCGCCAGTTGCAACTTAATTCCCAACCCCGTGTACGCATATCCGCTGTATTCTGATAAGGAGCATCCGCACCAACCACTCCAGGCAATTGCATACCCGGAGCAAGCATACCGTCTGTATTCCGCTGATACCAGTCAAAAGTACCGGTAAAACGATTACTGAACATAGAAAAATCAATACCAAAGTCTATTGTACCTACCTTTTCCCATGTAAAACTGTTACTTACCAGGGAAGGTATAGAAGTAATAGCTGTTACACGATTGCCATCAACCAACCAACCGTTGTATTTGTTATTGATTGTCATTGTTGGAATGAATGAATAAGCCGGTATATTCTGGTTACCAATCATACCATAAGAAGCACGTACTTTTAAAGAACCCAGCCAGTTCTGAGTACTTTCCATAAATTTCTCCTGAGCAATATTCCAACCCAATGAAACAGAAGGAAAGAAACCATAACGCGAGTCCTTCGGGAACTTGGAAGAACCGTCATAACGTCCGTTCACTTCCAACAAATATTTATCCAAGTAGTTATAGTTTACACGGAAGAAACCGCCACGTACTGAATATTCATTATACTTGTCAGTAGCTTTTAAAGTAGATGTACCGGCACCCAATGAAGGAACTTCAACTACAGCCTGTCCATAAGAAAAAGCCTCCATTGTTTCCTGATAACTTGACTCTTGATTGAAACCTGCCATTACTTTAAACTTATGGTCACCTAATGCAAAATCATAAGTTCCATATAAGTTTATAGAGTTATAATCGGTATATCTTTTCGTCTTTTGCAAATAGTCATTAGTCGGGGTCAAATTCACACCTCCCTGAACGGTTGTATATTCCACGCTTCCGGTATACCAATTATAATCATACATATTCTTGTCATAAGTATATTCAAATGCCACTTCCAAACCCTTCAAAGGTTTCAAAATAGATTTCAGGAAGATACGAGGATTATCATACAATGTTTTGGCTGGATTGGACCAAGCAATCTGATTGGCCGGAGTAAAGAATGGCAATCCGTTATCTGCTGTTGCATTTGATATCTCTGCAGGCATATTTCCTTCCGGATAGAAAGAAGCGAGACGAGTAGAATAAACAGCTCCCAATGCAGATTTAGGCTCCATATTTTTACTATGTGCATAGCTGAATGTAGCTTCCTGAGTAAACCATTTGGTTACATCTGCTGAGATGAATCCACTTACATTCATACGCTGATACTTATCCTTATCTGTAATAAGTACACCGTCGTGCGAAATATAACCTGCAGATAAACGGTAACGTAACTTATCGGTCCCCCCCGTCATCGAAATATTATGAGTCTGCTGGAAACTGGTTTCAAGCATATTCTTCACCAAATCCTTTTCATTCATATAATATACGCCACCATCTGCATCCTTATACATTCCGTCGCCAACTGTCGGGATGGAAGAAGGATTATTGCGATATTGTTCCAAATAGCCTAACCATTTGCTTACACTAGGTGATCCCATTGTCCAGAACTGATCTCCGGCAGCATCCGAATAAGCTTTCAGATATTCTGTCAAGGGAGCCTGTTTCGGCAAATTCATTGCCGATGCAAAAGCAAAATTATTATTATAGTTCAATTGGAAAGTGGTTTCTCCTTTCGGACGTTTGGTAGTAACCAAAATTACACCACCGGCAGCACGAGCTCCATAGATGGCACCCGAAGCAGCGTCTTTTAAGACCGTAATAGTTTCAATATCTTCCGGATTAATCATATCCAAATCACCTTCCACATTATCAATCAAAACCAAAGGTTTGATGGTTCCACCATAAGAACCGTCGTCGTTCTTGATACCTACAGAGTAGGCGCCACGGATCTGGAAAGTTTTACTTTTACCGGGAGCATTACCATTACTGGATACCAACAGACCCGGAACAGTTCCTTGCAATGCATCTGCCGCTTTTGACAACGGGCGGTTTGCAATCACCTCATCCATCTTGACAGAGGCAACCGCACCGGTCAGGTTTGCCTTTTTCTGCGAACCGTATCCTACCACGACCACTTCGTCCAAAGTCTCGGTATCTTCACGCATCACAATCTGAATGGTCTTCGTATCAGACACAGTTACCTCCTGTGACTTATAACCGATATAACTGATCTGCAATTTGACCGGAAGTGAGGAAACTTCCAAAGAGAATTTTCCATCAAAATCCGTAATACAACCGATAGTAGAACCTGCTACAACTACGGAAGCACCGATAATCGGTTCTTTGGTAGCATCCAGCACCACACCTGTAATGATACTTTGTTTCGTTTGCTGGGGCTTGTAAACAGAAATATGTTCTCCCTCCACTCTATAACGGATATTCTTTCCCGCAAACAAAATTTCGAGTACCTCTTCCACACTTTTGCTCGTGACGTTGATAGCAACTTTCTCATTCATATTAATATCATTATTACGAACCAGAAAAGAATAGCCGGTCTGCTTCTCAATCTCATGAAAAACCTGACTTAAAGCCACTGAACGCTGTTGCATAGAGAATCTTGCCTCCTGAATAGGCAATGCGGCCATAGCGACATTTCCCCATAGCAGAAATGAAGCCATCCAAACAAGAGGGACCCAATACCCCCTACCAATCTTACAGAAGTTTTTTTTCATACTTAGAATTTTTAGTTAACAAAATATTTAAGGTATACTGTCTCCAGTATTTTTTCAGTCCGTGTTATCTGTCTGTAATGACAATGGTTTTCCCTTTCTTTCTCCACACAAACTTATTATCAACATCCAGATAAGAAAGGATTTCATCCAAGGCCAACTCTGCATCTATGCTGCCTGAAAAATATTCGGTATGTACTTTCTGAGACTGGATCAGAATCTGCACATCGTATTTTTTCCCGATTGTCTTCAAAATATCAAATAGCTTTTCATTGACAAAGACCAACCTGCCTGTAGTCCAGGCCACTTGTGATGCCGCATCTATTTTTCTCATTGACAAAAATTTCTCCTCCTTATTATATACAGCCTGTTCATCGGGAGAAAGAAGAAGATTCTTTTCCGCATCGGAAACAGCACAAACATTCACTTTACCTTCTACAAGACTCACCTTTATTTCCTCCTCATCGGGATAGGAGGTCACATTAAAAGTGGTACCCAGCACTTGTACATCCAGTTCTCCGGCACGGACAATGAAAGGCTTGTCTACATTTCTGGTCACTTTGAAATAAGCTTCTCCCGAAAGAAAAACTTCACGATTTGCCTTGTGCTGCCAGGAAGCGTCATATTTCAAGGTAGTTCCTCCATTCATAAAAACCACTGTACTGTCAGGTAATAGCACTTTAGAACTGGCACCTTTAGGTATTTCAATCTGGCAAAAGGAAACGGTGGCAGGAGCAGGGGTTGATGAACGATGTAAATAAAGAAAAGTAATGCTGCTACTGATGAGCAATGTCCATATAGCCACATTTCCCCATACTCTTATCCTACGGGAAAAAGTACGTTTACGGGCCGATTGGAAGTTCAATGTATCCCGCAACTGCTCAAAATTCTGTTTCTTTCTCCGTGCAAACCAAGGTGATGACGCCAATGCATAAGATTGTGAAATCTCACGATACTTTTCGCGGCAGGAGGCATCCTCCTTCAACCATACAGTTAGTTTCTGCATATCTTCGGGCGTGATTTCACCTTTCAGATAATCCAGCATGATTCTTTCAAATTCGTCTGTAGGAGTGTTCATTCAATACGTTTATAGTTGCTTGCTATAAATAATACACGAGCAACCAACAAAACATTTAAGCCCAAACAGATTTTTTCATTATTATTTTTTAGAAAAGAAAAAATAAAAGGATTCCCACTCTGGTTCTCATCTTCTCTTTTATTTTGTCCATAGCATTCTTTACATGTACTCTGACGGTATTGACCGAGATATTATTTTTATCGGCAATCTCCTGGGGAGTCAGATTAGAATAAAGATATTGTTCAAAGATAAATCTGCATTTTTCAGGTAAGGATGATACTATATTCCGGACTTGGTTTTCCAAATCAGCCAGTTCCATTTCTTCTAAAGGAGAACATTGGGATGCACAATATTCTTCTTGATATTCAAGTAGCCTTTCACGATATTCATCCATAATTCTCTCACGGCTGTGAAGGGAACGAAGATAGTTCAGGCATCCGTTCTGAATAGCACGTATCAGGTAGGCATGAATAGGAAACGACAATTCGCCACGTTTATACCATACCTTCGCGAAAGTCTCGTTTACTATATCTTGTGCTTCAACAGGATTAAAGATATAAGAATTTGCACAAGTACAGAGATAGACAAAATAGCTATTATAAAAAACTTCAAAAGCTTTTTCATCTCCTTTGTTTATTTTCTCAATCAAAAGTTGATCTACTACACCTGCATCCATTCTGATTCATACGGTTAATATTGCAAATATAACACTTTTTGAAATCAATGCATCCATAAAACTATTTCTTATTAAAGAATCCTAGTAATAATCAATTGAAAAAAAGAAATAAATTCTATCCCATATTCTAAAGAATAATCCCTAACTTTGTTTCCAAACCTAACTAACAAACACATTCTTTGAGTATGAACAAAAAGCTATTATTCTCCCTGTTACTGGCAGGGACAGCTTTCACCGGATACGCCGATGAGGCTAGATTACTCCGTTTCCCCGCTACCAATGGATCCGACATCGTATTCTCTTACGCCGGAGATCTGTACAAAGCACCTCTGAATGGAGGGGAAGCACAAAAACTGACTTCCCATATCGGTTACGAAATGTTCGCACGTTTCTCTCCGGATGGAAAATCAATTGCTTTCACCGGTCAATATGACGGTAACACTGAAGTATATCTGATTCCGACTGACGGAGGCGAACCGCAACGGCTTACCTACACGGCAACAAACAGCCGGGATGACTTAGGAGACCGAATGGGACCCAACAACATAGTAATGACCTGGACACCGGATGGAAAAAACATAGTCTATCGTAATCGTATCAGTGACGGTTTCGACGGGAAACTATGGAGCATATCGAAAGACGGAGGAATGTCCGAAGTGATTCCATTGCCCGAAGGAGGCTTTTGCAGCTATTCTCCCGACGGAAAAAAACTGGCTTACAACCGGGTTATGCGAGAATTCCGTAACTGGAAATATTACCGTGGTGGTATGGCAGATGATATCTGGATTTATGATCCGGCTGCAAAAAAAGTGGAGAATATCACCCATAACATTGCACAAGATATTATCCCGATGTGGATAGGAGATGAAATTTATTTCATTTCCGACCGGGACCGTACCATGAATATCTTTGTCTATAACACCCAAACCAAACAGACCGAGAAAGTAACCAATTACACGGATTATGATGTAAAATTCCCCAGCAGCAACGGACAAATCATTGTCTACGAGCACGGAGGATACCTTTACAAACTAGATCCCCAAACACGTAAATCGGAAAAGATCTCCATTACATTGACATCAGACAATATCTATGCCCGCAAAGAAATGAAGCAGGTAGCAGATAACCTGACCGCCGCCGGCCTTTCTCCGGATGGTCACCGCCTGGCAGTAACCGCCCGTGGCGAAGTATTCGATGTTCCTGCCGGAAAAGGAGTAACCCGC
Source organism: Bacteroidaceae bacterium (assembly GCA_963651205.1). Classification (GTDB taxonomy): domain Bacteria; phylum Bacteroidota; class Bacteroidia; order Bacteroidales; family Bacteroidaceae; genus Phocaeicola. Next base: position 12,950 of record CAVJPC010000200.1, read on the forward strand.
GATATCACTCGCACGCCGGGAGCCAATGAACGGGATGGGGATTGGAGTCCGAACGGAAAGTATATAGCCTATATCAGTGACCGCACCGGTGAAACAGAAATATGGCTGCAACCTGCCGAAGGAGGTGATCCTATCCAACTGACCCAAAACAACGATACATATATCCGCCAGTTATTATGGAGCCCGGATAGTAAGAAAGTACTTTATACCGACCGGAAAAACCGCATGGTAGAAGTGGATGTTGCTTCAAGAACAAAACGGACAGTGATGCAAAATCCGGAAGGAGAATACTATGAAGTGGACTATTCACCGGACAGCCAATGGATTACCTATACTAAATCCGGTGCCAACAACATGAGCGTCATTTATGTATATCATCTCACTTCCGGCAAGGAATATCCGGTAACCGAAAAATGGTATAGTTCTTCTTCACCGACTTTTAGTACTGATGGTAAGTATCTTATTTTCAGCTCTGAAAGAGATTTCAATCCTATCTATAGCCAAACGGAATGGAACCACGCTTATAATCGCATGGGAGGAGTCTATATAGCCATGCTTGCCCATGACACACCATCACCTTTTTTACCCTCGGATGAAATTGTAAATACAGATCAACCTGCAAAAACAACTGATACGGCCAATCAAAAGCCTGAAACATCAAGTAACACGGTTAAAATTGATCCGGAAGGCTTGCCCGGAAGACTGATTAAACTGCCTTTACAAGCAGGCAATTACGACAACTTCTATTCAGACGGACAAAAAGTATGGTATGCCAGTGGCAGAAACACCAAAGTATTCGATCTGGCAGAGCAAAAAGAAGAAACCGTGGCCGAAAATGCCTCGATGATGGTAGCTACCGATGCCAAGAAGGCATTATTCGTTAAAGGAAATAACCTATATGTCTGTGATTTCCCATGTAATAAGGCCTCACTGGAAGATAATGTAAATCTGGAGGATATGGTGGCACCCATTGATTACGGTCAGGAATGGGCTCAGATATTTGACGAAACATGGCGTGCTTTTCGTGATGGATTCTATTTGGAAAATATGCATGGAGCAGACTGGAAAGGCATTAAAGAAAAATATGCCGTACTGGTTCCTTATGCAAAGACCCGGCTGGACCTGAATTATATCATCGGTGAAATGATTGCCGAACTGGCCTGCGGACACGCTTACGTGAATCCCGGTGAAATAAAAGGTCCCGAACGCATCCCGATGGGATTGCTGGGAGCTGAACTGAGCCGTGACAAGAGTGGTTTCTACCGCATTGACAAAATTATACCGGGAGCTGTTTACAGCCAGAAGTTGCGTTCACCGCTTACAGAACCGGGTATTGGAGTAAAAGAAGGGGATTACATCACAGCAATTGATGGTGTTTCAACAGCTACTGTTGATAACATTTACAGCCTGTTGGCAGGCAAAGCCAATGTACTGACCGAACTAAGTGTAAACCATTCAGCATCAAGTAACGGATCACGTAAAGTAGTGATTAAACCGTTAGACAATGAATATCCGTTGTATCATTACAATTGGGTACAGAATAATATCAAGAAGGTGGAAGAAGCCACCAAAGGTCGTGTAGGTTACGTCTACATCCCCGATATGGGACCGGACGGACTGAACGAATTCGCCCGCTATTTCTATCCCCAACTTGATAAAGAAGCCTTGATTATTGATGACCGTGCTAATGGAGGTGGTAATGTATCTCCGATGATTATTGAACGCCTGCTCCGTGATCCTTATCGCCTGACCATGCGTCGCGGATCCACCAAAATCGGTACTATCCCCGATGCTACACTAGTGGGACCGAAAGTATTGCTGATTAATAAATACTCGGCTTCAGACGGTGACTTGTTCCCATGGAGTTTCAAAGCCAATAAGATTGGCAAGGTTATTGGTACCCGTACTTGGGGTGGAATTATCGGTATCAGCGGTCCGCTGCCTTACATGGATGGTACAGACGTGCGTGTGCCGTTCTTTACCAACTACGATGCAAAGACCGGTCAGTGGATAGTAGAAAATCATGGAGTAGACCCCGATATTCTGATTGATAATGACCCGGTAAAGGAACAAATGGGAGAGGATCAGCAGTTGAATAAAGCGATTGAGGTAATTCTGCAAGAGTTGAAAGACCGCAAACCATTACCTCCTGTTCCGGCACCAAGAACCTATAAGGATTTGGGAGTAGAATAAAAATCATGCTTTTTTAAAGAAAGCCCGTAGCCATTTCTAAAATCTATAAATAATGGCTACGGGCTTAATTATTTGTAGATATCTGATATAAGCACACTAGTAACCTGAATATATAAATGATATGCCTATAAGATTTATAATCTCAGTAGTGCAAGATTATAAATCTTATAGGCATATCATTTATATCTTACCATCGCTATTTGTATAAATAAATACAGTAAATTTGGGAGGGTATATATTTATATATATACCCCTCCCAAAGATGTCAATAAAAAGAAAGCTTCATACACGATAAGAAGGTTTTTTATTTCCTGTTCTTTCCGTATATCTCCCCGACTTTCATTATCTTTGCAACCACTTAAAAACAAAGAAATTAATAACAAAAATAGATCATGGAATACAATTTCAGAGAGATTGAAAAGAAATGGCAGCAAAGATGGGTAGAAAACCATACCTATCAGGTGACCGAAGACGAAAACAAAAAGAAATTCTACGTACTGAATATGTTCCCCTATCCATCGGGAGCAGGCCTGCACGTAGGACACCCGCTGGGATACATTGCCAGTGATATTTATGCCCGTTACAAACGCTTGCAAGGTTTCAATGTATTGAATCCGATGGGATATGATGCCTACGGACTACCTGCCGAACAATATGCCATTCAGACCGGACAACACCCTGCCATTACCACTGTAAACAATATCAACCGCTATCGTGAACAGTTGGATAAAATCGGTTTCTCTTTTGATTGGGACCGTGAAGTGCGCACTTGCGAACCGGATTATTATCACTGGACTCAATGGGCTTTCCAAAAAATGTTCAACAGCTATTATTGCAATGACGAACAGCAGGCACGTCCTATCAGTGAACTGGTTGAAGCATTTGCCCAATATGGCAACGAAGGACTGAATGCAGCTTGCAGCGAAGAACTCAGTTTCACAGCCGAAGAATGGAATGCTAAAAGCGAAAAGGAAAAACAGGAAATCCTGATGAACTACCGCATCGCTTATCTGGGTGAAACCATGGTGAACTGGTGTCCCCAGTTAGGAACTGTTCTAGCCAATGATGAAGTGGTAGACGGTGTGTCCGAACGTGGCGGTTTCCCGGTAGTACAGAAAAAAATGCGCCAGTGGTGTCTGCGTGTATCGGCCTATGCACAGCGTTTGCTGGACGGACTGGACCGTGTGGAGTGGACCGATTCACTGAAAGAAACACAGCGTAACTGGATAGGCCGCTCAGAAGGTACGGAAGTACAGTTCAAGGTGAAAGACAGCGATATTGAATTTACCATTTTCACCACCCGTGCAGATACCATGTTCGGCGTCACTTTCATGGTATTGGCCCCTGAGAGCGAACTGGTTTCCCAACTTACCACCGAAGCACAGAAAGCCGAAGTAGAAGCCTATCTGGACCGCACCAAGAAACGTACGGAGCGTGAACGTATTGCTGACCGTCGCGTGACCGGTGTATTCAGCGGTTCGTATGCTATCAATCCGTTTACCGGTGATGCAGTTCCCGTATGGATCAGTGATTACGTATTGGCCGGTTATGGTACAGGAGCTATTATGGCTGTGCCTGCCCATGACAGCCGTGACTACGCTTTTGCCAAACACTTTAATCTGCCCATCGTTCCATTGGTAGAGGGTTGTGATGTAAGTGAAGAAAGTTTCGATGCAAAAGAAGGTATCGTTTGTAACTCACCCCGTAAAGAAGTGACTCCTTACTGTGATCTTTCATTGAACGGATTAACCATCAAGGAAGCCATTGCCGCTACTAAAGAATATGTAAAGACCCACAATCTGGGACGTGTAAAAGTGAACTACCGTCTTCGTGACGCTATTTTTTCACGCCAGCGCTATTGGGGCGAACCGTTCCCCGTGTACTACAAAGACGGAATGCCTTATATGATCGACGAAAGCAAACTGCCGCTTGAATTACCGGAAGTTGCCAAATTCCTGCCTACAGAAACAGGCGAACCTCCATTGGGACACGCCACCAAATGGGCATGGAATATAGAGACCGGTGAAGTAGTAGAAAACTCATTGATTGATCATGTAAAAGTATTCCCGCTTGAACTGAATACAATGCCGGGATTTGCAGGTTCGTCAGCATACTATTTGCGTTACATGGACCCGCACGACAACCAGGCGCTGGTATCAGAAAAAGCAGACCATTACTGGCAAAATGTAGACCTATATGTAGGAGGGACCGAACACGCTACCGGCCACTTGATTTATTCTCGTTTCTGGAACAAGTTCCTGTACGACTTGGGCGTTAGTGTCAAGGAAGAACCGTTCCAGAAGCTGGTAAACCAAGGCATGATTCAGGGACGAAGCAATTTTGTATATCGCATCAAAGATACCAATACATTCGTATCTCTGAACCTGAAAGACCAATACGAAACCACTCCGCTGCATGTAGACGTGAATATCGTATCCAATGATATACTGGACATAGAAGCCTTCAAGAACTGGCGTCCGGAATACAGCAACGCAGAATTTATCCTCGAAGACGGTAAATATATCTGCGGCTGGGCAGTGGAAAAAATGAGTAAATCCATGTTCAACGTAGTCAATCCAGATATGATCGTTGAAAAATATGGCGCAGATACATTGCGTATGTACGAAATGTTCCTGGGCCCCGTTGAACAGTCCAAACCTTGGGATACGAACGGCATTGACGGAGTTCACCGTTTCTTGAAGAAACTATGGAATCTGTTCTATAGCCGTACAGATGAATTTCTGCCTGTCGATGCCGAACCGACTAAAGAAGAGTTAAAAGCTATTCACAAATTGATAAAGAAAGTGACAGGAGATATCGAAACTTTCTCCTACAACACTTCTATCAGTGCCTTTATGATTTGTGTAAACGAACTGACTTCATTGAAGTGCCGCAACAAGGAAGTATTAAGCAATCTTATCATTCTGCTCGCTCCATTTGCTCCCCACTTTTCAGAAGAACTTTGGGAGGCTTTGGGAAACACTACCAGCGTATGCGATGCACAATGGCCTGTATGCAATGAAGACTATCTGAAAGAAGATACAGTGAAATATACCATCTCATTCAACGGTAAGGCACGCTTCACCATGGAGTTTGCTGCTGATGCTGATAACGATACCATCCAAAGTACCGTTATGGCCGACGAACAGGCACAAAAATGGATTGAAGGAAAGACTCCGAAAAAGGTAATTATCGTTCCGAAGAAGATTGTAAACATCGTATTATAATCATCTATGGACAAAATACTAAAACTCAGAGTCAGCAGAGAAGTAAAGGACTATCTAGCCATTACTTTCGGACTGATTTGTTATGCATTAGGATGGGCAGCATTTTTGCTGCCCTATCAAATAACCACGGGTGGAGTGACCGGTATCGCGGCAATCATTTATTATGCTACAGGGGTTGAAATCCAAGTATCTTATTTTATCATCAATGCCGTTTTTCTAGGCTTTGCATTGAAAATATTAGGACCAAAATTCAGCCTGAAAACCATCTATGCCATCTTTATGCTGACATTCCTGCTATGGCTCTTCCAGGATTTGCTTAAAGGTCCCGACGGAACTCTTCCACAATTACTGGGACCGGGACAAGAGTTCATGGCTTGTGTAGTAGGAGCCGGATTATTAGGTTTCGGCATCGGTATTGTATTCTGCAATAACGGAAGCACCGGAGGCACGGATATCATTGCCTGGATCATCAATAAATACAAAGACGTAACTTTGGGACGCATGATGATGTATTGCGATATCGTAATCATATCCTCCTGTTATTTCATATTCCATGACTGGAAACGGGTATTATTCGGCTTCTGTGTATTGTTTATCATGAGTATTGTGATTGATTATGTGATAAACAGTTCACGCCAATCCGTACAATTCCTTATTTTCTCGCGCAAACATGACGAAATAGCCGAAGGAATCACCCGGCAAATAGATCGTGGGGTTACTTTATTGGATGGTACAGGATGGTATAGCAAACAAGGAATTAAAGTAGTGGTAGTATTGGCCAAGAAGAGCCAGTCACTGGACATATTCCGATTAGTGAAAGATATTGATCCCAATGCTTTTATATCACAAAGTAATGTGGTAGGAGTCTACGGAGAAGGCTTTGATACGCTGAAAGTAAAATAAATAAGAACAAAGAACGATGACACAGAAAAATGCCATTCAAATTTCGAAGAGAAGAAAGTACGTACTATTTGGGACGACGAAACCGAAATATGGTATTTTTCTATCATCGATGTAATCGCCGCACTGATGGAAAGTGTTGATCCCAGAAAATACTGGAATAAGTTAAAACAACGCCTGAAAGAAGAAGGAAATGCTTGCCGAACTATCCACCAAGGAAATATCCGAAGCACATAACCCCGATTCTTTTGATGAACATGCGGATGTTGCCCAACGCGGAGGGCAAGTGGCACTTGAAGCCCGCTTAAAACTGGAACAAGAAATCGGGAAAGCAGTGGTTTCACCTCTTAATGCCAAACACGAATTGTTGCTGAACAAAAAAGAAGGAACAAAAAAGAAATAATTTTTTATCATTACATTTGAAAACGGAATGAGGCTGTCTCAAATAATATTTTGAGATAGTCTTTTTTCATATATTACACAGAAACATTTTCTTAGGATTGTTTGCTTAGATAAAGATTTTTAAGTAATGTATTTTAAGATAAAAAACTTTGTTATCTTTGTGAATTACTTTAATTATATGAAAAAAATCATCATTCTAGTATATATGCTAAGTTTGGCTTTCCCTATTTTGGCAAAGCATTATTACTATAAACAAATCTTTTTGGAAGAAGGTCTTCCGTCCACTGTCAACTCTGTATTGACCGATAGAAGAGGTTTTGTATGGATTGGAACCCGTGAAGGAGTTGAAAGATTTGACGGTTATGAGCTCAAAAAGTATACACATATCAATAACGATCCCAATTCATTGCCTGCCAATATAGTCTTCAGCATCATTGAAGATAAACAATTTCATCTATGGGCACTTACCAGCAAAGGCATTGCACAATACCAACAAGCAGAAGATAACTTCCAGCCGGTTAAATCTCCAGATGGAAATAACATTATAGCCTATTCTACCTATATGGCTAATGACGGCATTATATTCGGAGTAAAAGGAGGTTTATATAAATATGATTATAAAACCCAATCCTTTTCTTCCTGCATAAAATTCAAACAATCATCCTATTTTACACCTTCTCAAATCAGTTATTGGAATAAAGATACCCTATTATGTAGCAGTCGCTGGAAAGGAATTTTATTAGTTAACTTAAAAACAGGAGAAGTATCGCAGTCACCTTTTTCAGCTGAATTAGAAATTACAAGCATATTCTTTGATTCGCAAAAAAAAATATGGATAGCCTCCTATAATAAAGGAATTTCATGCTATTCACTATCAGGTGAACTAATAGCTACATATACTACACAAAATTCACAATTAAGCAACAATACCGTTCTCTGCATAGAAGAGTACAAAAACTCTATATGGATTGGCACTGATGGTGGAGGAATCAATATCATCCATCCTGAAACACAAGAAATCAAAGTAATCAAACATATTCCTGGAGATAATTCTTCTTTACCAGTCAATTCAATTCTAAAACTGTACAATGATGGAAATACACTTTGGGCAGGTACAATTCGGGGAGGATTGATAGGTATAAAAGAAGTCTTCATGAGAACTTATACCAGTGTAATGCTGGGAACAGATACAGGAATTAGTGACAATACCATACTCAGCCTTTATGAAGACCATACAAATAACATCTGGATAGGGACAGATGGAGGAGGTATTAATAAATTTGATTTTACAACAAACAAATTCAAGCACCTCATTCATACTTGGGAAAGCAAAGTCTCATCCATAACAGGTTTTGATGCTACCCATCTCATATTTTCATGCTTTAATAAAGGCACCTTTATTCTTGACAAGAAAACAGAGAATTATCAGCCTTTTATCATTATCAATGATAGTATAAATGAATATCTTTATCATAGAGGAAAATCAGTGAATGTCTATCAAAACACTTCCAAAAGTTTATTGATACTTACTGATTTTCTTTATCACTATAACATAGAAAATCGAACTTTTAAAGAAATAAAAGTAGATAACCCTACAAATATCTATGGTATTTTATTACCTGTTGGTAAGAACGCAGACTTCACTTTTCTCAATGATATGAAGACAATCTATGCCTTCAACAATCAAACCTGTGAAATCACTCCACTCTACCATTTCAGTTTTGAAAATGATACCATCATCAATTCCGCATCATGTGATAGAAATGGTATTTTCTGGATTGGAACAAATAGGGGACTTTGTTCCTATAATCCTGATAGTAAAACTTATGAAGCTTATCCCACTTCACTATTTACCAGTGCAATGTCCGTTATATGCGATTTAAGAGGAAGAGTTTGGATAGGAAGTACAGACAACCGATTATTTTCATGGTCCATAAAAGATAAGAAAATGATTATTTACAGTGAATCAGACGGTCTGCGCTTGAATGAATACCTTAATGAACCCCGTTTAGTTTCGTCACAAGGGGATATCTTTATGGGTGGGGCAAAAGGATTATTGCATATAGACAAACACCTGCCTATTGACACTACAGAAAATTATCAGCTGGCATTAGTAGATATAGCTCTCAATGGAGAATCTATCAATAACCTATTAAAAGGAACTCCACCAGTTATATCGATTCCATGGGACAGCAAAGTCCTTACTATAAAAGTATTATCTCATGAAAAAGATATATTCCGAAACAGAGTTTACCGATATAAAATACAGGGAAGCAATACACACCACATAGATTCATATAGTCCTGAACTCACTATTCATTCCTTTCTTCCGGGAACCTATTCCCTCACCGTATCATGCAATACAAAAAACGGAAACTGGACACCCGAAAAACAGATCCTAACCTTCCGAATCACTCCCCCCTGGTATCGCACCTGGTGGTTTATACTAATATGTATTCTCATCCTTATAATAAGCATTATAGCATGGGTATATATCACTTTAAGAAGAAAGGAAAACAAGTTAAAATGGACTATAAAGGAACATGAACAACAAGTTTATGAAGAAAAAGTACGTTTCCTCATCAATATCAGCCATGAGTTACGCACTCCGCTTACTCTTATCCACGCACCTTTAAAGCGATTATTGCAATCCATTTCAGATACTGATAAGAATTATCTTCCGCTAAAAGGCATCTACAATCAGACCCAACGAATGAGAAACATCATTAATATGGTACTTGATGTACGCAAAATGGAAGTCGGCCAAAGCAAACTGATATTAAAACCTCATTTTTTAAACCAATGGATTTATTCCATTTCTAAAGATTTTGAAATGGAAGCCTCAGCAAGAAATATAAAAATCACTTATATATTGGATGAAGAAATAGGAGAAATCAGCTTTGATGAGCACAAATGTGTAATAGTGTTTACCAATCTTTTGAGCAATGCACTGAAATACAGTCCGGAATACACAGAAATACAAATTATATCACAATTGGACAAAGAAAACCTGAAAGTTCGTATCTCTATAACCGATCAGGGATGTGGTCTGAAAGATATAGATACTCAAAAACTATTTACCCGCTTTTATCAAGGTAATGAAGAACAAACAGGATCGGGTATCGGACTTTCTTATGCCAAAATGCTAGTAGAACTTCATGGTGGAATCATTGGAGCAAGAGACAATGAAAATGCCAACGGAGCAACTTTCTTCTTTGAACTGCCTCTTAAAATAGTCACAGAAAAAAAACCTTGTGAAGCCAAACCTTATCTAAATGAGCTTATTTATACAGACAAGCAAGAAGAAATGGCATCCATCATTACATATCCCACTCACAACCATTCCTTATTATTAGTTGACGATAATAAAGACTTGACAGCTTTTCTTAAAGAAAGTCTGCAAAGCCAGTTCAAGCGAATATATACCGCCACCAATGGATCAGAGGCAAATGAAATAACGCAAAAAGAACATCCTGATGTGGTAGTCAGTGATGTCATGATGCCGGAAATGGATGGATACACTCTTTGCAAATGTATCAAAGAGAATATAGAAACCAGCCATATTCCTGTTCTTCTCCTCACCGCACATGATGATGAAAAAAGCCGCCTATATGGATACAAAAACGGAGCTGATGCATATATTGCCAAACCTTTTGATTTAGAAATCCTGTCAGAACAAATACGCAGCATATTGCACAACAGAGAAAACATAAGGCAACGCTATTTACGTACTGGAATCATACCAGTACCCGAAGAAACAACTTTCAGCAATGCTGATGAGAAATTCTTGTTAAAACTGAATAAAATCATCAACGGAAATCTGGATAATCCGCAATTGGATGTTCTCTTCCTTTGCAATGAAATAGGTATGAGCCGTTCTTCCCTTTACAGCAAACTGAAGGTAATTACCAGTATGGGCGTAAACGATTATATCAATAAATTAAGAATGGAAAAAGCACTTTCTTTAATTTCTACTACCGATATGACTATAACAGAGATAGCCGAAAATTTAGGTTTTTCCACTCTCAGATATTTCAGCACCTCATTTAAACAATATACAGGCAAAACTCCATCAGCATATAAAGAAGAGCTGAAGAATGTGAGAAATAAACAGTGATTATTTTACTTTTCATTTGCAAACTCCAAAATTATCTCATTACTCCAAAATTCACTATCAATGGAATAGAAGTTATTGGTTTTAAATCAAATTAGGACAATAATGGAATAGATATGAATAAGATCGGAATAGGTAAATCCACCTTTTCATCTACATTTGCGTCAAAACTAATAACTATGAAATACAATAATTCCTTTTATTCATTCAGAAATTATAAAGCTGTGATTCTGTAATTAAACGGTAAAGATAACTTTTCCATTCTCTTATGTAGCGGATGGAAAAACTTTACCCTCATGAGTCATTGGAATAAAAAGCCGAATGAATGGAATTAAAATCACAAAATCAGGAAATAGATAGTTTTTAAGATAAATAAAGATAAGAACAGGAAACAAATTAACTCTGATGTTTTAACCTTAAAAAAAAGCTATTATGAAGATGCACAGTGGATAAAAATACAGGAAAAGATATACCATCTAGTGTATATCATGTTTTTAAGAACAAACTTATTAACCTTTAAATCAAACAGAAAACTTATGAAAGAAATTCTCAAACTAATGCAAATTACCGGCTTATTGATCTTTGCATGCCTAGTTTGCTCATTTACTACGGAACAACAACAGTCTCGCGAAGTAACCGGAACTGTAGTTGATGCAACGGGAGAAGCCGTCATTGGAGCTTCGGTAATGGTAAAAGGCACTTCCAACGGTACCATTACTGATATCGATGGAAACTTTTCAGTGAATGTTAATGCAAAATCTGTATTGGTCATCAGCTATATCGGATATGTCACACAAGAAATCACTGTAGGAAACCAAAGCCACATTAAAGTCACATTAAAAGATGATACACAGACTTTGGATGAAGTCGTTGTGGTAGGTTTCGGTACACAGAAAAAGGTGAACCTAACGGGGTCCGTATCAGTGGTCGATGCCAAAGAACTGGCTTCACGCCCTGTTACCAATGTAACTCAAGCATTACAAGGATTAGTTCCGGGTATGAACTTTTCTTATGGTTCAGATGGCAATGGCGGTGAAATTGGGCAAAATATGAAGATCAATATTCGTGGTGCAGGTACTATCGGTGATGGTTCTAATGCTTCTCCATTAGTTTTGATAGACGGAATGGAAGGCGACATGAACGTATTGAATCCTAATGATATTGAAACAATTTCAGTATTAAAAGATGCTGCCGCATCTTCTATCTATGGATCCCGAGCTCCATTTGGCGTAGTTTTAATTACTACTAAAAAAGGCAAAGCCGGAAAAGTCAACATTAACTATAATAATAACTTCCGGTGGAGCCATGCTATCAACATGCCTAATCTTCCAGATTCATATACTTATGCACGTTATATGAACCTAGCTGCTAAAAATACAAAAGAAGGGGAGCTTTTCCCTGCTGAGAATTTGCAAGACATGCTTGCTTATCAAAGAGGAGAAATACCTAGTTCACAAACAACACATGTCAATCCAGATGGCAAAACATGGAACTGGTTAGGAAACTCCAACAATGACTGGTATGACATTCTATTCGGTGGAACAGCCTTTTCACAGGAACATTCATTAAGTATTAACGGCGGTACAGAAAAGTTTCAATATTATCTATCAGGCAATTTTATGGACCAAAATGGTCTTATTACATACAATCCCGATAATTTAAAAAGATATACTGTAACCGCAAAAATAAATGCTGAATTATTCCCATGGTTGCATGTGAACTATAGCACAAAATACATGCGCAAAGATTATACAAAACCTTCAACCCTAGATAATAATCAATATTATCATGATCTTGCAAAACGTTTTCCTTCAGAGCCATTGCTTAATCCAAATGGTCAAGTGCAAGTAGGGTTGGTAGGTCAGCTATTATTTCAAGGTGAAGACTCTACCCAGACAGACTGGCTATACCAACAATTCCAGGTTGTATTAGAGCCTATTAAAGGATGGAAAATTTTTGGAGAAATCAACTATAAGACTGTAGACGGTTTCCAGCATAAAGACATATTACATCTACCACAATATTATGTCGATGGAACTATGTACTATAATGACACTAATTCTGTAGCAGAATATGCAGAAAGAACTAATTTCTTTAATCCCAATGTATATTCAGAGTTTATGAAATCATTGGCAGGCGGTCATAATTTCAAAGTAATGGTTGGCTTCCAAGCTGAATTAAACAAATGGCATAAATTCGGAGCTAGCCGTACCGACCTAATTACTGAAGAAGTACCTGACTTAAATGCAGCTACCGGTCCTGACAAAATTGAAATCGATAAAAATTCAGGAGATAGGAACCATTGGGCAACCGCCGGCTTCTTTGGACGTTTAAATTATGACTATAAAGAACGCTATCTAATAGAATTTAATCTACGTTATGATGGTACTTCCCGTTTTGCCGCAAATAAACGTTGGAATTGGTTCCCTTCAGTTTCTGCCGGATGGAATGTAGCACGCGAAGAGTTTATGAAGCCACTAGAAAACACAATCAATACATTAAAGATTCGTGGTTCATGGGGCGAATTGGGTAACCAAAATACCAGTGCACTTTATCCGTACATTCAGACTATGCCATTTATTGCTAATGATAAAGACAACCATTGGTTAATTGGCAATAGCAAATTTGAAAATACATCCGCTTCTCCTGAATTGATTTCAGCGCTTCTAGGTTGGGAAACGATGCGTTCCTGGAATATTGGTTTTGACTTAGGAATGTTCAATAACCGTTTGAATGTAAGTTTTGACTGGTTCAATAGAAAAACCATAAATATGGTAGGTCCTGCCCCGACATTACCTGCTATTCTGGGAGCTACTGTCCCCAAGACCAACAATGCAGACCTGCAATCTACCGGCTTCGAGTTAGACCTCTCATGGAGAGACCGGATTGGTGAAGTGCAATATGGCGTGCATGTTCTTTTATCAGATGACCGTCAAAAAGTATTAAAATATCCGAACGAAAAAGGCTTGATAGGAACAGGCAATTGGAGAGCCGGACAATACATAGGTGAAATTTGGGGATTTGAAACTCTCGGACTGGCTAGAACCGATCAAGAAATACAAGATCACTTGGCCTCTTTACCTAACGGAGGACAAGATGAAATTGGTAAGAATTGGGCAGCAGGAGATATCATGTATAAAGATTTAGACGGAGACGGAACAATCCATAAAGGGACAACACTTAATAATCCTGGTGATTTAAAGATTATCGGAAATACTACTCCCCGCTATAAATTCGGTCTTGACCTAGATGCTGCATGGAAAGGTTTTGATATCCGTGTATTCCTGCAAGGTGTATTAAAAAGAGATTATTATGTTGATGGAAACATGATGTTCGGTGCTACGGGAAACAGATGGCAATCTGGTTTCTTTGAAAGTCAAATGGATTTCTTCCGTGATGCAGATGATTTCTGGGGAGAAAATCACGATGCATATTTGCCAAGACCTTTATTTAATGCACAAAATCAAGAAAAGCAGACACGTTATTTACAGAACGCTGCTTATTGCCGTTTGAAGAATTTGCAAATAGGATATACTATCCCTGCACGCTATACACAGAAAATCGGTATATCTAACCTGAGAATATTCTTCTCTGCTGAAAATCTATTCACAATCACTTCTTTGCCTGACAGTTTCGATCCAGAAACATTAGGAACAGGATATGGAGCCAACTGGAATGATGGAAATTCTTCAGCCAAGACACACCCATTATCACAGACATTTTCCACAGGACTTAGTGTTAACTTTTAATTGAAATGCCAAATGAAAACATTAAATAAATACTTGTTTATATTAGCAGGAGGTCTAATAGGTCTGACTTCGTGTAATGATTTTCTTGACTTGGAGCCCCTAGATAAAGTAACCCCCAATAACTATCTTTGGACTGAAGCCGATCTAGCTTCTTATGCTATCAAAGGATATGATTTCCCAGCACATGAAGAAAAATATAATATTGGAAGTTGGGGTACTGATAATAATACCGACAATCAAGCAACTTCCAGCTATAATAACCAATGGCTACCGGGACAATGGAAAGTTCCTGAATCACTTAAGGAAAATGATGACCCATGGAACTTCAAGAAAATAAGAAATGCCAATTATTTTATTGAAACTGTAATGCCTCGTTATAATGCCAAACAAATCCAAGGAGATGACAAAAACATCCGGCACTATATTGGTGAAGTATATCTGCAACGCGCATGGAATTATTTCTCTAAGTTACAAAAATTAGGTGACTTCCCTATCGTTAAAAATACTTTAATAGATGAAGAAAACCTATTAATAGAAGCTAGCAAACGCAAACCACGTAATGAAGTTGCTCATTTCATCATTAACGACTTGGATTCTGCCTTAGTTCTTTTAGGAAATACAGCACCTTCAGGTGGAAAGAATAGAATTACTCGTAATGTAGCATTATTAATCAAATCTAGAGTAGCTTTATTCGAAGCCAGTTGGTTGACTTATCATAAAGGCACAGCACTAGTACCCGGCGGTCCTGACTGGCCGGGTGGAGATTATAGTGGTGCAAACTTGGATAGCGAAATTACTTTCTTTTTGAAGGAATGTAAATCAGCTGCCAAAGAATTAGCAGACCAAAATCTTCTGGCACAAAACACCGATGGCACCAGTGTCAGTGAATCCGACACTTTAAATCGCGGTATGGATAATCCTTATTTCGCGCAATTTGCTTTAGAAGATATGAATTCAGCTCCTGAAATTTTATTATGGAAGCGATATAATTTTGCATTAGGAGTTAAACATGGTGCAACATCTTATATCACAACCGGAGGTAATACTGGATTTACACGCCAGTATGTAGAAACTTTCTTATGTAGGGATGGTCTTCCTATTTATGCCTCACCCCTATATAAAGGTGACAAATCAGTGAAAGACGTTGAAATCAATCGTGAATCCCGACTCAATCTTTTTATGATGCGTCCTTATGAACATTTGGACAAACAAGTTAATGAAAAAGGAGAGTTCAACGGAAATAGTTGGGCCTATGCTCCTAATATAATTGATAATCCTGAAGTTAGAGCGGTTACTGGTTACGGTTTACGTAAAGGATTGGCATCCAATACATATCATAAAGGTGGAGATCAAACTTCTATAGAAGGATCTGCTATCTTCCGTGCTGCAGAAGCATACCTGAATTATCTGGAAGCAGACTGTATGGAAAAGGGTGGCAATAGTATTTCGGCTCAAGCAGAAGCTTATTGGACAGCTATACGCAATAGAGCAAAATTACCTGATTACCATATAACATTGAACGCTACAGATTTATCAAAAGAAACAGACTGGGGAGTATATTCCGGAGGAAAAATGGTTAGCCCGCTACTATATTGCATTCGGCGCGAGCGTCGCTGTGAAATGATAGAAGAAGGAATACGTATGATGGATCTTAAACGTTGGAGAGCCTTAGACCAAGTTAACGGCTTCCAAGTCCAAGGGGTCAATCTATGGGGGTCAGAGCTGAAAGATGCTTATCCTGAACTGGATAAAGACAAAAAACCTACAGGAAAGAGTAAATTAATTCCTGAAGGACAACCGAATGCTAATGTCTCCAGCCTTGAACACAGTGGTGAATATTTACACCCTTACAGAATAAACAGCGAAGAAGATAATCAAATGTGGGGAGGTTACAAATGGTGCGAAGCGCATTATCTAAATCCGATAGCATTGCATCACTTCAAATATACGTCAAGAGATCCCAACAATCTCGGCACTTCTGTCATTTACCAAAATCCAGGATGGCCTCTGACAACTTCGGGAGCAATAGGTTATTGACAAACTGACCAAACAATAGGTATTTTTTAATATCTTTTCCAAAAAAGGGGAGATGATAATTATAAATTATCTCCCCTTTCATTCATTTGCCAACCTTTTAAACAGATTTTACATGAAGGAATTTCTGTCAATGCCAAGATTAATCCTCCCTTTGGGGCTACTGGCCATAACCACTCACACCCATGCCCAGAAACAAGACTATCCTAACGTAGTATTCATATTGGCCGATGACTACGGCTGGAACGACTTGAACTGCATGGGCAGCCATTATTATGAAACTCCCAACATAGACCGCATAGCCAAGCAAGGAGGGCTCTTCACCAATGCCTATGCCGCATGTTCAGTATCCAGCCCATCCCGTGCCAGCATCCTGACAGGGAAATATACTCCCGGGTACGGAGTGACCGACTGGATAGGAGAATACACCGGAGAGCAATGGCGAGAAATGGGCAGGCACAGCAAACTACTGCCTGCCAAGTATACCAGAAATCTTCCTAAAGAAGAAACGACATTGCCCGAATACCTGCACCAATACGGCTACACCACCTTCATTGCCGGCAAATGGTACCTAGGAGACGAAGGCTCCTGGCCCGAAGATCACGGGGTCGATATAAACGGATGGTCCACAGGATATCCCTATTTCAGCCCCTATATGAATCCCAAACTGCCCGATGGAGAACCCGGTGAAAACTTATCCATGCGCTTGGCCAATGAAATCGTTTCATTCATCCGCCAACAGACCGAGAAAAACAATGGAAACCCCTTCTTTGCCTACCTCTCTTTCTATGCCGTCCACGGTCCGTTGCAAACAACGGAAAGCAGATGGAACTATTTCCGTGAAAAAGCAGAAAAGGCAGGTATCAAGGAGAATGGATTCATTGTAGACCGCACCCTCCCTGTACGCCAGACTCAGGACAACCCCGTATATGCAGGCTTGATCCAGCAAATGGATGATGCAGTGGGCGTAGTACTGGATGAACTGGAAAAGATGGGACTGGATAAAAATACAATGATTATCTTTACCAGCGACAATGGCGGAGTAACGACCGGAGATGCGTTTTCCACCTCCTTGCTTCCTCTGCGCGGAGGAAAAGGACACCAATGGGAAGGGGAAATCCGTGAACCGTTATTCATCCAATACCCGGGATGCCCCCAGCCCGGAAGCCAATGCGACGTGCCAGTCATAGGAACAGATTTCTATCCCACGATACTTGACTTCGCGCATATTCCCCTCATTCCCGAACCGCATAAGGAAGGAGTCAGCATCATGCCGCTAATAGAAGGAAAGACCATTCCCCCACGGGCGTTCTACTGGCATTATCCCCATTATGGAAATCAAGGCGGAGAACCTTCAAGCATCATCCGTGACGGAAACAGTAAACTGATTTTTTACCACGAAGACCAGCACTGTGAATTATACAATCTGGCAATAGACATTACCGAAAGCAGGCCGATGAACAAAATCTATCCCAATAAAGGAACGGAACTGAAGAAGAAACTGGATGAATGGCTGGCAGAAACCGGTACCAAGATGCCTATACCCGACCGTCAATATGATCCGCAGGAAGAAGAAAAGGTAAAAGAACAGTGGAGAACCGCCACACTGAAACAAGTGGAAGACCTGCGCAGAGTTATGCTGGGAAAAAACTGGAAACCCAATGAAACATGGTGGGGAAGCCAGGTCACTAAAGACTAATTCGCACTTTTAAGAGTACTCATTCTACAAATTGATGTCCAAAATGAAACTAATTACATTATTTTATCTGTTGTTCTTTCTGTGTCCCTCCTTCCTTTCAGCACAAGTAAGCGCCCCCTTGCCTTTTCTGGCAAAATCAACCCCCTTGTCCGCACGCATCACCGATTATAAGTATAAAGATACCATCGATGCCCCCTCTGCTCCGGTCCGTCTTCCCAACGGAAAAATAGGATATATGGTACGCGAACAAGGAAAGATGGTCCCTTTCTTTATAAAAGCCATTGAAACAGGATATTGGGACACCCGATACGAAAAAGATACGGATTATGATACCGTCTTTGCAGATATGCGCCAGATGGGAGCAAACACCGTCTATGTGATGCTGCACTGGGAAGACATAGAACCAGCTGACAATCATTTTGACTTTACCTTCGCCGATGCTATTGCCGGAGCTGCGCAAAAACAAAATTTAAAAATTGAATGGATACTCTTTTTACATGCGCAACAGAATGGAGTGCCTTCTTCTACCCCAGAAACTGCATGGACTTTTCATCTGGATGACAGAGATTCCTCCAACTATACCATGCAATGGGTAAAACGCAACGGAAAGAAATATACAAATATCAAAGATATTTCAAAATATGGAATCCGCCCGTTGCATGTCTATGGGCACAAAGAAATCTTTTATCGTATTAGGAGAATGCTATACCAACTAGCCGTACACTACAGATATGACCCTACTGTTATCGGAGTACAACTTGGAAATGAAGAAGGTTTCAGTTTTCTGGATGAAAGTGACTTCAACCCTGTTACTGCCGAACTTTACAAAGAATGGAAGCTGAAAACGAATAAAACGGACTATGCGCAATTCAAGAAAGAGGCAATGGACTGGTGGTGGCAGCAATTCACCTCTGCTTTCCATGAAGGAGACCCTTATAAAATCTTATCTTTCAATCTGGATGCTGCCCAGGCAGAAGCAGGAGACGAAAAACGTGTGTCAATGACAGGTACCAGTGCCGCTACTTATGCAGACGGAAATCTGGATGTTATAGGTACCATGCTCTATAAAGGATGGGGATATCGCGCGCTTCTCGGGCTTGATAAATATTATGGTAATTCATATAATTACCAGCTACCCATCTTGATTCCTTCCGAAATAGGTATCGGTAATTTTAATTCTCCGGTTTATTTCAGTCATTTTGTAGCTCATTCAATAGAACGCGGAGCACAAGGATTCGGCGTATACTGTTATGGAGAAGTTCGGAAAGAACTGCCTGAAAAGAAAAATGAAAGAGAGAATCTGATACAAATGTTGCAACATATAAAAGCCAATGAAGACATTATATTTGCAGGTTTACCCGGTCCGGGATATATATATTGTAGTACAGATGCTACTGATATACAACTCAGCCATCTGAACGTAAATGGAAAAGAAACTCTGGCCATACTTTATTTCCCGGAAGCAAAAGAAATCATAAAAAACAATAGCATTACGAACAACGTAGAAATAACTTGTAGAGCTTTTGAAAAAGGTAAATATCAAGTAACTATTTATTTATCTGGAAATAAACAACAGATAAATCTATCTCTTAAACAAAATGAAACTACTAAAATCAAAATACCTCATCTCAATAAGACCCATGTTTCATTCATCAGAGTTATAAAACAATAAGAATATAAACTATCTAACTGCTAAAAAGGCTACCATAGATTTTTCAACTACGGTAGCTTTTTCTATTTGTACATTTCATTATAACTAATCTTGTTACTTCTAAACTAATTATCTTTATTTACACATGTCTATTTTATACAGCACATGCCTGCATAACCAATGTCCTTGTTCCACCAAGGGATGGTCAAACTCTTTTTCAAAATGCATTCCTATTTTCTGCATGACACGTGCCGACCGTTTATTAGGCACAGCGGTAAACGAATAAACTTCCTTAAATCTCAGATGCTCTCTGGCATATTCCAAACAGGCAGAAGCGGCTTCTGTCGCATAACCTTTCCCCCATGCCTCCCGGCACAACCGCCAACCTATTTCTACTCCGGGGGCGAAATCTACTTTAAAAGCTATATGATGTAAGCCTACAAAACCTAGAAACGCATGCGTTTCTTTACATTCCACAGCATATAGCCCGTAACCATATTCTTCAAATTCCTTCCGGATACGATGATAAAAAGCTATTGTTTCCTTCTCCGTCAAGGTATTGAGAAAAAATTCCATGACTTCTTTATCACTATTCATACAGGCAAATGGAAGAATATCTTCCTCTGTCCAGTCTCGTAACAACAAACGAGGTGTTTCTATATATACCATACCATCAATCACTAAATTCAATAACACCAACGAAGATAATCAAAAGTCCATAAAAAAAGCCGGCCAACTTCACATTTATCAGTTGGCCGACCATTTCTTTCAGATTTCCATCTCATCATAAATTACAAACAGTAATGATTATGGTTCCGGAAACCTTCTCTATATAGGGTACTAATACTCTGGATTCTGTTTTAAACTAGGATTATTATCAATAGCACTTTGAGGAATCGGATTGTATCGGTTATACGCCTTGAATACGCGATCTTCAATTTTTTTATCTGTAGCAACGGCATTTACATCAATTACCGCACGTTTGGCCGGATCAGTTTCACTATAATTAATCGTACCGACAACCCGTTCCAAAACGCCATTCAATACCGTCTCGGCAACCATTTTACCCTTATCATCTTTCCAACGAAGAATATCAGCCCGGCGTACACCTTCACCCGCTAATTCCACTCCACGTTCCCGACGGATAAGCTGGCGTAATGCTTCCTTTGAAGCATACTTGATACGATCTACTTTCGGCATTCCTACACGTTCACGTATCAAATCCAGTTTGTCATAAATATCTGCCGATGGCCCTGTCAGTTCATTAGCCGCTTCCGCATAAGTAAGCAATACCTCTGCAAAACGTATTACGATAGGACAAGCATTTGTATTCCAAATGCCATTCGCATACTGTTCATCCAAGTATTTTCTCCAAGTCAAAGCTGTTTTAGAAGCATTGTTTGCAGAAGGAGGATAATTTGCATTGTCTTTACCACCGATTGTTTTATCCAGTGTATTGACCACGGCCCCATTCCAATCCATACCCGGATATATAATCGTCATTGCCATACGGGGGTCACGACCGGCAAACGGATAAGCCGGATCATAAGAAGTCGATTCTTCTTTAGTCAGCCCATCAGCCATTTCATAAGCATCCACCAAATTTTGAGTCGGAACAATAGAAGACCATCCACCATCTCCATTGTTATACATCTGGCCTATCACCCCTAATTCCAAAGTAGAATTAACATACTGAACAGCCAAAATAATTTCTTTTGAATCCTGACCGGCAACTTTGAATAAATTACTATAGTCCGGCTCCAAAGAATATTGTTTCAGGTCGATAATGGCTTCAGCCATCTCTTTTGCTTTCTGATAATCACCATAGTATAAAGCGCTGCGCATCCTGATTGCCATAGCAGCTCCTTTTGCAATACGTCCTCTTTCAGACGGTACGGCATTCAGTTCACCAATGGCGGTATCCAGCTCGTCATTAACAAAGTTCTTTACTTCCTCTTCCGTCTTACGTGGAACTTTAGCTTCATCAGCAGTATTATAATTGTCTATAATAGGTACACCACCATACCACCAGTTCATCACGAAGTAACGATAAGCACGAATAGCACGAACCTGTCCTATCAAGTCTTTCTTAGTCTGTTCATCAGAGAACTGAATGTCCTGTACCTTTTCCATAAAGGTATTACAACGGCGGATCACTGAAAAGTCATAGAAACTGGCTACAGAACCCGAAGGAGTCATTGTACCGTTGCCAATGTTTTTATAGTTTTCCCACTCAAAGTTGTTATAACCAAAATCCGATCCGCAATCCAGATACAAGATATTTCCACCATCTTCCCAACTGGAAGTATCATCGTTATTACCACCATAACATCCTATTACAAACTTCCGGGCATCATCTTCCGTTTTCCAGGTAGTAGAAGGAGACAAAGCATCTAGTGGAGCAGTATCCAGAAAATCAGAACAAGATGTAATCATCATGGCTGCTCCTATTAGCATATATTGTTTTAAATATTTCATAGTTTCAATCTTTTTAAAGTCTATATCAATTTAGAAGGCAACATTAATACCGAATGCATGTGTACGCAATAATGGATAAGAAGACAATCGCTGGCTGGTTGATTCAGGATCGATATTGATCTTCATCTTATCAAAAGTCAACAGGTTTTCTACAGAATAGTAGATGCGTACATTTTCAACACCTACCGAGCTTAACCAGTTTTTGGGCAAAGTATATCCCAACTGCAAGTTCTTCAAACGCAGGTAACTTGTATTCTGCAACCAGAAATCTGATTGTACCGAGCGGCTGCTGCTAGGTGAGTTTGTATCATAGAAAATACGCGGCATGGACGCATTATGGTTTTCAGGAGTCCAGGCATCTCTCCAAATAGTAGAAGGATGAGCGGCGTCACCCGAGAAGTTACCGTAAACTTCGTATCCGTCGAACAAACGTTTCACACCCGCAGCACCGTTGAACATCAGTGACAAATCAAAACCTTTCCAGCCTGCATTGATATTGAAACCATACGTAACCTTAGGATCGGAACTACCGCAATACTCACGGTCGTCTGCTGTCAATTTACCATCCCCGTTTGCATCTACATAGCGCAAGTCACCGGCTTTAAATTGCTTACCAAAAGGATTACCATATTTGGCGGTATAAGCATCTGCTTCTTCCTGAGAATTAAAGAAGCCGTCTGCTCTATAAATATAGTAGGAATTCATAGCTTCACCCACTTTATTACGTTGGCTGTAGCCACCGGTAGCATCCAGATATTTGGCAGGATCATTACCACCCAAATCCAAAATCTCATTCTTATTATAAGAGAAATTACCTGCAATTCCGAAGTCAACCTGACCTATTCTGGTAGTATAGCTCAAATTAATTTCCACACCACTGTTTCTCATCGACCCTACATTATCTTTATAAGCATCCAAAGCAAATTCTTCAGGTACTGTCACATCCATAATGATACCGGTAGTCTTACGATTGTAATAATCGATAGAACCATTCAGCCTGTTAAACAAAGTAAAGTCCACACCAATTCCCCAAGTAGAGGCTTTCTCCCATGAAATGGTTGCCAAACGATATTTACGCTGATAATAACCGGAATTTAAAGAGCCTCCAAATGCATATTTGGAATCCAGATTATACGTGTTCAATGCGGGATAATAGTCATTGTCTGTCCCGCTCAACGCATCCTGGTTACCCAACTGTCCCCATGAAGCACGAAGTTTCAAGCTTGATAACCAATTGTCTCTTGCACTTTCCATAAATGCTTCCTCACTGATACGCCATGCTCCCGAAAACGAAGGGAAATATCCCCAACGGTGTCCTTCGGCAAAACGAGAAGAGGCATCCGCACGAATATTGGCTTCCAACAAATATTTACCTGCAAAATCATAGTTGACACGGGCAAACCATGAAATCATCGCCAATTCTGCCGTATATCCTTCATTGCTTTGGGTAGAAGCATCACCGGCATTCATATCCGTCAATTCATTATTAGGGAATTTCTTACGTACAGCTTTTTGATACTTGTAATTGTATTTTTCCGTATGCCAGCCCAACAAACCCTTGATATTATGCTGACCGAAACTTTTATCATAATTCAATAAAGCATCATAATTTGTACGGTCCCATTTGTAAAAACGCTCATCCAACTGGTTAGGATCTGATTCTTTATTTTCATTATACTTGATGTATTTCTGAAAATAACTGTAGTTTTGCAAGTTATTGACATACGCACCCTGCAAAGTCAATTTCAACCCGTCAAATATTTCATAGTCTACGGCAGCCATTCCCGAGAAATTAGAATTATCACGGTCCACCTTCATGCCCGAATCCAACCATGCAATCGGGCTACCATCCGAAATTGTACCCCAACCACCGTCTTCATAACGAGCTACAATCCAGGGAGCAATCAAATTCAACTGACGAATAATCTGATCCGAGCTACCTCCATAATAAGCTGAACTGGCATCACTGTAGTCATTCTTGATAAAAGACAAGTTCATTCGTGCACTTAAACGCTTGTTAATCTTCATGTCCAGATTGGTACGGGCATTAAATTGCTCACGACCTGCATTGGGCAAAATACCGGTCTGATTCAAATAACCCAAGGAAGCCATATATTTCACATTTTCAGAACCACCGTTGATATTGATATTATGACGGTGCTGGACACCGGTTTTATATGCCAGGTCATACCAGTCTGTATCCGGATAAAGCGGATCATTTCCGTCTTTGAACTTTTGCAGTTCAGTTTCATCAAAACGCTTTGACATACCTTCGGCTTCCAATGCCTGATTCAACAAGGACGCATATTCATATGATCCCATACGCTCAATCATATTCGTTGCATTCTGGAAACTCAAATAACCGCTATATGAAATTTTTGTCTGTCCGGCCTTACCCCGTTTGGTGGTAATCAAAACAACACCATTAGCAGCTTTAGAGCCATAGATTGCTGCTGAAGCGGCATCTTTCAACACAGAAATACTTTCGATGTCGTTGGGATCAACCGCACTCAAAGTACCGGTTTCAATACCATCCACCAAAATATAGGGACCTGCTTCATTCAATGTTCCGATACCACGAACACGGATTTTACCGGCATCCTGTCCCGGTGCACCATTGGTTCCTGTCACAGTAACACCCGGCATCAAACCTTGCAAACCACTGGATACATTCTGAATAGGACGATTTTCCAATTCCTTACTATCTACCATCGCAACAGAACCCGAAAGATTTGCTTTTTTCTGTACACCATAACCCACTACCACTACTTCACTCAACGTTTTTGAGTCTTCTTTCAGAATAACATTCAGTGAATTGCCGTTCCATTTAACTTCCTGGGTTTGATATCCCACATAAGAGATAACAATCACATCTCCTTTTTTTACCCCATCGAGGGTAAAATTGCCATCAAAATCGGTAATTGTTCCATTGGTGGTACCCTTTACTACAACGGAAGCTCCAATAATGGACTCTCCCATAGCATCTTTGACAAGTCCTTTGCATGTTCCTGTTTGTTGTGCAATAGCAACAGAATTTGATTCAGAAGCCGTAGCTGTAGAGATTGTTCCGAAGAAGAAAGTTCCAAGGAATAATAACATACTAACAGATTTCAATCGTTTCAACATAATATTAAATTTTAAGATTTATTGAAAATACAGATATCTCAAGTTCTGAAAGAACT
>CAVJPC010000201.1:0-22010 GCA_963651205.1 Bacteroidaceae bacterium
CCCACACCGACGTATGTATGTGGCGATGCAGCCGTATGTATGTAACGCACTCCACTAACCACTAATCACTGCATTCCTCCTCGCTCTCGTGCTCTTCGTAGCGTCCGCAAGGCTGGCGGGTGTAGTACACGGTTCCCGTGCGGCACAGTTCCTGGTCACGCACTTTCAGCACATCCAGACGGGTGAAGGCGCGGTCGGGTTCGTTTATACGGGTGATGGAAAGGATGAAATCGGCCAGATTCGCCCAGTTGGCACTGCCCGATATGGTGTACATGTTGATGTCCTCCATCTCGTTCTTCCCGTCTATTTTCTTCAGGCTGCGCGGGTGTGCCACAATGATTACCCAGATGTGGTTGTCACGTCCCCACGACTGGAAACGGGTCAGCATCGACTTGATGCTCTGGGTCTCAGTCTCGGCTTTTCCGCTTTGCGCCTCTACAAAAGATAAGGATCTATGACCAGATATTTCAGCGGCTGCCTGCGGCGTACCAGGTCGGCCCGGTGCAGGATGTTGCTGGGAGTGGGCGGCACCTCGTGCATGTCCAGGTGAATCATGTGAGTGTTCAGAAAATCAATATAGGGTGTCAGCTGTTCGTCGGTATAGGCGGTGGTATTGGCTTTGCCCAGCAGCAGGTGGACCAGGTGTGCGATATGCTTGTCCTTGTCCGGCACCTCGAAGGAGAGGTAGCAGACGAAGCGTTCCGTGTCGCGCATGATGCGGCTGGTCAGGTCGTTCAGAAAATCCGTCTTTCCGCTGTTGGGCATTCCGGTCATGATGATAAGGCCGCCTATGTCGGTGGGATGGAAAATGCGGTCGGTCAGCGGCCCGTAGCCCACGCTGTAGCCGTGGTCGTATTTGCCGTGCAGCACGTTTATCACTTCTTCCCTGCGCTGTTCCACGGTGATGATATCGGTGGTGTGGCAGGCACAGGCATCGTCTATGACGCTACGTACCACTTCGGCACCGTAGAGTTTCATCACATCGCCTATGTCCTTGCATCCTCCGGGCAGGATAGTGAAAAGGCAGCGTGCCCCGAAGTAGTCGGCCAGATGCTTTACCAGTGTACGTCCGGGCAGGTCGGTGTCACCGCAGATCACGATGTCCTGCACCTGGTCCAGCCAGGAGGTGAAAGCCTCGAAACATTTTGCCAGGTCGCTTGCCGCTCCCGAGGGCACGCTGATGACGTGGCGGTATCCCGCTTCCATCAGTGTCAACGCGTCTTTTCCGCCTTCTACGATGATGAGCCGGGGGATGGTCTCTTCCTCCACCAGCAGCGGATTGATGCAGTCTATGTTGTAGGGGGCGCAGGGTGTGGTGGGCGAGTCCTGGCTCCAGAACTTGCTGTATGCAAGGGGCTGTCCTTCTTCGGGTTTTGGAGACTGGAGGGGGCTGCATGAACGGTATTTGGCATTGACGGGACGTCCGTCCACGTAATTCACGTATGCGATGCAGGGAAAGATGCTGGAAGCCTGCTCGCGCTTGTCCTCACTGTTCTTGGTGATGCAGTAATGACGCAGGCAGCCGATGTGTGCCGCAATGGCGGTGGAGAGGGAGATGCCCTGATCGGCCAGATAGTGGCGTGCCGCCAACTGGTCGGTATCCTTACAGTCGGGCGATTCGTCCAGCGGCTTGATTTTTTGCAGCACGGTGGGGGCGAGGGCTTTGTAGTCGCCCGGCAGCATGGGGACTTCGTTCACGGAGTTTTCCGCATTCCGGTTTCCAGGTAGAGAGTGTGTCCCGGTATTGGAGGGCGAATCTCCTTTCCGGTAAGGGAACATGGGGCGGTTATCCTTACAATAATCGGTCAGGATGCCATTGAAGTCGCATCCGGCGTAGAAGCAATGATAAAGCCCTTTGGCTTTTGAGATATACAGATGCATGGTGCCGCATTTAGGGCACCGGGCAATGAAATTCTTTCCTGCATTCTTGCGGTCGGGAAAGTCTGAGAGGGAATAATAGGGTTTCATTTGAATTAAAAATTGAGAATTAAAAATTAAAAAATAAAAAATAAATGCAGGGCAGCTGGTGCGCAGCCTCACTAATCACTGGTATCTACCCATTCTTTGGACAGCACGTTCCAGATGGCTGTTTCGGTAGGCCGTGGGAGTGCATTTTCCGGTATTTCCACTTTTCCATCTATGGGATCGTCATAGTAACGGATATCCTTGTCGGGGTCCTTCCATTCGAAGGGGGAAACGGGGCGGAATTCACGGAGTTTCTTGCGCTTTTCCTCCAGGCCCTTGTTCAGTTCACTGCCCAGCCGGACGATGGCTTGTTCCAGCAGTGACTGTCCGTGGCGCGTCTTCATGAGGTTTTGCAGCCAGATGATTCTTCCTGTGTGCGAGTTCCGGGAGAAGCGTGGATCGGAGTCGAAGTAAGGGATGAGAAATTGGTTTACCAGGATGACCAGCCCTTGTAGTGCCCTTGGACGAGTGTAGTTATGACCGGCTGCTATGCTGTTGATGAGTGGGACCAGTACCCGCTGCTTTTCTTCGGGACTGGCGTTGAGCCGGTGGAAGAAGTCTGTGGCAGGAGACGGGACTGACGAAGTTTTTTCGCCGTCAGGCGTTTCCGGAGGAATCTCCGAAGGAGTCTTTTCGGCATCCGTTTTCCCGGAATTCTGTGCTTCATTTCCAGCGGAATATCCCTTACGGGAATCCTCCGGAGGATATATATTATTTATATTATATATTATATTACTATTAAAAGCAGAATCCTGCGCAGGATCCTGCGGTGTTTTCTGCTCAGAATCCTGCGGTGATTTCATTGGATTTCCATCTTCTTTGTGATACCATAACGGTGAGTAGAATGCGATGATATTGGTGTGTGCCTCGTCCCATATCATTCCGAATGACCGGCAGTTTGTCACTGCGACGACCAGTGCCGATGTGTATGAAAAGCGGAGTGACAGCCGGATGTCATAGAAATTGCAGAGCGGATAGATGCCTTTGGAATTCATGTATGCGGGTATTCCCAGGTAGAGGTCCAGTAACTTGGTTATGGTGGGATCGTTTATTCCCTGTCTTTTCCACCGGTGGATCATTTTCTGCGTCTCGCTGATGGAGACGCTTTGTTTCAATGCTTTTATAGCCATGTGTGCTTTGTTTTTGTAATAATGGCAGCGAAGTTACAAAGGAAAAAATAGATGTGTCTGTCCACTGTGGACAGACAATTAGTAGACAGATCATATTATTAACGATATTTAAACTGAAAAAGAATGAAAGACAGAGATTTTTCTACGAAGAAGTTGGCCGATAGTATCAAAGTCCTTAGAAAGGCCAGCGGTGTCAATGTAAAGGAGTTTTGTAAATCCATCCACATGACAGACCGTAGTTATTACAGTGCCCTTAATGGCAAACTGACAATTTAAATTTTTATGCTACTATTATGCACCCTTTGGTCGAGAACTATGGCGACTGCGGACTGGATGAGGAGATAGAGGCGGTGAAACGGGAGTGGTGGAATGTGGTGACGGAGAACTCGTGGGAGTATTTGGCGGGGGAGAAGAAAGAGTAGTTGTGGGGAGTAGATGATAGGTGGTTCTGTTATAATCACAGTAAGGATGCTCGTTTGATTTTTTTTTTAACATTCAGGATTTAAATTATGAGAATTGGAATATTGACATTGCCTCTCCGTACTAATTATGGAGGGATACTTCAAGCGTATGCTTTGCAGACGGTATTGGAACGAATGGGGCATGAAGTTTCGGTGATAACTACACCAAATAAAGCTAAATTACCTGTCTGGAAATGGCCTTATTCTTTTCCAAAACGGATTATAAGGAAATATATATTGGGTAAGAATGAGCAAGTTTTTTTTGAATCTTATTATAATCGTGTATATCCAATTGTTAGTCAATATACTTTGCAATTTATGGATAAATACATTCATCATTTTGAAGTCGAAAAATTACTGGATCTTAAAGAAAAGGATTTTGATGCTTTTGTAGTGGGCAGCGATCAGGTTTGGCGCCCTATGTATTATCCGACTAAAATAGAGAATGCATATTTAGACTTTGCAAAGGATTGGAACGTTAGGCGGATAGTGTATGCTGCTTCTTTTGGAACCAGTGAATGGGAATATACTGCCTGGCAGACTAAACATTGTAGCAAACTGATACGAAAATTTGATGTGGTAAGTGTTCGTGAGGAATCGGCAGTAGGATTGTGTCACAAGTTTTTAGGGGTGAATGCCAGCCATGTGTTAGACCCCACTATGCTCTTGAATGTTCAGGATTATATAGATTTAGTGGAAAGGGCGAATGTTCCTAAAAGTAAAGGTACATTATTATGCTATATCTTGGATGAGACAGAATCGACAACAAATTTAATATCACAGTTGGCTGGTGAGAAAGGGCTGATTCCTTTCAGCGGAAATTCACGTGTGGAAGATTGGAGTGCACCTTTGGCAGAACGTATCCAGCTGCCGGTAGAACAATGGTTGCGAGGCTTTATGGATGCGGAACTGGTTGTTACGGATAGTTTTCATGCTTGTGTATTTTCTATATTATTTCATAAGCCTTTTATTGTTGTGAGTAATAAAGAAAGAGGTTGGGCTAGAATTAAATCCCTGTTGAATATATTTAAATTGGAGAAGTGTTTATATGAAAATCAGGAATTTGGTATGACCAATTTAAATTGGGATTTGGTGGAGGAGAGGTTGTATGAGTGGAGAAGAAAATCTTTTAGTCTGATCGATAAATTGTAGTTGATGAATATTCCTAAAGTAAGTGTTATCGTTCTTATATATAAAGTTGAAAAATATATAGAACGCTGTGCCCGTTCTTTATTTTGCCAGACAATGCAGGATATTGAATATATTTTTGTGAATGATTGTACTCCAGACAATAGTATTCAGGTATTACAGTTTGTAATAGATGAATATCCGCAACGGAAGTCAGGCATAAAGATCATTACTCATGAAAAAAACATGGGTTCCGGTGTGGCCCGTAATACGGGGCTTGAAGCAGCCGGTGGAGAATATGTTATTTATTGCGATGGTGATGACTGGGTAGATCTTGATATGTATGAGAAACTATACATGAAGGCTTGTGAAGACAATGCTGATATTGTGATGTGTGATTATTATGAGGAGAAACAAGGTAAACGTACCCGTTACAGCCAGAATCCCTTCAGGCGTAAGGGTGACATTGTGGAGCAGATGCTGGTGGGAAAGCTTCATTCCAGTGTGTGTGGGGCTTTGGTTCGGAAAAGCCTGTATGAAGATAATCATATTCAGTTCCCTGTTGGGATAAGTATGTGGGAGGATTTGTGCACCTCTGTGAGATTGCATTGTTTCGCACGTCGAGTCTCGTATGTGGAAGAGGCTTTTTATCATTATGCTATTTATATGAGCTCTGTATCTCATCATGCTACAATGAAGCAATTGGAGGATATGATTAGTGCATGTTTGCTTATTGAATCTTTTTTAAAGGAGCAAGGTCTCTATTCATTATATCATATACCTTTCTTGCGCAGATGTTTTTATCTGAAAAAAGCATTTTTAGTAAATAATAATTTAAGGAATTTTAATTTATGGAGAGAGTTGTGGCCGGAGAGTAATACGTGTTTGAAAGCGTTTCAAATTAGATTTTATCATCGGATTGGGTATTACTTAGCTAATTGGGAATATTATAGATTAGCAGTCGGAATAATAAAATTTAGTGATAAAATGGATGATTATCTTCGAATGCTTATAGGTAGAAGATAATATGCATATTGTAAGAACTTTATATTGAAGATATAATTTTATTTGAAATTGCAAGTGATAATTCTTTATGATAGGTTTTATAGCTAATTAAATTCTTAATAAAAAATAATAGATATGTCTGGAATTGACCACATATTTCTGTATTCTTTAGCTTTCTTTCTATTATTGTGTTTTAGTATTAAAAACGATGAATGTCATACTAAAAAAGAGGTCTTTAAATTGTTTATTCCTTCTGCTTTGTTTTATGCACTTATTGAAGCTTTAAGATACGATAGAGGAGTTGATTATTTGCATTATAAAGATATTTATGAGGTTGGATATTTTGAGGGTACACAATTGTTATTTGATTGTTTAAATGAGTTATTAAAAAACATTGGATTTAGTTTTACAGGTGCTTTGTTTGTTTATGAAATAATTTTGTTATGCGGTATTTGTTTTTTAATATCTTCTTATTCTTTAAAGGAAGGCAGATGGATGTATTTCTTTGCCATTCTTTCGATGTTAGTATTACATGAAAATTTGATTCGACAATTTGTAGGAATGCCTTTTATATTTGTTGCAGTCCATTTTATGTTTGAAAAGAAATGGTCGAAAATGATAATAGGTTTGTTATGCGCAAATCTAATTCATTCAGGTACTATTTTCGCATTTCCGTTTATTGCTTTTTCCTATTATTTTTTTCATAGAAAAATTAAAGCTGAGATTGCTTTATTGTTACTAAGTGTTTCTTATTATTTGTTGAATATAGATGTTGGATCTTTATTCTCAGAGGTATTGCAGAGAATAAATTTTGGAATTTTGCTTTTTTCAGATCATTTATTGCACTATGTAGAAGAATCTGATCGTTGGTTGGGTACGGATTCTATTCTTGAAGGTGCTCAACAATCTATAATCACTAAATCTTTTCAATTTATATTTGAATGTTCAATTATTATATCATCATATATAGCACTTTGTTTACGTCAAGAACAAAAAGTTCAATGTTTTTATAATATTATGGTTTTTGCATTTTTTATGTGTCGATTGGTGCATGGATATGAAATATTGGCTAGAATGTTTGGCCAATTATATATATATTGGTTTATACCTTTTGGATATTCTCTTTATATTTTTTCGAAAAATCAGGTTGCCTTGCGCTCGAAAGGGTATTTAGGATTGATGCGAGGATGTATAATCATTGCTTGTTCTTATTTATGCCTATATTGGGGACGCTTTATTTATTTGAATCCTGAGGCTGTTTTTATTTGGAATTGAATACAGGAATGAAAAAAATATCACTAATAGTCCCAGTTTATAATGTTGAGGATTTTGTGGCTCGATGTCTTAATAGTCTTCTAGAGCAAAATATGTCTTATGAAGATTATGAAATTATTATTGTTAATGATGGCTCTACTGACAGCTCATTGGAAATTATACAACCATATTTAGAAAAATATTCTAATTGTAAACTTATTGATAAACCCAATGGAGGTTTGAGCTCTGCGAGAAATGCAGGTCTTAATGTTGCTTTAGGAGAATATATTTGGTTTGTAGATTCTGATGATTTTATAATGCCTAATTTGTTAAATGATTTGTATAAAGAATGTTCTTTAAATGATTTAGATGTTTTATGGGTGGAATGGCGTAGGGTTAGTGAATTAGGGGTAGAATTACCTCAGTTTTATTGTACGTGTAGAAATAAAATATCACATGTAATAAATGGTGTACAATTTATGGAACAAGTTTGTTCTACATATTTATTTGCATGGGCTTTTCTTTATAAGAGATCTTTTTTAGAGAAAAATTCCTTTTTATTTATGGAGGGAATACTATATGAAGATGTAGAATTTAATACACGTGTTTTTCCATTTATTAACAGAATTAAAATTTATAGTAGAATCTGCTATAATTATACATGTAGACATGGATCTATTTTAAACTCTATAAGTGAAAAAAGAATTGACGATCTTATTTTTGTTTGTTTTCGTGTACATGATACGTTTCTTCAAACTCCATATGAATTTTATAAAAGGATATTATCAGATTCTATAATTAGTATATTTTTATTACTTGAGTCCTCGAATTCGATAAAATTGAAGAATATTTTCTTTGAACAAATGAAAACACGTAATATTAAGACTGTGATGTATACAGGGACATTGATTAGAAAATTATTGTGTTTTATTTTTAATTTATCTCCTCGTTTGTGTTCACATGTAGTTCGTTTTATGCTTGTAATTCGTAAACTTTTAAAAAAATGAATCATATTTATCAATGGAATAAAAAATCTTCTCCCTATAATTCTTTAAATATTTATGCTAAATACTTAGGTAGTCTAATTGAAAAAATATGGGGAGTTGAGTCTACTTATATTTATCCAGATATAGATAATTATATAGATATTATAAAAGAGGCTACTCAAGAAAAATCTACATCTATTATTTTTTGGCATTATGGTGTTTTTGACCCTAATGTAAAATATATAGAGGATTATTCCAAAGTTGTGTTTATATACCATAATATAACTCCTGCTAAATATTTTTGGTTGACTAATCCTCTTTCATCGTTACGTGCAATAGGAACATATATTCAACTTTTACTATTACCTCGAAAAGCAAATTGGATTACGGTAAGTGATTTTAATAGAATTTGTTTAAAGCCTTTTGGCTTTAAAAGAATAGAAAGTTGTCCATTGATACCTTACAATGTTAGCAATAGAAAATACTCTAAAAATACGGAGTGTACTCTTTTGTATGTAGGTCGAATAATAGAAAATAAAAATTGTATAAATTTGCTTTTGTATATAAAACGTTTAGCTAAAATGTACAATAAAACAATACGATTTATTATAGTCGGGGAATGTACTACTAGCAATTTTTATAAAATATATTTCCAAAAAGTTTTGGGAACACTTCAAAAAGTAGATAATTTGAAATTAGAATGGATTGCTAATGTTAATACTGAAAAATTACATGAATTATATCAATCGTGTTGGTTATATGTCTCAACATCATTGCACGAGGGGTTAGGTATGCCAGTTTGTGAAGCCATATTACACGGAACTCCTGCAATATATATGGAATGTGGTGGACAGGAAAGTGTCCTAAATTCGTTGGGCATGATTCCATTAGGAAATAGTAATAAATTTGTGGATAAAGTATTAGAATTAATATCTGATGATGGTAAAAGGAATTGTCTGTTAGAGGCTCAGATTAGTGAATTAAAAAAGAAAAATTGGCCTAAATCACGAACTATTGTTTCTGAGATATATGGAAAGTATATTATATCAGATTAAATTTTTATCTGAAAAATCTATTTATACCATGAATGAGATTGATTATAAGTGTATTTTTGAAATATCAACTTGTAAACAACCAGTAGCGCATCCACAATCTCACTCCAGCATTCTTTGTCCAGCATAAAATAAGGAATGCTTTCCGCTTCATCTTCCATCCGCACAAACAAATGTCGCATGGTGTCTGTCGGGGCATATTCGTAAAATTCCAGTTTCTCCACCCGGTATCCTTTCGCACGGACTCGGGCAATAACTTCTTGTTGCTCTTTGTCGGACAGGATTCTGCCTATCTCGTAAAAGGAGCGTAAAGGATTGCCGTATCCGGTGTGGATGCGGTCATGAATGGACGGGAATTCTTTTAATCGGCTCATGGCGTTCGCTGTTGAGTCACAAAAATAATATAATATTTTAGAACTGCCATATTCATGTTATTGAAGTTGACAAATTTGTCCCTGGTGGAAAACCGCCAAGGGTTGGCTGCTTTGCCGGAAGGCAAACTCCTGATCAATACCATCAACGCCCATTCCTACAACACCGCCCAGAAAGACAAGCTCTTTGCCGAAGCTTTGCAGCGGGGGGATGTGTTAATCCCCGACGGGGCAAGCATCGTTAAGGCGTGTCGTTGGCTGAATGCAAAATCCAAACCTACAGGGCGCATTGCCGGCTGGGATTTGTTCGAATTTGAAATGAACAAGCTGAACCGGAGGGGAGGAAAATGTTTTTTCATGGGCAGTAGCGAAAAGGTGCTGGCATTAATCAAGCGGCATGCAGAGGTGGATTATCCCAACATTGAAGTGGAAACCTATTCGCCACCCTATAAGCCGGAGTTTTCGGAAGAGGACAATCATGCGATAGTTGAAGCTATCAACAAGGCAAATCCTGATTTGCTCTGGATAGGGATGACTGCCCCCAAACAGGAGAAATGGGCGTACACTCATTGGTATGAGTTAAAAATCTATTGTCATTGCGGAACGATAGGTGCTGTTTTCGATTTCTATGCCGGAACGGTAAAGCGTGCTCCCGTCTGGTGGCAGAGACATTCTCTGGAATGGTGCTATCGGTTATTGAAAGAACCTCGCCGGATGTGGAGACGTTATATTATCGGCAATCTGTTGTTCATGTGGAATATATGTAAGGAGTAGCTTGATGAAAAGAATCTTATTGCTCGTTTTTTGGTGTAGTGTTTCCTTATTGGCCGATGCCCAGGCATTGCTGGGGACTACCGGACTGCTTCATGCTCCCACGGCTGATATGCAGCGTGATAAAACTTTTCTGTTTGGTGGAAACTATTTGAATACTCATCCGTTATCCACCCATTTTCGTAGCAGTGAAGTGGGGTATACCTTCAATTATTACATTAATATTACTATTTTTCCTTGGCTGGAGGTGTCGTATATCTGTACATTGGTACATGCGGATCACGGCTCTACTTATTTCCCGGAACAGTCTTGGGGAAAATTCACGAATCAGGACCGGGCTTTCAGTGCGCGTCTGCGTCTTTGGAAAGAAGGGTGGTGGAAGGAGTGTACTCCGCAAATAGTCCTTGGTCTGGACGATCCCACCTCTCATGCCGATCATGGCGGTGGTGAACTGGTGTCTGGTAATATAAGCGGTTCCAATAATTACGTTACACGTTATTATCTGGCTGTAACCAAACACATGGATTTTCAGAACATAGGTGAATGGGGTGTTCATGCCGCATTTGTATATGGTAATGCCAAAGGTATGGAGCATTATAAACGTCCTTCATTCGGCACAAACTTCCGTTTTCAGCTACTCGGTGACCAGCCTTTGATTAAAGCTGTTAATAATCTTAATCTGATGGCGGAGTATGATGCAAGAACCTGCAATGTGGGCATGGAGTATAGCTTTTGGAAAGACTACATCAACGTCGTAGTAGAACTGAACCGCTGCAAATACTTCTCCGGAGGTCTTGTCTTTAAAATCCATCTGAAATAATAAAATAAATGATCCGACTAGGAATTTCCCTTTGGATTTTGTTTCTTTGCAAAAAAGGAGGATTTATGGCACAATTAATAGTTACAGTAGAAGACAATAAACTTTTGCCTCTTATCAGGAAGGCAGTGAGTTTGTTAAGAGGAGTAACTCATGTAGCGGTATGGAGTGAAAAAAAAGGGGCTCCGGAGGCTATGGATAAGTTGCAAGGAATACCTGATGATATTAAAGAATTGGTTGGTATTGCTTCGGGTATTTCTAAAGAGGATCTTGAAGCTGATGACAGACTCTCTTATTTATTAGGTAAATGAGAAAGATATTCATTGATACAAATGTCCTTATTGATCTGATTCTGGAGCGTGAAGGATATGTGGCTGCTGCAAAAGTCTTGGCTTTGACTAAGAAACCGGGTTTTATATTAATCGTATCTGTACTGACGATGGCTAATATTGCATATATATTGCGTAAAACTTTACGTGGAGAGAGATTGTATGCTGAGTTGTCTAAAATAAGTTCGTTGTTATGCGTTGAATCTTTGACGAAAGAAGTTTTTGAAAGGGCTGTTTCGTTAAAAGCGAAAGATTTTGAAGATTCCCTTCAATATTGTTGTGCCAAGTCGGTGCAATGCGAAGTAATTGTAACACGTAACAAGAAAGATTTTCTCTTCGAGGATATTCAGGTACTTACCCCTGATGAAT
This sequence comes from Bacteroidaceae bacterium, assembly GCA_963651205.1. Taxonomy (GTDB): domain Bacteria; phylum Bacteroidota; class Bacteroidia; order Bacteroidales; family Bacteroidaceae; genus Phocaeicola. The sequence goes on from CAVJPC010000201.1 coordinate 11,639, forward strand.
TTAATACGATTCAAGAACTGAGGGGGTGAGATATAGGATTTACTGGATTCGTAAATGGAACATACTTTCCAGCCATGTTTATATGGATGATTAGGATGAGAATAAAATAGATGATCCGATTGGAAATTTCCCGTTGGATTTCATCCGGAATCTTTGTTCGGACGGAATTGTTTATGTAACCTATTAATATTTTATTTAAAAAGTCTTATAGGCTGTATGCGATAACGTATATGGCCTTTTCCTCTTTTGTTGCCGGTAGTGACCGGCATCCGCCTATGTCTTGTAACAACGATGGTCTTCGTGACTACCAGCAGGAGATGAAGTCCCGGCTCTTTAAGGAGTGGGAGTTTCATCGGAGTGTCATGGTACAGATGCCTACGGGCACAGGGAAGACACATCTGTTGGCGGCAGTGGTGAGAGAGTTCCTCCACCGTTCCGGTATCCGGGTGTGGATAGTGGCGCACCGCAGGGAGCTGGTGGAACAGATAGACGAGACTGTAGCTCGGTATGGAATGGGAAAAGAGGACGGAACGGTGAGGGTATTTTCCATCCAGTGGCTGTCTCGTAACTGGACGAGCGTGGAGGAAGCCCCCGGGCTGATAGTCATTGACGAAGCGCATCATGCACTGGCGGAAACTTACAGGGAACTTTGGAAGAGATACCCGGAAGCGAGGAAACTGGGGATGACTGCCACACCCTGCCGGCTGAACGGCAAAGGCTTTACGGACTTGTTTGACGCGCTGGTTACCTCGTGGAGCATTGCGGAATTTATCGGGAAAGGCTGGTTATCGGCGTTCGATTACGTGTCCATCCGTGCGAACAGCAGGGAGCAACAAATCATTAACTCGCTGAAGAAACGCGGGGCGGACGGGGATTATCAGGTAAAGGAGATGAACGCGCTTTTAAACCGGCAAGCCGGTATCCGAAAGCTGTATGAAAGCGTCGAGAGATATGCCGCCGAGAAAAAAGGAATTGTGTATGCCGTCAGCATAACTCATGCCCGACAGATAGCTGCCTATTACAGCGCACATGGTGTGGAAGCCGTAGCTATCGACAGCAAGACCCCTGCTTCGGAGCGTAGGAAACAGGTGGAGGGTTTCAAGCAGGGACGAATTAAAGTGTTGGTCAATGTGGATATCTTCTCCGAAGGTTTCGACTGTCCCGACGTGGAGTTTGTGCAACTGGCTCGTCCCACTCTTTCGTTGGCGAAATATCTGCAACAGGTGGGACGGGGACTGCGGAAGTCGGGTGATAAGGAGTCCTGTATGCTGATAGATAACGTGGGGTTGCACCGTATCTTCGGTCTTCCCGTCCGTAACCGGGACTGGGAGGCGATGTTCGAGGGACGGATGCTGGGTAATGCCCTGTCCCGGATAAGTACGGAAAACAGACTGTCCGTATCTTGTCCGCCATCGGAGGCCGGCAGGCGGGATGAAGAACTGGAAATGGTGATGACACATGGACAGTTGCTGGATGTTATCAGGAATAAAAACTTGTTTTATTCAGAAGAGGGGCAGGATGCGCATCCCGTTCTAAAAGCGTTCCGTGACCGGAGAAACGAGTTGTGGGGGCTGAAGCGTGGAAACCGGATGACGGTGATGCCCCAATATAGGGAAGTGTTCGATAGGGGGTACAGAATGAAATGCGTTACATTACACATCGGGCAAAACATCGGAAATACCGATGAACAAGGCATTTGAGCAACATCAAGCATCATGACCGGCACAAATCGAAATGTGGAAATACCGAGCAATCATGTAACATCCAAACAGTCTAAACGGTAACATTCTAGGCAGATATGTAACATCACAAGGGAAATACCTTATAAATCCCCTCCAAATGGCTTAGAAAGAAGATTTCGGGCTTTTGGAGGGGATTGTTTTGCTGTTTAGAGGACTGTTTAAATACTCTTTAATTGGAAAACGAACGATGAGAGGAAGAAATATACACCAGTGTTAAAAAACGGTTTAGGCATACCATTAAACATACCATTAAGGCATACAGATATAGAGTAAAAATGGCTCAAAATAGAAGTTTAGGCATACTATTTTAACTACTTATGATAATGATTATACTGTTGACAATTCAAGTAAAGTGCTACTTTTGATACGTTTTAGTCGTATTTATAGGGGGATAGTATTAGTATTTTTAATGTGTTCTGCGTGGCAAATATCGCGTAAAGCATTGATTAATAGTTGATAATATATAAATAAGATGTATATTAGCAGTGAAAAAGCGTGCGTGTGGCTTAAATATGGCAGAATAGGACAGTTGGTAGTCTAGGGGATTGCGGGAATTCAATCTCATCGTGTCAGTGGTTCGAATCCACTTTCTGCCCCAAGCTTTTAGCAGGAATTGCGGTATTAGTTTTTTTAGTTTGGTTAGCTCCCGGTGTTTGTACCGGGAGCATTAATTTAAGAATAAAAATATGTTCAGAGCATTCAAACAATGGAGGTTGCGGCTTTTGAGAAGACGGATAATAATGAAAATATTATCCCATGAAAATTGCTGCAATATACATCCTGATTGGTTTGTAGATATGGCACAAAGATTAGCCGACTATATTGAATATGGAACCCAAGAGGCTACATACGATAATTCCTTCGAGAAGCAGCAACATAAATAGGTGAACCACTGCTGCACTTAGTATTTCCATTATCTTCTGTTGGAAAAACTAACGGGACTGTAAAACTCACACTTGTAGCTGCAATCAATTTATCTTCGTTATTCCTGTCAGCTCCCACTTTAAAACTTCCTAGAGCTACACCGATGCCTGCTTTATTTTCCTTTCCGGTAGTTGATGTCAGAGCGACCTCGAAATCAATATCTTGTACGGGACAAAATTCATTGTTGATTTTTGCATTAGTTACATCGGTTGGGTTTCTATATTGCTTGGGATTAACAACACCACCATATTCTTTCACTGCCTCTTGCGCTTCTTTCACTCCTCTGGTTATCTGGAGTAAAGTTTCTCTCACAAATTCTTGTAGTTCCATTTCCATGTTTTTAATGTTTTAATAGCATTTCAAAAGTATGTATTTTATCACATAGGATGTTCAACGGAAGCCATTGCAAAAACAATAATCCAAATAATGATGCCGACCACGAGAAAAAAGCCGAATGTTGCAACCCATTCTTTAATGGATTTCATGTATTTACACCGCGTTGCCTCTTCGAAGAACTTGATGCGAGTTCCATATACTTCATACATTCTATCTAGAAGTTCTGATTCGTTTAAACCCTTATTCTCGGATATAAACTTATCTATTTCTTTAGTAAAATCTTTATTATTTTGGTAGCAACTAATATCCTTAATATGTTTTCTAACTGAATCTATAAATTCCATAATCTTGTTTTTTTATTGTATTATACACTAATATATTTTAGAAAAACTTGCTGATATTACCCAACACCTCATATATCTTTATGATGCGACTTTTGTCAAAATCCTGGTCATCATACTCCGCTTTGTTAACCGGAACATAACGGAACTTATTAGGGTCTTCCGATTTCCGGAGTATCTTTACTGTCCGTATGGTGTCAAGGACTACGGCGTATATTTCGCCATATTGCACATCCTCAACTGTACATTCCTTCAAGGCTATGATATCTCCATGATTTATCTTTTGCTCCATACTGTGGCCTGTTACGTTACACCATAGAGTCGCTTTTTCAAATGGTTTAAAAACCACATTATGGGATGGAAGTAATGTTTGGTCATTGAATATTTGGTCAAAACCAGCTATGAAGTCTACGTCATAGTATGGAACGCCAATGGTTGGTTCGTAGCTGACCAATGCTTGCTGATTAGAATGTAGCATCGAACCTTCACCTGTAAGAAGCCATTTTAAATCAATATCGAGATTTCTCGCGATTTTTTCCAGAAAGTCAAATTTAGGCATTACCGATGTTCTATACCCACGTACATTGGCTTCGTTACTTCCTATAATAGAGGAAAATACAGTATTTTTTCCTTGGCCAAACATTTCAACTAACTGAGTTATTCGCTCGTGAATTGTTTCGTTTTCATCCATGATATTTTAAATAAATCGTGAAATAATTCGATTTTAATTTGCTTATATCGAAACAAGTCGCGATATTTGCAAAGTCTTAGATAAGCAGACGCTTCAAAGATAAGGAATAACAATTAAAAATAATAGCAATATGGAAGAAAAAAGAGAAGAGATTAAAATCAGCCTTGGGTTACAAAGAGAAATAGCCAGGGTGTTCAAGGTTACAGAAAGAACTGTGCAGTCTGCCATGAGGTTTGAAACCAAAAGTCCTACGGCTCGTATCCTTCGTGCTTATGCACTGAATCATGGTGGCGAGCAGTTTGAAATCACTACTATCACAAAGAAAGTGGAAAATCCATATCGTGAAACAATAACCTTATAAAATTTAGAGATATATGAATACCGTAAGCAACCAGCAGGCTACGAGCCTACAAATGTTCTACAATGAAGACGCAGACATTAGCATCCGCACTGAAGTTATCAATAACGAACCTTGGTTCATTGCCAAGGATATCTGTTACGCTTTAGGATTACAGGATGTCAGTATGACTGTCAAGCGTTTAGATAATGACGAGAAGCTGATACAAACATTATTTGTATCAGGTCAGGGAAGAGAGACATGGACTGTTAACGAGTCTGGTTTATACGGCTTAATTTTTCAATCTCGCAAGCCCGAAGCTCGCGCCTTTCGCAAATGGGTGACCAACGTAGTTCTTCCCAGCATCCGCCGCACCGGCTCCTATTCTTCAAATGGCATTCAAACAGTGGTTGAAGACAAGAAGAAACTTCCCCTTCCCAAGTTCCGTCCCTTCTTTGCGGAATGGAAGGAGAAAGTAAAATCCTATATTGACAGAGGCGACATGGCTGTTGTCGCAACGAATCTGGGTGTGAGCTACGACCACGTGCGCAAGGTATATGCCGGAACCGCCGTGAGCGAGCGTGTAGTCCGTTCGCTGAACGGTGCGGCCCTACACAACCGAGAACATGGGGTGATATATCCCGAAGTTCGCCCGGTGTACGAGCAGCTTTCGCTGGAATGGGAGGAGCAGGAATAAATCAGTAACCTTATAAATAAGACAGGCATGAGAAAGAAATCAAGAAACATATCCGGGTCGGAACCCGGATACATGGATAGAATAAAGGACATCCAGGAAGTGTATGACAAATTCAGTTTGCAAGGTCTTTCCGAGAGCGCATTGCGAGAATCTTGTTTACGTGTTCCCGTATCGCATCCTTCTTGTGTGCAACGATTTCTGCGCTTTCTTCAGTCAAAAGCATATCGTCAACGAGGTCAATTAATCCGACACCCTCTTTCAAACGTGAGGCGTATCCTTCGAGCATGGATTCCCGGTTTTCCGGATGTGTAACAACCAAAGCGAGAACAATTTCTTCTAAAGCCTTCATTTGTGAGCGCATAGCGAAATTTTCGACAGTTAATGCGTCTACAGCTATTTCAAGCTCATCAATGAGGCTTTGCTGGTTTGAATCTTGGTCAGTCATAAGAATAAAGTTTTAAATAAAACGATTATTTGTATCAGCTACAAATGTAGCGAAACTATCCCGGTTCGGGATGAATAGGGATAGGCTTTTTACAACAACAACCATTAAAAACAACAGATATATGAAAACATTCAGAATCATCCAAGGTATAGCAGCAGTCATCGGAATGGTGGTAGCTGTATCGCTGGCAGACAATATGCAGCCCAGCGGGAAAGAACTTGCCGCCAGCGTGGCACTGGTGGTAGTGTGCTGTTTGAGTTTCATCGGGCAGACCTTCTACAAAGAGCACAACGCCTAGACACCAGGGAGCAGGCAGGGAACTTTTCGATTACAGAGTAAGACAGAAGAGCGGCTCATTCCCCGGTTCGATTCCGGGGCTTGCACAATAAAAAGATAAAATTACTCTCACTATGGAAATGTACGGTAACATACTATGCGTCAGTTTCCCCGAATTATTTTCGGCAGGAATCCTAAGCAAGCCCAATTACGACAAAAAGGTGCGTGACGGGATACTTCGGGTAGTACGTCAAGGGAAAGGGAAAGGAAATTACGCCCTCATTGCTTATGATTCTTTACCTAAAGACATCCGTGCCGCCTACGATGAAAAGAACAAAGGAGCCAAGGAAGCCATGAAAAAGCAGGAAGAAGAAAAGTATATCAGCACACAGATAAAGTTCGACCGCGAAGCGGTGGACTTCTACAAGACGTATGTCGCCCCGAACGGCGGAAAGATATCCACAGAACGCCAGTTGGAATACATCCTCAACGCACAGGTGATGAACGAAATGGTGCGCACCGAGAAGAAACGCAATGCCGACCATGCCAAAAGCGGGCATACCCGCCGCCCCGAAACATGGAACAGTGTGCTGATATGTTGCGAGACTTTGCGCGAGCGCTGCCATCACACGCTCCCGACCAATCCCGGTCGCCTGCGCGAGAAGTTCAACGCTTACAAGAAAGTGGGTCATGTGGCTTTGGTCAATGCCAATGTGGGCAACAAGGCGGCTCAAAGAATCAACAAGGCGGAAGGCTACCTGCTGTTGAAATTGAGGCGCAGCAAGTTTCCGGTCTACACTGACGCCCAGATATTCGAGGAATACAACCGCCAGGCACCGCTTCGCGGATTGAAGGCCATCAAGTCACCTACCACCGTCCACAATTTCTTGTACTCTCCCGAAATCATGGTATGGTGGTATGCAGCCGTATTCGGCGAACGCGAGTTCAAGAACAAGTATATGCCCACCTTCGACACCATCCTGCCGGAGATGCCCAACGCACTCTGGTACTCGGACGGAACACGGTTGAATCTATACTATAAGGTATATGACGAAAAGCAGAAACGCATGGTGGCACGCGCCACCGATGTGTACGAAGTGATGGACGCCGGCACCGAAGTGTTCCTGGGCTATTACATAGGCGATGGCGAAAACTTCCTCAGCCAGTACCAGGCCTACCGCGACACGCTGACGAAATGGAAGGTGAAGCCCTACGAAATCGTGACCGACAACCAAGGCGGCCATAAAAAACTGGCATCGCAAGGATTCTTCAAGAAGATCTGCCACCTGCACAAGACCACCATGCCCCACAACGGCCAGTCCAAAACCATCGAAGCCGCTTTCGGACGATTCCAGGCACAGGTGCTGCACAAGTTGTACAACTTCACAGGACAGAACGTCAACACCAAGAAATTGAACAGCAAGCCCAACATGGAGCTGATTACAAAAAACATCGACAAACTGCCTACCTTGGAAGAACTGAAAGAACAGTATGCACAGTGCCGCGAGGACTGGAACAACAGCGTCCATCCCACCAGCAGCACAGGTATGCGCCGCATCGAAATGCAGACCGCCATCGAAAACCCGAAAGCGCAGGTGCTGGACGATTACGAAGCAGAGGAAATATTCATGATTTACTCTCCTCTGCCTGTCACCTACCAAAAAGAGGGCTATACGTTCACCGTCAATAACGAGGAATACCGCTACATGGTGTACGACAATGAAGGCAATGTGGACATGAATTTCCACCTGCTGAATATCGGCAACAAGTTCCATTACCGTTATGACCCGGAGAACATGACACGCATCGAACTATGGCAAGTGACGGATACGGGATTGAAATATGCCGCCACCGCCACCCCGAAAGTGAAGATACACCGTGCCACTCAGGAACGCACCGAAGAAGAGAACGCCATCCTGTTTGCCCAGCTGGATGCCAACAAGCGTGCCAAAGCCGCACAATACATCGCCGCCGAAGACCTCTTTGTCGAAGTCTGCAAGACGGAAGGATATTACAGACTGAACCTGCCGTTGCCTGTAGGTATCTCCAAGAAGGAGATGGAATACTACCGCGAAGAGATGAAAGCCGGAAGGCTCAAGGCTCCTGTGGAGGCACCCGAAAAGGTGGAGATACCCGAACCGGCACTGATGGATGTGGAAGACCTCAAAGGTATATCCAGTGACGGCGACTACACCAAGCAGGTTTCGCTCATGACCTTCGATGAACTGGACAGGCTGGAACAATTTTAACCGCCGGCCCACGCGCCGGGCGTAATTTAAGAACCATTTACGAACCAATTAAAGACTGAATAAAGCAATGAAAGGATTTACCCAAGAACAAAAGGATACGGTACGCGATGCCCTCAGCCGCTACTGCGACAATTACCCCACCCGCAACCGTGCAGCCGAATCGCTGCAGAACGTCAGTGCGGCCACCGTCAGCCAGATACTGAATTCGAAATATGAGAATATCTCCGATGATATGTTCACCCGTATCGCCACACAGATAGGTTTCAGTTTCGAGCGTTGGATGCTGCATGACAGCAAGACATTCCAGGACATCACCTTCGCCTTTGCCGATGCGCAGACCTACAAGAACGTGCACTGGATAGTGGGCGATGCGGGATGCGGCAAGACCACCGCCGCCATCGAGTTCCGCCGCACACACAATAATGTATTCTACATCCTGTGTTCGGAAGATATGCACCGCAGTGATTTCGTCCGTGAAATAGCAAAGCAGGTAGGCGCGCCGACCGACACCACCAATCTCCGTGACATATTGGAAAAAGCCATCAGCATGATTGCTTTCCTCAACCAGCCGTTGCTGATATTCGATGAAGGGGATAAACTGACTGACAGCGTGTTCACTTACTTCATCAGCATTTACAACCGCCTGGAAGGTCATGCCGGAATAGCATTCCTCTCCACTGACTTCATCAAAAGACGGATTGAGAGTGGCTTGCGCTACAACAAGAAAGGCTACAAGGAAATCCATAGCCGCATCGGACGCAAGTTCTACGAGGTATCAGCAACAAATACGAATGATATCTACGCCATTTGTCAGGCAAACGGACTGACCGATACCACCGAAATAGAAAAGGTGTTGATAGAAGCCAAGAAAAGCGAGAATGACCTTCGCCGGGTAAAACGTACCGTCCACGCCCGCAAGCGCATCATCGAAGCACGCCGCAAGAAGGGAGGCAGCGATGAAGAATGAAGCGGTCACCTTCGCCCGCAATGCCAAGGGGGTGCGCGAGATGCTCAGCATCAAGTATGATACGCTGGACTTTGAGGGCGAATGGTACGATGCTTTCGGTACTCCCGAGCGGAAAGGGGTCTGGATAATTTGGGGAAACTCGGGGAACGGCAAGACTTCCTTCGCATTGAAACTCTGCAAGGAGTTGTGCCGTTTCGGCCGCGTGGCATACGACAGCCTGGAAGAGGGTGCCTGCCTCACCATGCAGAACGCACTCCGCCGGGAAGGGATGCTGGAGGTGAACAAGCGGTTCCTGCTGATAGACAACGAGAACATGGAACAGTTGAGCCTCCGGCTGAAACGTCAGAAGAGCCCCGATTTCATAGTGATAGACAGTTTCCAGTATGCGCAGATGAGTTACAAGCAGTACATCGATTTCAAGGAAAAGCACAAGAACAAGCTGATTATCTTCATCAGCCATGCGGATGGAAACTTCCCCAACGGACGCGCCGCCCGGAGCGTGATGTATGACGCTTCGCTGAAAATATACGTGGAAGGCTTCCGCGCCTTTTCCAAAGGCAGGTTCAAGGGTCCGATAGAGTATTACGATATTGTACCGGAGAAAGCAAAGGAGCATTTCGGAGAAAAATAACTAAATATCAACAGATATGAAAACGATGAAAGAAAAGACCGTATCACCGCAGCAGCTCAAAGCCCTGCACGCCACATTCCACACCATGGGATATGATGACGATGACCGACACGACTTCATCTCCCAATACACCGATGGCCGCACAGCCAGCACCAAGGAACTCACTTTCAATGAAGCCCGCAACCTGCTGGAACAATTGAACGGGAAGCGGAACAAGCAGCGGCAGGAAGAAGCGAAAGCCGTATGCCGTTCCATCTATGCTTTGTCTTTGAGAATATCCTTTCTGAACAAGGACTATGGTAACGATACTTCCGAGGAATTCGAAATGAACAAGGCGAAGATAAACGTATTCTGCCGTACGCGCACCAAGTCCCGCAAGAACCTCACGGTGATGACACTGGAAGAGTTGAAGGACGTAAAGAAACAGATGGAAGCAATTGCAAGAAAAGAAGAACAAGAACTTAACAATAAGAAGAAATGAGAACAAAACAAGAAATCGGCCTCGCCATCAACCTGCTGGACAAATATGGCGGCGAGCACAAGAGGTCACAGATGGGTGTGTTGCACGACCGCATGACTGAATCACAGGTATTCGACAGCTATGTATCGAATTATTCCGGCGACAACAGAAACGAAGCCCTGTATTTCGCCGTCCGTGATGCGGCGCAATATGTGGCCGGAAAACTCACCCTCGAAGAACTGATACCGGATATGCCGGACGGCGCGCTGGAGGAAC
>CAVJPC010000202.1:0-95539 GCA_963651205.1 Bacteroidaceae bacterium
GCTGTTATTGAGCCGGATAACGATGATATATTGACAAGTAATGTGCCTGCTTACCTGTTTACTTCTTGGGCGAAGGGGAATTATGAATTTCGTAATACATCTTTGGCAGAAATTGTCGCCCAACTATCGCGGTGGTATAACGTAGATATCTATTTTAAAAATGAATCATTGAAGAATAAAAGATTTGCCGGCATCATCTTCAGGGATGAGGAGTTAAATTTTGCTATTGAGGTGATTGAAAGAGTTTCTAATGTACATTTTACTCGTGAGGGGGAAACTATTTACATTGAAGACAGGCACTAATAAGACAGTTAGAGAGAGAATTGACTTTTTTAATAATAAATCAACAAACAATTATGAGTACAAAACTTTTGAGCGAAACTATCTATCGCAAAGGCCTCATGGTGAAATGCTTTGTTACATTGATCGTATTCTTTTGTTCGGTGGGTAATGCATTCGCCCAAGCTGATACTAAAGTAACGATCAATGTGAACGGTGTTTTAATCAGGACAGCCTTGGATCAACTACAAAGAGAAGCAAAGATCCATTTTGTTTATGATGAAGAGAACATTGATTCAGGAAAACGGGTGAGTTTATCTTATACTCAAACTCCTCTGAATGTGGTTTTAGATGATTTTAGTAAACAGACTTCGTTACGATATGAAGTAAAAAGGAACTTGATTCTTATTTTACCTGCAAAAGCCGAAAAAAAGACAGGAAAACATGAGCCTTTTTATATGACAGGTATAGTTACGGATGAAATCGGAGAAAGTATCATTGGAGCTACCATTATGATTGGAGGTACAAGTCAGGGTACGGTGACTGATATAGACGGTCGGTATAGTTTACAGGTTGCTCCCGGTGATTTAGTGTCATTTACTTTTGTCGGAATGGCGGATAAAGTAGTCAAAGCTCAAGCAGGGAAAAAAGTAGTGAATGTGAAAATGGAAACTAATGCCACTGCATTGGCGGATGTCGTAGTAACAGGTTACCAAACTTTATCTAAAGAGCGTGCAACAGGATCTTATTCTGTAATTTCAGAAAAAAGTACGAAGGGTAAATTGGAAACAGATGTGTTATCACGCATTGAAGGAATGGTGGCCGGTATTAATAAAAGGTATGACAAAGAGGATGATAGTAAAATTGTGATTCGTGGTATTACTACAGTCAATGGTGAGCAAGATCCTCTTTATGTTGTTGATGGAATGCCTTATGAAGGGGACTTGGCTTCGATTAATCCATCAGAGGTACAGAATATAACTGTGTTGAAAGATGCGGCGGCAAGTTCTATCTACGGAGCGCGTGCAGCGAATGGCGTAATCGTGATTTCTACAAAGCGTGGTCAAATAGGAAAAACCAGGGTTAGCTATAATGGCAGTATGAAAATTACTCCAAAGCCGGATATGGGGTATCTGGATTTAATGAATAGCTCGGAATTGGTGGATATGCAGATAGAGGGATTTAATTATTATCATAAGGATTATAAAAATTTGAATCCTCGTTATTCTGTGAGTCCGGTAGAAGCTCTTTTGTATAGACATGAAAATGGTGAGCTGAGTGATACTCAGTTGTCTGATGCCTTATTGCCTTATCGTAACCGGGACAATAGAAAACAAATAGAAGATGAATTTGCCAGAACAGGTATTGTTCATCAACATAATTTGTCTATTTCAGGGGGAACAGAGAAGAATCGCTATATAGCTACTATTAATTATATGGGTAACTATGGTAATCAAAAGTATCAAAGTAAGGATCGTATAGGATTTAGTCTGAAAGATGATGTTGAATTATATAAATGGCTTTCTGCTGATTTCGGAGTAACCGGTAGTTTCTCAAGAGATAAAGGTGACAATGGTGCTGATGATTATGAGAACTTGATGATGGACTATCCCAGTTATTTCATGTTAAGGGATGAACAGGGAAATCCGTTGGCTTTCCAACGTCAGAAATCTGATTATGAATTGGAACGTCTGCAAAGTATCGGTTTAATGGATGAGGTTTATAATCCCATCGAAAACCGTAGAGAAGAAAATTATCATAATAATGAGAATTATTATCGTTTGCATGCCGGCCTCAAATTTAATATTATAGAGGGTTTGACTCTAGATTTAAAATATCAGACGGAAGGTACATATATTAAGGAACGTAACCATTATACTAATATATCGTACAAAGTACGTAATATGATTAATGAGGCAGCGCAGTATAACCGGGAAACAGGAGAATTGACACTGAATGTTCCTAAAGGCGGCCAGCTGGATGAAAGCCGCAAGGAGGCTTATTCCTATACCATGCGTGCGCAATTGAACTTTAACCGTACTTTTGGCAAACATGCCATAACTGCATTAGGGGGTGCTGAACGTCGCCTTATACGTTTGACGGGAGCAACTAATTATTATATGGGATATGATGATAATAGTTTGGGGGTTAAGCCTATAAACTCATTGGCAATGTCACCCATTAATGGTACGGAAGCGCTCGGAGGTAGCTTTAACTGGGTATATAATGATAATAATGAACTGATTTATGAGGAGGACCGTTATGTTTCCTTTTATGCCAACGGATCATATACTTTTGATGACCGTTATTCCATTACGGGTAGTATCCGAATTGATCAGTCCAATTTATTTGGTACAGATCCTAAATATCAATATCGTCCTTTGTGGTCTGTAGGTGGTAGCTGGCAGCTTGCTAATGAAGAATTTATGAAAAATTGTTCTTGGATCAATCGTTTGAATTTACGCGTAACTTATGGTATCGGTGGTAATGTACCAAAAGAAGTGGGACCTTATATGAATGTCACAAACTCCGGTTATAATGAATGGGTTGGTGATTTCGGCTCATATATATCTAATCCCCCTAACTCACAGTTGCGTTGGGAGAAAACCACTTCAACGAATTTAGGTCTTGATTTTGCCATTTTAAATTCACGTTTAAGCGGTACGGTTGATTATTACTATAAAAAAACAACCGATCTTTTAGGAGATCGCAATGCAGACCCGACCTTGGGCTGGAGCACATTGATGGTGAATTATGGCTCTATGTTTAATAGAGGTGTGGAAGTTTCCCTGCAAAGTATTAATATTCAGAATAGGAACTTTACATGGGGGATAAATGCTATGTTTGGTTATAATAAAAATGAACTGACCAATTTGGCGGGTACCCGTGAAAGCGTGTTTAACTATAGTGCATATAATGTTACAGCGGTAGGTTATCCGGTGAACAGCTTGTTCAGTTATCGCTATGCCGGTCTTGATCCGGTCAATGGAAATGCTTTAGTTTACAACAGCAAAGGCGAGAAGGTGGCTAATGTAAGTTCTGTTGACGATATGGTATATTCCGGAACTCGTGACCCGAAATATACGGCTTCATTGAAGAATTTCTTTTCTATTTGTGATTTTGACCTTTCATTTATGTTCGTTTATTATGGAGGACATGTCCTTCGTGATGTTGTTGCCGGATATATGAGTGGCGCGCCAGATAGAAATCTTAATCGTAAGGCTTTGAATCACTGGAGAAATCCGGGTGATGAAAACATTCCGGGAGTGGCTCCTTCTTTTAATAGAGGCATTTATTACACAACGGCTCAGGCATGGTATTCTGCTGATGTACATGTGAAAAAGGCGGATTATATAAAACTAAGAGATGTGTCATTGAGCTATAATTTGCCCAAGAGCTGGTTGAAAAAATATGCTATTGAATCAGCTGCTATAACTTGCCAGATCAGCAATGTATGGTGGTGGGCGGCTAATGGAGATATTGATCCGGAAGCATACGCGGTTACAGGTTATGGTAGAGGAGCATTAACCCTTCCTAATCCGGCTACTTATACACTGGGATTATCATTGAATTTTTAAACATTTGAAAGATGAATATGAAAATATATAAATTACTAATTTGCCTATGTCTTGTTGGGTTGACATCCTGCAATGATTATTTGGATATAAAACCTAAAGGGGTTGTTATTCCTGAGAAATGTGAGGATTATGAAAGCTTGTTGAATTATGCGCAATTGATGAAAGCGTCCGAATCCTATCCTAATTTTATGACTGATGATGTCTTTTTACCCTATGAGGATGATATGACAGGAGGATATATGTATTTGGAATTACCTAAACAACGCTTGTATTCTTTTGATTCGGAGGTATATGGCGATGGGGAATCCGATTTCTTATGGGAAGGCTCGTACAATCGTATTTATACTTATAATGTAATTATTTCGGATGTAATGGAGTCTACCCAAGCTACTGAAGAGCATAAAAAACAAGTACGTGCCGAAGCATTGGTGGGGCGTGCTTTTGAATTTTTGACTTTAGTAAATGCGTATGCCAAACATTATGATCCTACAACTGCTGCTACTGATCCGGGAGTTCCTCTAACTCTTGATAAGTATATCAATAAATCGAATTTGGAACGTGCCAGTGTTCAGGCTGTTTACGATCAGATTAAGGCTGACTTGGATGTTGCGGCTCCCAATTTGCCGGCTAAATCAGTTTTGAATGCCTTTCGGGCATCTAAATCTGTAGGTTACGGTATGCTTGCGCGTATGTACTTGTATATGGGAGATTATAAGAAAGCTTTGGAGAATGCTAATCTATCTTTGGAGAATAATTCGAAATTACTTAGTATACTTCCTTATAAAGTGGTAGATCCAGAGCTGTCAATCGGCCGTATTGATGTTCCCACTCGTGCCGATAATCCGGAAAATATTTATATTCGTCTGGCTCCGTGGACTTTCGGATTTAGTGGGACAGCCTATGGTTCGGAAGAGTTAATGGCACTTTATGATAAAGAAAAGGATCAGCGTTATTTATTGTATTTTACCAGATATCTGGGGGGAGTGGAATGTGATTATGATTTATGGGCTCCTTATATTTATGCCAATATGGCTATGGCTACCCCGGAAATCTATTTGATTGCGGCAGAATGTGAAGCTCGTATCGGTAGCAAGGAAAAAGCAATGGAATACATCAATACATTGCGTGATAACCGTATTTTTGATAACGTACCTCTTGTGGCAGACAGTAATAAAGAAGCGTTGAAAATGGTATTGGAAGAAAGAAGGCGTGAGCTGACATTCCTTGGATGTACCCGTCTGATTGACCTGAAGCGTTTGAATCGTGAACCTGAATTTGCAAAAACTATTGTACACGAGGTGAAAGGTGTGCAATATAAATTGGAGCCTGATGATCCTAAATATATTTTGCCTATTCCACCGACTGTGTTACGTTTTAATCCTGATATGATTCCTAACATAAGATAAAATAGTCAATGAGAAAATTAACAATTATGGCAACAGCAGCATTATGCTGTTGCTTGGTTTCCTGTAATAATGGAACCAAACGAGAAGAAGCAAGCACTGTACATATCAAAGGTCAGTTGGTTGATATGGGCGGTCAGAGTGTACGCATGAGATTTGATGGAGCAGCATCTATGCTGGGTGACAGTCGGGATATTTTGTTGCAGACAGATGCCGCCGGTAATTTTGATACCACATTTGTACTTAAAGAGCCTGCTTATTATACCATTAGCCGCAACACATTGTTTCTTACTCCGGGTGATGATATGGTCTTTAAAGTGACCCAGACAAATACCGAGGCCGAATTTTCAGGAAAAGGTGCGGAAGCCAATAATTATATGAAATTCCGTCTTTTCCCGAAAGGTGGTTCTTATTTGGAAGCAGGCAGTAATTTACGCGGAGATTTCATGTCAACTAAAGCATTGGTTGACAGCATGGCTGCTGTACGCATGAATACATTGGATACATTAAGTAATGTGTCCGATGAATTTAAAATGTTGGAAACTGCACGAATTAAGGCAGATGTCATTAATAGTTATATCTGTTATGCCAGTTATTCCGGAATGTTTGCAGATTTAAAAACAGAAGAAGAGATGCAGACTAAGTGGAATGAATTCAATGTTTCATTGACTCAGTATGTGACTCCGGTTTATAAGGATATCATAAATGAAGATATGCTGAATGTGGCAGTGGTGCGTGATGTTCTCTCTTATCAGGAAGATTCTACACTAACATCTCTTTGGTTCAAAGATATATTAATTCCTGGACGGACTAAAGAATTGTATGCTTGTGCTACTATTGTCCGTGACCTGAGAGAAGAAGTATCGGAACAAACCGTAAATAAGGCAAAGGCATTTTTGCAGACAGTGAAGAATGCTGACTTTGCAACAGAAGTTGAAGGAAGAATTGTTCAGGCTTCTAAACTACTGCCCGGACAACCAGCTATTGATTTTGAAATGACAGATGTAGAAGGCAATGTGAAACATCTTGCAGATTTTAAAGGTAAAGTGATTTATATTGATTTGTGGGCGACCTGGTGTGGTCCCTGTATACAAGAATCTCCGGCATTTGAAGCTTTAGGCAAGAAATATGCGGGTAAGGAGATTGTTTTCCTTCCGGTTTCTACGGATACTACTACCAAACCTTGGTTAAGATATCTGGATGAACATAAGAAAGAATTGACTCAATATCATTCGAATGATATGGTTTTGAAAGAAAGTTGGGCCATCATGTATATTCCACGTTTTATCTTGATAGACAAGAATTTCAATATTGTAAATGCCTACGCTACGCGTCCGTCAAGTGAAGAGATTAGTCCTTTGATTGATTCTGTCCTTAATAAGTAGTAAATTTATGATTAATAAAAAAAATATATTGTTTTTAGGTGCTTCTTTATGGATGTTAAGTGCGTGTAATGAACCCGGCACTGTAGTATTAGAGGGGAGCCTTGATGGAATCCAAGCTGATTCTATCTATATATATCAAGTGAATAATGAACACTATAATAGTGTGGAGTTGGTTAAATCTATTGCTGTGGTTGATGGTAAGTTTACTTATCCTGCTGATTCGGTACAGACCGGACTTTATTGTTTATCCTTGCAAAATATAGAGCGTGGGGAGTATTTGCAACAATATGCCAACTTGTTTCTGGAACCGAAGTCCATGCAACTTGTTCTTGGCAAGGATAAATATGATCAGTTGAGTTTGCATGCTACAGGTTCTGTATTGCAAGATCAATATGAAGCTTTGCAAAAAGCAAAATACATAGCAGGAAATCGTTCTGTACTCGATTCTTTGGATCATATGTTTTATGCAGCTCGTGAGAAAGGAGATCGGGAGGAAATGGAACGTATCCGAGAAGTTTCCAGTCCTTATTATGAGAGTGGTTCGGAAGCGACCGGTAAAATGATAGGTGGGGAAATAGATAAAAATAAAGGCTCGTTTTTCGGCTTGTATCTTTATTATACGTATCGTTTTCAAAATCATACCTTTAATACGAAGGAGGAGATTGATGAAGCTCGTAATTTTATTGAAAGCTTTGACGAAATATCCAGGCAGAGTAAAATATATGCAAAAATGCAAGAAGGCCTGAACAAATTTGCTCAGTGTGCTACCGGCAGCGTTGCTCCTGCTATAACGGGAATTGATTTGAAGGGAAATTCTGTCAGCTTGAGCGATTTTAAAGGTAAATACGTGTTGGTGGATTTCTGGTTTGCGGGTTGTCATTGGTGTCGTTTGGAAACACCTTATCTATTAAAAACATACAATGCTTTTAAAGATAATGGTTTTACTATTTATGGTGTGTCAACAGATCGTCGTGAGGAAGACTGGAAAAAGGCTATTGAAGAAGACAAGAGTTATTGGGACCAGGTTTTGTTGCGGAAGGATGAGGTGAAAAAAGTTTTGGAATCGTACTGCATTGTCGGTTTTCCACATATTATTTTAGTGGATCCGGAAGGTAAGATTGTAGCAAAAGAATTGCGTGGAGATGAAATTTATCATACCGTTGAGAAATTTGTAAACGGGGTAAAATAAGGGAATGTCTTTTATGAGATAAAACAGTAGGTTGGAGTATTTTCAAACCTACTGTTTTTCTTTTATAGAAGGCGAAGCTTGAGGGATAGTCGATATTGCTTGCGGCAGGAATGGAAGATGTTATTACTTCACTGTAAGCAATCATATTCTGTGTGTTGTATTCATTTTTTTGATAAATCTAATTTGTGACCTGTATTTCTTTAATGTTTTCCTTTTTAAGAACATATTGCCTGTCGGATAGGTTAAAAGTTTACCTTTGCACTATTATTAAGAAGGGAAGATATTGACAAAAATAAATATAAAAGACCAAAACGTATAGGTATTGTAAGCGTACAATACTTTTTGGCGGTCTCGTTGGATGCTTGTGTTCAGATTTAAGACGAGACTACCATATTCTCGTAGAGAATTTAGATTTTAATTTGAATGATACTTGCTCGTGATGAGTAGGTATCATTTGTTTTTTACCCTGTTCTGTATGAAAATGGCATCCGGAATGAGTGATATATAAAAAAGCCGGGAACTGTCCTCACGGATGTTCCCGGCACAATAGTTTTATTGGGATGAAAAGAAAATCAGTATTATTCGAAGTCTACAATACCACCACCGGCATTGGCATCATCACCATGACCGTGGCCATGTTCTGATTTGTATGTTACCTTGACTTCCTGAGTGTTGACTGACTTCACACCAATCTTGTAAGTGGTGCTTCCTACCTTGATAGAATATACTTTTACTATATAAGTAGTAGTCATCTGGATGTAGTCGATACTGGTATTTTTTTCTACCGGTACGGTAAATTTCTTACTCTTCGTGGCAAATTTACCGCTGGTAGGATTCATTGATCCATTATCAGCTTTGATCTTGTCAAACAATTTTTTGAACAGATATTCTTTTGTATCTGCGGCATTGGGCAGATCCTTGAAAAGTTCTTTAGCCATTGCAGCAAAAGTATATTCTGTATAGCTTAAATCGTTGCCATTTCCGTCAACGTATATAATCCCGTCTTCTACTTCCGATGAAAAATCGAAGCTATCTTTGGTGAAGATTTTGCCTGAGTATTTGGTATCTTTCTTTTCTGTTTTCATACTTGAAGAATTGATTTTTTCAATACTCATTTCAAAGCCCGGAGCAAACATAGAGAAGTGGTTAACTTCAACAATCATCTTTCCGTTTTGAACCTTAGCTGTACCCATGTCAGCAGGAGCCGGTTTCCAAATAATTCCATCTTCAGAAGTCATAAGAGTCATTGGCAATTCTACAGGATCACTGGCAGCTACACCGGTAGGAGCAGGGGATTCAATTTTCAGAGGTGCACCTTCAAATTTAGTTCCGGTAGGTTCGCCCGTGAAAATACGTTCTACAGCTGCAACAGGAACAGTCACTACTTTATCCGGTTGTTTCAGTTCCTCTTTCGTAATAGCAGGAACTTCTGTACTGCTTGATTCTATAAGAGATTCAATGCTTTGCTTTTTATTGATTTCTGTTTCTTTTTGGGCATCACGTGTAACAGAAAGAGTTTGGCTCTCACCTTCAGTCTTAGGCATGACAATTTTTGCCTCTGTATTAGCAGGTGCTGTAAATGTAATCTCGTCTTTGATTTCTGTAGTCACACCACTTTCTTTGTCTTTTTCTGTAGCTTCAATGCTACCCAGGTTAACGGTCTTTCCAGTTTCAACTTGAACCTCAGTTACTACTTCTCCGCTGCCGCTGGTTGTTTCTTCTACTTTTACACCTTCCTGTTCTTTCAAATCGTCAGTAGTCACTGTTGCGTCAGGTTTGCTGACACTGATTTCAGGATCACTAGGAATGGTAGGATCTGTCGGAGTATCAGGATCCGTCGGGGTGTCGGGATCTGTCGGGATATCCGGGTCTGTCGGAGTTTCCGGAATCTTGCTCAGTACTATATTGATAACCTCGTTCCAAGTCTGTCCGGCAGCTACCTTATTCAACTTGAATACCCAAGAATATGAGTAATATCCTTCAGCTTTTACAGTCAGAGAGAAAGTTGCACCCGCATCAACTAAATTAGGATCAATCTTAGCTACATTAAATTCGGCTGCATTCATTGTTTGAGTAGCAAAGCTCTTGTCTGAGCAAGACAAAGTAATAGTACTTGTCACTGCTTTGCCTTCAGTATCCATGATTTTACCACTGATATGATAAGCGGCTTCTTCCGGAGTCAGAGTAGCAGTTTTCATGGTGAATGTGGCTCCTGTCTTCACAACATAGGTACCTTCGCCTTCTACTTTTTCTGCAACCTGATTTACCAAAACCTTTCCACTGGCAATATCATAGCCGGTAGCAGAAGCCTTGATGCTGTAAACACCAGATTTTAAGTTGGACAGTTCGAAGGATGCTTCGTCTTTGGTGATATCTATATCGCCACCTTTCACTGCAACTACCAAGTCTTTCGCATCAATGGCTTTGCCGTCTGCATCAGTGATGTTGATGGACAGTGAATAAGTCGGAGTTTTATAGTGCTTCTCCGGTTCGGGCTCTGTAGTCGGTTCTTTTACCAAGGCTACATTGACCGAATAATCAATAGTACCGCTGGCGATGGCAGCAACAGTTACAGGCACAGACAGGGTCTTGTAACCTTCTTTAGAGAATTTCACGGTGAAGCTGCCGTTTGTAGTACTCAGATCAAATTTATATGATCCGTCATTACCGGTAGTTGCACTTGCACTTTTAGCCCCACTCAGTTCTACAGTCACATCACTCATGGCAGTAGTAGCGTTACTGCTGTACACAGTACCGCTGATCGAATAAGTTGCCGCAACCGGTTCCGGATCGGGAGGTGTGGGATCATCCTTGTCATCTTTACAGGCTGTTACATTGGTCATAACCAAAGCAGTTAAAGCCAAGACACCCCATGTCTTGAGCTTCTTTAAAAAATCACTTTTCATTTTCATGTTTTTTTGTTATTAAACTGTTAATAA
The DNA here is from genome assembly GCA_963651205.1 of Bacteroidaceae bacterium. Classification (GTDB taxonomy): domain Bacteria; phylum Bacteroidota; class Bacteroidia; order Bacteroidales; family Bacteroidaceae; genus Phocaeicola. The sequence continues at coordinate 10,774 of CAVJPC010000202.1, forward strand.
TTAAATAGTTCCGATGTTATCAAGTACGGATTGAATTCATTCTCTTTCATGATGTTATCTTCCGGCAGAGCACGGAAGCTTTTATAATAATAGCGTTCATTTCCGGCATTGTATGCCATGCCCATCTGTTTGGATGGAGTGACGCGCACCCATTTTCGTTTATACCTATAAGGTGGTAGTGCTATCTGGAAGCGGAATCCTCCGTTTTTATGGGCATGCTGTGCTGCCATGGCATAAAATCCTATGGAACAATACCGGAAATGACGGATCATATCAAAGCGTACCCCTTTTTCTTCCAGCAGGTATTTTTCGGCTTTCAGGCTGAACTGGGTATTGAATAGGGGTAAATAGAAACTGCCTCCCAATGACCAGGTGATGCGGCTCAGACTTCCATAATGGAACTGGAAACCTTCATATCCGCCCGGACCGGTATACGAAAGCCGCCCTTCGGCCCAAAAACGTGCGTCACTGAAGATATGCTTTACTTTCAAATCCACACCGTAGCGGTCGGAATAGAACAGTCCGGCACTGATTCGGGCAAATGTTCTCCCCTTCCACGGCAAACGGAAGGATTGGGAGAGTGCGATGACGCGCGGATGAATTTTGCTGTCATTGATGGAATAGCCATCATTATATATAGGGAAGACCATCTGTGCAGTGAGTTTCATACCTTTCCAGAAAGAAACTTCAATGGCAGGAGATAAATTAAACAGTACTTGATATACCTGGGTAATAACTAAATTTTTAAGGGAGATTTCGGGATAAACCACGATATCCACTTTGAATAAAGAACTGTTCCGACGGGGTGACTTGCTGACTTGTTTCCAATTGTCTCCCAGGTCATAAGACACTTCCCAACCTTCGCGGGCAGGAGTAGGGATACTATCCTGCCGAAAGGTGGCCAACTGGTTGTTGCGATGATAGACAAGGGAGATTTGCGGGACATTATTGTCCAATATAATGATGCGACAGTTCTTGCCCATTGGCAATCCGATACGTTGGATACAGTCAACAGCTTTGCTAATACCGACTCCGGAAAGGCGATAGGCAACATTTTCGACAACATACACTCTTTCACTGTCGTTTTCAGTGCAAGAAACGTTCTCGAACCCCATTTTAACCAATTGGTCCACCGGGGAAAATGTTAGATCATTTGTGTCTTGAGCTTGAACAGAAACGGAAGACAGGAATAAAAAAACTCCGGTCATCCATACCGTCAGCCTACTTTTCTCTTTCATGAAACCATGAGAGTTTAGCTTGCCTGCTGTTCCCCTGTATACAGACGTATTCATACAAAAAAGAGCGCGGGAACTGTCATTTATTTGATTTCGAGGTATCGCCAAACACCCAACTCCAAAAATAAACAACAGCCCACGCCCAAGTATGAATATACGCGTACCAATGGCTGACGTATATAAATGCAGAGCGTGAGCGTTTTGTTGTCTATTATCCTTTGAAGTTTAAAAATTTGGCGAATTTTCGAAATCAGGATAATATCTTAAACGCTTCTCTATAAATATGTAAAAAAGCTGTTTCCTTACCTCCTGTCATACAGGATGCTAAAAAACAACGCGGCAAATTTCACATTTTTTATTGAATAAAACAAGTAAAAGCAAGAATTTTTCTATTTAAGATAACGATTTACTTTAAATTATTAACTTTGCCGTTCCTAAAAAATGAGTGTTACCAGATAATTTAACGAGCTAAGATGCAGCCATATAAAAGACCGGAAGCCATAAAACGCATGAATGAACTGGCAAGTAGCCGAAAGCCTTTTCTTTTTATTATAGACTATAAACAGCAATGCTCCTTTATAGAAGAGGTAAGCCGGATTGATTCTACCCGTTGCCGTTATTATTTTAATGGAGTGACGAATGCAGATGCTTCAACAGAGGGGTACAGTGGGAAAATAGACTGGACTTTTGTTCCAATGGCTTTAGAGGATTATCGACAAGCGTTTGAGGTTGTAAAGCGGCATATTCTGTCAGGTAACAGTTATCTCACCAACTTGACCTGCAAAGTTCCCGTCAATACCAATCTGACTTTGGAGGATATATTCCGTCATTCCAAAGCCTTGTATAAACTTTGGTTGAAGGATAAACTGGTCTGCTTTTCTCCCGAAATCTTTGTCCGCATAGAGAATGGAGAGATAAAATCTTTTCCCATGAAAGGAACGATTGACGCTACTTTGCCGAATGCGGAAAAACAATTGATGGACGATCCTAAGGAAGCAGCCGAACATGCTACTATTGTAGACTTGATTCGCAATGATCTGAGTATGGTGGCGGAACGGGTGAGCGTTGCGCGGTATCGGTATTGTGACCGGTTGGAAACAAATAAAGGCCCTATCTTTCAGACCAGTTCGGAAATCTGTGGAACTTTACCCGATGATTACCCCTCCCGTATCGGAGAAATTATATTTCGTCTGCTGCCTGCCGGCTCCATAACCGGAGCTCCCAAGCCCAAGACAATGGCTATTATTGAACAAGCGGAAGGTTATGAACGTGGATTTTATACGGGAATAATGGGATATTGTGACGGTAGGAATCTGGATAGTGCAGTGATGATCCGTTTCATAGAAAAAGACGGAGAACGACTTTATTATAAAGCAGGAGGTGGAATTACCTCAAAGAGCGATTTACAAAGTGAATACAATGAAATGATACAAAAAGTTTATGTGCCCATTTATTGAAACCATACGAATAAAACAAGGAAAAGCATGTAATTTGTCTTACCATAACAAGAGGCTGAATGATACCCGCAACCATTTCTGGCCGGGGTGTGACAGCATTGAACTGGAAAAACAGCTGGATTTGATACCGGACATGGACGGAATGAAATGCAGGGTGGTCTATGATGCTAGCGGGATACAAGAAATCAGTTATACTGACTACCAAATGCGGCCGGTACATTCTTTACGTCTAGTCTGTTCGGATGATATAGATTATGCGTATAAAAGTACGGACAGAGATGCATTGAACCGGCTTTTTGCCTGTCGTGGAGAGCAGGATGATGTTTTAATTGTCAGACGTGGGCTGCTGACAGATACCTCCATAGCCAATATTGCCTTGTTTGATGGCAAGGATTGGTTTACGCCCAAGTCGCCTTTGCTGAAGGGGACTTGTCGTGCGGTGTTGATTGATAACGGAATAATAAAGGAAAAAGATATCCGGCAGGAAGAACTATCTTCTTATTCTTTTGTTAGGTTATTTAACGCTATGATTGAATGGGGAGCGTTAGAATTTTCCACCGGAACCATTTATGAATAATAAAAAAGAAGGTGGAATTTTGAAGTTTTTTGTTTGTTTCCTTAAATAATTTGCTATATTTGCAAAAAAAACATAAATGTAGGTAGGGTATGAGATTGCGGACAGTTGCCAAGTTGGGTATGGTGCTATCAGTTGTATTGTTTTGTACGGCTGTTGGCTTTTACGGCTTTGCTAAATTAAGCCTGACGGATAAGAGTCGGGAGATCAATCTCTTCTCACTTGTGCCGGCTGATTGTATCGGTGTGCTGGAGAGCGATAATATTAATTATTTCCTGAATGAATTTCCTCAGTTAAACTATTCTGAAGAATTGGGTAATTTCCAGTTTCCCGGTTTGTTTAATTATTTATTAGGTGGACTGAATGAATATACCACCAATACGGCTCATGGCTTGAGCAGTAAGATGAGCAGGCTGGTAGTCAGTTTCCATTCGCCGGGCACTTCACGTGACCAGGTGGTATATTTCCGTATGGGGACTGATGACGAGGAGACTTTGGGAGATATGTTGCTACAGAGAGCGCCGGGAAGTTTTTCACCTAAAAAGGAAAAGTACAGAGGCAAAAACATCTTTGTCTATCCGTTGAGTAATGATGATTTTCTGGCTGTCTACAGTGAAGCCGGTTTTTATGTGGTAAGCTATCAGAAAAGTTTGATAGAGAAGGTGATTGACGCACGTCAGGATGAGGAGAAAGCATTAAGAAATGATCCTGTATTTGCCAAAGTAATGCAGAAAAAGAAAGCACACAACTTTCTGACTTTATACGGACGTACGCCGTCCATGCCTTTTTTACAGGACAACAGTGGTTGCTGGAGTGAGTTTGACTTCCATATGAACAGTGATGTGGTATATCTCACCGGTGACACCTTTATGCCCGATTCATGCAACTACATGCACCAGATGGCCGAGAAACTGAAAAATATTCCGGACATCCGGGAAGACAGTCTGATTATTTCTGCCCACAAGGATTCTATGGCAGGTTACATGGAAGAGGCATACGAAAGAAATAGCAAAACACTATTTAATGAATGTGTGGCTAATCTTTCACGCGAGGCGGCCTTTATGCTGGTGGCGGATATGAACAAGGTTTCCCAGGACCCGCAGCGTTTCGAACCTTATTTACCGGCATTCCTGTTGGAAAATGCTCCGTTGTTTCATTCGTTTATTCTTTCTACACAATTGTCTGTGGTGAATGACAGACTTTCCCATATCATGGTACTGACCTACAAGGACTAACGCAACTTGTGTTGATGGAAGTGGGGAGCCACTTTGCTTCTGAAATAAAATAATGAAATCACAGTGAGGACTGCTCCAAATAAATAAGCCGTTTTGAAGGTGGCTATTTGTGCTATATATCCACCTGACAGCATGCCAGCGCCTATACCAACATCCCATGAGGTCAGGTAAGTACTGGTAGCCGTACCACGCTGGCTGTTGGGCGCCAGGTTCACAAACAAGGTGTTGAATGCCGGAAACATGGTTCCGAAACCTATTCCCAGTAACAAGGCTATCAGAAAGAAGAAATAGGTCGTCCACTGGTTGTTCCAGTTGATGAGCCATCCGCAGGCACTCAGTCCGAAAAAGCAGAAACATACCAGGTATAATCCGGCTTCGATGACTTGTGTAATTTTGCCCCGGTCTACCAGACGCCCGCTGAATAACCGACTGGTAGCCATCCCGAATGCCATAAAGGTAAAGAAGAATCCGGTTTCGGCAGTGATACCAATTTGTTGGGCATACATGGCTATGTAGTTGGAGGTCATGCCATAAGGTACGGACAATAGTAATAAACAGATTCCTGCGGGGATGCCTTTCAGCAAAATAAAACGGTCTAGTGAAACAGGTTCCCTTTTTACCGGCTCCCTGACAGGTGTCTTGACAAGCGATGCCATCATAAAACCCAGTGCGCAACTGATAAGCGCGCACCAAAAAATGACCTCGAATGAATAGGCGTCGTGTAGGAACAATCCCACCATCGGACCTATACTCATGGCGGTATTATTCATCATTCCATAATAGCCCAATCCTTCACCACGACGGGAACTGGGCATGATGTCAATAACCACTGTATTTCCGGCTACGGTAACCGTACCGAATGCCAGTCCGTGGAAAATGCGGATAAGTGTGAATAAAGTCAGTGTTCCCGCCAGCAAATAGCCTCCGAAAGCTGCCGTAAACAGAAAATAAGCTAGCAAGTACAGAGGTTTTCGGGCGAAAGTATCCAGCAGATAGCCCGAAAAGGGGCGGATACACAGTGCAGCAACGGTATAACAAGAAAGGATGATTCCAATGGTTCCATTTTCACTATGGAAAATTTCGGAAAGATAGAATGGCAGTATAGGCATCAGCAAATAGAAGCCGAAATATAATAGAAAGTTGGCTGCCAGAATCTCTATATAATCCTTGGTAATTAGCTTATCCTTCATAGGTAATAATATATCAATGTGCTAATATGCCAATTAAATAATGTGCTAATATGCCAATGTGCCAATTGGCTGCGCTATATTCCGCATGGCAATTGGCACATTAACATATTGGCACATTATTTAATTGGCCGCTTCGAATTCTTTCAGGAAGCGAGTGTCGTTTTCCGAGAACAACCGTAAGTCGTTTACTCGGTATTTCAGGTTGGTGATGCGTTCAATACCCATACCTAATGCATAACCTGAATAAACTTTACTGTCAATTCCGTTAGCTTCCAGTACATTCGGGTCTACCATACCGCATCCCAGGATTTCTACCCAACCTGTACCTTTACAGAACGGGCAACCTTTGCCGCCGCAAATATTACAGCTGATATCCATTTCGGCACTAGGCTCGGTGAACGGGAAGTAAGACGGACGCAAGCGGATCTGAGTGCCTTCACCGAACATTTCTTTAGCGAACAACAATAATACTTGTTTCAAGTCGGTGAATGATACGTTTTTGTCAATATAGAGTGCTTCCACTTGATGGAAGAACGCATGGGCACGATAGCTGATCGCTTCATTGCGATAAACGCGTCCCGGACAGATGATGCGGATAGGAGGTTGTGAATTTTCCATGGCTCTGGCCTGTACGGATGAAGTATGAGTACGCAGCACAATGTTCTTTTTCACATCTTCCTGATTGGCTTCGATGAAGAACGTATCTTGCATGTCGCGTGCCGGATGATCTTCGGCAAAGTTCATGGCTGTAAACACGTGCAGGTCGTCTTCTATTTCGGGACCATCGGCAATGCTGAAGCCCAAACGGTGGAATATATCAATAATTTCGTTCTTTACGATACTCAGCGGGTGACGGGTTCCCAATTCGATGGGATAGGCCGTGCGGGTCAGGTCCATTTCGGCTGCACCGTTGTCTTGGGTTTCAAAAGCTTCTTTCAGAGTGGCGATGCGTTCCTGAGCCTTGTTTTTCAACTCGTTCAGTCTCATTCCCACTTCTTTCTTTTGCTCGGCAGGTACGTTACGGAAGTCTGCCATCAGCTCATTAATCGCTCCTTTTTTGCTAAGATATTTAATGCGCAAGGCTTCCAATTCTTCCGCATTGGCTGCTTGCAAGCCTTCAATTTCCTGAAGTAATTGTTCTATTTTAGCTAACATATTTTCTTCTTTATTTTTTAATGACCGCAAAGTTAGCGAATTAAACCCATATATTTTGCTGAAAACTAAAAAAAACGATATTTTTGCATCGATTTTTTCTAAATATAGAAAATGAGAAAACTGATAATCGGAGTTTGTCTGCTTATGCTGATAAGCTCCTGTGGAGGTGGGAAAAAGAAAATGGACCCCTTCGAGATGCTTACCGGGGAAATAGATTCGCTGACTGCAACCCCTGACACAACAGAAGCGATAGTTGCGGTAGAGGAAGAACCATTGGTTCCCGCTACGGCAGACGAGAGTTTTGCCGACTTTTTCTATAATTTTGCCATTGACAAGAAGTTACAACTGTCACGCATCGTGTTTCCTTTACCATATTATACAATGGAAAAGAAAGAGCACATTGAAAAGGATAAGTGGAAACACGATCCCTTATTCAGTGAGCAGGATGCCTACACAGTCCTCTTTGACAAGGCAAATGATATGGAAATGGAGAAAGACACGGGCATGACCAGTGTCAAAGTGGAATGGATTTATTTGAAAACGGGGAAAATCAAACGTTACTATTTTGAGCGTTTGAAAGGATTGTGGAAACTGGAGGCCATTGACTTTGCGGATATGCCCAAAGAGGATACCGGCAAGGAGGACTTCTTTGAATTTTATGAGCGTTTTGCCAATGATTCTGTGTTCCAATTGTCGCGTTTGCACGAACCGCTGAAGTTTGTGACTGCTGATCCCGAAGACGAGTTCCAGATACTGGAAACTACTTTGGAAGCCGGACAATGGTTTGCTTTCCAGCCGGTATTGCCTGGTGAAAAATTGACAAATGTAAACTATGGTCAGAACGAGAACGTACATTCCAATACGAAAGTAATTGAAATGAAAGGTTTTGGCAATGGGTTTAATAATACGCTCTACTTTGAACGCCGTCATGGTCAGTGGAAACTGATGCAGTTTGAAGATTTGAGCGACTGATCTTATTGTAAATGAAAGAAATAAAAAACTACTCCCTGCTGTCTCATAATACATTCGGTATGGATGTAATAGCATCCGTGTTTGTAGAATACGCATCGGTAGCAGAACTAAAATCCATCTTATCGGATAAAAACTATATGGGCGGGAACTGGCTGCACATCGGCAGTGGGAGCAACCTGCTCTTTAAAGGTGACTATGCAGGAATGATTCTGCATTCGGTTATACGGGGCTATGAAACGGTTGCCGAAAACGAGCGCGAAATAGAAATCAGGGTAGGCGCCGGCGAAGTGTGGGATGATTTTGTGGCCTATGCCGTGAAGAATGATTGGTATGGTGCAGAAAATCTTTCATTGATTCCCGGAGAGGTAGGTGCATCCGCTGTCCAGAACATCGGTGCCTATGGGGTTGAGGCTAAAGACCTGATCGTTAAGGTGGAAACCGTTGAGGTGGAAACCGGCAGGGAACGAACGTTTACCAATGAAGAATGCCGTTACGCCTACCGGGAAAGTATTTTCAAGAAAGACCTGAAAGGCAAATATATCGTAACACACGTCACCTACCGTTTGAGTAAACAGCCTGTGTTTTATCTGGAATATGGAAATGTAGGCGGCGAACTGGAAAAACGGGAGAGTGCCGTAACTCTGGAGAATGTGAGAAAGGTCATCATGGCTGTGCGCGAAGCTAAATTGCCCGATCCCAAAGTGCAGGGAAATGCCGGAAGTTTCTTTATGAATCCCATCATTCCACGTGCGCAGTTTGAGGTATTGCAACAGCAGTACCCTGATATGCCGCATTACGAGGCAGACGGGGGACGGGTTAAGATTCCTGCCGCATGGATGATAGACCGTTGCGGCTGGAAGGGTAAACAAATAGGACGCGCAGGTGTTCATTCCAAACAGGCATTGGTTCTGGTGAACTGTGGTGGTGCGACGGGTGATGAAGTGATCTCCCTTGCCGCACAGATACAGGATTCTGTGCTTCAAAAGTTCGGGATAACTATTTCTCCCGAAGTGAATTTTATAGAAAGTAGCATATGAAGATTACAATACTTGGCAGCGGAACATCTACGGGAGTACCCGAAATAGGGTGCAAATGTCCGGTATGTACCAGCAGCGATCCACGGGATAACCGCTTGCGTTGTTCGGGACTGATAGAAACGGACGGGATACGGATTCTGATAGATTGCGGTCCTGATTTCCGCGAACAAATGATACGTTTAAACGATTTCAAGCCATTGGACGGTGTTTTGGTCACTCACGAACATTATGACCATGTAGGAGGGTTGGATGACTTGCGTCCTTTCTGCCGTTTTCGCGATGTGCCGGTTTATGCCGAACAATATACGGCGGAGCGCCTTCGCCAACGGATTCCTTATTGCTTTGCCGAACATCTTTATCCGGGAGTTCCCCGCATAACCTTGGAGGAAATCATGCCCGATACTCCTTTTATGATCAGTAATTCCGAAGGGAGCAAGGTGGAAGTAATGCCTCTCCGGGTGATGCATGGCAAGCTGCCCATCCTGGGATACCGCATGGGCAGGATGGCATGGATTACCGATATGTTGACGATGCCCAATTCTGAATACGATTTGTTACAAGGATTGGAGGTGTTGGTAATGAATGCCTTGCGTCCCCAGCCCCATAACACGCATCAGAATTTGCAGGAAGCCTTGGAAAGTGCGAAAAGAATCGGAGCCAAAGAAACGTATTTTATTCACATGAGCCACCAGATAGGGCTGCATGCCGATGCCGCGCAGTTATTACCTCCTCATGTACATTTTGCATACGATGGGATGAGTATATATTTATAAACTCGGCTTCAACGAATACTGGCACAATCCGTTCAATCCGCATTCCGAACATTTCGGTGTCCGTGCCACGCAAACATATCTTCCGTGTAAAATCAACCAGTGATGTGCGGTAGGCACAATCTCTTTCGGAATATATTTCATCAGATATTTCTCGGTTGCCAGCGGAGTAGTACAAGTTTGGGGAACCAGCCCGATGCGATGGCTCACGCGGAACACATGCGTATCTACTGCCATAGCCGCTTTATTGAACACCACACTTTGAATGACATTGGCCGTCTTGCGCCCCACTCCGGGCAGTTTGATCAGTTCTTCCAGTGTTCCCGGTACTTCACTGTTGAAATCCTTCACCAGCATTTGTGCCATGCCCACCAAGTGCTTCGCCTTGTTATTGGGATAACTTACACTCCGTATGTATTCATAAATCACTTCCGGCGTCGAAGCCGCCAGCGCCTCAGGAGTCGGGAAATCCCGGTAAAGAGGAGGGGTAATCATATTCACCCGCTTGTCCGTGCATTGTGCGCTCAGAATAACAGCTATCAACAACTCGAACGGATTATTGTAATGAAGTTCGGTTTCGGCCACGGGCATTGCCTCCTGAAAATAAGCGATTACCTTGCTATAAAGTTCTTGTTTTTTCATCTTGCTTCTTTTTTTCGGTTACAAATATAATTGATAAATCAATACGGTAGAATTATTCGAGCAATTCATTTGTTTAGTTGGGTAATCTTCTTATATTTGCATAAATATATTAGAATTATGCAGCTTAACGTAAAGAATGAAACTTCTACATTAAAAGCTGTGGTGCTTGGACAACCCGGTTCCATAGGGAAAGTCCCCACGCTGGAAGAGACTTATGATGCCAAGTCCTATGAGTCCGTATTGCACAACGTGTACCCCCATGAAGAGGACATCTTCAGAGAAATGAAATGCTTTGAAAGCATCTTGTTGAAGTATGGGGTACAAGTCTATCGCCCGTGGACACTGGAAAATTGCAACCAGGTGTTTGCCCGCGATGTGGGGTTTGTGATTGACGACAAGATTATCGTTTCCAATATTATCCCCAACCGGGAAGATGAGAAGGAAGCCTATGAAGTGGTCTATAATCAGATAGCCTATCATAAAATCTTCAATCTGCCCGAAAAGGCACATGTGGAAGGGGGTGATGTAGTGCTCTACAATAACATTGTTTTTGTAGGCCTTTATACCCAGCCTGATTATCCGCAGATGAAGACAGCCCGTACCAATAAATACGCTTTTGCCTTTCTGAAAGAGATCTGTCCGGGGAAAATCTTTATTCCTCTGGAACTGAAAAAGCATAACACAGATCCTCGTGCAGGGATTCTGCATCTGGACTGTACCTTTATGCCGGTGGGAAAAAGCCATGCGATTATTTATAGGGACGGCTTTATGCATGCTCAGGATTATTATACGCTGCTCGACTTGTTCGGCAGGGAAAATGTATTCGAAATAACGCGGGAAGAGATGTACCACATGCATACGAATGTCTTTTCCATTTCTCCCCGGGTGGTAGTGTCCGAGAAGAGTTTCACCCGTCTGAACACCTTTATGGAAGAGGAGTGGGGGATGACTGTAGAGCGTGTACCCTATCATGAAATATCCAAGATGGGCGGACTGTTGCGCTGTTCCACCTTACCATTAATCAGAGAAAATGACTAAACAAACGACAAACCACATTTTGATGGTAGAGCCCGTGGCCTTCGGGTTCAATGAAGAAACAGCGGCCAACAATTATTTCCAGCAGCGGACAGCCGTGGCGGGGGAAACGGTGCAGGCCCGTGCCTTGAAAGAATTTCGGGGCATGGCAGACAAACTTCGTGCAAACGGAATAGATGTACTGGTGGTGCAGGACACCCCTGTTCCCCATACTCCGGATTCTATCTTTCCCAATAACTGGATATCATTCCACGAGGACGGAACGGTGGTGCTCTACCCCATGTTTGCAGAAAACCGCAGGATGGAAAGACGGGAGGATATCTTGCAGCGGATAGAGTCGGAAGGTTTTATCATACGCCGGAAGGTTGATTATACGGGCTTTGAGAGGGAAAACCGCTTTCTGGAGGGAACCGGAGGAATCGTTCTGGACCCTGTGAACCGCTATGCTTTCGCCGCTTTGTCGCAACGGGTGGATAAAGATTTGTTTATCCGTTTTTGTGCAGAACAGCATTTTGTTCCCGTGCCTTTTCGGGCCAATCAGACGGTGGACGGACAACGCCTGCCCATTTACCACACCAATGTGATGATGTGCATGGCGACCGGTTTTGCGGTTATCTGTCTGGACAGCATAGACCATCCGGAGGAACGTGACACTGTTTGCCGGTTGTTGCAGAGCAAGGGCAAAGAAATCATAGCTATCTCCGAGGAGCAAATGCACCACTTTGCCGGAAATATGCTTCAGGTGGAGAATGAAAAAGGAGAGTTGCTCTTGGTGATGTCCCAAAGTGCTTACGACTCCTTGGATGAAAACCAGTTGCAACGTCTGTGCAAGTACAACACGTTGCTTCCCGTGTCTATCCCCACCATTGAAACGCTGGGAGGAGGAAGTGCCCGCTGCATGATGGCGGAGATCTTTTTGAAAAAACAATAACCTTAAAATAGAATAAGCCTATGGATACAAAATTATCAGCAGCTCAACTGATGGAGCTTGAAAATAAATATGGAGCACACAATTATCATCCGGTTCCTGTAGTGTTGGACAAAGGGGAAGGTGTGTTTGTCTGGGATGTGGAAGGCAGGAAGTATTATGATTTCCTGTCTGCTTATTCGGCAGTGAACCAGGGACATTGCCATCCGCGCATCATTGATACGCTGGTGAAACAGGCACAGAAGCTGACTTTGACTTCGCGTGCCTTTTATAACAGTCAGCTGGGACGGTATGAAGGGTTTGTCACCCGTTATTTCGGTTATGATAAAGTGTTGCCGATGAATACGGGCGCCGAGGCCGTAGAAACCGCATTGAAGCTTTGCCGTAAATGGGCTTATGAAGTGAAAAAGCTTCCCGAAGACACCGCAGAGATTGTGGTATGCCGGAACAATTTCCACGGACGGACTACGACTATTGTTTCTTTCTCTATTGATCCCGATGCCTACCATAACTATGGTCCGTTTACTCCCGGTTTCATTGTGATCCCTTATAATGATGCCGGAGCTTTGGAGAAGGTCTTGGACGAGCATCCCCATGTAGCCGGATTCCTGGTTGAACCCATTCAGGGAGAAGCAGGCGCCTATGTACCCGATGAGGGTTATTTGAAGAAATGCTATGATCTGTGCCGTGCCCATCAAGTTCTTTTTATTGCCGATGAAGTGCAGACCGGCATTGCCCGCACCGGAAAGTTGCTGGCATGTGATTATGAGGAGGTTCATCCCGATATCTTGATTCTGGGAAAGGCTTTGTCGGGCGGCGCATGTCCCGTATCTGCGGTATTGTCCCGCAATGAGGTGATGGATGTCATTCGTCCGGGACAGCATGGCTCCACCTTCGGCGGAAATCCGATTGCTGCGGCAGTAGCTGTTACCGCACTGGAAGTGGTACGGGATGAGAAGCTGGCACACAGAGCCTATGAACTGGGACTGATATTCCGGGAAGAGATGGGGAAACTGTGTGAGAGTTCTCGGATAGCTTCCTTTGTACGGGGGAAAGGACTGCTGAATGCGTTGATTATCAATAATGACGAGACGAAGGACCTGGCATGGGAAATCTGTTTGAAACTGGCTGAGAATGGCTTGCTGGCAAAACCGACGCATACAAATATCATTCGTTTTGCTCCGCCATTGGTCATTACGGAAGAACAATTAAGGGAGTGTATTGAAATTATAAAGAAGACGGTTGCTCAATTTGAATAATGAGAGACAAATAGCACTTCCACCCACCGTAGGGGCAGGGTTTGCCTGCCCGATAACACTAGGAAAAGTGCATTTGTGGATGTATTCGGGCGGATTCAATCCGCCCCTACAGCGAAATGAGAGCGTTATTGCAACTGTTAACGCGATCTCTTAATACTTAGAAACCTGGCTTGACGGCTTTTCCTGATAAGAATATTTAATGCAATTATATTCAAATACCTCAGAAATAATCCTTATCTTTGCAGCCCAAATTAAAAAAATAGACGTATGATGCCGTGAATAGCGGTCGTGTATTCTAGAACACCACGTAAAAAACAGGAAAAATGAAGAAGAATAACACTGTATCTGTATCATTTATGTTGCTCGGCATACTGTTCTGTGTATGTCTGGTTGCAGCAAATTTATTGGAAACTAAAGTAATCCAAATCTGGAAAATTACAGCGACTGCCGGACTGGTTGTATTTCCTATCTCTTACATTATCAATGACTGTATAGCCGAAGTTTGGGGCTTCCGCAAAGCACGTCTTATCATCTGGATGGGATTTGCCATGAATTTCATGGTGGTGGCTCTCGGACAGCTTGCCATCCTGATGCCTGCCGCACCGTTTTGGGAAGGGGAGGAAGGCTTTAACTTCGTTTTCGGCATGGCACCCCGCATTGCAGTGGCCAGCTTGACCGCTTTTCTGGTCGGCTCTTTCCTGAATGCTTATGTCATGAGTAAAATGAAACTGGCTTCGGGTGGAAAGAACTTTTCTCTCCGCGCCATCATCTCCACCTTGGTGGGCGAGAGTGCCGATTCCATCCTCTTTTTCCCTATCGCCTTCGGTGGATTAATGCCTGTCGGCGAACTGATAAAGATGATGGCCATTCAGGCTGTGCTCAAGACGCTTTACGAAATTATTATCCTGCCCGTCACCATCCGCGTGGTGAATTACATCAAAAAGGTGGATGGCAGCGATGTCTTTGATGAGCATATCTCCTACAACGTATTAAAAATAAAAGAACTATAGGGTAATGTGGTAATGTGCCGATTTGTCACATTGCCATGCGGTGTATAGCGCGGCATGTTTACATAGCGCGGCGTATTAGCACATTACCACATTGCCACATTAAAAAAAGTATCAGCAATGAATAAAAGTGATGCATTGGTAGTGTTCAGCGGAGGGCAGGACTCGACCACTTGCCTGTTTTGGGCAAAGAAGCATTTCCGCAAGGTGTATGCTTTAAGTTTTATCTACGGGCAAAAGCACGTGAAGGAAGTGGAGCTGGCACGTGTGATTGCCGGAAAAGCGGGTGTGGAGTTTAAGGCAATGGATGTTTCCTTTATAGGGCATCTGGGTAAGAACTCGTTGACAGATACCACGATAATTATGGATCAGGACAAACCTGCCGATAGTTTTCCTAATACGTTTGTACCGGGGCGCAATCTGTTCTTTCTGAGCATTGCGGCTGTCTATGCACGCGAATTAGGCATCAACCACATAGTAACCGGGGTGTCGCAAACTGACTTTAGCGGTTATCCCGATTGCCGGGATGCTTTCATCAAGTCACTGAATGTGACGCTGAATCTTGCTATGGATGAGCAGTTCGTGCTTCACACCCCGTTGATGTGGATTGACAAGACGGAAACATGGGCAATGGCAGATGAGTTGGGCGTGCTGGATTTGATCCGACACGAAACATTGACTTGCTATAATGGAGTGCAAGGGGATGGCTGCGGCCATTGTCCGGCATGCAAGCTCCGCCGGGAAGGCCTGGATAAGTATTTGGCAATGAAGGCGGAAGGGGAAAAACACTAAGATCAATCAATGTTTTCTTCCTGTAGAATATGTGTTCTCTTCCTGTCGGGTTTGTCATTTCACTGGGGTGAGGAAATTTTATCACTTAAGTGCGCAACTTGTATCACTTGAGTGATGAACTTTCCTCACCTTAGTGAAATGATCAACTTGACTGTATGAGAATCTCTTTTCTATAGGGAGAAAAAGAAAGAATAACTTATAAAACTAAAAAGATTATCCTTATGGAAAGAAAAGATGAACTGACAATATTAGGAAAAAAAACGGAATATAAACAGGATTATGCTCCTGAAGTTTTGGAATCGTTTGTCAACAAGCATCCCGGAAACGATTACTGGGTACGTTTCAACTGTCCGGAATTTACCAGTCTTTGTCCCATTACAGGACAACCCGACTTTGCGGAAATCCGCATTTCGTATCTGCCCGATGTGAAAATGGTGGAAAGTAAAAGTTTGAAACTCTATTTGTTCAGCTTCCGCAATCATGGCGATTTTCATGAAGACTGCGTGAATATCATCATGAAGGATTTGATAAAGCTGATGGACCCCAAATATATTGAAGTGACGGGTATCTTCACTCCCCGGGGGGGGATCTCCATTTATCCGTATTGCAATTACGGACGTCCGGGAACCAAGTACGAGGAACTGGCCCAGTATCGTCTGCGCAATCACGATTTATAGTCGGTTTCTGTTGCATTTTCAAAAATATGTGTTATTTTTGCCCTCTATAAGCACTTATAAAAGAGGGCAAAAACAACATGAAAACTTTTGTGCAGTTCACACTATCTGTTCTTATCTTATGGGCTCTGGCTGGTTGCAACAGCGATGTCTTTGTTGATGATTTTGAGCCTTCTGTTTCCGAACTGGCTTTGGACGGAAACGGAGATTCGGCAACAATTCGTTTTAAGGCCTCCGGTTGGGATATGATGGGAGTCTATTCTTTCCTCAACGATTCCTTCCAATATAAAGTATATGATGCAAATGATAAACTGATAGAGGAAACAGAATATCCTTATATAGAAGGATTGGGAAAAATAGTACGCGATGAAAAGAATACCGATTTTATAGTCGAGCGCACAAGTCCCGATGAAGTAAAGATAACAGTGGGTAAGAACCTGCTGTCTGCTCCTTTTCAATTCACCATAACGGCAAGTAACGAATATGAATCGAAGACTATATACGTCTCCATTTCGCCGTCGGACAGGTATGTATTCCACCATATCACTTACTCGCTGGACTCCTTCCTGTATGATGGAAACCAAGCGGAAGAAAAGGATCGTATTACAGTGTTTAATGGTTCTCAAAGTGTGCCTCATATGTATATATTTTTCCCTTATCAGGATGAATGCCGTCAAGTGAGATTTGCAAGCAATGACCGGGAAGCTTTCCGGCTGCTGGAAGAAAGCGGTCTGACAGTTGAAATACCAAGTATGGTGGACGGATCGTTGATCATGGACGGTGCACAAATCAAATACACTACCGAAGCACAGAATCTTCCCTTGCCTTTCCCCGATACGGAGCAAAAGAGTGTGGTTATACCGCCTTTTGCCGACCGGAGGATCACCCTGTTGTTGCAATATGAATGGTTTGAAACGGAATATACTCTTTATGCCGTTCACCCTAAAACAGGAGAGCAACGCATCATTACCGGTACTTTGCAAAGCAAGATGCCCAGGGGATGTTACGTAAAAAGTGAACCTGTCAATAATTAGAAGTAATGAATATAAAACGATTGCTATCTGTGGTCTGTCTGCTGACGGTGCTTGCGTTTAACGGCAGGTTGACAGCTCAGACCATTGCCCGTTCTGTAGGACAGAATGCTGACACTCTTTCTCATAAACTTGTTCATCAGATTGGTCTGGATATCCGGGCGGCATATGTGACGCCTACAAGTGATTTTTTCCAAGGATATAACAGTCGGCAGAAGGAAATCAACTCTTCATTTTCTGCACATTTGAAGTATGCTTTCCGGTTTGGTAAAGATACCTATTGGGGGAGGTTGTATCCTCATGCTTATCAGGGCATAGGTATTGCCTATAACACCTTCTTTTCTTCTTCGGAGTTGGGTAATCCGGTAATGTTATATGCCTTTCAAGGGTCACGTATCAAGCAGTTTTCACCTCGTCTCTCGCTTGATTACGAGTGGAATTTCGGCGCTTCTTTCGGCTGGGAGAAATATCATCCGGAGTATCATCCGATGAATAAGGTGATTGGTTCGAAGATCAATGCATACATCAATTTGGGCTTTCTGCTGAATTGGAGTCTTTTGCCGCAATGGAATTTGGTGGCGGGTGTGGACTTTACACATTTTTCCAATGGCAATACGCATTATCCCAATGCGGGCGTTAATCCTATCGGGGGAAGAATCGGTATTGTACATACATTGGGAAAACCGGAGGATGAGTCATGGGGACCGGCAAGTCCCGGTCCATACAATGTCAAACCTTATATCTGTTATGACCTAGTGGTGTATGGGGCTACCCGTAAAAGAGGATTTACCAAAGATGGCACTCCTTATCTGGTTCCCGGTTCATTTGGTATCGTAGGTTTGAATTTCGGCCCGATGTATCACTTCAACAAATATTTCAAGGCGGGTGTTTCTATGGATGCCCAGTATGATGAAAGTGCCAATATCAAGGAGTATAAACTGGACGGAGGCAGTTCGGACAATCCAAAGTTCCACCGTCCGCCGTTCCGTAAGCAGTTTGCTGTGGGATTGTCTTTACGGGGGGAGTTGGTGATGCCCATTTTTTCAGTAAATATAGGTGTCGGACGGAATATGATATACAGCGGTGAAGATACGAAAGGCTTTTATCAGATTCTGGTACTCAAGACTTTCATTACACGCCGTTTGTTCTTGCACACCGGGTATCAGTTGAGCAAGTTTAAAGATCCGAACAATTTGATGCTGGGGATAGGATACAGGTTTAACGGCAGGTGATGGCAGAGCTTTGTGTGAGTGAAATGTTGTTAGTCTGAACATTTCGTTTTTATGGTTGGAATGAATCATGTTGTGAATGAAAATGAATCACGTTTCCATCTACTGTAGGGGCAGATTGAATCTCATAGTCGTCAAGCTAAGAAAACCAAGTTTAATTTCCCATAGTCGAAGTAACTTCCTCCCCTCTTGAGAGGGGTAGGGGTGTGTGAAAAACATAAGAAAATGTATTCGTGAGTGTATTTTAACACACCCCTTACCCCTCTCAAGAGGGGAGGAAGTTACCACCGACTATGAATAGCATTCCTATTTTAACACTAAGAAACTTAGCTTGACGGCTATGAGATTGAATCTGCCCGATAACACTCCGAAAGGTGTATTTGTGGATGCATTACTCCCAAGGTCGTGACCGCTGGTTCGGGCGGAAGCATTCCGCCCCTACGGTGGATGGTTTCCAACAATGATTGATTCAAAACCGTTCGGAATTTACGATAATTCCAGCCCTAATTCCTCTTTCAGCTTCAGCAGATTCGGATTCTTTTTGCTCATCATCTGGAAGCGTTCCACATGACTGTAGGCACGGATATTTTCGGTCGGGGCACTGACACGCACCATCATGGTAATTTTGCGGTTGTGCAGGCGTTCACGCAGGTGGTTTTGAACCGCTGGGATTAATTGCATCATGTATTTTTCCACCATGTCATTATCTACCGTCACCTCGAAAGTCGTGTCATTCAACAAATGCGGATGCATGTTCATCATTCGCGCGGAGTTAGCCTTTTCCTCTTTGGGAAGGGCGGCTGCAAATTCACGCCAATAATAATCCAGATCCTTTTCATTGAATATATAGTCTTCATAAGTAGCATCATTCTGAAAGGCGGTTGCTGCTCTTGTTTCTTTTATTTCCGCAGCTTGTTGTTCTTTTAAGGGGCGGCGTAAAGACACACTTAGCGATCCCGCTTTGAATACCGGGATTTTTTTCTCTTCCTTGGCCTGAGGCAACGGGTTCGCACGGCCCGTATTCGCACCATGAGTTGCACCTTGTACCGGAGTCGCGGGGGCGGCAGCAGGTGCTGCCGTCTGTGCAGCGGCAACCTTAGCCTGAGGCTGTGGCTGTGTGGCGGCTACAGGAGCCGCTTGCTGCGTAAATAGGGGTTTTAATATCTTCTTAGGGCTACGCCCACCACTTACCTCATCGGCGTCCGGCAGGGTGAGCTGGGCACATTGGATCAGTGTCAGTTCCACCAACAGACGTTTGTTCTTGCTGGCGCGATAGTTCAGATCACAGTCATTACACAGTTTCATGGCGCGGTACAGGAATTTCTGATCGCACTTCTGTGCCTGTGCCTGATAGCGGTCGCGGATACTTGCGCCTACTTCCAGTAATTGCAGGGTAGAAGGGTCCTTGCTCACCAGCAAATCACGGAAATGAGAAGATAGCCCGGTGATGAAATGACTGCCGTCAAATCCTTTTTTCAGGACATCATTGAAAAGCAGCATGGCTTCGGGCACCTTGTTCTCAAGCAACAGTTCTGTCAGTTTGAAATAATATTCGTAATCCAGTACGTTCAGGTTCTCGATCACACTTTTATAAGTGATGTTTCCGCCTGTGAAACTGACTACCTGGTCAAAGATGGAGAGGGCGTCGCGCATACCGCCGTCGGCTTTCTGCGCGATAACGGTCAATGCTTCGGGTTCGGCGTTGATTTGCTCCAGTTTGGCAACGTATTGCAGATGGTCGATGGTATCTTTTATTCCGATGCGGCTGAAATCATAAATCTGACAGCGGCTCAGGATGGTCGGCAATATCTTATGCTTTTCGGTAGTGGCGAGGATGAAAATGGCATGATGTGGCGGCTCTTCCAATGTTTTCAAGAAAGCATTGAAAGCAGCTTGCGACAGCATGTGAACCTCGTCGATGATATATACCTTGTATTTGCCAATCTGCGGCGGGATGCGTACCTGCTCAATCAGTGAACGGATATCTTCTACCGAGTTGTTGCTGGCGGCATCCAACTCGTGTATGTTATAAGAACGCTGTTCGTTGAATGCCAGGCAAGATTCGCACTGGTTGCAGGCTTCACCTTCGGCCGTCGGAGTCTGGCAGTTGATGGTCTTGGCAAAGATACGTGCACAGGTGGTTTTACCTACTCCACGCGGTCCGCAGAACAGGTAGGCGTGTGCCAGTTTGCCTGTAGCAATAGCATTCTTCAGGGTAATGGTCAACGCATGTTGCCCCACAACCGATTCAAAGGTAGCGGGACGATATTTTCGTGCCGATACGATATAATTTTCCATAAGCGGAGTTCCTTTTTCTATAATGACTTTTGCAAAAGTACATAAATTATCCGTTTTTGTCTGTATGGTTGCCCGAAATATTTCTATCTTTGCAAAAATATAAAAAGTATCTCCGTATGAGTAAATTGTTGACTATTTGGAACTATATCCGGCGCCATAAGTATTTGATTACGGTGCTGATCTTTTTGGTGGTTATCGGTTTTCTGGACGAAAACAGTCTGATTCAGCGGATAAAGCACCGCAGTGAAATCAGTTCGCTGAATAGTGAAATAGAGAAATACAGGAAGCAATATGAGGGGGATACGGAAAAGTTGAAAGAATTGACTACGAATCCTGAGGCTCTGGAGAAGATTGCGCGTGAAAAGTATCTGATGAAGAAGCCTAATGAGGATATATATGTATTTGAAGAATGAGTAAATCTTATCATATAATTTCGATGGTGGGGGCTGCCCTGCTGTTAATAGGTGCGGTTCTGCAAATCACCCGTTGGGAACTTGCACCTTATCTGTATACTTTGGGTGCTGTGATGTTCGGCTACGTGCAGGTGATGGAGAATCGTTATGATGGAAAGAATTTTATCATCAAGCGTTTGCGCAAGCAGCAGATATTCGGAGCTGTTGCGTTGGTATTTACCGGGGTGCTGATGTTTACCATGAAGCATAATGAGTGGGTGGTTTGTCTTTCCATAGCTGCGGTACTCGAACTTTATACGGCTTTCCGTATTCCGCAGGAACTGGAAAAGGAGAAATAGTTTAAGCAGGTTGGTGCATAGGACTTGACCATCTGCACACATAAATGTTTGCAAACCGTTGTTACATTAAACGGAAAGGCTAACTTTGTCTGTGTAATGCTAAAAAACCTGCTAATATTCTAAGGGAACGGAGTGAAGAGTCTGTTACCGGTCATGGGGCTATATTTCCTCAACAGATTCTTTCCCCTTTCAGTCGTCAGAATGACAATCGTGTCAGACGAATGTAAGGGGAAAAAGAGAACTTGTACTCTGATTCGGAAATGCTGTAAACCATGATAAACTTACTAAGTAATTTGATGAAGGTAAGAATTCTCTTCGGATAATTCGCACTTTCCAATACTTTGCGTATCTTTGCTATAAATCTAAAAACGAACAATTGATATGTCGTCACGTTTTGTGAATCCGTTTACGGACCTGGGCTTCAAAGTTATCTTCGGCCAGTCGGCCAGCAAGGAGCTGCTGATTACACTGCTGAACGAGTTGCTCTCCGGTGAGCACCATATTGAAGATCTGACCTTCCTGGACAAGGAAGACCACTCGGAGAATGCCGACGACAAGGGAATCATCTATGACTTGTATTGCCGTACCTCGACGGGGGAATACCTGATCATAGAGATGCAGAACCGGTGGCACAGCCATTTCTTGGACCGTACGCTTTATTATGTATGCCGTGCCATCAGCAGGCAGGTGGAGAAGCCTTCCGCCGAGAAGGTGCCGTTGCCCGAACCTACGGAAGAAGGAGACGACTGCATGGTAAGAGAAGCCCCCGTGCCCTACGGGATTCAGTACAGGTTACCCGCAGTGTACGGCATATTCCTGATGAACTTCAAGGAAGAGGGTCTGGAACCCAAGTTCCGAACCGATACGGTGATAGCCGACCGCGAGAACGGTCGTGTGGTAAACTGGAATTTCCGTCAGATTTATCTTCAGTTCCCTTACTTTAATAAAGGATTGGAGGAATGTGAGACTTTGCATGATAAACTAATGTATGCACTCAAGAATATGAATAATTGGAACAGAATGCCCGATGCACTGAAGGAACAGGTCTTCAGTCATCTTGAACGGCTTGCTGCCGTTGCCCATCTTTCGGAAGCGGACCGCCTGGCATACGATAAGGCGGTAGATCGTTATAACGTGAGCCGGATTGTGGAGAATGACATTTGGGAGAAGGCTATGACGGAAGGTATGCAGAAAGGTATCGAAAAAGGCATGGAAGAAGGTATTGAAAAAGGTATCGAAAAAGGATATAGGGAAGTAGCCCGAAACCTGAAAGCCGGCGGCGCTTCTATCGAATTGATTATCCAAGCTACCGGACTTCCAGCCGAAGAAATAGCCAAACTGTAACGCCACGGCAAATTGCCGTTTGCGCTTTCCTTGGCGTTCCCTCCTTGCTTAAAGAAGCCAAGGTCAGAATGCCGTGGAGAACAGTTTTTTTTCTATCTTCCCTTCATCCTGAAAAGTAGCGTTTCACACGTATGCAGAAGCCTCTGTACATACATATGCGTAGACCTACCTATACGCACGTGTAGGCCTGCGCGTACATACGTATGAAACCATGCCTTATGACGTAATGTAGTTTCGGCTACAGTCTACATGCAGAAGATAAACTAATAACTTTTATCGTTGAATCAATATTATGACTGCCAAGTTACTGGTGAGCGATGAAAGTTGTGGGAATAAACGTGTCTATTGCAAAAAAGTTCTTTCGACTGTTTGGAAAAACAATCGAAAGAACTTTTAAAAACAATCGAGACATGTTTAAACAGATGTCTGGAGAGTTAGCTATTTTATGCGCATTACGGGGTAGGTCTTGCGGTAGACGTATACCCAGTAGGCCTCATTTGTCATATCATTATTCAATGTATTCGATGCTTTGTTTAGGAGGTCGATCAGCTTCTCTGTCTTGTCAGTTTCTTTTGTTGTTGAAGTGGTTACCACTAATTGTCCTGTTTGGGCATCAACTGTAATGTTTTTCCCCTGTGATGAATCGTTTTCATCATAATAAGTTCCTGTTTTTGCTGCTGTATTAAAGAAGAAACTATTTTTGGCGGTAACAGTTCCTTCTGTGCCTGCCAATTTGGTTGCACCGTCATAAGCTACAAAGCAATTCTGTATAGTGACTGCACCGCTTGTCGTTCCGGCTAATAGATTGTTTGCTTCCTCTGCCGAACAGAAATCAAAGCTAGTACCGTCCTTGGCAGTTCCAACCAGATTACCTGTACCGTTTGCGTGGCAATTGAAAACTTCCACTTCTGTCAGAGCATTTGCCAAGGTCCCGGCTCCTGACAAGCGGACGTTATTGATTTTAACGCCAGTTGCAATGATGTCTCCAAAAAGCCTTTTTCCGCTAGGTACAGTAACGATATGTCCTAGACCATCAAAAATCATGTCTTTTTCCAGTGCAAGAGACCATTCTTCATCTGATAAATCCAAGTCATTGTATAGGCGAATAATTTTCTTTTCGCCGTCTTTAATGTACAAAGAATCGGGTAACTTCTTTTTTTCTTCCATTGATTTTAAATACTCTTTCAGTGCTGTCAACCCTTTTGTTGTATAGATACCTTGGTAGGGATTGGCATAAGCTTTATCAGAATCAATTTCCTGCCATTTGTTTATGTGAGCAGTACCTCCGGCATTGAAGTTCGGATTTAAATGAATTTCCAGTGTAAGGTGTTCTCCGGCTCTTAGTTCTGTCAGATTTGAAGCCCCAATTTGGCTTAAAGAACCATAAAAGGTTCCTGTGTTGCCATAAGTGATTTCAAAATCTCCGGCTTTCTCAAAGTTATAATCTTCTGTCAAGGGAGGTAGATAGAACGTACGGTAGTTGTCTTTGGGCTTATATAATTCTTTCAAGTTAAAAAAAAGAGCAGTTGATTTTTCTGTAGGGGTGGTTACCGAAAAAGCTTTTTGTCTCTCATTCTCTTCAGTCTGTCCTACATTCCATATCTGCTTGATAGCCGGGAAGGTTATTTTCACATCATCTGTAATTATTTTGTTTGTCCACCAGCGCACGATAATGCTCACTTTACTTACTACATGGTTAAAGCCTAAATTGACAGAAGGACTATTCGTGAACTTGGCTTGTTTATAAGCAGAAATGAATACTTCCAGCGGAGTGACATTATTATCATCATATTTGTCTGTTTCGGACCAATTATCGGTGGTCGGGCATTTGTTACCGGCTTCAATTCCAAAGTCTACTGTTCCTGTAGTAGCATCCTTGCCAATACTCACCCCTGTAGGAACAGTCCAAGCATAGAAATCTACCTCATTTTCTTTATCCGTCCATTCCATTGCTGTCTTTGTTCCTTCCACTATTTCCATATCCAGCGTACCATAATTTGCAGGCCTTACATTGAATATTTGCGTTTCTGTATGCTTGTCTTTTGTCTGGTTTATATCAATTTTTCTGATACGGATATCGTTGACATAGCGCAGGACTTCGGTGCTACCGTTAACACGGCTGCCGACAGCTGTTACCTCCTGCAAAGTGGCGGCGAACTGAATTTCGTTCTTCTCGTCCTGTACCATCAGTAGCATGTCTTCGGTGTTACTGCATGCTGTTCCTGCCAGCAGTATGGTCAGGCAATATATATAATTTCTTGTCTTCATTTTGAATGCTTATTCATTAGTTCCACGTTTTAAATAATAGATATCTTTTCCATAAATGGGCGGTATATTCGTCCATTTGAAATTATCGCTGGAAGGGGTGAACTTCATGTCGCTTCCGGGTACTTTCCCTTTGATATGACAGTCAGTAATGGTTGCCGTTCCTGTCTGTATAAAGGAAGAGCCGTTTATACAGAAACTATGTTCTATGTTTATTGTGCAGTCTTTGGCGATTGTCCCTATCATGCCGCCTGCATTTTCCGCTACCACCCCTGTAGCAGAAGAATATTGAATCGTTGCGCTGTTTGTGCCTTTATCTATCCATCCTGCAAAGCCCCCGGCTTTGGTTCCTGTGGTAATTGTTCCAGACAGGTTGCCTATGGCGGCACAATCATTCAAGGTACATTCTCTCATAGTACCCACAAAACCACCGGCTATCATTGTTTGCGCATTTGCCCCTTTGGGTATTGTGATGTTGCCAATTGCTGTACAGCTTTTCAGATGGGAAGATGAGGAAGACATTCCGGTAAATCCGCCTGCATAGACATTCCCTTGTTTGGCTAGGATGATAGGAAGATTGGTACTGCATCCTGTTATGGTTGCGCTACTTGTATTTTGTCCGGTAAATCCCCCTGCCAGAATGTTGGCACCGGAATTTCCGGAAATGGTTATTCCGCTTCCGGCTTCTACTTCTACGCGGCAATTCTCTATTGTTCCGGTTGTGGCGTAGCCGGTGAATCCTCCTGCATTGGTCAAATCGTTGCCTTCGTGTGCTACCATTATAGTCAACTTTCCGGTAACCGAACAATGGGTAATGTTTTTTTCATTGTATCCGGTCAAAGTACCTATATATTGTGAGTTGGAGTTTGCGGTCAGTGAAATTTCACCTTTAATGCGGATGTTGCTGAGGGTTCCTTTGTTTCGTCCGACCAATATGCCTAGATAAGTTTCCGCATCACCGGCTTCTGTCTTTACATTCTCAATCATTAGGTTACTCATTTCTCCATTGTTCTCACCGAAAATGGCTTTATAACCCTTCTTGACTCCTTTCAGATTTACATTCTTTATGTAGTGATTGTTGCCGTTGAACTTTACATTGGTCAAATCCTTTTCGGGGAGTTCAAAGGGAATGTTGTTGAAGTTCACATCTCGTATCTGAGCTACAATCTGGTCGTCACCTTCTTTGTAAGTAATCAGAATCTTTACCGTTTTTCCTTCTCTTATCACTGAATAATCTGTACCTTCGCTGACTCCTTTCAAATAGCCGCCAATTTCTTGTGCATCCAGAAAAGTTACACTGTTGTCTTCATTCCAGCCTTCTTCAATGTCATCGGATACAAAGTTATCGAACAGGTTGGTTACGCTGATGCGGTAGTGCTTGCCTGTTTCCAGTCCGTTGGTGAGGGTTTCCGGCAGGGTAAGTGTGTGCAGGGTACTCATGTTCTTTTTTGCCAGTGTTATCTTTGTCCCTTTATCTATGGCAGGAATTAGGAAAGTGATATCTTGTGAGTTGGAAACTTTGCCTGCTATATATTCCTCTGCTACAGCGGATTCTTTTTTAAATTCGTTATTGCTGAGGGTTATAGACCATGAATCATTGCTTTGGGGAATAATCAGACGAAGTTCTTCATTTTCGGTAACTTCTTGTCCTAACTCAGTAAAAGTAAGTTTGCTGAACAGATGGTTGAACTGGAGGTAGACACTGCCTCCTGCCTTTACACTGGTATAAGTGGCCATTAAAGGTTCATCATCGTTCTGGCCCAGTGTAGATAAGGAAAAGGTGACCTTTCCGTTGTTGTTCAGCTTGTTGCCGTTTTTGTAATTTTCGGCTGTAGGAAGGTAGTATGCCACAAAAGAGGCGCTTACTGCATTCCATGGCCAGTTGAATGTAGTGGTGTTGGTTTCTACCCACTTGCTGCCGTCATATTTCAGGAAGGAATAGACTTGCTTCTTGGTATTGTCAACCAAGGTAAAAGTGGTGCAGATGTGGATGCCGTCTTCTTTTTTAAATGCCTCCTTTACGGTGCGTCCGGCATTGTTTGCACTATTTTCGGGGCCGGATACAAACAGCATGATTGGGTTGCCGGCTTCGTTTGATTCCACTAAATCATTTTCTGTACAAGCCATGAAAAAGAGGCAGGCCAGCATCGTCCATAGAGTGAACTTTAGGGTTGATATGATTCGTTTCATGTTCTTTCTTCTTTAATTAGTTGGGTTCTGTTTGACAAATACGCCGGATTCGGCATTGCTTCCGGTTAAGTCTACTGCTGCTCCGTCTTCTGTTTTTCCGACTATGGCACCTGCCTCTTGCATGCCGAACAGGATGGAAGTACCAGTGACATGGCAGTTGGTAACGGATGAGCCGTTTTTGGCTTCTCCGGCAAATGAGCCTACTGTGCCTGTGCCTTTATTATATAAGGTGAGGTTGTTTAAATTCAGACGGGTTATGGTTCCTCCCTCCAAGGTACGGACGAACCCGAGAGGCTTGTCGCCTGTTTCTTCTGTGATGCTAAGCCCGGTGATGGTGTGTCCCAAGCCATCGAATAGGTCCTTAAAGTTTTCTATACCATTGTAGGCTTGTTCAGAGGTGGCTTTTGTATAGTCTAAATCTTCCAGCAACAAGAAAGTCCATTTCTTATCACCGCTGTCATACGTTCCATATTTGGATAATTCGTCATTGTCTTGGGTGGTACTGTTATAGGCGGCTGCCCAGTTTTTTAACCCATCAAAACTGTCAATGCCTTTGGGCTTTTCAATAGTCACTTCTTCATTTTCCCATCGGGTAATTTCAATAGGTGAAACTACTGCCTCGTTATTCCTCATCAGGACGGTTATCCGATATTTGTTATTGCTGACAAAACCTTCTGTTTTTGTTATTTCATAGTCGATGGTAACTTTACGACTGGCATCATTGTATAAAGAGATACTGGCTATATTTAGAGGAGTATCTTCGAGTGTTTCTGCCGGAACGATGAAACAAGTGGTGGTGTTGCTGCTCAATGTGTTTATACCAGTATCAGTTTCATCGGCTGCTACTGTTAATTTGCAATTGTTCAAATTATTCCCGTCATAAGTAACCGTTGCTGTTTTCGCTACTTTTTTGTTCAAGGTGATGGTAATTTCTTGATTCGTAGCTTTTTTAAATCCGTCTCCTCGTGTAAAAGCAAGCTGGGCAAAGCGGTGGCTGAAACCAAGGCTGATGACAGAACCTTCCGTGACAGAGGCATTGGTGGCAGTCAGTATATCTATGAATTTACTCTCTGTATCACTGTAGATGGTAACAGAAGAGCTATTATCTTCGTATGGGAAATAAGCGAAGATATTTTTGGCATTTCCACTAGTCCATTGCAAATCGGTATTCTGGAAGCCTTCATCATCCTTCATTGTTAAAGGCAGGTTAGCGGCTGCTAGTCCTCCTGTAGCGTAGAAACCAATTTTATCGTTAGCGGTAAATCCACTGAAAGAGCCATCTGAGCTAGTATTTGCTCTACCTTCAACATTTTCATTGTTCTCTGTGCTTTCTCCAATGCTAGCAATGATTTTTGCTATCTTTCTTTGTGAATCGGGAATGAGTCCGTCTTCACTTTGCGTACATGCGGCAGTGAGTCCGCATGATAGCAACGCTGTAAATAATATATGGTTGATTTTCATTGTTCTATCTTTGTTTTAGTTAGTAGCGTTTGAAAATATATTTTCTGCATAGCAGCCACTGGGCAATCCTAAAGAGTTG
This sequence comes from Bacteroidaceae bacterium, assembly GCA_963651205.1. Taxonomy (GTDB): domain Bacteria; phylum Bacteroidota; class Bacteroidia; order Bacteroidales; family Bacteroidaceae; genus Phocaeicola. The sequence continues at coordinate 39,384 of CAVJPC010000202.1, forward strand.
CTTGCTCCGGTAATTTGGTAAGTAGTGTTTTTAGGTCTGATGAGCATGAAATGCTCAGTTGTAGCACTCGTAAAAGAAGAAGGATTAATGTTTTTGGCATCAATATCTCTCCGTAAAGTAAATTCCCATTTATCACCTGTTTTCTCTCCATACTTCTTTAACTTCGTATCGTCCTGGGGACTGGTATTCCATGCGGTAATTAATCCTTGTAAGTCACTAGGAAGATAGATTCCTGCCGGTCTTACGGAGATAATGCCTCCATTCTTTTTTATCCAATCTGTCAGAGTGGCGTAAGTAAAGTGAATATTGTGGTCATCGTTGTCTTTAATTGTAGCAGTTAAATTCAAAATGTGGCCTGCCTTAAATGCCAGTACGACATCACTCCATTGTCCCGTAGATATTTCTTCGCGCATGGCATAGGGGAGTATGCTTTTATAGGTTGTTGCGGTAGATTCTCCTGCTTTGGTTACTTGTACCACAAGTACTCCGGGGGCACTTCCTTTCCCATTTCTTCCTTGTGGAGGAAGAAGACTTTCATAAGGCGAACCGGCTTCGGAGGAAGTAAGTGCAAGATTAGTCGCTTGATTCGGATTTTCCGCTGTAACTGTTCCATCCTCGTTCTTAAAGGTGTACATAGGGCTTAAACCTTCCAAACGAACTTCATTTACTGTCCATCCATCAGGATGCTCTACCGAGACCTGTACTTTTGCCATGCGGTGGCTGAGGGTGAAAGACAATTCATAACTTGTTGCCGGTTTGATTTGTCCCCATATTATATCATCTTTGATAGCATTATTGTCCTTATGTCCTATTTGGACAGAGGATTGTATAGCTTGACTATTTGATAAGGTGAATCCATTATTAGTCTTGACACTGTTCCATAGAATATCGGTTTTCCCTAATTTCTCAAAGATACCGTCGGTAAGAATAATTTGCAGTTCCTGAGAACTTGGAGTTTGATTATTCTCTTGATAGTTCAAATAGTATTGACCATTGTCAGGTGTTACATATTCCGGGTCTATCCCTCTGGTCTGGACGAATGCCGAAACAATGCTTACTTGAGTGTCGTCTTTCAAAAGTTCCGTTTCGGTCTCTTGGCTGCATGAGGAGATGAAACCTAGAGCCATGCTTCCCCATAACAGGTGTTTGATGTAATGATGTATATTGTTCATTCTCTTTTAGTGTTTATGAGTTAAACCTTTTGCGAAGTCTTCTACTTTGGCTGCTCTACTAATTCGGTGTCCGCTTTGTCTGTTATCCAGTCTTGCAGGATTACGCTGTTCAACAGAACTTTGTCTTCTGCTTTTTTGTGTAATAGAGTCAGGTTTACTACCGTAATCTTTTCCTGTTGGAACTGCATGATGGTATTCGTGGGCGGCGCATAAGTGAAGTTTAATGTTTTGTCATTGTAAGTCACTGTTATTTTCAAACATTCACTGTCCTTTTGATAGAGCTGTCCATGGGGAATAATTGCTTTAAAAGAATACTTGCTGGCGGCTTCTGTTGAGCCCGGAACATTACTATTCTCCTTTTGAGTCTCAGCATACATGGTTAAATTCAGGCTTGCATGTGTCTGATTGGTGGTGACACTGGCTATCGCCCGGTCTTGCAGCTCATTGTTATAGGTTACAGTGTATTTATTACGTGGCTTGACCAGTTCCATTTTTACGTTTGTTATTTTGCTGGGAATGAAATAACCGTCATTCTCTGAGTTTGTTTCCGTCTTGGTAGGAAAGAAAACATTCACTTTCAGCTGGCTAAGTACATGGCGGAAGTGAAGATAAATACCTGTTTCCCTCCAATAAGATTCGTTTTGCTCCTTGTCTATAGTGCAGCGTGCCACTAAAAAATCACTGTTGTCGTAGCTACTTTTTGCCGATTGATTCATAGGAATAGAGTTTCCATCTTGGTCAGAAGTCGCTGTGAAGAAATACTTATTGTAAGTCCCATCCCGTTGTATTGCATCCGGCCACAAACCTATATAAGTATTTGATGGGCTATTGACCCACTTCAATATGTCCTTATCATCTTTCACGCATTCATAAATACCTTTTTGTTCGGCCACCACATCAGATAAGTCACTATGAGCATTGAATACTCTGATTTTGTCTCCTTCTTGAAAGGAATACCATTCATTTTCATTCCCGTTTCTGGTATGGATAACTAGTTGTTGGTTTGTTTGTGGCGATGGTGTGACAGCACCATCGTCCGTGTCTGCTGTACAGGCACTAAATAGTGCCAGTACAGATAAACAGCTTATATAAATTATATTTCTCTTCATATTATACATTCGTTATTTTGACTTCGGATAAATAATTCCCCCATTGATTGCCGGCAACTCTTCCCATATATGGATATCAGCATTGATAGGCATATCTGCGGGCTTCCTATGTTTTTTTAGAGTGATGGTAGTATCCTTCGTAATGTTTCCCACTGTATACTGTCCATCTTTGTCAGGGGTTAAGGTAGTTCCCGTGTCGCTACCATTACCTGTAACAGTGACTGTAATCTCCCATTTGTAATTAACGGTAGGAATGAATAACTTGCCGGAGTCATAGTCTACATAACCGCTTTCAATATTAGGAATGATATTCTCATCACATTCAATAGTAACTTTCGGCTTCTTTGCCAAGGTAATAATGTAGTGGATATCGCTTTGTACATTCTTTTCCGTGTAACTATTTTCATTCCCGATGGTGACAGGCGTATTGTTTCTTGTTACGGTAATAGTATACTCATTCAGCGTTTTGCTGGTGTATCCAAAAGTAAAGTTTTTGCCGGCATGAATCGTTACTTTACCTCCGTCACCTTCCGGCCATGAAGTATGGCTGTCTTTGAAGACATTGAAATCAGCAGGTTTGGTAGTTCCGCCGGCAGTCTTGATTTCATAACTGATTTGATGAGTCTTGACAGCTTTAATATGGAATTCCGTGTCCTTGATAATCGTTGATTGGAAATTGCCATTATTTCCCGTCATGCCTGTTTCATCTGTTTTGTCTACTTTGACATAGTCTGTTACCACGCCGGATACAGACTTTTTAGGAGCTGTGTAGAATTTAAAGTCCTTACCTTTTTCTATATATTGGGCTCCGGCATTACTTGCTGTCCAATTTTGATTATTATATTTCACATCCAACCAGTCTTCAACCGGATCAGACGGTTCCGCTTTGTCGAACTCGTAAGTCACTTTACAGATAGCAGCTGAAATTACCAAGTTGATATTCTCCGTGATGTTCTCCAGTTTATGTGACGCACCGGGAGTTACAGTGAATGGCTCGTCATATCCACTGACGGTAACGGTATATTCACTGTTATTAGTAAATGTGAAATCACTATTATTATCTACTATCTGAGTACCCTCTTGTCCCGGTTTCCATAAGTTATCTCCTTCTTTTATGGGTACTTTGACAGCATCGACATAATTTCCGCTATAGGTATAGTTTACCGTATAGGTAGTGGCGCTGATATAAACAGTCACATTCTTTTTGATATTGCTGAGGGCATAAGTACTTCCACTTGGTGTTACAGGAACGTCAACTGTCGGATCATTTGTCAAACTGGCCGTTACTGTCAATGTATACTTACCGGTTGCATTGAAAGAAAAATCAGATCCGTCATCTACTGTTTGGATCATGTCTTCATTCCATGTTTTACTATCATATTTTACATCCGTATTGCCTTTTGCATCATTCAGAAGCACATATTCTACTTTGTGCTCTAATAAATCTTCTTCTGTCTTGGCATTGATAACGACTAGGATATCTTGAGTAACCTTATTCAGCAAGAATGTATTCTGTGTAGCTGATCCTGAAACCGGAGTTGCCGGCAAAGATGTCCCATTACCGGTAACAACCAGTTCGTGCCGGCTGTCTGTTCCAAAGGTGAAGCTTCCATTATGGTCTACTAATACGATTTCAGACTTTTCTGTCCATTTATCTGCTGCACTAAACTTTTCGTTCTTGTAAATGTTAACATTAGATGCATTGGCTTCACCCGTATATTGGTAAGTCACTTTATGAATGTAGGTCGAAATAACGACTGTGAAATCTTCGTTGATGTTCTTTAGGCTATAAACACCATTTTGAGGTACCAGTTCCTGGTCTTTTACTTTCACTGTAACAGTAAAATCACTGTTTGCCTTGAAGGTAAAGTTGTCACCCTCTCTCACCCATACTGTTTGCGTTTTTGCCCAGTTTTCAAAAGCGCTTTGTCCTGTTCCCTTCTGTACATTGACATTTCCATCGGTGTATTCGCCTGTGAATACATACTTCACTGCATATTCCGGTCTTTCTGCAAAAATGATGATCTCTATATCCTTGTTGATCTTACTGAAAGTATAAGGACTGCCGGAGGCCATAGAAAGAGTTTGCCCGTCTTTGGTCTTTACAGAAACGATCTTGTCACTGCGGAATCCGAAAGTGAAATCTGCATTTTCTTTCACTGTGATGGTTTCTGTCTGTCCCCAGGCGTTGCTCATACCATTCTTGAAAACGGGAACAGTGTTCGAGTTGGCCTCGCCTTCATATCGGTAAGTCACTTTATAAGTTTTTTCCGGTTCGGGTTCGGGCTTTTCCTCTTCCGTATAAATAATGAGGGTAATATCCTTATTTATCTGTTGGAAAGTATAGGGTTTTCCCGAAGTCATCTGTAAGGTCTCTCCTTCTTCAGTACGGACAGACACTTTTAAATTACTTTGATATTGGAAAGTGAAATCACTGTTTTCATCTACCACGATAATATCTCCTTCTCCCCATGGCATGGTTGTAGTGCTGCGTGTGACAATTACATTGTCTTTATTCGCACCGCCTTCATAGTGATATTTCACATGATACTTCTTCGCTTCGGGCTTATAGACATATTTCATAGCCAGAGGTAATTCGTATGAGTGGCATTCCTCCAGTATCATATCCTCGCTCAAGATGAAAGAATAAACCGTATCGGGGTATTGAGGTAATGACACTTGGAAACGGACATCTTTGGTTGATCCGGCGGGGAATACAATAGCTTGCCCCTGCTTGCCGTTCTCGGTCACATAGGCTTGGAAAGGTTGTATGTTGTCCGTTTCCAGTTTGTTGTCTTCGAAAGTGAAAGTTCCGTTTACCGGAAGTCCGTTTATCTGAATGACGGCTCCTGCCAGTTTCTCATTGGCTTCTACCTCAGATTGGTCCGCTTTTACTTCCGTCAGAGTGAGGTTGAACAATATACGGCTCATCCGTCGGTACAGGTCAAGGTGCAGGGTGTCGGTAGCAGCTGTGATATTCTTTACTCGTTTGGCAGTGAATATATCCAGTTTTTCCTGCTTCTTTTGGTCAAGGATGGAAAGAGTGAACGTATTTGCATTTTTCAAGGAGGTACCCCATGGATAAATACCGGTTGCATCCCATATCACTCCCGGTTTGGGACGTGTCAATACCTGGTTTCCACCCCCCCATTGAGGCAGGAATAATCCGGTCGTATTGTCATTCAGTACATAAGGAGCGCCCAGGGAGTCTTGCAGCAGCGTTTCTTTTTCATTGTCTATCATGTAGACACCTATCTTGCTACCTGTTTCCCAGTCCATACGTTTGTTATTGCAATAGAGGTAAGTCGTTATTGCCGGTGCCTCCTTGTTGATCACGGGAGGAGTCGGATCAGGACAGTCGGGCAGATCATCATTATCCATGACGCAAGATGTGCCTGCAAACATGGATATCAGCAAAAAGGCTGTACCGAGAAGCCATTTTATCATATTTATTCTCTTTTCCATTATTTCATTGTTTTTTCTAATTCGGATAAATTATGCTTGGCAACGTCCAAGCCTTCTTCCATTGCCTGACGGAAACACTCTTTGGCTTCCTCCTTTTTCCCCTGACGGGCAAGCAGGATGCCTTGTGCGTTCAGACAGACGGGATTGTGCATCGTCACTTTTTGTAGATTGGCGGCTGCTTTTTCCGTGTCACCATCTGCTAATGCTACGATTGCTCCGTTCAGCAGGGCTATTTCATTTTGCGGATATATGCGTTCGGCTGTTCGGAATGCATCCAGAAATTCAGGACTGTTACCCGGATAAGAGAAAGCTATTTGGTGCATCTCGTACATACTTAGTAGTTCCGGGTGTTCATTGATTATCCGGCGTCCTTCTTCTATGGTAAATTCACGTACCGTATAATCCACAGAACAAACCACTCTACGTACTTTGGGATAGATTTCATGCAACATAGCTGTATAAGGGATACCTCCGGCTAATGTGCGCAAACCTATTTCAGCGGCATCCGAATGGTCGCATTTACGAATGGCATCCAACAGGAGGTCACGACCGTCTATATCACTTCTCTCCAGCAGTTCGATAGTGCCCTTCCAGTCTTCACAACCACTTTCCGAGAACATGGGCAATTGATTGTTATGCAGACGGGGAGTCAGATAATTTTTCAAAGCTGCTGCACGTCCTTCAGACAGACGGCAGTTGGAAGGTACGGAACCTTCGGGAGAGGCATATCCGCGCAATGTTATTTTCTGAATGGACAGATTGTGGTCGGAATTGATTTTTTCAATCATTTCCTGAGCTTTATCCAATTCTGCCTGGTTATTCATATAGTCAGGATAAATCACCATTTTATTGACTGGAAAGTTCAGAAAGATATCTTCCAGTGCTGTACGGTTTTTCTGTACCTCTTTTTGAGGCTCGGCATAACAATAAGCGAATTGTGCTTCGTAAGATTTTACGTGTAGGAAAAGTGGTGAGACATTCAGCTTCTCCCGATTGCTTTGGGCGGTATAACCGGCACATCCACAATAATCTTCCACCAAATAAAGATTCGCATTTTTCATCCACGGTTCACAGAGCACGGATTCTTGATAGTCAATGGGCTGAAGGTTTTTTTGAGTTACTTTTTGTACTGTATAGTATTCATCCGGATATGCAGTACCCAAAGCTACATTACGGTGATAGGTTTTATGCCGATTGGAACCGTTGAGCAATACTGGTGTGAATGCATGGCTGGTTTCTCCGTTACTTAACACCGGAGTTAAAGTCAATGACCGGGTAGATGGAAGTTCCAGTTGGTTGATATCCAACAGGAAACTGATATCCAGAGAATCTCCTTTTTGTCTGATTTCCTGCTGCCGGACGATTGTCTTGTTTTCCAATAATTGTACCTCTTGAGCAATTATGGGATGTGCCAGTCCTAAAAGGACTATACTGATATAATGAGCTGATTTCATAATCAATTTACTATTTAATCATGTAAATAATAGAAAGAGCTAACTTTGTGGGGCCTACATAATGTTTGGTCTCATTTCCTTTTAATTCTTTACATTCTTCGCAAAGCCTGTATTTATCATACTTCAGATAAGCATAACCAAATCCGATGTTAGCTTCCATGCTCCAGCGTTTGTTTAAAATCCAGTGGTAACCATAGGATACTCCTGCTCCTGCCAGCCAGCCTTTGTAGCGGTTGATGCGGAAATTGTCATCTCCAAGCCCGAATGGGAGTTTCATCTTTCCGGCATTATAAATGCCACCATGAAGGTGCACACCCACAAAATGACGGTTAAACCGTTCGCAAAACCAATACCGGTATTCCGGCTGGAAAAGAAAATGTTTGAACTGTTTGTGATTTCCCAACGACCATGGGTTGTAATTGGCATAAAGGTCTAACGTAGTTTTAGGGGTTAGTCCAATTTCAGTACCTAAATTAATTGTAGTGGTTAGATCAGCGGCCAAATTACTTTTAATTGCTATGTTCTGTCCGTTTATTTGGATGATGAAACAAGATAGAAATAGCAATAAAGTGATGCTTTTCTTTTTTATCATATTTATTGTATTTTAGAATAATGCAAAGTTATTCATTCCTCATTTTAGAGAACCATTGTGCTTTATTCTATTTATAAATCCTAATCATTCAATTTTAATTAAAGTATCGCTGAATCATTCATGTATATAGGTGTATAATTCATTAAGTGCTTAGCTTTTAATAAACTATTTAATTTATTATCTTTTTATTTTATCACTTGAAATATTGTCGTTATCTTTAAACTATAATAAATGATATGGGAATGAAAAAACTCTTTTTAGTTATCTTTGGGGCTTTTATTGTACTTAATATTTTTCCTCGTTCAGTTCAGATTACATCAAGCGTATTGACTGAAATAGATGGGCTATTTAATAATTCTGTGTATAATATTCATAGGGATAAGGATGGCTTTATATGGTTTGGGACCGATCTGGGAATCAGTAAATATGATGGCTATCATTTCACTAACTACAGGGTGGGCGATGTGCCGTTTGCAGTGCGTCGCATTATAGAAGTAGATGATAAATTATTTTGTTTATTTGGCATTGACGGAACTATTGTATGTTTTGATTCGAAAGCTGAGAAAGTACTTCCTATAGAATTTGTTCCAGTTTCATTATCGAAGGCTGTTTTTTCTGATTTATATTGTGTTGGGAGGAATAAAGTATGTGGCTTATATAAAAATGAATTGTTTGCTTTTCAAATTGACAGAGTGGATGACAGGGTCATATTTTCATCTATTTTTAAAGATAAAAGATGGCAGGGCAAAAGCTGGATACAAATTTGTGTAGATGATAAAAACAGGTTGTTTGCTCTTTCGGCAGATTGTAGATCATTGTTTTATTATGATTTTGAGAATCGTATTTCTTCGGTTTATGATATAAGCAAGCTGGCTGATGAATATGATGTATCGAATATTGCCTGCATATTTGTGCATGATAACTGTTTGTGGTTACAGAAAAGATGGAAAGGGGTTTTTTGCTATAATTTGAAGAACAAGGCGCACAGGCATATTGATTTGCCTGAAGTGAATTTTGATGTGCGTAGAGTTATTTCATTACGTATGAATAATTATTGTCTGGTGACTTGGAACGGTCTGTTTCAGATTAATTTTGAGGATAATCCCACGCAGGGAAAATATGAGTTGATACACTTTTCAGATAAATCGGGAGCTAAAATAAACAATGCCTTTGTTTCAGCCATGTTTGATGAGAAAGAAAATGTACTTTGGGCAGCAACCTTCGGCGGAGGCACTGTGAGATATATGCTTGACAATGTATTTTTCCGCTGGATAGATTTACCGCAACATGTAGAGGTAAACAAAGTCATAGAGGATAACAACGGGTATGTTTGGCTCACTAGTATAAAACATGGTTTATTGAAAAGTAATAGTAATGGTATATCAGAGAAGACACAATTCAAAACATGGGAAAAGTCAGGTGTACTTTCGGGTAAATGTGGACTATATAAAGATAGGAATGGTTGTATTTGGGTAGGTGACGAGCATGCCAATTTTTTGTGTATTGATCCCGAAACCGATTACTATACGAGATATAAAATCAAATTAAATGACGGGGAAGACTTCCATGCACGTATTTATGAGTTTTGCCTGGATGGTGAAGGAAATATGTGGATAGGAACCAGTGACGGACTGATTTTATTCAATAGGGAAGAAAATTTATTTTATAGGGTACAAGAAGAGAGTGTTGCCGGAAAAAAAGTGTCGGCAATCAAAGAAGATCCAGATGGGGATATTTGGCTTGGTACCCAAAATGGACTGGTTAGGATGATAAAAGGTGAGAACGGGGTTTTGAAATTTGTGGATGGGTATGAGCAGTCAGTTGGCGAAGAGCCTTCTTTGGTCTATTCTATTTTTATCAATTCCAATAACCGTACAATGATAGGATATGCGGATAAATTGCTTTTCATTGATAACAAGCACAAGGATAAGATAGAGAAAAGTTTTTTGTTGGGCGATAATTTGCCGAATGGACATATTTATTGTATTACCGAAGATAAGAATAGTAATCTTTGGTTTGGTAATAATTCAGGTATAATGACCATGAAAGTAGGTACTGATTTAATTTATACATATTCTGTTGTGGGGAATAATATGGAGGTCTGTAAATTGAAGGATGGCAGGCTGTTTTGGATCACTTTGGATAAATTACTTTATTATGATCCCGATAAGATAAAAAACAGCCTGGATGTGCATACTCTTCTTTTCTCCCGTCTGATTATTAATAATAATGTGATAAAAGTGGGCGAAAAATACAATGGACAGGTGGTATTGCCTCAGTCTGTCAATACATTGGATGCGTTGACATTGAATCATGAAAACAGGAACTTTACTCTTTTTTTTACAGACTTGCAATATGAAATGGTGGGGCAGAAGATCTATTACAGAATGCATCCGGATAATGAAGAATGGAGTGTGTTGGATATGCGTGACGGACTGACTTTTACCGGTCTGAAAAGTGGAAGACATATCTTGCAGGTGCAATCGGTTGCTTATGATGGGAATAAAGGTGATATTGAGGAATTTGTCATTGATATTCTCCCACATTGGTCGGTTACCTGGTGGGCATGGTCTGTTTATGGTATGCTGCTTGTTGGTATTATTTATGCGGTGATTTATTTTATGCGTTATCGGGTAAGGCTGTATCAACGAAAGTATATGGCAGAAGAGGAATTGAAGAATCAACTGTACCGCACAGAATTAAAACACAAACAGGAAAGAGAATCGGTTCAGATAAAAAATAGATTTTATGGACTTCTGACCAATGATTTGTGTACTCCTCTAACAATGATTATCAATCCTTTACGGGAAATATTGAAAATAAATGTCGTACCAGGTCCTTTAAAGAAAGATGTTGAGATTGCATATTATAATTCTATTGGATTAAAAGATATTTGTACGCAGTTGACTAATATGTATAGAATGGAGGTTGATTATGAATACTTGCAAGTAGCTAAATGGGATATTTCCGAGATCTTGGACAGTGTAGTAAAAAGACAACAGGAAAATTTAAATGCATACCATATTGATTTTCATTGTAGTTTACCAGAAAAAGGAATGATAGAAATATGGGGGGATAGGGATATGCTGGAATTTGTCATCCGTCTTCTGTTGTCAAATGCGTACAGGCATGTTATTTATACCGGTCGGGTAGAATTGTGTGTATATAAGGAATTTATTGGAAATGAAGAATTTTGTGTAATATCCGTTACAGATAATGGGGAAGAGAAGGTGGAGCAGGATGTCCGTGATTTTTTATTGCAAGATAATTTGGGGGAGCAGGTTATAGATCTTTCGCGTTTGGAACTGGGATTTGATTTGTTGGAAAAAATAATTGCCCAGCACCACGGGGAAATTGTATTTAATAGCGAGGAAAAAACGAATACGCAGATTTTTATAAAACTGAGAAGCGGTACCGAACATTTTGCCAAAGATTCGAAAGTCGTTTTTGTGCAAAGCGTGACGGATACTAAATTGATAGAGGATTCCTTGTTTTTACCGGAAATGGATTTGTGGAATCCGGAAAGTGGTTTGTCTTCTACTGCATTAGTGGAAGATCGGAAAAAGAAATTGTTAGTGGTAGAAGATAATCAGACGTTCCGTCTATATATCAGAATGACATTCTCAGCAGATTATAAAGTATTGGAGGCTGAGAATGGGCAGGTAGGAGTTGAGATTGCTCTGAAAGAGTTGCCTGATGTGATTTTATGTGATGTGATGATGCCTGTTAAAAGCGGATTCGATTGTTGCCGGGAATTGAAGGGAAATCTTCGGACTTGCCATATACCTATTATATTCCTGACGGCACGGGGAATGGATGATGACATTATGAATGGGATGGAAATGGGAGCGGATGACTATTTGCAGAAACCTGTCAATGTTAATATTCTGAAAGCGAAGATAGCGGCTATTGTAAGAAATAGGGAGCATTTGAAACAGACTTATATTAAGCAATTAATACAGATAAGAAAATCTGATGATGCTGAAAAAGAGAATGCCTCACCCATAGAAGACGCTTTTATAAAGAAGTTGATAGAACTGGTTGAAGAACATATGGAGGAAGTGGATTTCAGTGTGACCAATCTGGCGAAATTGATGAACATGAGTCAACCTACATTGTATCGTAGAGTAAAACAGAGTACAGATCTGAATATTACTGAATTGATTAGAGGGGTCAGATTGAGAAAAGCGGCAGAATTATTGGTGCAAGGAAATTATTCTATTCAGGAGGTCATTGAAATGGTCGGATACAATGATCAGGCCAGTTTCAGAAGGCATTTCTTGAAATTGTATAATATGACACCATCGGCTTATATAAAACAGTATAAATCATCATGAAGCCGGGAAAGTCTATCCGGAAAATTCGACAAGGAGATGTGTCAAAAGTAATTTTCATTCTCATTAAGCTGTAGGGGCGGGGTTTGCCCGCCCGAATGCATCCACAAATACACTTTTCTGTATGTATTCGGGCGGGCAGATCCCGCCCCTACGGTGAACAATTAGATAGTTACTTGAGAATTTTGACACATCTCCTAACAAGAAATAATTTATTCTACAATAGTCATTTCATCTACCAAATGTCCTGCTCCCGCAAATTTATCAATAATAAATAAGGTATAGCGGATATCCACACAGGCTGCACGTTGTAATTGTGGATTATAAGCAATATCGCCGGTCAGTCCTTCGTAGTTACGGTCAAAGCCGGTACCAATCAATTCACCTTTATTATTGAAAACAGGAGAACCGGAGTTGCCGCCTGTATTATCTGTTCCTGTAACAAAACAGATGGGCATTTCACCGTTCTTCATGGCATAGCGTCCGAAATCTTTCTTGTTATATAAATCTTTCAGTTTGGCCGGAACCACAAATTCATAATTATTCGGATCTTCTTTTTCCATCACTCCTTTCAATGTGGTATAATAGTTGTATTCCACACCGTCTTTGGGGCTGTATGAACCGACTTTACCGTAGGTGAGACGTAACGTGGAGTTAGCATCCGGATAAATAGGAGTACCTTCATGCTGTTTCAGTTTCATCATACCATCCACCCAGGTTTTATGGGCTAGATTGTAAGCGTCGGTTTCGGCTTTCATGGCTGCGTCGGTATCTGCATAACCTTGATCTACTGATTTGGCATATTGCACCATCAGGTCATTTTCTAATGTCTTGGCATCCGGTTTTGTCACAAAACTATCGAAAGCTTCACGGCTGCGGAAGATGGATGTATCAAAACAAGCATCGACAAAGGCGTCAATGTTTCCTTTAAATTCTTTGTCTATTACTTTGAAGATGCTGATGCGTTGTTCGGTCGGAATTAAATCTGCGTAAGTTTTCAGCAAAGCTTTGGATACTTTACGGTCTACTTCGGGATTATAATCCTTATTGAAAAATTTATCGGCCTGCTTGCTCAGTTTACTTAATGCATGATCCAGCGGATTGATATCTTTGGTAGCATGAGGTACTTTATACCCTTCTTTCAACGCTTGCAGGACTTTGTCTGTGGAAGGAATCTTATAGAATTCCGTTCCTAGTTTGCAGACTTCATAAATGGCTTGTTGATGATAAACGGCATCACGGCGTTTCTTCACTATTTCCCGGATAGCGTCGAAGGCTTTCTGATAGGCATCATTACCTGTTTCTCGCCCGTAAGCGAGAAGTTTTTCCTGTTGTTTCTTTTTGGTATCAAGCACTTTCAGGTGAACCAGCCCTTCGTTCATGCCAATGGCATTCTTCCAATAATTGGCTGATGAGGCGTATTTGCTGGCGTACTGGATGCGTACTTTATCACTTTTCAGCATTTCTTCCAATAAATTATTCAGGCGTACGGTGCGTACGGTCTTACGCATAAAATTGGTAGTCTGCATACGTTCCTCTACTTCGTCTGAGATCATATATCGCCAGTTGCGACCGGGAAATCCCATCACAAAAGTAAAATCTCCCTCTTTTATTCCACCCAGATTGATAGTTAGATGCTTTTTAACTTTCAAGGGAATATTGTTTTCATTATAGTCTGACGGTTTGCCATCAGGTGTTGCATAAATGCGGAACATGGAGAAGTCACCACAATGACGGGGCCACATCCAGTTATCCGTATCGGCACCGAATTTCCCGATAGAAGAAGGAGGTGCGCCTACCATACGGATATCCTTATAGTTCGTTTTTACAAACAGGTAATAGCGGTTGGCTCCGTAAAAAGGCTTCAATTCCAAGGCGGTGAAAGGAGTAAGTTCTATATTTTCTTGTTTGGCAAAACGTTTGGCCACCTTGCTGAGATAGGAAGGGGACAGATAGTTCAGTCCTTCCGGGTCCTCATCTTTAGCCAGTTGTTCCTTTACGTAAGAAGTGACATCCAGAATCTTGTCTATAAAAGTGACAGTTAGCCCTTTGCAGGGGAGTTCTTCATTGCGGTTCATGGCCCAGAAGCCGTCGGTCAGGTAGTCGTGCTCTACCGAACTGTGTTGCTGGATATAGCTGTAACCGCAATGATGATTGGTCAGTACGAGACCTTCCGCGGAGATGACTTCACCGGTACAACCGCCACCAAAGTGTACTACGGCATCTTTCAGGCTGATGCTGTCCGGGCAATATACTTTATCAATATTGATATCCAGTCCCATGTCATACATGGTGGCTGCGTTCTGTTCTTTCAGATCAGTGAGCATCCACATCCCCTCGTCGGCATATCCGACAAGGGTTGTGAGACTGAATAATGAGAGTAATAGAGTCTTTTTCATTATTCTACAATAGTCATTTCGTCAATCAGATGCTTGCATCCACCCAATTTGTCGATGATAAATAATACATAGCGAATATCAACGGCAATACAACGCTGCAAGTTGTTGTCAAAGTTAATGTCACCACTCAGGGACTCCCAGTTTCCGTCAAAAGCAGCACCAATCAGTTCGCCATTACCATTAATAACGGGAGAACCGGAGTTACCACCGGTAATATCGTTGGTGGTCAGGAAACAGGCGGGCATATCGCCATTAGGTAATGCATAACGTCCGAAATCCTTTGCTTCATATAATTCTTTCAGCTTGGCGGGAACAACAAATTCCGGATTGGTCGGATCTTCTTTTTCCATGACACCTTTCAGGGTGGTGTAGTATTTATAGTGCACTCCATCTTTAGGATTGTATGATTTCACATTACCATAAGTCAGACGGATAGTGAAATTGGCGTCCGGGGCTTTGGGCTCCGGTGAATACATTTCACACAGACCGCGTACATAAGTTTTGTGTAATAAATCCATGCCTTTCATAGATTCAGCCAGTTCGTTTCCTAACTTGTTCATTAAGTCATATTTAGCCCGTACATATGCTGTCATCGGATCTTTTTCTATGGCTTTCACTGTAGGTTTCTTTATGAATTTATTGAGATTCGCTTCGTTGGAGAAGATGGAATTATCATAACAATGGTCTACATATGCATCATAATTACCTTTGAAATCCTTTTGGATGGTGGTATAGAAGGCAGGTAAGGCGTCAGCAGGAACCATTTCGGCATACAGAGGCAACAAGGCTTTGGCCACTTTGCGATCTACTTCATGATCGTAGTCCTTATTATGAACATCGGCATATACTTTTTTTAGCGTTTCAATATTTTCATTAATCGCTTCTTTATCTTTATTTTTGATTGCTTCTTTCAGCTTGTCCAGAATCAAATAAGGAGTGCCGAATTCTATACCGCCTTGAAAGACTTCACGGAAACAAGTGTAATTATAAAGAATAGGATTACTCTTTTCGATAGCGGCATCAATTTCGCTGACTACCTTTTCATAGTCGGCATTTTTCTTTTCCTTGGCAAATTGGGCAAACTTGGCTTCCTGTTCTGCTTTTGTTTCCAACACCTTATTATCAATGATCGCTTTGTTCATACCGATAGAATTCTTCCAATAGTTGCTGGAACCTGCGTATTTGCTGGCATATTGGATACGAACCTTGTCACTGGCAGCCATCTCTTTCTTCAGTACATCCTGACGCACGCCACGTATGCGGATACGGGGTTCGTTGGTGGAATACATACGTTGCTTTACCTCACTTTGAGTCAGATAGCGGTTGGTGCTTCCGGGGAATCCCATAATCATGGCGTAGTCACCTTCGTTGATACCTTTCAGTGAGATAGCCAGATGCTTTTTAGCTTTTAGAGGTACGTTATTTGCATTATATTCTGCCGGTTCGCCGTTAGCATCCGCATAAATGCGGAAAACGGAGAAGTCACAAGTATGGCGGGGCCACATCCAGTTGTCTGTTTCACCACCGAATTTGCCGATAGATGAAGGAGGAGCCGCAACCATACGTACGTCACTATAGGTCTTCAGATAGATCAGATAGAATTTGTTTCCTGCATAGAAAGGAAGAGCCTGGGCGCTGATGCCCGGTTTTCCATTCAGATCACTGGCTTTCAGTTCTTCATCTGCCAGTTTTTTCAGGAAGTCATATCCAAAAGTCTCTTCTTCTTTTGCTTCACCTGCCTTTACCTTGTTATTTACTTTGTCTGTAACATCGACAATGCGTTCTACAAATTTGAACTTCAATCCCGGAGTCGGCAGTTCTTCTTTACGGCTTTTTGCCCAAAAACCGTCAGTCAGGTAGTCATGTTCTACCGAGCTGTGTTGCTGGATAGCTCCATATCCACAGTGATGATTGGTCAGGATCAGCCCGTCCGGTGAAATGATTTCACCGGTACATCCTCCCCCGAAAATACCAACTGCATCTTTTAATGAAACGCGGTTCGGGTTATAAATGTCGTCTGCTTCGAGCAGTAAGCCTTGTGCTTTCATGCGGTCTGCCAAATGCTGCTCTTGCATCAGTTGCAGCAACCACATACCCTCGTCTGCCTTCGATGGCAAAAATGCTACGCACATCAATGCGAGCAATAAAAGTTTGAATTTTTTCATGTTGTGTACTATTTGTTATTTCTTTATCCTTATATCGGTTACAAAAATAGAAAAAAAGAGGGAACTTTGCACTATAAATTGCCTTCTCGGTAATAATCTTCTATTTAGTTTTAAATTTTAATAAAATGTTTTTGTCACTAAATTATAGATTGTACCTTTGTATCCGAAAAATTGTAATGGGGTGTAGATGAGCATGAATAAACTTTTTTTCTCTGTAGTATCTTTATTGGCTTTTACTTCGTGTGCCAGTGAGTATAAGATAGAAGGTAGCTCTTCTGTTTCTCGTCTGGATGGAAAGATGCTATTTATAAAAGTGCCAAATGGAGATCGTATGCTGAATGTGGATTCGGCAGAGGTGATTCATGGAATGTTCAAAATGGAAGGGGTTGCCGATTCCACTTCTATGGCATCCTTGTATATGGATGATGAGAGTATCATGCCTTTTGTAATTGAAAAAGGAAAGATAGCCATTAATATTGATAATGCCCGTATTATAGTCAGCGGAACCCCTTTGAATGATCGTTTGTATGACTTTGTAGGGAAAAAAACTTCTTTGGATGACAAAGCCTATGAACTAGAACGTCAGGAAAGCCGTATGATTATGGATGGGAAGGCACCGGACGAAATCCAGCGTGAAATCACTAAAGAACGTGAGAAATTGGCTGCCGAAATGAATGAATTGGCGAAGGAATTTATCCAAAAAAATTATGATAATGTTTTGGGACCGGGCGTTTTCATCATGTTATGCAGTAATTTCCCTTATCCTGTCATGACTCCCTTAATTGAAGAAATTGTAAACGAGGCTCCTGATAAATTCAAAAATAATCCTTTGGTAAAAGATTATGTAACCATAGCCCGTTCGAATATGGAAAAATTAAAAGCTCCCCGTTGACGAGGAGCTTTTTTATTTTTATTTGTCTTGATCCGGATTGTCTATTTTTCCCTGATACTCTTTCGGTAAATCTTTTTCTATCTCTTGATAGGCTTCTTCCATCGTGGCTTTGATATTTTCCATACCTTGACTTTGCGGATAAATGGGCTTATGTACAACCAGCTTCATGGGATGCCAGGATACAAAACCACCGGTACGCGGAAGGATATTAAAAGAACCGATGATGGTAAGTGGTACAACGGGAAGTTGTAAATCATCAGCCAGTTGGAAAGCGCCTTTTTTAAAATATCCCATATGGCCGGTGAATGTACGCGCGCCTTCGGGAAATACTACCAATGAGGTTCCGTCCTGCAATACGTGGCGTGCATGTTCAATGGTTTCTATTACTTTTTTAGGACCGGATTTGTCAACGAAAATATGTCCTGCTGCTTCACAGGCTTTCCCGACGAAAGGCATTTTGCGTAGACTTTTTTTCATCATCCATTTAAAATTACGTCCCAGAAAACCATAAATTAGGAATATGTCAAATGAACCTTGATGGTTAGCTACAAATACATACGAAGTTTTCTTGAGCACTTCCGGATGCCCCACTACCTTGACCGGAATAAGGAGTACATAACAGAACAACTGTGACCATATTTTCCCCGGATAATATCCCCAAAAATGCGGATTGCCTATCCATGACCCTATAATGGTAACTACTGCCGTAAGTATGGTCAATACCAGTAAAATAGGAAGTGCTATAAATAATTGGTATAGAATATAT
The DNA here is from genome assembly GCA_963651205.1 of Bacteroidaceae bacterium. Lineage (GTDB taxonomy): Bacteria > Bacteroidota > Bacteroidia > Bacteroidales > Bacteroidaceae > Phocaeicola. The sequence continues at coordinate 57,732 of CAVJPC010000202.1, forward strand.
AGTGCTTTCATTTGTCTGAATTTTGGTTGCACAAAGATAGAAAAACTATTTTATATTTTATGTAATGTGATCACAGTAATTTCCGGCCACGCTCCCAAACGCATAGGAAACATCAGGTAACCCAACCCGATGTTGACAAACAAGGATTGTTTTCCCTCTTGGTATAAACCATTGTGCTCGGGATATACGAATTTGGCAGGAGAGAAGCCAAACAAGCTGAACTGCATTTCATGGGTATGTCCTGACAGCATTAATTGTACGTCGCTTTCCGGCAGCACCTCCCTGTGCCAATGGGTGGGGTCATGGCTCATTAATATCTTATACATCCCTTCTGTTCCTTTCAACGCCTTCGGCAAGTCACCATGATTGGGGAAAGGGGGATTACCACTGTTCTCTACACCCACCAATGCTATGCTGTCTCCGTTGTGATAAAGAAGGACATGATCGTTATTTAGCATCTTCCATCCCATAGCAGCCTGTTTGGATTTCAAACTGTTCAGGTTGGCTTCCTTGGCTTCTTCCGATTCCCATTCTATATAGGGGGAATAGTCATGGTTTCCTAAAACGGAATAGACTCCGTCCTTTGCCTTTATTTGTTCTAGAATGGGCATAAACTCATCTAATTCTGTTGCTACATTATTGACTAGGTCACCTGTAAAAAGTACCAAGTCGGCATGTTGCTTGTTAATGAGGTTCACAGCCTTTTGTAAAGCGGCGCCATTTCCGGTCCAACTGCCGGAATGAATATCAGAGATCTGCACGATGCGATAACCGTCAAATCCTGCGGGAAGCTCATCGGAACTGATGGTTACTTCCCTGATTTGAAAGTGTTGTTTTCCTTCGGTTGCTCCGTACACTACATATACTAAAGAGGCCAAAGCTAATCCTCCTGCTACATATCCTCCGTACAATTTTTTACCGGAAATGATATATAAAAGCTTCATGAACAGGATGACAATGACGAAAAGTGCTTTAGGTACGGCAAAGCAAAGAAATATCAACAAAAAATTGCTGAGTCGCTGCATGGAATCCGGACGTGGCTCGTGTATGGAAAAGACTAGTGTCATTCCCAATAAAAGGAACAGGGTAGGAAGCCAATAAACCCAACGTATCCATTTTTGAGAAACACGGCGTATATATGATTTGTAGATATAAATGTCCGGTAATACCAATAGTATCAGGAAAAACAGGAATAATTTTATCAGCATCATAACTTATTCGTCTTTTATAAATTAGCGGCTAGAAACTTTTTAGTCTCTTCTATGCTCATACCCCGACGGGCGGCATAGTCGGCCAATTGGTCTTCACCTATTGTCCCAATGGAAAAATAGCGGGAAGCCGGATGGGCAAACATGAGTCCGCATACAGAGGCATGGGGCTTCATCATACCATTCTCGGTCAATGAAATTCCTATTTGCTTCATATCCAGTAATTCATCCAACAAGAAATTGATGGACTGGTCGGGTAAGGAGGGATAACCTACCGCAGGACGTATTCCCTGATATTTTTCATTATGCAGGTCTTTTACACTTAGATTTTCATCGGGTGCATATCCCCATAGTTGCTTGCGTACATCTTCGTGCAACTTTTCGGCAGTAGCTTCAGCCAGTCTGTCGGACAGCGTTTGCACTAACATGCGTTTATAGTCATCTCCTGCATGGAGTTTTTCCATTTCTGCATCTACCGTGGTGGCAAATGCCCCGACTTTATCTGTGATGCCCGATGACAAAGGACGTACAAAGTCACTCAGACATAAAAACGGGTCATCATTTTTCAATTTTGCAGTTTGTTGGCGCAAAAGCGGGAAACGCTTGCCATTCAGCAGCAAATCATCTCCATCGGCATTGGCATCCATAAGGTTAACCACTCCATGCGTTTGATACATTGCATCAAGTTGGTTTAACATTCGGTTGGCTTCTTTGAAAAGCTGCATGGCTTCACTGGCTTTCGGACGGTCTTCTTCCGCAAACCCCGTGAGCCACATGGCTCGGCATGAATCACATCCATGTATGTCCGCAATAGCGGCAAACTTGGGCTGGAACCCCCATGCATGGAAAAAATAAATCCAATTAATATATTCGCTTACTTCGTGAACTTTGTAATTTACAATCATCTTTTAAACCTTAATTCTTGTCCGCGATGACTTTCGTCTACTTTGTTGTCGCTGTAAACCAGGTCACCATTGACGAATGTTTTTTCTACTCGTGCGTGGAATTTTTGTCCTTCCATCGGGCTCCATCCGCATTTGCTTAAAACGTAGTCGGCGGTTATGATCCATTCCTGATCCGGGTTTACCAGTACCAAGTCGGCCTGATAACCGGGACGGATGTAACCGCGTCTTTCTATGTTATAAAGTTCGGCCGGTGCATGGCACATCTTTTGAACCAATTGTTCTATGCTTAATACGCCTTCGCGTACCAATTCCATGACAGCGACTAATGAGAATTGTATCATCGGCATACCCGATACAGCTTTCAATGCTCCGCCTTCCTTTTCTTTCAGCAAGTGAGGGGCGTGGTCTGTACCTATCACATCTATACGGTTGGTAGATAATGCTTTGCGCAAAGCATCCCGGTCTTCCAGGGTCTTTATGGACGGATTGCATTTGATGCGTCCTTTCAATGATTCGTAGTCCTTGTCACAGAAATACAGGTGTGAGACACAGGCTTCTGCCGTAATTTTTTTTTCACTTAGAGGTTTGTCTTCAAACAAATCCAGTTCCTGCGCAGTGCTTATATGCAGAATGTGTAGGCGCGCATTGTTTTCTTTTGCCAGCCGGATGGCTAATGATGATGAATACATACATGCTTCCGCATTACGGATCTGCGGATGGTATTTTATATCGGGATCCTCTCCGTATTTTTCTTTAAAAGCAGCTGTATTGGCACTGATAATGGATTGTTCTTCGCAATGTGTCGCAATCAGCATGCCTGCATTGGCAAATACCTTTCGAAGTACTTCCATACGGTCTACCAACATATTTCCTGTACTGGCACCCATAAATAGTTTAACACCGCATACCCGGCTTTTATCTAGCGTGGGTAGTACATCCGCATTCGTATTCGTTGCTCCGAAATAGAATGAATAGTTTACGATGCTTTTGGTTGCCGCATCAGCAAATTTCGCATTCAAGGCTTCCAAGGTAGTGGTTTGAGGGGTAGTATTCGGCATATCCATAAAACTGGTAACTCCACCTGCCGCTGCCGCTATGCTTTCAGTATGTATATCGGCTTTATGTGTCAGCCCCGGATCACGGAAATGCACATGGTCATCTATTACTCCCGGTATCAGCAAAAAACCCTTTGCATCTATCACTTCCCCACAGGGTTGCGCAGGTTCTGTTTCTCCTGTCAGCACCTCAGCTATGACTTCATTTTCAATCACTACCGAACCGTGAAAAGTCTTGCCTTCATTCACCATCCGTGCATTCTTTATCCATGTACGTTTCATATTGTTCATACTGTTTTCTTTTGCGGGTATTTGCGGAACCAACTACCCAGTTTCAATTGAATGACTCCTAATACAGCCTCGCCAAAGATACTTCCGTTCATTTTTGAAGTACCCAGTTCGCGGTTGACAAATATAACCGGGACTTCAGCTATCTTGAAACCACATTTGTAAGCGGTGAATTTCATTTCTATCTGGAAAGCATAGCCTTTGAAACGGATACTGTCCAGTTCGATCGTTTCTAACACTTCCCGACGGTAACATTTAAATCCGGCGGTGGTATCGTGTATGGGTAATCCGGTGATAATCCGTACGTATTTGGAAGCGAAATAAGACATCAGAACACGTCCCATCGGCCAGTTTACCACATTTACACCACTGACATAACGTGAGCCGATGGCCACATCATAACCCTCTACGGCACATTTATTGTACAACCTTGGTAAGTCATTCGGGTTGTGACTGAAATCGGCATCCATCTCGAATACAAAATCATATTTGTGTTCTATCGCCCATTTGAATCCGGCAATGTAAGCAGTTCCCAGTCCCAATTTGCCTTTACGTTCAACCATGAAAAGACGGTCGGGAAATTCAACTTGCAATTTGCGGACAATGTTTGCTGTTCCGTCAGGCGAATTGTCTTCGATAATCAGTATGTGGAAGAACTTTTCCAGCCCGAATACAGCCCGGATGATGTTCTCTATATTCTCCTTTTCGTTATAGGTAGGTATAATAATAATACTATCGGATTTCTCCATACATTTTTTTGTGTTAACTGAATAAATATCATACAAAAATAACTATTATATTAACACTCCCGTCAGAATTTAATTTTATTAATTAAAAAAAGAGGATTACCCCTGCCTCGCGCACGGATAATCCCCAAATTTAACAGAATAGTTTAGAAATCTTTAGAATGCTACACCGACGCGGAAGCCAAAGTTGTTCAATTTATCCATATCATAGTTGAACACAGTTCCCTTGTTGGTTGAGTAGCTATAGAATGCTGCCAGATGGAAACCGATACTGTTGGTCCAAGGATAAATATTCACACCAATTTCAGGTGAGACATAGAAGCCCCAAGTGTTGTCTCTAACTTCGTAGATGTCGAAGCTGCTGGACATTTTGGTATAGTTTGCACCTAGTTTCACACCGATATAAGGTTGGCATGCACCATCGCTGAAACGATAGTGGGTAGCGAAACCGAAAGGCAACTGGAATACAGAATGCTGCTGGTCGGTGGTCAGTGCAGACGAACCGCTGATAGGCAAGGTTTGGCGTGCAATGTATTCATTATTAGTGTGATAATTGATAAATGCACCGATTGACAGATCCGGAAGTACATAATATCCTCCTTCAAAGTTCATACCCCAGCCGCTTGCTTTACTTGCAAAGTCGTTGCTGATAGGGGCATTAAACTGCCAGTCTACATTGAAATAGGTAAACGGAGTTACCTGTGCTTTTGCCGGCAGGGCAAAGGCTATGGCTATGGCGGCTACCGCCATCAGTCTTGTAGTAAAATATTTTATAGTTTTCATATTTCCTTTTTTGATTTTAAATGAATACTCGTTTCACTTATGGTTACTTCTTCAGATAAGGGCTCTGAGTAAATGCCTGGTTGATGGCTGTTACTGTGCGGTTTACGTTCAAACTGCCACTGCCACCCAGCAATCCGCTGATATAAGCATTCCATACGACAGGTAATTTTTCTTTGGCGCCTTCTGGAGCTTTCAGATTAACCATGTCGGTCAGCAATGAACCTGTGCTGTAACTGTAAGTGATAGGATACGGGTAGTACCATCCGCCTCCCCAGTTGCCACCCCAGTAACCGGGATACCAGTAACCGGGATAATAACCCCACCAGGGTCCATCGTTATAGTAACCGTGGAAATAATAAGTACTTGCTACGTAGCTCAGCTGTACACCAAGGTCAGCATCGTCTTTATCAGCTGCGGTGTAGCCGGCAGCGTTCATTTTAGTCTTGAATGCATTGATGATGGTCTGTGCATTCTCGTCTTTCCAGTATTCAGGGTCCTTTTTATCACCGATGATCAGGATGCTGTCGGGGATATAATACGTACTGAAATCACTGAATTTAGTACTAGTGTCATGATTGGTGAATACCAGATACTCGTTGTCCAATTTGTCCATGTCCGGGTCTTTCTCGCAAGATACCAAGGCAAAGACCGCCAGTAGGATAGGAATTAATTTTTTCATGTCAAGTTTTTGTTTAAGTTAATACTAATTGTTTTCGTCTAGTTTCTCTCATACAACGGGCAGCTTGCGTTTTTGTTCACTAACTCTGTGCTGTTTAGTGAATTTTTTTGCTGTCGAGTTAATTAGAGTTTTTTCTTTAATGTGTAATTTAGTTTAGAAGCTGCTTTCTTGAAGTCCTTGCCAATCATCGTAAGTGCACTGTCACCCACTGCCAGGAAGTTGGTTTTCTCATGTCCAGGTGCAGCAGATACCAATTGATAAACAATGGCGGTACTGTCGTTGGGAATACCGATAATGGTTACAACAGTACCACTGTCGGCAAATGCCTGATTGCCATCCTTTGTACCCAGATAAGTGGTCGTCAAATTGTATGTACCCAGTGAGTCTTGACCTATCTCCTGTAATGTCAACTGATAATTAATGCCTTCGGCATCAGCAGCAGGTATAATACCTTCATAGCTATACGTTTGTAATTCACCCAGAGTGCTGTCATTGACGGCAAAAATAGAATCACTTTCACCTTCTGCTATCATTTCTGCATTTTTGTTTCCTTTAGAGCCGCAAGAAACGATCATGGCAGCCAAAGCTGCTACAATAAATACTTTTTTCATTGTTAAGTCCGGTTTTTAATGGTTATTTGGGTACATAACATATTTTCTTCCCGTTTTGTTTTTAGTGAGTTCTCTTTTAATATTTTACTTGTTTTGCGTGATGTTTTGAAACCGGGGTGGGAATCTCTAAAATGAGGGCCACGCCTAAAATAGATTAGACGTGGCCTTTTATGAATTTAGGCGTGGCTCTCGTTTGTTTATGGGCCACACCTCAAATGAGTTGCAATACATATATAATGGGGTAGGACTCTTTTGGTTTGAGACCCACGCCGAAACTACCGGAGTCGGATGCCGTGCATACTTCTTTGAATCATGGAATTATAGATAACTCGTCCTTTGGTTGATTGTGTTTCTGATTGTGGCAGATCCGGCATGGTTCCTGTTGTAATATACGACAGGGTATTCTTTAATAAATACTCATTGGTATCTCCCAATGGATAAAGGGGGGATATCAGATTACGTTCGCTTAATGTTATATCAGGAGTAATACCATTTACGTAATTAGCCTGTCCTGCCGAGTTGAGAACGTAGGCTACTACCGGCCATAGAATGAAGTTGTAGCGTTCGTCTTGATAAGGTTCCATTGCTACATTTTTGCCAACGGTGGTTTCACCTATTACCACAACATTTTCTGTTCCCATATAGGGACGTAGGCAGTTTATGACTGCTTCTGAAGCAGATGCAGTAAATTTGCTTGTTAAAACATAGAGTTTGCTTAGGTTCAAATTTTCAGCGGACAGTTTTGTATTGAGAAGAAAATCTGCTTTTTGCGGAGTGGTGATATCATTATACAATGTAGTGCAAAAGACTTTTCCTAAATCAGCCGCAGGTGCCAAATAACTTCCTAAATCTGTTGCACAACTCAGATAACCACCCGGGTTATAACGTAGATCTAGAATGAAAGCGTCCGGTGACTGACTTTTGAACGATGCAAAGATCTGTTTCATTTGCTCTCTGTATTCCGTATCTGACGCTTGGTCGTCGGGGCCTGTGCTGAATTGATTATAAACCATATAGGCTATTTTTTTTCCGGATACAGTGTAGATTGTATCTACATAGAACGGATTCAGCTCTACGGGGCGGGAAGCTCCTACCTGGACAGTATCTACGGCAATCCAGTTCGTAGCATTCCCTTCCTGATCAATAATCAGGCTTTCGCGGGCAAATGCAGTATGGCCGCCTTGCATCAGGTATCCGTAATTATTGCTGGTCAGTTCTTCTTTGCCGACGGCTGATATCCAGTTTCCACGTTTTAGCCCAGCTTCTGAGGCCGGTGAATTGGGTAATACAAATAATATGCGGGCAAAGACATGTGATGAGGTGCCTGTGGGGTCGGTCATTAATTCAAAATCAAACCCATAGGTCGAAGAGCGTTGCAGATACGAGCGGGCAACGTCGGAAGTGCTTTTCGTTTCTATATAAGAATACGGGTCACCTTTGCCATTTTGTGCCTTGCTATATACAAGTTTTTGCAGGAAATCTTTCGGCTCGGCAAAATAGTCGTTTTCTTTTATGGCCGGAATACTGTCATACCACAAATAATGTTCTTTCATTATTTGTTCTATCCATAAATTTTCCCCAATTAATTCATAGTATTCTCCACTACGGTCTTCACCGCACGAAGCCATTATAAATAAAGTGGTTAGAAGAAAAAAAATGTGCCGTATATGCTTCATAATCTAATTTCTTTTTTGATCTGCAAAGCTAGGGATTTTATTTTAAAGTAGGGATACGGTTAGAAATAAATAATCCAAAAATTCTTTATATATAAAAGAAATCCGCCGTTTGGGTCATTTAGACTTCACGGCGGATCTTTTTCACTTTTTATTTCTTTTCAGATTTCCATTTGTCGGCATATTCATTCAGAATTCTGCGAATGCTGAGTCCGATTTTGATATAATCTTTTTCATTCAGATTGGCAAGTGATACACGTACACTCCATTCGGGGCCGTCAAAGCCTCCACCGTTTAATACTACCAGGCCGGTTTCATTGGCAAGACGGAAGACCACATCTAATGGGTTATAAGTTGCACGCAGATATTTTACGAACTCATCTCCGTAGAATTTCTTGGCCCACACCAGCATATCTATTTCAGAATAATAACCGGCTCTCAACGGATCATCAGGAAGGATAAATCCGGTATTATCCCATAGAGCTTTCAGGCGCGTGTGAATTAAATTAAGCATGGCATGGCGATAGGTGTTCTCTTTGTCCAGCAGAGAGAAAGAGGCAAAAAGTGACATCTGCATTTGTTGCGGCAAAGACAATCCGGCTGTGTGGTTCAAGGCTACTTGTCGGCTGTCTGCCACCATGCGGTCTATGAACTTCATGTCTTCTACATGCATGGTCAGGCTGCCATAACGCTTGGCCAGTTCGCTTTTACGTTTACGGGGAAGGTTGGCTATCATTTTGTCAAATACATTATTTTCATGTAGGGCTATCACGGCAAGACGCCAGCCGGTTGCTCCAAAATATTTGGAGAAGGAGTAGACACAGATGGTATTCTGAGGCAAATCAGCCATCAGACTGCGGAAGCCGGGGACAAAAGTACCATATACATCATCTGTTATAATCATCAGATTGGGGTTCCAACGGGCTACCACATCTTTAAGCGCATCTACACATTCTTTGTTTAACTGGTAACTGGGTGGATTGCTCGGATTAACAATGAACACGGCTTTGTATTTCGGATCACGCAGTTTGTTGATGTCTTCCACTTTATATTGCCAGGTATGAAGACCTTCTTCATTAAGGGTGTCTGCCGAAATATTAAGTACGTCATAATCATAACGTGCCAATTCCGGAATTTCAATATAAGGGGTAAAGATAGGAACCATCAGGGCTACACTGTCTCCTTTATGTAACAGGAAGTTTTCTTCTAAGGAGTCAAATACATAGCACATCCCAGCCGTACCACCTTCGGTGGCAAACAAATCGAATTTGCCTTGTGGGGGACGTCCGTTGCACATTTCTTGATTCAGATAATCCTGTACCAGGATTTCTGTGTATTTCAAGATGCGGTCGGGCATGGGATACTGGTCACCTACAATGCTTTCCGCCCATTCGTGTATCAATTCGTCCGGATCGGCGGCATGCTCCATTAGCATATAATTATAGGTACGTTTCAACAAATCAATTCCTGCATCTCCTTCGTACTTTTTGAGATATTCCTCAAAACGCTGTGCTATTCCTGTCTTTTGAGGGATACCGGCAATGCCTTCGGACATGTTCATTACCCGGCGGCACTCTTCAATGCCGAAGCGTCCCAGGACAAAGAATGCTTCGCGGGCTTCTGTAGCAATCCAGTTGGGATTACCCCGGCCTGCGTTCAACATGACGTGTGCCATTTTTTTCACACTCTCGTCTGCCATTTCAATCAAGCGGTTTTTTAATTCGAACGGGCTGATCTTTTCCAGATTCTTGTCCATTCGTGCAACACTGCTTTTATCGCTTAAATATTCCATAATGTATAAGTTTAGGTTTTAATTGATTAATAATACAATAACTACTCCCCAGATGATGAGTAGTGTATTTCCTACGGCATAAGTCACGGTGTATCCCAATGAAGGTGTTTCGCTGCCTACTGCTTCTTGTATGGCACCCAATGCTGCGGTTGTGGTACGTGCTCCGGCCGTGCACCCCAAGGAGAGGGCAGGATGGAATTTGAACACATATCTGGCCAGAATCAGTCCTAATAATAAAGGTAGTGAGGTAGCCAGTGCACCGATGATAAACAACATGGGACCCACTTCTTTCAATCCTTGTACAAAACTAGGTCCGGCAGATATGCCGACTACAGCAATGAACATGTTCAAGCCTACATTATTTAGCACCCATAAGGAAGATTCCGGTATTTGTCCGAAAGTAGGGCGTTTGCTGCGCCACCAGCCAAATATTAATCCTGCTATCAGAGCTCCACCACTGGTGCTCAGACTGATAGGGACTCCTCCTATATGGATAGCCAGTGCTCCGATAATACCTCCCAGCAGGATGCCGAAACCTACGAATACCATATCTGTAGCATTGGTGGGACGGTCTATATAGCCCAGTTCTTTTGCAGCTATTTCCACTTCCTTTTTTAGACCGACCAGTTCCAGTGTATCTCCGCAATCGACTGTTGTTTGTGCAAAAACGGGAATGTCAATACCTGCGCGTTTGATGCGCCGTACACTAACACCATGCATAAAACTTTGCCGGCGTATGAAATCCAGCTTCTGGTTGGCATATGGTTTTTTGTGTACCATGACGGGGAGTACTTCTACCGGAAAATCAAGTAGCTGTGGATCTACAATTTCTTCCCCGATCCAGTCTTCTTCGCCAATGGCAAACTCCCTTCTTCCACTAAGTACCACTTCATCTCCTTTTTGTAATAATTGTCCGGGAATAATATCGTTGATAATGGAAACTCCTTGTCGCATTCTTTCAACGAACAATCTTTTTCCTTGTGAAATGAAATAGGATTCTAGTTGGTCAACGGTCTTTCCATTGCCGAACCAATCGTTTTCTATGCGATAGGCACGAAAGACCACCGGACGGCGGGCATGTTCGAATCCCGGTTCGTCTGCCTCACTGGTTCCCATTTTTGTTTCCAGTTCCTTGCATGCTGCTTTCACTTTTTCTAATCCTCCCAACATTTTGGGGCCTAGAGAAGAAAGAACCCAGGCGGAACCTGCTGTACCGAAAATGTAGGTTACGGCATAGGCCACTGGTATAATATTAATCATGTCACTCTTTTGAGAAGCATCTATATTGAGTCCGTTGATGGTATCTTCTGCTACGCCGATGACGGCGGAAATAGTCTGTGCTCCGGCTAGTAATCCTGCTGCTTCACCGGCATTATATCCCATAAAAACAGCTAGTAACCAAGTGATAACCAAACATCCCACACACATTAGTACGGCAAATTCCACTTGAGGCAGACCATCTTTTTTCAATCCGCGAAAAAACTGTGGTCCTACCTTGTAGCCGATAGCAAAAAGGAACAAGAGAAAGAACACGGACTTCACCGGCTCTTCTATTGTGATATTAAGTTGTCCTACCAATACTCCTACAAGCAATACGCTGGTGACAATTCCCAGACTAAATTGTTTTATTCTCATTTTTCCAATCCAGAAGCCTACGGCGATTGTCAGAAAAATCGCCAGTTCCGAATGTTGTCTCAAAAGATGTATAAGCCATTCCATATTTCAGTTCTTGATGTAATTGCAGTCTAAAACAGAGTGAGGGTAAAGAAGTTGAGTTAAAAAGCTCCAAATTGTACTAAGTTCTAATATTTTTTATTTTATTTGCATAGACATGACTCTTGACTTATGGAAATGAAGTTGTTTGTAAATTATATTTCTTTAGTTATCCTGATGTTTGCGCTCGTGGGATGTAAAGAAAAGACAGAAGATGCATATGTGGCTAAGATCACAGATTTAACGGGAGAAGAAGAACAAGTTTTGAAACTGGAATATGATCATGATGGTAAAATAATAAAGTATGGAAATACTCCGGTAAGGTATGAAGGCGATCAAATTATCATCGGACAGATGGATTGTTTGAATAGCGGGAACAAGCTTTGCGATGTAACATTCAAAATGGGAAAAGGCAAGGCGCAGGAGAGTAGGGCACGTTGTAGGTTGAAGTTGAAAGATGAAATTTATGAGGCTGATAAACAAACTACCTATGATTATAAAGGGGATACAATTATTATCATTTCTGATTACCGGGCTGCTTCCGACCATCGTTTCTTGAGAAACGTACAGGGAAAATATGTGTTTGATCAGTTGGGGCGGTTGAAGGAGGTAATGACTGTTTTTACTGAAGAAAGTGATAGTGTGTCCAGTTGTCATACCTATTATAATTATGATAATAATATTAACTATCAGGCGAATCTGAATTTGCAAGCTTATGTGATTGATCGTGACGGACTTGATGGTTTCTTTTATTTTCTGTTGAATCTTGGACAGTTAAGGAATAGAACGGCTTTGCCCAATGATATAGGATATTGTTTGGATCATGGCCTAAGTACCTATAATGTGCATGCCAATTATCGTCTGGATGATGAAAATCCGGTCAGGATAGAAGTATTATATAATTATACCAGACTTCTATCCCGCATAGACTTATCCTATAAACCTTTATATTAATTCATCCGGAAGAATGAACAGGTCAGTTTCATTGAAACCTTGCTTCATCAGATCTTTTTTGTCATTCCTGTAAAGTCTGACAAACTCTTCATGGCTGCCACACAGATTTTGAGCCTTTCGATAGTATTCAATTGATTTATCCATTTCACCCAAGGCGTAATATAAATGTCCTGCATTCATCCAGTCTTCCATAATGGGCTTAGGTTCTGAAATCAGCAGATCATAATATTTCTTAGCTTGTGGATAATTACCCGTAATAAAAGAACACCATGCTATGGCGCGTCGGGCATTCTGTGGCTTTTTATCCAGATATTCCACCTTGAAGAAATAGGCCAAAGCTTCATCATACCGTTCCAATGCCATCAGGCATTGTCCTGTTTGTAGTGCCAGGTTCAGGTTGTCGGGCTGAGTTTGTTCCACCTTGTTGTAATATTCCAAGGCTTTTTCATAATTTCCTTCTTTTCTATAGCATTGCGCTAGGTGGCGGTTGTTCCATGCATTGTCGGGAGCTAGCAGATCTGATTGTAGATAATAATTTATCGCTCTTTCATAGGAACCTATTTTTTGATAAATAAAGCCTGTTTTCTGCCATAGTTCGGCGTTTTCACGGTTGTATAATTCAATTGACTTGTCATATAGGATTCCTGCTTCTATCGGATCATCGTGTGTGAACAGGTAATCTGCCAGCTTGTTGATGTAATCTTTATGCAGAAGTGCCTTGGCTACAGTTTCTTTTTTCCATAAGTCAAGTGTGTCTTTAAATATGTCATGTATCTCATGTTTTCTCATCCATAACTTGAAAAAACGGTAAAGATCATGAATATATTGCCGGCTCACGTATTCTGCTCCTGCACTTAGCTGTGACATTTCTTTCAAGCGTTCTTTCAATTCTTCCGAAACTTCGTTTTGTCCACCTAATTGTTGCAGAATATGCTCTCTTTGGCTTTCGGGGATTTGCAGCATGGTAAAACAGAAAGAATATTTGTCCGAATTGCAGAATGTATCTGAACTCATCAGCAATTGAAGTATAGACATTTTTTGGTTGTCATTCCCTATAGAGAGTGATGCGACATCCGGGTATTGGGCATCGAAAGGATAGAACCAATGAGGTATTTTACGGAAGAAAGGGAAATTCTTTAGTTGTGAGAATGTGCTCATATATACATCGCCACCGGACATTTGCAGTTCACCCAGTTCACGTAGTTTGTCACTGATACCTGAAGCGTCAATCCATTCTTCCCATTCGGGATTATGGTCTTCCGTATCTTCTTCTGTTTCCCCGAGGCCGAATTTCGGATTCCTCAGTTTCGGGTTTTTCATCATTTCAGGAATAATCTCCTCCCGCATCTTCTTGTCTATCTTTTTGGTTTCTCGTGAAGATTGCAAAAGCTGTATCAGTACATTGTGCAAATTCTTGATAAATTTAGGATCTTCATTTAAACTGTTCATGCGCAACATAGCTTCGGGATAGCGCCTGATACGTTCGTCATAATAATAACAACTCAAGGCTATACCCACTATAGCACGTTGGTTTAACATGTTGTCCTGATGGCTATAGGCATCCAGCAAGAACATGAATTTGCGTATGTCGAAGATGTGGAGCAGGCTTAGGGTAGTTGCACTGATCATGATGCAAAGATCATTCACTTGTATCAGTGGTGAATTGAATATGGTGCGTACTTCGTTGGCTTCGGAGTCACTCCAGTTGGTTGAAACCCATGTCTTTTCGAATAATTCATCCACAGCTGTTTCATGGCGTTTTCTCATGGCATCCATTTCTTCGTTTCTTTTTGCTTCGTTGGAGTAAATCAAAGGAGCTGTGGCCATGTCTTCCGTAAAGGCTTCCAGTTGCAGTTGCAGTTGGGCATAGCTATGGGGAGGGGTCAAGGCAAAAGTACGCATGGTTTCATAATATATCTTGTACTCTTTTATCATTTTTTCGGCTATATGGATACGGTCAGTCAGTTCATAGGCTGTGTATAGCATTTTATTGTATATTTCAACCTTGTTGGGGTCTTTCATTCCTTTTGAAGTATATTGCAGCATCAGTTCATAAGACGTTTGCAAGGCTTCTATTTCATTCTTTAGTGTCCAGTCAGAGATATGTGTAGCATACCCTGTCATTTTGGTTAATGCTTCTTTTAACCGGTATTGGTCTAATAGTTTGATGATTTCTTCGCGCATATTTTAAAGTTCTATTTGGATATCTTTTATAAACAAATGACAGCAGGGTTCGGTTCGTGGCTTATTTCAGCCAGGTTGCCCGTTTCCATAAATATTCCATGGGGCCGTGGGAGTGATGTTTCATCCACCAACGGCAGAAAGCGAATTGCAAAATAAAGAAAGCTAAACCTGCCAGGCAGCTAACAGTGATACCAAACTGATTGTGCAATGCGAAACCCCAGTTGTAATATAACATAGAGCCTACGATGCTTTGAGTGATATAATTGGTAAGACTCATCTTTCCATACGGCGTGATTTTCATTAATCCGTTGTGCAGATTCGTCTTGTAAAAAGCAAAGATCACCCCGGAAACCAGAATCAGCATAAAAGCAAAATTGGAAAGTGAAGTGATGATGAGTAACAGGGGGGTCAGGATGGATTTATTAATAATGAAATCCGGTAGCATATTGCCTAATCCGTATAAGGGAAAAAAGGTGATGAGTGAACCCGCCAGCACTTTGTTCCAAACCTTCAGGTTTTCTTTTAGGAAAAGTCCTTTACGACCAATCAGCATACCGAGCAGAAAAAGAGCGGCTGTTTGGAATACCCGTCCGTGATCCCATGCCCAGGCAAGGCTTGCCAACTGCCCTTCCCATAAATTTACCCGAATGGTTTCTAAAAAGTTACCGCTGCTTTGTACGGCAAAAGTTGCATTCCAAAAACTACGCGTAGGAATGGCGGGAGTGATGAAGTCCGGATCAAAGCAGGCACGTATTACATAGTAAAGTGGCAGTGGCTGAATCAGTAAAAGACCTGCCAATGCAAAAACCCATTTATCTTTCATACGACAGGTAAGTGGTAGAATGAAACCTACCAAAGAATAAAGAACCAGCACTTCCGCAGTGAAAAAACTGGCATTAATATTACCTATCAGGAAAAGTAGAACCAATCGCCAACAGAAACGTAGACGAAAATCATTACCTCGCATACGCTGGTTATCGTCCTGAATATAAAAACTGAAACCGAAAAGTAAAGCAAATACGGCATAAGCCTTTCCACCAAACATAAAGAACAGTCCGTTCCAGATGGCTTTGTCCGAGAAGTTGAGCCACACACTTTGTCCGGCTGTATCGGGAAATGAGTAGAAATTAAAATGTTCGATGGAATGCAGAATGATGATTCCCATCACTGCCAGTCCGCGTAGCACATCGGCTACATCTACACGAGCGTGTCCTTTCAACTTTGTGTTTATTGTTTTTGTTTCCATGGGTTTACGTATTAAGGTACAAAAATAGGAAAATCTTAACTAGTTGGCAAAAATTGGAGAAAGTAATGAGATATTTTCTTTGATCTTGAAAAAATATAGTCTGGAATAGAAAGTTTGGGGAATAATGGTGATGTTACGAAATGTAGGATGAAAAAAAGTAAGCCAACTTACTTGTCCAAGTAAGTTAGCTTAAATTGCAAAGTAAGTTAACTTACTTGCCGGATGCAGTTAAGTTACTTTTGGAAGCTATCAGCATTTAGCCGCCCCATGTTTCACAAAGCAATGCTGCTAGACCATATATACGGGAGTCTGTACTATTACACATAGAAAAACCGATTATTCTATTTCATATATTCTCTATAGAACTGTTCAATCCTGTCAAAAGGAATGATATCTATCTTGTCATAGAGGTCGGTATGGACTGCACCTGGGATGATGAGCAGCTGCTTGTTATCACCTCTTAGCTTTTTGAAAGCATCTTCACCCATATAGCGCGAATGTGCTTTCTCACCGTGAACGATCATTACGGCACTCCGTATCTCATCACTGTAAGCAAGAATGGGAGCATTGAGAAATGCCAAAGTCGATGTTATATTCCAGCCAAGTCCTGAATTGATGGAACGGGAATGATAACCACGCTTGGTCTTATAATAATCGTAATAGTCTTTCATAAACTGTGGCGCGTCATCGTCCGGTTGAGGGTTCATGATATTGCGCTGATAAACACCGTTTTTGGCATCAATGGTACGCTGGTCATTCAGTTGCTGACGCATTTTGTGTCGCTCATCGGCTGTCATCTTATCATAATATCCGTTGGCAGTGCATCGGCTGATGTCATACATCGTAGATGCTATAGTAGCCTTTATGCGTGTGTCGTTGGCAGCTGCGTTGATGGCAAAGCCGCCCCAACCGCAAACACCAAGTATGCCGATACGTTCGGCATCCACATCAGTACGTGTGATAAGATAGTCCACGGCTGCACTGAAATCTTCCGTATTCATGTCGGGTGAGGCAACATTACGAGGTTGCCCTCCGCTCTCGCCGGTAAATGAAGGGTCAAAGGCAATAGTCAGGAAACCGCGTTCGGCAAGCGTCTGTGCGTAAAGTCCTGACGACTGTTCTTTAACTGCACCGAACGGCCCACTTACGGCAATAGCAGCAAATTTACCTTGGGTGTTCTTGGGCATATACATATCTGCTACAAGCGTGATGCCGTAGCGGTTACGGAAGGTTACTTTACTATGCGTTACTTTGTCACTTTGCGGGAATGTTTTGTCCCATTCCTGTGTTAATTCCAACTTTTCCATACTCGCTTCTGTTGTTTTACTTGTTTGTGCAATGGCTGTTGCACTTATGGCTAACAGTCCCGTTGCAATAATCGTCTTTATATTCATAATCTTTTTTAGATATTTCATAATCATTGTTTTAATGATTATCTAACCATGTTGTTTCTACATTGCAAAATTACCGGAAAAAAAAGGATTCTTTTGTAGATGGATTACGGGTAAAACAACCCGAATTACGGATTCCATCTATTTCGTGAAATTCTTATGTTTATTATTTCTCTCTTTACTTTAGTTCAAATATGAACGTCTATAGATCTAATAATGAAATTAGAGAAGGTAAACCGGTATACGCTGACACGTTTAGCACTCGGTTTATTCGTTTATTCCAGCTATTTTCTTTAATTTTGCCCCCATCTTAAAAAAAGATATGGATATTTCGGAATTACAACGTATTTATGCCGGTCATCCTAACACTAAGGGGCTGGCTACGTTATTGGAAGATTCCTCGGTGAGGACTATTTTCCTGGGAGGATTATATGCTTCTGCAGCTGCTTTATTTGCTTCCTCCTTTCTTAGAGAGAATAAACAGACATTTGTATTTGTATTGGGAGATTTGGAGGAAGCGGGCTACTTCTATCATGACCTGACGCAGATTAATGGGGATGAATATACCTTGTTCTTTCCATCTTCTTATCGTCGTGCCATCAAATATGGTCAGAAAGATGCAGCCAATGAAATTCTTCGCACGGAGGTGCTGAGCCGTTTGCAGAAAGGCGAGCCGCTGTGTGTGGTGACTTATCCCGAAGCATTGGCGGAGAAAGTAGTATCGCAGGAAGAACTGACGGACAAGACATTGAAACTCGGTGTGGGTGAGCATGTGGATACGGAATTTATCACAGAAGTACTGACCAGTTACGGGTTCGAACATGTGGACTATGTCTACGAACCGGGACAATACGCCGTACGAGGGAGTATTATTGATGTCTTTTCATTTGCATCCGAGTATCCCTACCGCATCGACTTTTTTGGTGATGAGGTAGACAGTATCCGTACTTTCGAAGTGGAGAACCAGCTTTCGAAAGAGAAGAAACAGAGTGTTGCTATCGTACCCGAATTGACGAATGCTGCTGATAAGAACGGGGTGTCTTTCTTCGAGTTCATTTCTCGGGAGACGGTTTTGGCAATGAAAGATTTTCTTTGGGTACGCGAAAGAATACAGGCAGTACGTGATGAGGCGCTTTCACCTCAGGCACTTGCGGCATACGAGGGTGAGAAGACGGAGTTGATGAATCTGGAACTGAAGCTGATAGACGGAGCGGAGTTTACGGTGCGTGCCTTGGAATTTAAACGGATAGAATTCGGCAACCAGCCGACAGGTACTCCCCAGGCAACACTGACTTTTGATACTACTGCCCAGCCTATTTTTCATAAGAATTTTGATCTGGTAAGCAGTACGTTTACGGATTACTTGGAGCGAGGCTATACCTTATATATATGTACCGATAGTGAAAAGCAGGCAAAGCGCCTGAGAGATATTTTTGAGGAACGTGGTGATAAAATCACTTTTACTCCGGTGAACAAGACCTTGCATGAAGGTTTTACAGATCATACACTGAGAAGTTGCTTCTTTACAGACCATCAAATTTTTGACCGTTTTCACAAGTACAATCTCCGTAGCGATAAGGCACGCAGTGGAAAGGTGGCATTGACTTTAAAGGAATTAAGTCAGTTTGAACCGGGGGATTTTGTGGTACATATAGATCATGGTGTAGGCCGCTTTGGTGGCTTGGTACGCATTCCGAATGGCAATACTACACAAGAAGTGATTAAACTTACTTATCAGAATGAGGATGTGGTATTTGTTTCCATCCACTCCTTGCACAAGATTTCCAAATATAAGGGCAAAGAAGGAGAGTCTCCCCGTTTGAATAAACTGGGAACCGGTGCGTGGGAGAAAATGAAAGAACGTACCAAGAGCAAAATCAAAGATATAGCCCGTGACCTGATTAAATTATATTCGCAACGTAAACAGGAAAAAGGATTTTCCTATAGTCCCGACAGCTTTCTGCAACATGAGTTGGAGGCAAGCTTTATTTATGAGGATACTCCCGACCAACTGAAGGCCACCCAGGATGCGAAAGCCGATATGGAAAGCGACCGCCCTATGGACCGTCTGGTATGTGGTGATGTGGGTTTTGGAAAGACCGAAGTGGCGATCCGTGCCGCTTTTAAGGCTGTGACGGATAATAAACAAGTAGCTGTTCTTGTACCGACTACGGTATTGGCTTATCAACACTTCCAGACTTTCAGTGAACGATTGAAAGATTTTCCATGTAAAGTAGATTATTTAAGCCGTGCACGTAGTGCCAAAGATGTTTCCAGAATAGTGAAGGAACTGGCGGACGGCAAGATCAATATCCTGATCGGTACACATAAAATCATAGGTAAAAGTATCAAATTCAATGATTTAGGATTACTAATCATTGATGAGGAACAGAAGTTCGGAGTAAGTGTGAAAGAGAAGCTGCGTCAGATAAAAGTGAATGTAGATACACTCACCATGACCGCTACCCCCATTCCCCGTACTTTGCAATTTTCGTTGATGGGTGCCCGTGACCTTTCTGTCATTCAGACTCCGCCTCCCAACCGTTACCCCATTCAGACAGAGGTACATACCTTTAATGAAGATATCATAACGGAAGCGATTAACTTTGAAATGAGTCGTAACGGACAGGTATTCTTTGTCAATAACCGTATCCAGAACCTGGTGGAACTGGAAGCCATGATCAAACGAAATATTCCTGATTGCCGTATCTGCATCGGGCACGGACAGATGGAGCCCGAAAAACTGGAAAAGATTATCTTCGACTTTGTGAACTATGATTATGATGTGCTGTTGGCAACCACTATCATTGAGAGTGGCATTGATATACCGAATGCTAATACCATCATTATCAATCAGGCACAGAACTTTGGCTTGAGTGATTTGCACCAAATGCGTGGACGTGTGGGACGAAGCAATAAAAAGGCATTCTGTTACTTGCTGGCACCCCCATTGACTTCACTGACTCCTGAAGCTAAACGGCGTCTTCAGGCTATTGAAAACTTTAGTGATTTAGGCAGTGGCATCCATATAGCCATGCAAGATCTCGATATTCGTGGAGCTGGAAATATGTTGGGGGCAGAACAGAGCGGCTTCATAGCCGATTTGGGATATGAAACTTACCAGAAGATACTTGCCGAAGCGGTGAAAGAATTGAAAGAGGATGAGTTTGCCGATCTCTATGCCGAGGAATTACAGGAGGCAGGAGAAGAGAAAATTAGTGGAGAAAACTTTGTGGATGAATGTCAGCTGGAAAGTGATCTGGAATTACTTTTCTCCAACGAATATATTCCTAGCAGTAGCGAACGTATGTTGCTCTATCGTGAACTGGACGGATTGGAACTGGACAAAGATTTGCTTGCTTTCAAATCCCGGCTGGAAGACCGTTTCGGAAAAATTCCTCCCGAAGGAATGGAACTTCTGCGTATTGTGCCGCTACGCAGGTTGGCCAAACGGCTTGGTGCGGAAAAGGTATTCTTGAAAGCCGGGCGAATGACCTTATTCTTTATCAGTAATCTGGAAAGCCCTTATTATCAAAGCGCTGCTTTTGGCAAAGTGATTGATTATATGAGTAAGAATCCGCGTTATTGTAATTTGCGCGAACAGAATGGCAAGCGCAGCATGGTAGTCAAGAACGTAGAGACAGTAGAGACGGCAGTAGGTATTCTGCAAGAAATGGTAAGCTTATGATAAAAGCTGTATGGGGGTATTTGAAAAGACCTTATCCGGTGCTGGATATGAGCTGGTGGAAATCTGCTCTAATTACGTGTGGAGTGGTGTTTTTATTGTTTGTGATATTCGAACCATTTGGTATCAATGGCAGTCTGGGATATTATAAATGGATTATACTTAGCGGCTTAATGTTCATTTCTGCCGTATGTGTTGGTCTGCCGAAGTGGATATTGCCGGTGGCTTTCGGAAAAGAATTTTTCGAAGAGCGAAACTGGACGGTAGGTAAGAATATCTTTTATTATATTTTTCTGCTGTTGCTTATAGCGACAGGCAATTACCTGTTTATCTGCGCCTTCTTTACCTCTGCAGGATTTAGTTTTTCTATGTTTTTCACTATTACACTAAATACTTTTCTGATAGGCATTTTTCCTGTAGGATTGATGACCATACTTACAGAAAATAGAAATATGTCCCGTAATTTAAAGGAGGTGGCCAGTATGAATGCATACATTCATCAGGAAAGACCTGCTATTTTATTGGGGGAGTCAACATTGACAGATAAAATTATTCTACCGGATGGTATAAAGGAAACACTGGAATTGAAACCGGAGGAATTTTTGTTGGCCGAGTCGGATGGCAACTATGTGAAAATTGTTTTTTTCCGGGAAGATAAAATTCGTCAACGCTCTTTGCGTATCACTATGAAACAGGTGGAAGATGCTTTCTGTCATTCTTCTTTTGTACAGAAGTGTCATCGCGCCTTTCTGGTGAATCTGCATTGCATTGAAAAGGTAAAGGGGAATTCACAAGGATATCGTCTGCTGCTTAAAGGTTGGGCAGAAGAGATTCCGGTATCTCGTGCCTATAACAAAGAGATCAGGGAAAAAGTACTCCAATCTTGAGCTTATAGACTTTCTTTGGGGACTTTTAATGAATGAACAAGCATAGGTCATTCGTCACAAAAATACGCCTTTCGCCCCATTCCATCGCCATTCGTCACATTTCCAGGGCATATATCCCTGTTTTTTGGAAGCCTTTCAATTTTGCTTTATGTTTGCTGCTGTAAAACAAACGCAGTGAACCCATGAAAAGGATTATTTTATTATTTGTAGGGATCTTGTCGGTGACTTTTTCAGTGCTGGCGCAAACCATTCATATATCGGGGAAAGTTTTCGACGAAAAAGGGCTTCCACTCTCTTTTGTCAATGTATATGTAAAAGGTACAGCAGACGGAGGCAGTACGGACGAGCAAGGCTGCTTTTCTTTCCTTCATACAGGAAAAGGAGAAGTTACGCTTTGTGCTTCTATGTTGGGTTATGACGAGTCCGAGCAAAAGATTCCGGTGTCCGGATTACAGAACCTGACCATAAAGATGCGCCCTTCTTCTGTGGCCTTGGATGATGTGATAGTGGTAGGAAGCAGCTATCTGCTGAAAGGCAGCAGTCATTGGCATGAAACATCCTCTGTGGATCTAGTGACCGAAAGCAGTACCAACGGTGATTTATATAAAGCTATTCAGATGTTGCCCGGTACACAGGCATCAGCTGATAACGGAGAATTGCATGTACGCGGAGGCAGTGGCCGGGAAACTCAGACTTATATAGATGATATGCATATGTTGTTCCCTTATACAACGACTGATAAGAACAGTGCCTCCCGTGGCCGTTACTCTCCTTTTATGTTTGAAGGGATTAATTTTGCAGGTGGCGGATACTCACAAGAATATGCTGACGGGCTTTCGGCTGTACTCCCTCTGTATACAAAAGACAAAAGTGAAATAACCAAATGGGGTATCAGTCCTTCTGTAGTAGGTCTTTCGGGAGGAGGTACAAAAGCGTTCAATAAAAGTTCGCTTTCACTGAATATGGATTATTGGGATATGGGTATTTATAACGGGTTATTCCCGGACCGCATGGATTGGATTCGTCCTTACCGTCGTTTCTCGGGTGCTGCTCAGTTCCGCTATTCCCCTTCAGATAAAGGTACGTTCAAAACCTATGTCAATTATGACCGGACCACCTTCAAACAGCAGGCAGGTGACTTGCGTCTGGGATTGGGGGAGGACCATATTTATGCCAATGCCACTTTTAAAACGACAACTGTCAAAGGTTGGAACTACTTTGCGGGAGCAGCTTTTTCTTTTCGCAATCAAAACTACCGGGAAGTAAGGCAAGTGGAAGATACTTATCAGGAGAAAGAACAAGAAGTGCATTTAAAGACGAAAGCTTCCAGGCGTATCAGTCCTTATTTCCGGTTTACTATGGGGGTGGAAAGCTATATCCGTTCTTTTCGCAGTGAATATCATTTACCGGCTGCGACAGGGCAAACAGTGAATATAGATGCTGTGAATAGGTTCAACCCTCTGTTGCTGGCAGGTTTTGCTGCATTGGTCTGGAATCCGCGTAACAATTGGTTTGTCGAAGTATCTTCCCGTGGAGAATACAATGAGATGAACCATCAATGGAATATGACTCCCCGTGTAGCTGTGAACTACGAATGGAAAGGGATACAGTTTTCGGCTGTTGCAGGGCGATATACACAGCTGGCTGAAAATGAGTGGCTACAGCAGAATAACCGTTTGCAGTCCGAATCCTGCAATCATTATATTCTAGGAATGAACTATGCCAAAAACGGCCGTGTATTCCGTGCTGAACTGTACTATAAAGATTATCATCATCTGGCTTGGAAAAATGGAGGTTTCATAACCTCCGGAGGCTATGGAAAAGCCAAAGGTATAGATCTTTTCTTTAAGGACAGCAAATCACCCGTCAAGAATCTGGATTATACATTCACCTATTCTTACGGATATTCCAAACGTAAATATGGAGAATATAGCGAATGGACCACTCCACCTTATGCTACTTTGCATAATGCCTCCGCTTCATTGAGGTATCAGTTGCATTTGTTGAAAAGCATAATCAGCCTGAGTGACCGTTTTGCCAGTGGGCGTCCTTACCACAACCCTGATAAACCGGGCATTATGAATGATTGTGTGAAACCTTACAATTCATTGGATTTGGGAATCACCTATCTGGCTTCCCCGAAGGTAATTGTCTATGCTTATGCCGGCAATTTGCTATGTCGTCAGAATGTTTATGGCAAAGTGGATGGAAAGTTTATACGCAATTCCAGTGACCATTCCTTCTTTATCGGAGTTTTTATCACTCTGGGCGGCAAGGCTGCCTATGATGTGTCCAACTTTTAACCGGTTCATGCACCGGACAAAAGTGCTGAAGTCTGTTTTTTTATTAATCATTTAAATATTTCAAATTATGAGAACTATGACTTTAATCCTTCTTTTTATGATGACAGCAGCTTGTTATTCACAAAATAACTTGATGGAAACCCGTAACCGCCTGCAACGTGAACTCCAAACTGCGGAAGCTACCTGGCTGACTGTTTATGATTTGGCTTATACGGACATTCTTATGACTTTTGGCCTGAAAGATAACACAATGCAATCTCGTTTGCTGGATGAGGCAGAAGGGTATCTGTCTAAATTAGAGACTATGGAAGAGGCGGATATATCCGAAGTGGAGGCATTGAAAGCATTCCGCTATTTGTCTTTGATGAATATAAACCCGTCTGTAAACGGCCCCAAGTATGCCGGAAATATAATGGTTGCTCTGGAAAAAGCTAAAAATCAAAATCCGGATAATCCCCGCGCTATCCTGCTTTCGGCCATGTATCACAAGAATATGGCTGCATTTATGAACCGGAAATATGAGGAGTATGGTCAAGAAATAGCCCATGCCAAAGAGTTGTTGCTGAGGCAGGACCGTACAAAACGGGCTCCGGTATGGGGGATGAATTTGTGTAATTGACAATAAATACCGATATTAGCAATATTGGAAAAGTGCAGTGAAAATAATCCTTTTATCTTTGTTCCCGGAAAACCAAATGAAGTATGCAGAAAACAACTACAAAAGAAGAGTATCATCGCCGGATAAATGTACTGGTGGAGTATATTAATAACCATTTGAGTGAAAATATAGACCTCAACCGTCTGGCGGAGCAGTCCGGCTTTTCACGCTGGCATTTCCACAGGGTGGTCAGTGCTTTTCTGAGAGAGCCTGTCGGTAGTTTTATTATGAGAATGCGGGTTGAGACGGCCGCTCGACTTTTGCGTTACACCGATTTGCCTGTACAGGAAATATCCTGGAGAGTAGGATATGATGCTCCCTCTTCCCTGTCCAAGCTGTTCAAGCAGTTCTATGGTATTTCGCCTAATGAATACAGAATGAATAAAGACTACATTATTATGAAACCAGAAATGATTATGCCTGATTTGGATATCAGGGGAGAAGTAAAGGAAGTGCCGGCACTGCAAGTGATTTATGTCCGTCTGTTAGGGGATTATAAACTGAATGATTATTGTGCAGCCTGGATTAAACTCTGTGGTTATGTGCAGCAACAAGGTTTGCCGATGGGGGACTGCTGTCCGCTTTGTATCTATCACGATGATCCCAAGGTTACGGCTTCTGAAAAACTCCGTACCGATGTATGTATGGTGTTGCCTGTTACGGGTATTGCCAAAGGAGAGGTTGGGGCAAAGGTAATCCCCGCAGGGCGTTGTGCTGTTTTTTTGTACAAGGGATCTTACGCTAACCTGCAAGCCGTGTATGATACAATCTATGCAAAATTGATTCCTGAAATGGGGTGTACCTTGCGGGATGAACCTAGTTATGAACGCTATCTGAATGATCCGCAGAACACGGCTCCGGAGGAATTGTTGACAGAAATCAGTATTGCCGTAGAATAAGCAGGAAAAGTTAACGCAAAACTAAATGTTAACTAAATAAATTGCTGTTTTTATATTATTTGTTTAACAGAATGGAATTAGGGGTGTTTTATATTAAAAAATAATATAAGACAGCCCTTTTTCTTTTAACTTATCTATATTTTAACTATCTTACTTCCAGTTTAAAAGCGGACACTGAGATTTTTACTCACATATTGTCTAATTTAAAAACACTTGTTATGGAAGTGAAAAAAACACGAAGAGCCGACCTTGAAAAGGGCAAGTCCCGTTGGCTGTTCATGGGTCTCCTTGTGACGCTGTCGTTTATGTTTGTTTCGTTCGAATGGACTGAACGTAATGTAACTTATTCGATTAG
This sequence comes from Bacteroidaceae bacterium, assembly GCA_963651205.1. Lineage (GTDB taxonomy): Bacteria > Bacteroidota > Bacteroidia > Bacteroidales > Bacteroidaceae > Phocaeicola. Next base: position 83,747 of record CAVJPC010000202.1, read on the forward strand.
TGATCTAGTCAATGACCCGGATTTCTCTGAAGACTTAGTTCCTGTAACCTACAATCAGGATAAACCTCTGCCGCCACCGCCTCCGCCGGCTGCCGTCAACCCGGATGAGCTCAACATAGTGGATGATAAATCGACGGAAAGAGAAACCGATATTGCAGCTTCAGACCCTACGGATGCTCCGGTAATTATACCGACTCCCATTGAAGTACCCGAGGAAGTGGTGGATGAAAATGTGGAATTTGTGGTGGTGGAAGAAATGCCGATGTTTCGTAACGGTAATGCTGATTTGATGAAGTATTTGAGCGAAAACATCAAGTATCCTACCGTCAGTGCCGAGCAGGGAGTTCAAGGAAAGGTAGTGGTGCAGTTCGTTGTGGGTATTCATGGCGAGGTTCTGAATCCGGTAGTGGTGAAAAGTGTGGATCCGTATTTGGACAAGGAAGCGATCCGGGTGATCAGTTCCATGCCGAAATGGAAGCCCGGCAAGCAAAGAGGAAAAGCAGTGAGGGTGAAATACACTGTTCCTGTGGTCTTCAGACTGCAAAATTAAGATTTAATTAGTATGGATGGAGGAAGCGTAATCCCTGGAGAGGACGCTTCCTCTTTTTTTGTCTTGAATTGAAAGACGAGAGGGAGATACTTTTGGGGCTGTTGAAGTTCCTGGATGGTTTCTCTTGTTTATGTATCACTTTATTTAAATATACTTATTTTATAAGTTGAATAAGTACAACCATAACAGGGTATCATGGAAATCTAAATGTAGTAAGTTAATATCGATAATAATTCTATGATATAATAGCTTGAAAATCAATCTTCTTTTGTGTTTAATGTTTAATAAAAAATGGAGTTCTCTTCATAAGAGAACCCCATTTTGCTGCAAATATACGTATAATTCTTCAATCTGGAAGTGTTTGCATTGGGAAAAGTATCTCCAAATAGGCTTAAGAATGATTATTGTTTGCAAAGGTATTGTGATAAGGAATTCTATATATCACATTATCAGTTGATTAAGATGGTTTGGGGTTCTCTTATGAAGAGAACCCCGAAAAAAGGAGGAAATTTAATGGCTTATCCGAGCCTTATATTTCAAGGTTATGAATTTAAATTGTAATGTTTTGATAACAACAAAGAGTGATGCGGAATCTGTAAAAGTACTCCCGTCAGACAATCAAAACATAACGAGCGAAGCGCCTAAGTTACTGCTCTGCAGTTCAATCGCTTCCGTCTCAGACCCGGGGTCAAATGAAGGAGTCACGCCATTGGCGGGAATAGGAAAGGAATACCCTGAACTCAGTTGGTACTATCTGTATCTGTCTAACAAAGAGCTGAAACGCTATATCAGTGTATTCAGCGGTAGGAAAGCCGTCCGGTTCCGTACTCTATCGGGTAGTGTAGAGGAGAAATTTTTCTGCTTCAAGGTGTTTTCCTACACGGCTGCCGACCATACGAAACGTTTTGAGCAATGTGCTTATACTAAGGAGGAATATACCGCCCGCCGTGACTCAGCTCGGGTGGTGAAAGAGGCTTTTGCTACCGGCTCCACTCAAAAGTTGAATACTTTGACGGATGAGAAGGAAATCGCAGGCAGCGGCTGGCTGTTTGTCTGCGCTCCCTTGGATCAGTTGGAACTCATTCTATCCGCTATGCTCCCTCGCCAGTATCTGGTGACGGACTATAACACACACCGTGCAGCGGTCATTCCCCAACGCCAGATGGAGGAATTCATCTATTTGTACGAATCCATGCCTTACAATATCGAATTGATGAACCGTCCTTTGGAGGACTATCTTCAGAAAAAGCAGAAAATACGTATCACAGGTGGTGTCTTTCGGGGTAAGGAAGGATGCATCATGCGCCTGCACCGGAATACAAGGCTGGTGTTTGCTTTTGGAAATATGACGGTGGCGGTGAGTTATCTTCATGCTTTTCCGTTCGAAAGGATTGAGTGATGGTAATGGTTGTGCTTATTTATAAAGGAAACATTTCTATCAGTTTATCAGGCAGAACGACCGTACCGGTTATAAGGATTTATAGCCGATGGTCATCGGCTATTGTATGAGATACATCACATTCGTCAGCTAATATTATGTCTTTTAGTGAACTGTTTTCATATATCATCGGTGGAACTACTCTCATAGGCTTGGATATAACCTTGTGACAAATTTATGGGATATATTCTCCACATTTTATCTGCTTGGCTTTCTGTCAAGTGTTAACTTATGAAGTAATTCGTGTGCTTATTTGTAGTAGAATACTTCCTCGTTCCGCTAAAGGTATATGCTTTAAATTAACAGTCCTAAATAATATAAATCTTAACATACTTGCAAATGATAAATATAACCGATAAGTCCAAATGTTGTGGATGCAATGCTTGTGGGGATGTGTGTACCCACCAAGCCATCAGATTTCACACTGATATTGAAGGATTTTGGTATCCGGAAGTCGATAAAGACAAATGTACCGATTGCGGACTGTGTGAGAAGGTGTGTCCGATAATCAATAAAGAAGACTGGCATGAAAGTGGAGAATTTGAAAAACCTCATTGTTATGCCTTGATTAATAAGAATATAGAAGTGCGATTTGATAGTACTTCCGGAGGTGCTTTCTCGGCTTTGGCTGATGAAATTTATAAAAAAGGCGGTTACGTAGGTGGAGCCATTTATAATGAAGATTGGTCTGTATCTCAGTTCTTGTCTTCAAGCAGGGAAGATTTGTCCCGTTTGCGTTCCAGTAAATATTTGCAAAGTCATCTAGACGGTTTTTATATCGCTGTTCGTGAAGCTCTGAAGACTGACAAACCCGTACTTGTTTGTGGAAGTCCCTGTCAAATGGCAGCCATGAAACGTTTTCTTCGTAAGCCTTATGAAAATCTAATAGTGGTGGACTATATTTGCCGTGGCATTGCTTCTCCTCTCTATTTTAAGCAGTTTATTAACTATTTGGAGCAGAAGCATCATTCAACGGTGGTTTATTACAAAGCGAAAAGCAAGGAATTAGGTTGGAGAACACTTTCCACTCGTGTGGAATTTGCGAACAAGGATGTCGATTATATTCTTGGGAAAGAAAACCCATGGTTATCCATGCAATATAAAATACCGGAAGTCTGTCGTCCCAGTTGTTTTGAGTGTCCTTTCAAAGGATTTCCACGAACATCGGATTTGACGATAGGCGATTTATGGTCTAGACCCGGTAGCATACCTAAAGAACTGGACTCTGACATAGGCACATCTGTTGTCTTTGCTAATAACGAAAAAGGAACTGATGTGCTGGATCAGTGCAAGAAAAAAGTCACTTGGAATGATTTCTCTTTTGAAGAGGCGACCGGAGGAAACTATCATTTAATGTATCCTTTAAAGCACTCAGGTCATAAAAGAGAAGATTTTTTTAAGACCTTGAACATTTCTTTTCAGGCTTGTATTGATAAATATATGCCTGACTTTGGCCAGGCTCAGAAGTCACTCAAAGAAAAAATTAAGAATGTGGCTTGTTTTATAAAAGGTGTGACCGGGGCGGCAGGATGGAATATAGGAACTTGGATAAAGAATATGAGATACAATCTTTTTTGCCGTCAGATAGAAACAGACATATTCGAAAGAAAATTTATTATTATCAATAAATATTGTACGCTTGATTTACACCCCAAAGCTAAACTTGTTTTAAATGCTCCTTTCATTATGGGCTATAAACGAATAAAAGGATCAAAGTTGGAAAGCCGTTTGTTGATAGAGGAGAATGGAAAGATGGAAATCAAGTACGGTAGCTATACGGTTTATTATGGAGCAGATATACAGGTTTTCAAAGGTGCTCATCTTGAGATAGGAGGTGATGCTTCTGTAAATGTTGGTCTGAATCTTATTTGTGCCAACCATATCTCTATCGGAAGATGGACAGGTGGCGGACGAAACGTGACTATACGCGATAACAATGGAGATCATCACATTTCGATCAGAGGTTACAAGACTTCTATTCCCATTGTGATTAAAGAACATGTGTGGCTTACAGAAAATTGTACCATCATGCCAGGGACTACTATAGAAGCGGGAGCTATTATTAGTGCCCGTTCAGTAGTACAAGGTCATGTCCCCAGTTTTAGTATTGTGAGTGGAGACCCCGCTAAAGTAATTGAAACAAAAGTTTATTGGAAATCATAATTAGTTAGATATAATGGAATTACAAGATTTTATTAGCAAGTTTGCTTCCCAATTTGAAGATGAAGACCCTTCTGCTTTTACAGCTGATACCGATTATCATGAGTTGGATTCATGGTCATCACTTACAGGCCTGAGTGTGGTAGCTATGATCATACAAGAATACGGTGTGGAACTTGACAGTCAGGATGTGCGCAAGGCAGATACTATAGAAGATTTGTTTAATCTGGTCAATGAACGTCAGGCATGAAGACAACCATACGGAATGTAGAGATTAAAAGCGTAGCGGCATGGTTACCTGCAAATAAGATATCATTACTTTCATTTTGCGGATTTTTTCCTGAGAAGCAAGTGAGGGATGTGATCAGGTCCTCCGGTGCTGAATATGTGTATCGTGCAGAAGAAGGACAAAAAGCTTCTGATTTATGTTTTAATGCAGCAGAGCATCTGATAGAGAGGGATAATATAGATCGTAGCTCCATAGACGGACTCGTTTTTGTTTCTTCTACCCGTGAATGGATTATTCCTGATACGGCAGTATCATTGCAGCATCGGTTAGGATTGTCCACTGAAACGGTTTGTCAGGATATTAATTATGGTTGTACGGGTTATATTTATGGTTTGTTGCAAGCAGCTGCATGGATAAATTGTGGCTTATGTAGTCAGGTGCTTGTATTATGTAGCGAGATGCTGTCTCCTTATTTAGACCCTAAAGCCGTGGGAAGTATTGAGGCCGGTGAAGTTGGAACTGCCACACTGGTGGCCAAAGGCGATAACCACATGAGCATCCACCTTTCCTCCAACGGAGCCAAAACTGATAAGATTATGATTCCTCATGGAGGCTATCTCTATCAAGATGGGATGACCGTATTCACCTACGGTATTGTTAACGCCAAAGCCAGTATCCTCCATGTGATGGAGATGGAGCAATGGGAAGAGAAAAACGTAGAGTTGTTTGCGATGCATCAATCCAATCATATGATTATCAAAAATGTACGAATGGCTTTACATTCTGTAACCGAAAAATTTCCCACCAATATGAAAGAGTATGGCAACACCGGATGTGCATCCATACCTTTGCTTTTATGCGATATGTATGGAAGCAAGCAGGAAGAACAGCCTTCACATGCTATTTTGTGTGCTTATGGTGTGGGTTTGACTTGTGGAAGCATAGCTACAAATTTGAGTAATATTCACTTTTATGAACCTGTAAATAAGTAAAGTATATGGATTACAAAATTAATTTAATAGAGTTATTTGAAGAGTCCTATCGCAAATGCCCCGACAAAGTTGCTGTAATAGAAGGACAGAAATCTATAACTTTTGGAGACTTAGCTCAAAAAGCTAAGTCATTTGCTTCTTATATTGTGAAAAATGTAAGCTGTCAAAATCGCCCTATAGCGGTATTCCTTCCTAAATGCATTGAGTCAGTATATACCAATCTTGGTATTACATATAGTGGAAATTCCTATATGAATTTGGACGTTAAGACTCCTATAGCTCGTATTAAAAATATTATAGATTTGATTGAACCACAAATAGTAGTAACAAATTCAAAGCTTATTCAAGGCTTAAAGCCTGTTATTTCCGGAAACTTAATAGTAATCAATGTGGACGAGATTCAGGAAGATACAGATTATGACTATCGTGTTATTTCCAACATCATTGATACTGATCCATACTGTATCATTAATACAAGCGGTTCTACAGGAACGCCTAAGGGTGTGGTACTGAACCATCGCAGTTTCTTCGACTTCATTGCTCGTTCTTTAGAAGCATTTGATATCGATGAAAACGAAATTATCGGTTCGCTTTCACCTGTGGTATTCGACATTTATGTTTTGGAGTTGTGTTTGTTGATGGCGAAAACAAGCACAATTGTTTTAATTCCGGATGGCTTATCGGCTTTCCCGGCTTCTATTCTAAACATATTGAAAGAGCAGAAGACTACATTCCTGTTTTGGGTTCCAACCATAATGGTGAATATTGCAAACATGAATTTGCTTTCTAAGATTCAATTAGATAGTTTAAAAACTGTTTGGTTTGCTGGGGAAGTCTTCCCTACTAAACAATTTAATATTTGGCGTAAAAATCTACCTCATGTTACATTTGCTAATCTATATGGCCCCATTGAAATCACATTGGATTGTGTTTTTTATATTGTTGAGCGTGAATTAAAAGATGAGGAACCCATCCCCATTGGTTATGCCTATCGTAACACAGATATTTTGATTCTTGATGATGAAAAGTTGGTTACAGATGTGGAAGTGGATGGTGAGTTGTGCGTTCGTGGTTCATCACTGGCTATGGGATATTATAATAATCCTGAGAAGACTGCTGCGGCATTTGTTCAGAATCCGTTAAATCACAGCTATCCTGAAATCATCTATCGCACAGGGGACATTTGTTGTGTGAATGAGCTGGGTGAAATAGTGTTCAAAGGTCGCAAGGATAGCCTGATTAAGCATATGGGGTATCGTACAGATTTGGGTGAAATAGAACATGTGATTATCAATTCGTTGAAATTGGTGAAAAACGGCTGTGTTGTCTATAACTATGCCGCTAAAGAGATTACGCTCATCTATGAAGCAGATGAGGAAATGTCACCTGCTGATTTTAGAAAGTCAATCAGTACAGAATTGCCCAAATATATGGTTCCTACTGTTTTTATTTGTGAAAAGGAACTCAAACGGAATACTAATGGAAAGATAGACCGCCTTTATTACAAGAATAAGGTGAATGCTTAATGGATAAGAAACTATCCTTAATTCCTCCTTTAATATTATAAAAATGGAATTAGTACAATCATATCATCAGCTTAATTCTTTTATTTATGAAATACGTTCTTTACGTAAAGGTTTCATTTCGAATTTATTTCTGAATTTCGAAAAACACAGTTTGTGGATTGAAAAGAAAGAATTGTTTTATCAGGCTACTACTGAAGGATATTTTATTTTCAGAAATAATTCAATGGCAAGTTATCTGTTTTATATTACAACAGACGAATTCCAATTAAGAAAAGGATTGCAAGAAATAACTCCTCAAATCAAGAAAACTGTAATGGTAGATATTTTGGAAGACGCCAAAATAGAATCTATCAAACAAGTGTTTTTTGACAATCACTTTCTTTTATATGAGGAACTTAATAGGATGAGCCGAATTGGCTTGCCTGATTCGATTCAGCCTGGAGTGGGAGTTACATTTGCAGAACCGGAAGATTCAGTTGCTATTCTTCAGCTTTTATATTCTAATTTTAACCCTTTATCCGAACAGATTCCAGATATTGAAGAAATTGCACACTATATACAAAACAAATGGGTTTTAGTTTATAAACTGGAACACAAAATAGCAGGTTTTATCATATTTGAACTTACGGGCTTAACATTGTATTTGCGTTACTGGTTTGTATTGCCTCAGTTTAGGGAAATGAATATAGGATCTAAGTTATTCAATTCATTTATGTATGAAGGACGCAATACCAAACGTCAGTTATTGTGGGTAATAACTCATAATATGAATGCTATCAAACGTTATGTTCATTATGGTTTCAAACCAGAAAAATTATTTGATTACGTATTAAAACTAAAATAAAAATGAAAGAAAAGATTATTGCGATTTTAAGTGATCTTCGTCCCGAATTCGATTTTACCGACGAAAATCTCAACTTCATTGAGGAAGGTATGCTTGATTCATTTGATGTGGTGAGTCTTGTTGATGCTCTCGATACCGAGTTTAATATAGTTATAGATGGCATTGACATTTTGCCTGAGAATTTCAGTACTCTTGAAAGTATCGAAGCTTTACTGAATAAAAATGGTGTAGCAGAATAATGAATTAGAGTAGGAAACAGTCATTTTGCATGATCAAAAATAGTTGTATTCCTACTTGTTTATATTAGTTATGTATGGAATATTTTAAACTAAGAGATGGAAATAAGCTGCCTGTTATAGCCTTGGGACCAGGAGCTGTAGTTCGAAAGGAAGTATTACCTTACTCTCATTTATCTTCCAATCCAATCGTTAAAATTGGACAAAAGGTTGTGAATAAGTTAATGTATGAAAAGGAATCTCTTGTCTTTATTAATAATGTTGCAAGAGGCATAAATTTAGGATTCGAACTTATTGACAATTCTGCTACTTATGGTTCCAGTCAGTTAGTAAGAATGGCTATATTAAAATCAAACCGTAGGAGAGAAGATTTATTTCTTACGACTAGGGTTAGTAATACAGCTCAACGAGAGCATAGAGTAAGAGACGAATTTTTTTCGACATTAAAAGCTTTTGATACCAATTATGTCGATTTGCTTCAATTCCATTGGCCTGTAACAGGTATATACGTAGAAACATGGAAAGAAATTATTAAGCTACAGCAAGAAGGTTATGTTAAAACAATTGGAGTCGCTAACTGTAATATTCACCATTTAGAAACATTGTATAATGAAACAGGTGTCATGCCATCTTTGAATCAATTTGAATGTCATCCGTTATTTACTCAGAAAGAACTCGTTGATTATTGTAATGAGCATGGCATCCAAGTAGAGGCTTATACACCCATAGCTAGGGCTGATACTCGTATGACAAGACTTCCCTTGATGAAAAAAATGGCAGAAAAATATAAGAAAACAATTGTTCAGATTGTTATTCGTTGGCATATACAAAAAAGCAGGATACCTATAGTTGGAGCTAGACATAAGAAAAATCAAATGGCTGATTTGGATGTTTTTGATTTTAATCTGACTGATGATGAATTGAAGGCGATTGATGCCATAAATATTAATTCAAGATTAAGATATGATCCGGATAACTGTGATTTTTCTATATTGTAAGTAGCTTTGCATATAAAAATAGAGATAAATCCACAAATAACGATTGAAACAGTCATTCCAAAGTTCAGTGGTGCATTCTACGCTCATTGGAGGGGACAAATTTAGACTACATATTACGTAAAAGTTTAATATGAATGATGATAATAGGCGCATAGCCAAGAATACCATTTATCTATATTCCCGTATGATAGTTATGATGCTTATGGCTTTGTACACTTCACGTATTATTTTGGAAAAACTAGGTATTGATGATTATGGTATATATCAGGCTGTTGGCGGAATTGTTGGTTTTTTGTCTTTTATCAATGGTGCTTTAAGTTCTGGTACTTCTAGGTTTCTAACATTCGAACTTGGTACTGGGAATATGGAAAAATTGAAACGGACTTTTTCCACACTACTTACTTCTCATATAATTTTAGCACTTTTTGTTGTATTCTTAGCCGAAACGGGTGGGGTGTGGTTTATTTATAATAAAATGGTCATACCTCCTGATCGTATGAGTGCTGCTGTATATGCATTTCATTTATCAATATTTGCAGCATTTTTATCTTTAACTCAAGTACCGTATAGCGCAATTATAATAGCGCGGGAAAAGATGAATATATATGCATATACAAGTATTTTTGAGGTTGCAGCTAAGCTAGGAATCTGTTATTTAATAGGTATAGGTGATTTTGATAGATTGAAGGTTTATGCAACAATGATATTCATAGTCCAAATGAGTTTACTTCTGTTTTATAGACTTTATTGCTCAAGGAAGTTCACAGAAGCAAAATATCAAATCTCTTTAGATAAAAGGATTCTCAAACCAATTTTGTCATTTTCTAGTTGGAGCATGGTTGCAGGAATTTCGAGTACGCTATCAAGTCAAGGAATTCTCATACTTTTAAATATGTTCTTTCTTCCCGCTGTAGTTTCTGCAAGAGCGATATCTTTGCAGGTCAATAATGCGGCATATCAGCTAGTGACAAATTTTAGAACTGCAGTAAATCCTCAAATAGTGAAGCTTTATGCTGTTAATGATTATCAAGGTTCTAAAAAACTATTATTGCAGTCAACAAAGTATTCTTATTATTTGATGTTGTTTATGAGCTTGCCTATGTACTTTTTGGCCGATCCTTTGTTGTATATTTGGCTAGGTGAAAATGTTCCAGAATATACTACAATATTCCTTCAGATTGCTATTGTACAGAGTTTATTTCAGGTTTTCGATGTGTCCTTTTATACAGCTTTATATGCAAAAGGACAATTGAAAGAGAATGCTTTAATATCACCAATGTTGAATCTGTTGGCTTTCCCTGTTGTTTATTTGTTGTTTGAAAATGGTTTCTCACCTGTAGCACTTTCTTGGGCATATCTCATTGTTTATGTACTTGCAGGTTTATTGATAAAGCCTTTGCTTATAGTGAAAATAGTGGATTATAAGTGGAATGAAATACTATCAGTTTTTATACGATGTTTTTGGGTTACTGTATCTGCTGCAATACCATCATTTTTTATAGATAAATTGTTAGATTTTTCTACTATAAGAGGCTTTGTTTCTGAGCTCCTGTTATTAGTTGTAATAGTAGTTGTTTCTATATATATAGTTGGTTTAGATAAAATTATGAGAAAGAAAATACAGAATTTTATCTTGTCTAAAGTAAAGTTATGTTAGGCTTGTTGCATTTTAACAAAAAAGGTAAATGTAATAAAATAGTAAGCAATTGAATGATGAATTTGTCATCTATTTCGTGGATATGAAGTTGGAAAATACTACCGTACAACGCGCAATGTAGAATGAGATACAAGAGATGTACGAGAGTGGCGTGGATTTGTTTTTTTATATAGAAACATATTTGAAGTAAGGAGCTGTTTTCACAGCCCCCCATACTCCTTCACCGCATCAAAGCAAGGACATTCCTTTTGCGGATTCAGATCCCGATGTCCTACAATAATTGCTTCAGGCAGGACAGACCGCAATTCCCGGAGCAATGCCAGCATGGCAGCTTTCTGTTCCAGTGTCCGTGTATCTGCGGGTACGCTGTCTGAAGACAAGCCCCCTTCATAGCAGATGCCGACGGAATGCCGGTTGTGGTTCTTGCAATGCGCGCCCATTTTCTCTATCGGTCTGCCCCGATGAATCTCACCGTCACGGGTAATGTAAAAATGGTAACCGATATCTTTAAAGCCACGATGATGGATATGGTCATGGCGGCAAGCCTCGAAATCCAAGTTCCGCCCCTCGGGGGTGGCGGAACAATGGATGATGATAAGTGTTATCTTACGCATACCGGCCCACCTAAATACAGCTTTGTATTCCTATGACGCTGCCTATAGCGGTAGCCACTGCGATAATAACTTTGAGAATGACGCTCCAAGTGGATTTTCCTTTCTGATTTTCCATGAGGGTAAAGTTTTAAAGGGTGATACATTAAAAAATAAACAAGACAGGGGGAGGAAGGGCTCCCCACCTCCCCACGACTTAGACAGCCGGTTCTTTGGGCGTTTTCAGCAGATCGGCCACAGCCTTTCCCTCCTTCTCGGCGCGCAGAGCGGCAGCCTGCGCGGCACGGCTGGCAACGGGTTGGAACTCCAGTGCGCTGAAAATGGTTTTCAAATCCTCGCCGGGGATGTACTGGATATTTACTCCGGTGATGCGGGCGGCGGTGAAATCGGCCAAAGCCTCCGTCCCTTCACTAAGAATCTGTAGACGGAACTTACCCAGTTCGCCGAAGTCCACCTGCTTGCCTTCCTGAAGGGCTTCCAGCAGATTGTCTACGGTTGCGGTGAGAACTGCCACCACATCGGCGCGGCTCACGGTGGTCTGTGAGGAGACAC
>CAVJPC010000203.1:0-2154 GCA_963651205.1 Bacteroidaceae bacterium
GTTACCACGTTTCACGCTACCGATACCGAGGTCATAGGTGGCTTCGGCATTCGTTACGTTCAACGGGAATTCGGCTTTCAGCAGAGCGTTGGTCGATGCCCAGTCCACTTCGTTGTAGAAGTCGATACGTTCGGCAGCGGCTCCCTCGTTGAGACGGATGTATTGCTTGAAGAGGGATTCGCCGTATTTCTTCTCAATGCAAAGCGTCCGGCGCAAAACTCCGTTCTCAATGCAGGTAATCTTCACGTCTTCCGTAATAGATACGGGGGCACGGTCAAGGGTAGCTTTCAAGATTTCCCACGCGGGCCACTCATACGACTTATTCTCATCGAACAGAGCCAAGCGGATACGTTCGCCCGGCTTCACCAGTTCACGACCGTTCTTTTTGTCGAACAAGGAGACGATATCGCCTACGTCATCTAAGGATAGCTTATATACGGAGTTTTCCAGTACACGATTATCTGTATGGGCAGTGGCGATTGCTTTATCCGAACCCGAAGAGAGACGCACGTCATATACCGTATAACCGGTAGCGGGTACAGAGGATTCAATCAATAAGCGAGCTTTTCCATCGGCATAACCCAATAACTGTGAGGCAACCTTCTTGCCCGAAGCATCATATACCTCTACACTGCGGGGGACCGAAGCGCTGGCTATTTCAACTTCCAACAATTCAGTGACCGGATAACCCACGGCATTGAAGAATACAACAGGTGTTCCTTTCACCCGCGTGTCCATTTGCCCGATAACAGCATTAACTGATGAAGTGAGTGCAGCGGAGAATTGTTGCAAGGAAATCAGTTCATCATTCCAAGAGAATTCGTAGGCACGGGGGATGCTGGTTCCCGTCAGGTCGTCGTGGAACTGATGGAAGATAAAGCGTTTCCAGCTTTCGTCAAGCATCGCTTGGGGATATGCGGCTTGGTTCAACCATTCGGCAGTTACGGAGGCACGTTCGGCAGCATCGCCCAATAGTTCGTTCTGACGGTTGTAGAGCTTCATGGCAGCTTGCGAGGTGTAACAGCCTGTACCGTGTACATCCATCAGGAACTCGCCGTTGTATTGGGGCAGTTCCGAATGGCTACTATAGGGCTGATACTCTTTGAATAGTTGGTCGCTGGTGACGCTCTTTATCTTCAACGGGCCTTTGCCATCGAGGGAATTCATAACAGCCCGCACGGAAGTCAGTGTGGGCGAACCGCCTACATCGCCCGTACCGTAGTAACGATAGACTTGATTAAGAGGAGTGCGGGTGGCAAGCTCTGCCAGTCCTTTATGCTGGGACAAGTCTTCATCATTCCACCGTGTATTGTAATCGTAACCGTGGGCAAACATGATGGTAGAACCGTCTACTCCTTTCCACAATCCCAAGGTGAATGGATACTTTTTTGTACCGAAGTGATTGCTGTGGGTACGCCAGTCGAGCTTCTGCGACGAGAAACCTATCAATCCGCAATGGGCGGCTACGGTGGGCAGCGTCCAGCCGAAGCCGAAACAATCGGGCAAGAAGATGTCGGTGCTCTCTACGCCGAATTCATTGCGGTAGTATTGTTGCCCCAGCATTACATTGCGAATGAAAGATTCGATCGAAGGTACCAGCGTATCGGTTGCATCCCAACTAGCTCCGCTGATGTGCCAGCGACCTTGCTTGATATATTTCTTCATGAATTCGTATTGCACGGGGTAATACTCCTTCATCCAGGCATACTTCACGCCTCCCTCGAAGTTGAAGATATAATCAGGATATTGCTTCAACAAGAAGAGGTTTTGGTTGATGGTGTTCCATACATACTGTTTGATGGTAGTCTGTATGTCCCAATTCCACTGGGTATCCAGGTGGGCATCTGCCACCATGTAGACTTCGGCAGCCTTCTTAGGCTGCGTGGTTTGTGCCTGTAAACCGCCGCCACTTAACAGTAGGGCGGAAAACAAAAGCAAATGTCTCTTTTTCATTATTCTATTCATTAAATATAATATATTTGCTCGATCTTGTTCAGCAACTATTCAGGTAGCTTTACTATCTGTCATCCTGAGCGTAGTCGAAGTATCTACTCCCCCTCATATACAGAGAAGAGATGCTTCGACTGCGCTCAGCATGACAAATAGTACTAGCTATCAACTAACATGATACCTGAGTAGTTATCTTGTTCAACG
>CAVJPC010000204.1:0-5368 GCA_963651205.1 Bacteroidaceae bacterium
TACGCGGGTATTCCACTCCACATCAAATGTATCTGTAGAATCCCACTCTTCAAATTTTATAGTAAACCCTGTCGAAGAAGGATCGGACTCTTTTGCTTTTTTAGGCAAAAGGGTCAATACATATTTTTTATTGCGCTTCATTGCACTATTTGCCTGAACCTGAACGACACGTGTACCAGCAGAAGCCAATGCGGTACCATTTTGGGGCGCTACTTCAATTGTGAAAGCAGGAGACTGATAAATATAACCCAGTAAGCCATCAGATTTAGGAGTCAGAGTTAGATTACTTCCCGAACCACCATCTACCACCATATCTTTAAATAAATAACCCTTATCCGTACGCACAGCTTTCAACTTATAAGTGAAGTCTTGAGCCTTAAAGCTTGCACCCTCACCTACTTTAACCAATATGGCAGACATGGCTCTTTTCATCGAAACCGGAACTTCAGCCACCGGATTGCTCAGATTTAATTTTGCAGCAAGCGATGCCATGGGAATGACCCCTCCCGATAAATCGCCAGCTTGAATAGTTGAAACGAAGTCTTTCAGTGCTGTTTCTGTATTCACAGATTCTTCCACAGGAACATTGGCAACCAAATACGCTTTTACGTTCTTTTCTTCCATCAGATTTGTAGGAATAGTGACATTTAACTTACCATCACTAATATCGGTTCCTGTATAGTCCTTTTGATAGCCGGTTAAAGAAGTACCGTCTGCTTTGAAGAGATGCACCGACAAACTGGTAATCTTAGTTTCTGCCTCAGAAAGGGTAGTCCTGGTGAACGAAGCGCTTCCTCCCGTGTCAAGACGAAACACGACTTTACCCGTTTGCCCCTTTACTACGGCTGAATCCGGAGTTTCCAACACCTCTTTTGTACAAGAGGCTCCTCCCACTACCATGGACGCAAGTGCCATGGCCATTAAATAATTCTTTTTCATAAATTAAAATAATTAAATTAATAAATAAACAACTTCTCAATCACATACGAAAAGATTTATATTATTGCGAGCATATAAACTTGTCAAAAACTTGTATTTTTTGTTATTATTACCTGCTCTATTGAGCATTTCGGATCAACCGCTCTCTGTTAGTATATTTTTCAAGTTCCTGAAGATTCCATTCAGCCTCTTCAACTCCGGCGGAACGGGCCTGCAGAAGATACTTTGTAGCCTCCTCAATATCTTCTTGGGAAATGAGAAGGACGGCATAATTGTTAAAGGCTCTCACGTCCTTATGCAACCCCAAGAGATATTTTTCGGCAGAAGCAATGTCTCCCTTCCCAAGAGCTATGGCGGCGGCATTGATTCGGGCAACCGGATCATCGGGAAACAGGCGTACGGCAACATCAAAAATCTTATGATAGTCAACAGAGCCGACCGGATATGTATTGGCTATTGTAAACAGTTCATTCAAACTCAATTTGTCCGGAGATACCTTCAAAATCTCTTTTCCCTCCTCGACTGTGAATGCCTTTACAGTATAGCTCAAGGTATAGTCTACCCGCCGTAACCGGGGAAAGTAATTTGTGCTGATTGTTTGATAGAGACGTCCCTTGTCCAGTTGCCTGAGGCTGGCGTCTTTTGCATCCAAAGAAAGCGTTGAGTCTATGATTTTCAGAACCGTGTCTTTCCAGGAAAAGTCAGTCGCTTGAATCTCGTTGCGGAGGCCTTCCCAATCCTCTCCTCCGGATTCCGATCTGATTAGCTGTGTATCAATGGAATAATGGGAGGTTAAGTACCTTTTCAACGCTTCCGCTCGGGAACCGGAAAGTTTCAGGTTCAGGGCCGAGCTTCCTTCCAATGACGCGAAACCTTTTACGATAATAGAGGTAATGGAAGCCTCTTTATCAAGCATCAGTGTATCAATACGACGGCGGATGCGCTCTATTTCTCGGGAATTATTCGCATAGTCGGGTAAAAGTTCTGACGAGCCTTGCTTGAACTCAAGAAAAGCACTGCCCGTATTGCTGCGATTCTTTACGGGAGTTGCATGCGGACGGACAAAAGAAACCTTCGTCCGCATTTTATACGGATCGGGAACGGGTATGAAGTCCATCTTCATGGCTTGTGTAGTGAGCCTCTTCGTCCAAACGGGATCGGTTTTACAACAATCCAGCAACTCTAAACGCAGGGACAGGGGCAGCCCCTTCATCCAGGCATGATAGGGGAAGCAGGTGGCGTACCGAACCTTTGCGCTGGCTTTAGAGCGGGACCAGGTATTCTTTTCCGGAAGGAACCCATGGCGTTGAAGAGAAAGGAACTTACGCCGTCCCAACCAGCTGCCTCTATCCAAACAGACAACCTGGTCACCACTCTGCAAGACAGGGGAGAGTAAAAAAGATTCCCAACCGCGCATCCTTCGATTAAACTGCAAGTCAAGAACGAGATGGACAGAGTCTCCAACCTGCTCATACCGATTCATGCCGATAGAAACAGGTTCGGAAGAATCATTCATTAAACTTTGAGCAAGCAAGTTTAAACAAGAATTTAAAAGTAATATAACAAATGTTAGCTTTTTCATAAGGATATAATTAAATCAATATTATTTTAATAACAGAGAAACCCCGTTGACTTAAGACAGAATACTTGCCAGAATGGTCCATCTCTTCAAAAAAACTCAGCTATATCCCCGATATATGAAATACGCGAATATTAATCTCTAATTAGTTACAAATCTATGGTTTAACCACGGAGATACTGTTTCAGCGAGAAATTGTGTAAAATATGGCAATAACTATTTGTGCTAAATAACTGATAAATAGTAGATTATATTTAGTTCTGCTGACGCAGTCGCTGCAACAAGTAAGCTCAATAAAAAAAATATAAGTAATGAAACTTTTCTATGTACCCGATCACACCTCGTGTGCCAACCATGTGCCTGACAGTGAATCAGGCTTTAAATTCATGTCTTTATCTGAGGGAGAATCAATCGAAGGTAGGGATGTAAAGCATAATACAATCGTATTCATACTAAATGGAGAAATAGAGTTGTCCTGTAACGAATTTCTTAACAAGAAATTTGTTACGGGGGACATCCTATTTTTAGTGCAAGCGTCTGATATCACAGGCAGAACCCTAAGTCCGGTGGAGATGGTGCTGTGTATTTTCAGTTCACCGACTATATCCTTATGCGAGAAGTATACGCTCAATTCTTATGTAAAAGATTGTATCAAAACGGTATACAACTTTAAACCGCTTGTATGCAGGGGAGTCATCCGAGAATTTCTGAAACTGATGAAGGAGTATTTAAGAGTCGGAATTAGTTGTACCCACTTGCATGAGATTAAGCAAAAGGAATTGTTTATCCTATTAAGAGCAATTTATACAAAAGAGGAACTTGCGGAATTTTTCCATCCCATTATTGGAGCGGACATTGATTTCAGGGCAAAGATACTCGAAAAGTTTCACCTGGAATATACCATATCCCAGATTGCACATGAGCTGGCAATGAGCTCCAGTCTGTTTGCCCGGAAGTTCAACAGGGAATTCGGACTGACCTACTATCAGTGGGTGCTGAAACAAAAGGCCAAGCATATTAAGCACAAACTAATGGTTCATACCACAACGATAGGGGATATTATTAATGAGTTTCACTTTTCATCCCCATCACACTTTACCAAATACTGCAAGGCACAATTTAATTGTACACCCGTGGAACTAATAAAGAAACTAAGGAACTATGGATCAAAAAACTGAATCAAAACGGATTAAAAGGTTTTATATAATAATTGTCCTTTTTTGTATAACGGGTAAGTCTGCGGAAAGGCATATCTTTGCAGTGTTAAAAATATCGGAGAAAACATTTACGGTTCATAAGCGGAGGGAATCAAAAAAGGCCTCATATATATCGGGGATATATCCATACAGATGGCAAATATAGCTATTATTTTAAGAATTCCTATTGATACATAAATTAACAACCCGCATATTGATGTCATCAATTACGCCGGCCTCAAAGGACCTGAGATAAATACGGGTCGTTTTTTCAGTGGTATGTCCCAGCCCTTCACTGATAGCAGCAATGGGAGCTCCTTCTTGTTTGGCTATCGTGGCCCAGCTATGCCGTGCCACATAAGTTGTAAGCGGAGTCGAAATGCCAAGCATGCGGCCAACCTCCTTCAAGGAGGAGTTTACCAAAGACAGAAGTTTGCGGTACTCAGTGTAGGACGGCTCACCTTGAGAAGACCCTATAAAAGGCAAAACGTAAACAGAGTCATTATCATACTTATCCAACAGACTCTGCAAGGCGGGGATTATCCCTACTCGGATGGGCTGACGGGTTTTAGCGCGGGAGTAATAAATTGCAGTACCAATGATGTTGGACTTCTTGAGCAGAACGATATCTACAAAGGACATGCCACGGGTATAAAAACTGAACAGGAACAGATCACGGGCAATCTCTAACCTGGGATTATCCGACAAATCAAGGGTGGAAAGACGATAGATACTCTCTTTCGGAAGGGCCCGTTTAACGGTAGGGAGAACATTCATCCGGACCTCATTAAAAGGATTGATGCTGCCCAAAGCAACCCCTTCTCTGCGGGCCTTGTTATAAATCGAACGCAAATTACGGAGATACATATGGATCGTATTGCCACAAACCCCTGATTTTTCGAGGAAACAGATATAGCGATACAAGAAACGATAAGTGATCTCACGAAAGGTCAAACTCTCTTTAGGGCAAAAGCGCTTCAGAGAATTGACCGTGCTTTGATAAAGGTTGGCAGTACCAAATCTGCCGGAAGCATGCTTGAGAAGAATTTCATTTGCAGTATAGACAAATACATATTGCTCACCACGGGAACGGGTTACTCGTGTAGTGAGAGTTTCAAGGGTAAAATTCTCAGCGCCCTGTTGGGCTATGCTACGCTCCAAAGCGTTCTTTTCAGAAAGAATGAAAAGGTTCATTTTCTTGGCATGAGCTTTCTTAAAAGGACTGTCCTTGTGCCACAGAACACGTTCGGAAAGAGAATCGAAATCTTCCTCTCTGAGTTTGAAGCCTGAATAAATTAGTTTCTTACGCCGTTTGTGAATGATCCGGATAACCAAAGGGTATAAACCGCTGACCGATCTGCGGTCAGTATTAAGCATTGCTTTAATTGTTGTTCCCATACTTCATTAATTAATTTGGAACAAAGATACGTTACAGAAAGGAAAGCAAAAAAAGAAATCGCTATCAAAAACAGTATATCTGTTACTTACGCTTTCTTTCAGCCACTCTTTCGGATTATACGGATCCACTCCATCTTATTTATATATAAACCCTTAAATAGGATAAGATTGAAAAAGCTGTGCTCCATGATAAAAGCCACAAAGAAAGTCTTTCCGGACTTTTCTCTTGTAAAGGGGAAGAAAAAACAGTTGAAAC
>CAVJPC010000205.1:0-31497 GCA_963651205.1 Bacteroidaceae bacterium
GAAGGGGTTCTTTGAAAGTTTGCTATAAATTTCTATGGCACGATCGAAATCATTATAATGATTGTCATCCAAATCATGATAAGTTACCGCCAATTGATATCTATGGTCTAAAGAATTCTTTTCTTCTGTATGGTCAATCGCCATATTAAAACATTGTCGAGCTATTTCCAAGCATCCCCCTTCTGCTTTATGAATCTCAAAATAGCAACGTCCTCTTAAATTATAAGCTGCATCTGATTCTAACTTCTTCACCTCGTCAATCGCTTTCCTATATTCTCCACATTCGTAACATAAACCACCCCTCTTCTCCTGCAGTTCCATTTCATTTCCGTAATTTAAGAGCTTTAAAGCTTTATCAAGTTGTCTTGGATCCAATTTTATCATAGGATAAGCCATCTCATTATTTATCTCCCTAGCTATTTCCCTGATCTTGTCCAATAATCCTTTTTGCTTCCATAACTCACGGTTCTCATTTTTACTAATATCTTTTATTGCCTCTTCAAATTCTCTTAACGCTCTTTTATACATCCTCTTAGAAAGATAGCATTTTCCTCTCATGTACGAGTATATAATAAAAAAAGTTTCCTTTCCATATTTATAAGATACACCGACTCTATCGTCACCTTCCATTATCTTATTTTCTTTCAGGGCTTTTTCATCCAACATTTCCAATGCCTTATCAGGCTGCTTGTCATTTAGATAATACTTTATTAACTGACAATATATCATTTTTCTTTCGTTATTGGTTATTCGCTTATTATTTTGAAGATTCAACAACGAAGTTATAACATTAGGATATTCTTGATAAGAACTTTCTGGCAAATTAATGATTTTATTAAGAATTTCATCCTTAAACACATCCGTATATTGTCCTTGATGTCTTATATATTCCATTAAATCAGGATAAATAGTAGTACGGCAAATCTGCAGTTCTTCCAACTGCTCGATTATTTTTGCTTTTGCATCTTTATCTATAAATATCTTTTTTAATATGTCTTTATTAATTTCTACTTTTGAAGGGTTTACAAAACAAGCATACTGGGCCCTTATCCTTGACTCAGCCTGATTATTTCCGTCATTGATTTCAACGACTTCACCGATATTAGCTACATTCCCTTTTTCTATGAGATATACAATTCCGTCTTTTACACCTTGTAACTCTTCACAGGCAAAGTATAATGCGACTAAACAATTACGACTGAAATCAATATATGGTGTATCTCCACCAAAATGCCTTAAGGAATATTCGGCATTATTTTCTTTGGTAAATTTGCGAATGGTTTCTTTTTGTCTATTTACATAATCAGTCATCAAACTTGGAGTTAGGTCCAAGATTGGATAATTTCTTGAGAAAAAACGACAAGTAGATGATTTCACAGGCCATGAATAGTCAGCCTGTCCTCTGTAAAGGTATCTGTCGATTTTGTCATTGTGTTCTTCCGAATCTTCAAAATAAGAGTTTATCTTTTTGATATACTCCTCCAAACTATAAATTTTCTCTTTCATATCGCTTTTATTTTTATGGTTGATTCGAATTGGTAATTGTGTTTCTCTTGTTCAA
Source organism: Bacteroidaceae bacterium (assembly GCA_963651205.1). Lineage (GTDB taxonomy): Bacteria > Bacteroidota > Bacteroidia > Bacteroidales > Bacteroidaceae > Phocaeicola. The sequence continues at coordinate 1,562 of CAVJPC010000205.1, forward strand.
ATATAAATTATTATTGCAATTTAATTATATCATAAAGTTTTATATAAGGTCTTGATGCCCTTAGGTCCTTAGTACTATCCTGCACTTGTTATCTGGATTCTGTTAACAAGGTTTGCTGTCAAGTAGAGTTCTGTTCATACTCCATCGCATATAAAACTTAAAATAAATTCAACCTTCATATGCAATGGAATTTTGTATTAGTGTATATGAAGTCCGATAAATAATATGTAGATACAATATTACAAATATTTTTTGAAAAATCCTACTTCTAGTATTTAAAATATAACTTTTACTGAAAAGAAACACAAAGAAATAGTTTATTCGTCATTTTATTACAGAATAAAGCTGCTGAAATAAATCACAGCAGCTTTATTTATATAATACTGGTAGCTATTTCATAAAACCTATGTTCTGACATGGTTTTAAAAATATATACGATCTTCAAAATCAACTTAAAATACATTATGGGAAATATCAACTATACTAATTTTCCATTGGTCACTATAAAAGAAAATATATTCCAACTCTAAAATACACCACCTTGTGGTATACCTATTATAAAACAAATGTCGTGACTGTAGCCGATACACACACAATCACGACATTTAATTTTAATACGCCTTAATTACTTCCCTATAAAGTCAACTTGCATATTCTTACCCAATGCACAACTATTATATTGACTTCAAACGGATGATACTACGCAGAGGAGCTGCAAGAGCAGAACTTGACGAAAAGCTGCTTATCCCAACCAATATGCGGGATGACTCTCTTGCATGTATCGGCAAAGCTTATGAAGATTGGAATCATTTAGCACCTCATGGAGCAGGCAGGCTTATGAGCCGAAGCAAGGCAAAAGAGAGCTTGTCAAAGGATGAGTATGCAAATTCTATAAATGATATTTTCACAACATCTATAAGTACGGCTACTATAGACGAAGCCCCACAAGCGCACAAACCAATGGAGGAAATAATGGCTGCAATCACTGATACAGTAGACATTGTAGATATTATAAAACCTATTCACAATTTCAAAACATCGGAATTATAACGAAAAAATCAACTTTATCGCCAAGGGTGCATTGACATACCTCCTGAAAGATATATAATATATAATAAATTTATTTTAAGCACATACTATTTATTATTATACTCCCTTAATGAACTTTCAAAAACCCTATTATCAGACGTTACTTTCAATATACCGGCTGCAACAAGGTCAGATATTTTTTTATGAGAACGTCCTAACATTCTTGCCACCTGGTTAATACTATAAGTCTTCTCAATATCATTCTCCGGTAGCTTAGGCATTTTCTTGTCCAGCACTCTTTCAATAATCTTTTCAAGAGCAGATTCTGTTGTTACTATCACTACATCCATTTTATTCCTTATTTAAATTAGAAACCCTGTTTAATATTTGAATACTATACTTTATTTTGTATATTTGATGCCACAAATATAGAAACAATTGGTGTATACTAAACTAATTATTTAGTATTTAACCTTTAAATACATATAAATGATTAATCTTCAAAAGATAAAAGAACTGTGCCGGCATAAAAATGTAACAGTAAAACAAGCCGCTCTTGATTTAGGCATGACAGAACAGGCCATGCACAGAATCATCAAGACCAATTCAACCAAAATAGAAACATTAATCAGTATAGCACAATACTTTAATGTTGAACCTACTTATTTTTTCGATAATGATTCTCAAGCAAACAAACTCACCGTTCCCGTGAGTCGAAAAGAATTAAATGACCTAATAAAGAAAGTAATTGCCTATTCAATTCATGGTTTCGGAATGGTGAAACTTGAATGGGATAGCAAAGAACAGAAGTTTAATTCATATTTCGATATACTAAAAAAACAATATAGTCCTGATGCGCAGGATTTGAAATATATATCTTCCTTACTGGATAAGGATCTTAAAGTTACTGATAAAACCACTCCAAAGGACATAACCAAGCGGTTAATGACTAAAGATGAGTTTGACTTCACTTCAACTTACTATTATAGCCTTCGTAAAGCAGAAGTTCAGGAAGAGCTACAGAAACTGACCTCCTTTTTGGATAGACATGGCATAGATATGACTGACTCAATCCGTAAAGAGGTGGAAGAGTTACAAGAACAAATCTGTTATTACGAAGGAAAAAGTATAATAGGAAAAAACCAATGATGTATCTTAAACTAAAAAAGGAATTGCTATTTTCATGGATGAAGATCAGTAAAATCCAAAGTCGTTTAGTAGAACTTCTAGTAATGTAATCTGATTTACTCCGGTACCTACCTGCATATTTGCTCAGACAATATCTTGTAAGGTCTAACCAGCAAGATAACATCAAACATTACTCTGTTCCAAGAATAAATTGCAATAGTATTGGAGTAATATAATTTATTTATATATTTTAAACTCAAAAGAATGAAAATTGGAATCATAGGAGATCTGTACGAGAATGATTATCAAAAAGTGGAAACTATTATCTTGGATAATTATAAATTAAACGACATTGATTTGATAATAACGGGGGAAGGCAAAGGCGTAAACAGTTTGGTTTGTTGCTTTGCTGAAAAACATTCTATACCGATCAAGGTTATTTCAGCAAATTGGGAAAAAGACGAAAGAATGGCCGGCGTGATACGAAACAGCCAAATAATCGAGGCAGTCGATGAACTGCTCTTTTTACCGGATAAAGAGAGCAAACCAACCAGAAATGCAATAAGGCAAGCACATGAGATTGGAAAAAAGTATATAATAAATGAGTTGACAGAAAGATGGATAGATGTCAAATCCGGGTCAAACATTTACCAAATGTATAATTACAACGATCATAAATCCAATTTTTGGGTACAAAGAGATAACTGGGAAAATGTTATTGCAAAGATTATATCTATCTCGGATACTACAGAAGGCCAAAAAATTCCGGGGAAAAAGCCCTATTACAATAATCTTGCAGTTATAGCTGAATTCTATAATTTGGATTTGCAACTACTTGACACTGGAGAATTAAAGAATCCGGGCAATTTTTCCTATAACATGCTGATTATTCACAAGAATACAAGATAAACGATTTTTTGCATCTGTTTTCTGATAAATTCAAGGATTCAATTTTCAAATCGACAAAAGCTGTTTATCAAGGATAAACCAAGCTATTGATTTTTTCATTATTTCCGATGATTTCAAGTTCCATAAATTAAAAATCCGGGATTCAGGAATGAAGAACCGTATAAAGCGTAATTCAAGCCATATATCCAACGGTATAACATATTCCAATAATAAACCATCCAAATATTAGGTGTCAGGTGCAACCCTATATATAGATATAGGTTGCACCTGACACCTAAAAAAACGCACTGATTATCAAACAACTAATTCATGAAGACTATAATGTTTTTTGAAAGTTCGATTATATGCAGACAAAATCAGACAAATAGTCTATTCAATTCTATAATGAGGAGTTACAATCTTCGTTTAAATTTTAATCCAACTCACATATCATCAATTGTCTTTGCTTCTACTACTCGAAAGCCAACCCCTGTATCTCTATCCATAGGCATACAGCCTAAACGACTAACTACGGTGCAACGCCTTGCATAATTATCCCAACAGCCACCACGTATTACCCGGCAAGAATCATTAGCTTCCAAATAGTCGGCACACCATTCCCATATATTTCCACTCATGTCATGTATCCCCAATTCATTCGGATATTTTTCACCAACCTAATGAGTTTCAAATCCACTATTCCCTATAATTCGATTAACATCATAATATCCGAACCATGCAACGGAGTCAATATCATTACTTCCGCTATAGATATACGATACTTTTCTTTTCATTGATACTTCTGCATCCACCACAAATACAACTTACCAATAGAAGAAAACTGCATAAACTACTATATTTCATCATATTTCACTAACATCAAATATTTCATTTCATTACACCTTTAGAATTCTCTCATGGCATATATTACCTATCGAAGCAAATATACATGGAAAAACTTAGTAAGTTCCTCATAGCTAATATTATTTCGTTTTATTGTATAGCATATTTCAATAAAAAAATCGCCTTACCCAAACTACCTTATAGAAAAGGAAGCCCGACTGAATTTACATTGATAGAGGATTGCTTACCAGTGATTTTCGATGAAACCTTCAAGACTAGTTTCAGACATATGCACTAACAATATTTAACAAAATAGCTTGAATAGAAAAACAAAAAACATATTCCAAAAATGCCATTTTACGTGAGAAAATAAAAAGTCTGTCAAATATTTGAATACTAAATTATATTTTCTACCTTTGCAGAGTAATAAAAACAAAGCGTTCTTTGCATACATTTTGCTATACAAATGTTTGCCATAAATACAAAAAAGTTTCAATCAACGAATTGATTTACAGAGGTTTATACCTGTCGGTTTAAAGTCCGCCAGGAACCTCTAGAAAAGAAAGAGAGTGAAAGAGAATAGTCAATAGGCTGTTCTCTTTCACTCTCTTAATACTGTATATCAGTCCTTTACGAAACAAATCGCGCATAGCGTGTAATACGAAAAAACATAGCCGTTTAGCAATTTAATTTCTTCTTAATTCCAAGTTTTTTCAGGATAAGTAAGAATACTTGAATGCAAAGAGAGGCGCACCTTGGTTGATGCGCCTCTCTCGCTGTTTGTTTTTCTGATACAAGCTGAATCTGTTAGTTAAAGATATAGCGGACACTGAACTGTATAGAATACGTTGAATTAAAATTATTCAGATTAGAATAAGTATCAGTCAGCTTCTTACTACCATTCTTCTGGAACTGATAAGCACCGCCCTTATAGCTTAACAAAGACGTATTGTTTACCGTCTTGTAGATGCCCCAATCACTGTTCAGAAGGTTCAGGAAGTTCTTGATATCTACTCCAAACTGCAAGGTGTTACGCTTTCCTCCTACATTGAGGAAGAAATCCTGATTGAACTTCAAATCCAACTGATGATGCCAGGGCATAATCGCTCCACCACGCTCGGCATACTTGCCCTTACGGTTCTTCAAATAACTGTCTCGGTTAATGTAGGCCCAGAAATCATCGCGCTGGTCATTGGCTGAATAAGTCACCTCACCGGTCTTATCCGTATAATCGGTAAAGTTCCAATTATTCAATGCCTCGCGGGATGCGGGAATGTACAGCAAGTTGTTTGATCCGTAATCACCTACCACATTTCCGGTGAATGTATAAGAATAACGGGCGGAATTATAACCTCCGGCATAACCCGTATTCATCCCTTCATAGATCAAAGACAATGAGGAAGCAAAATTCCGGGCATATTTGATACGGTAAGAAGCAGAAGCAAGCAAGCGGTTGGGCGATACATACGTACCATAACCGGTTTCCGTATCATTATTGCCATTGATGGAATAACGGTTGTTATAATAAGCCGAGTTCACCTGGTCACCGATACCGTCTCCATAAGATTTGGCATAAGAACGGGTATAGGAAGCAGAAAGATGCAGACCGAAATCAAATGTCTTGGCCAGTGAAGCGGTGACAGAATAATAGTAAGCACTGTTTCCTGCATTGGTGATGTAATAAGCATCGGCCTTGTTCGCATTTGAATACTCGAACATTCTGCGGACATCCCCCGGAGCTATTTCTGTTTCTTCTTTAAACTTGCGTCCCAAGTTGGTCACAGTAGCCGGATTGAACTCTTTACTGAAAATACCTTCTAAAGTAAAATCAATATCTCCGGGAAGTTTCGCATCAAAAGCCAATGATGATTTCCAGGTGGCATTCATCTTCAAATCACGGTCAATGATGGTGGCTCCCGAAGGAGCAGCCGGGTCCGTAGCTGCCGGCAAATTCAAGGCAGGGTCTTTCAACATATCGGCCACACTGGTATGGAAACCCGGCTGGCCGTAATTAGCCTCTCCCGGTTCATTATACTTATACGTGCTCTGTCCGCAATTGGCATTACCTACCGCTGAAACCAGCCATACGAACGGCAGACGTCCGATGAAATAACCGCTACCGCCACGCAACACATACTTACGCTCGCCGGTCAGGTCCCAGTTGAAACCGATACGGGGAGAAGCTGTCATCTGATAAGAGGAAGGCAGCTGGTCTGTGGCATAATGATATCCGTCAAAATCAATCTGCGCGAAATTCTTGTTATAGTTATTCTTCAGTTCCGGGTAAATGGGCAATTCGAAACGCACACCGGCAGTCAGTCTGAAATTGTCCGCTATATTCATCTGATCCTGCAAATAGAAAGAAAGCTGTTGGTACTTCATGTTTGCCAGGAACTGGGAACCGTCTCCTGTGTTGGAATAAGTAACACCGAAAGCAGCCGGTGCCCTGTTGTTAACAAAGTCATCCCATGAGGAATATACGTAATAGCCGCTACCGGCCTGCATAAATCCATTCACAGCTTTATTTGATTCAAACTGAAGACCGCACATAAAGTTATGGATACCGGTAGAAAAATTAAATTCATCGGTTACCACAAATGTCTTCACCTGACGCAAGTTACCTTCTGTAAAGGGGTCCGGTCCGAAGGAGGTATACAGGGAGCCTTGGTCAAGAATATCCACCGTAGGGAATGTTCCCCCTTCGTAAGTACGAGGTTCGTTCTGATAAGAATAAGTAAAACGCAAGGCGTTATTGATTGCGCCCCACTTTGAATTCCATTCGGAAGCTATGGAAGTGAAGTTCTGCTCTTGCATGTAGCGTGAGCTTTCAAAATACATACCGGCATTCGCTGTACGGCCCGAACTGCTTTTACCCGCACTGCCGTCTACTCCACCCGGATAGATGATGTAATCTTTAAACGGAGTGGTGGAAGAGGAAGGGCTGGCGGAATACTTGGAATGGGTATGGGTGAAACGGAAATTAATCTTATTGTTGTTATTGATATTCCAGTCCAGACGACCCATGATCTTGTAAGAAGGAGTTTCCAAGGAATATCCCTGATAACGTCCCGGATTGTAGTTGTATTTTTCCGACAGATATTGGCTGATATTATTCATACCTACAAAAGTACGGTCACCTACCGTTGTCGTGTTCTCAAACGGACGGTGTACAATGCCGTTAGTGTTCCATTCGTCATTAGCGCCGCTGCGTGCTATTCCCGACGGACCTGCCTGTACATTATCCTGATATTCGCCGTTCACGAAGAAGAACAACTTGTTTTTAATGATCGCGCCTCCTAAAGAAGCTCCATAGGTAGTGCTATGGTCACGGTTACGGGTCAATTCATAATCTTCTACCTTATTACCGGTAAGGTGAGTATTGGAAGTGTACATATAGGCAGTGCCCTTAAATTCATTTGTACCACTTTTTGTAACGGCATTAATAGCGCCTCCTGTAAATCCGCTCTGACGGACGTCAAACGGTGTGGTAGACACTGAAATCTGTTCCAACGCATCCAGGGAGATAGGCGATCCGCCTGCCGGCAAGTTCGAACCAATACCAAAGGCATTGTTGAAAGCGGCTCCGTCCACAGTCACATAAGACTGACGGTAGTTACCTCCACCAACCGAGAATCCGCTACCGATATTGGCACCTTGAGGAGTCAAGCGCATAATGTCATTCATGCTGCGGCTCACCGTAGGCACTTCGGACATTCTGGCTGCATCGACATTGGTCACTGCCCCGGCACGGTCAGACTTCATGTTGCTGCTCTTAGAAGCGGTAATCACCACTTCATCCAATAACTCTGTAGATTCCTTCATGGATGCATCCAATACGTAATTCTCTCCCAATTGGAGGTTGATGCCCTTATAAACTACTGATTGATAACCTACATAAGAAACTTCTACTTTGTAAGGACCTCCGGCACGCATCCCCTGAATGGAATAACGTCCGTCCACATTGGTTATGGCACCATAATGGGTACCGGACGGCTCATGAATAGCCTGGATAGTAGCGCCAATGATGGCTTCATTGCTTTGATCGACCACCTTACCACTCATTGATGAAGTAGTGACCTGAGCGTTAACAGCAGCAGTGATTACCAGCATAATCACCGCAAAAAAAGATCGCATTCTTTTTACCATAAACTTTTTAATTAATTAATATTATAATTAATGTCTTAAAAGACGTTGCAAAGATAACTAATAGAAATGATAAATGCATTACAACTGGATTACAATTTATCAGCCGGCAGGCGAATTATGGGAGTCATAAATAGAAAACCCCTTGAAAACAAAGGCTTTCAAGGGGTTAAAAATAATAAGCTATAGATTGTTAATAACTGATTATCAATCTTCCATCAGCTTGCGATAGCGTACCCGTTTCGGCTCTTCATTGCCCAAACGTTTCATCTTGTTTTCTTCATATTCCGAATAAGAGCCTTCGAAGAAGAATACCTCGCTATTGCCTTCGAAAGCCAGGATATGGGTACAGATACGGTCCAAGAACCAACGGTCGTGGCTGATCACCACCGCACAACCGGCAAAATCATCCAAGCCTTCTTCCAAAGCACGGAGCGTGTTCACGTCAATATCATTGGTAGGCTCATCCAGTAACAATACGTTGCCTTCTTCCTTCAAAGCCATTGCCAGATGCAGACGGTTGCGTTCACCCCCCGAAAGCATTCCGCAAAGTTTCTCCTGATCGCCGCCCGAGAAATTGAAACGGCTGAGGTAAGCACGGGCATTCACATCACGGTTGCCCATGCGGATCAGTTCATTTCCACCGCTGATTACCTGATAAACACTCTTTTCAGGATCTATATCCTTGTGCTGCTGATCCACATAAGCCAGCTTCACGGTTTCTCCCACTTCAAAGGTTCCTTTATCTACGGTTTCCAATCCCATAATCAAGCGGAACAAGGTCGTTTTACCCGCACCGTTAGGACCGATAACACCCACAATGCCGTTAGGAGGCAGCATGAAATTCAGGTCATCAAACAGCAGTTTGTCACCGTAGGCTTTGGCAACGCCCTTAGCCTCGATCACCTTGTTACCCAGACGGGGACCGTTCGGGATGAAGATTTCCAACTTTTCTTCCTTCTCACGTTGGTCTTCGTTCAATAATTTATCATAAGAGTTCAAACGGGCCTTGCCTTTTGCCTGACGAGCCTTGGGAGCCATGCGCACCCAGTCCAACTCGCGTTCCAGCGTCTTGCGGCGCTTGCTGGCCACCTTTTCTTCCATCTCCATCCGCTTGGTCTTCTGTTCCAGCCAGCTGGAATAATTTCCTTTCCAGGGGATACCTTCGCCACGGTCCAGCTCCAGAATCCATCCGGCTACATGATCCAGGAAGTAGCGGTCATGAGTCACGGCGATTACCGTCCCTTCATATTGCTGCAAATGCTGTTCCAACCAGTCTATGCTTTCGGCATCCAGATGGTTGGTAGGCTCGTCCAGCAACAAGATATCGGGTTTCTGCAACAGCAGGCGGCACAATGCCACACGGCGGCGTTCACCTCCCGACAGGTTCTTCACCGACTGGTCTTCGGGCGGACAGCGCAATGCATCCATCGCACGTTCCAGTTTGCTGTCCAGATTCCATGCGTCGGTGGCATCAATAACGTCCTGCAACTCTGCCTGACGAGCAAAAAGTGCATCCATCTTTTCCGGGTCTTCATAATACTCGGGGAGTCCGAACTTATTGTTTATTTCTTCATATTCCGCCAACGTGTCCACAATGTTCTGCACGCCTTCCATTACCACTTCTTTCACCGTTTTTTCATTATCCAGATGTGGTTCCTGTGCCAAATAACCTACAGAGTAACCCGGAGAGAACACGACTTCTCCCTGATAACTTTTTTCCAGTCCGGCTATGATTTTCAACAGGGTTGATTTACCCGAACCGTTCAGACCGATAATACCGATCTTGGCACCGTAAAAAAAGGATAGGTAGATGTCTTTCAATACTTGTTTGTTCGCTTGGAAGGCTTTGCTTACACCTACCATCGAAAAGATAATCTTCTTGTCGTCTGCCATATTCTCTATATCATTTATATTTATTAAGTTACTATTTAATTCACATGTATTTTTGCTCCAAAGAAGAAGAAGTTTCCCGGATTCCGCATTCCGGGCAGCCCGTTCAACGGAATATGGATGAGGACACCCATATTATGGTTGCAAAGATAGGAATAACCTCTCAATCTACAAATGATTCCCTTTCTTTATATTTATCTGTATTCGCCTTATTATTTGCCTGTTTCTTATTTTTGAAGTATTTTTGTAGGGCTATAAAACGAATGACGGGGACTCATTAAACATGAATTACTGTGACCCAAAAAGAGGCTATAAAATGATTCAAAGAAAAGAAAGAAAATGAGTAAACCAAGAGCATATACGGAAGAACCCCTATCCATTATAACGCGATTCTTCCCAACAATAGTTTTCTTTGTATCAGCAAATTAAATACATCATCTTATTGTTTTTCCTCCATCTTCTTGTAATACCACGGATGGGTGAACAACTCATACATCAGCAGAGCAACTCCGCAAATGCCTATACATATCCAATAAATGGTATCGGGATGCATTTCAGTCCACATATTCTCAAACAGGAATCCGCTGAGTACACCTGCTTCCCATAGCAACTGATAGGTATTGTTTCCTGTCCCACGCTCGCAGTGCATCGGCAGACTGATCATCTTGACATAGAATCGTGACACGGTAGTGCCCATCCCCACACCTAACAATATCCCGGCTATATAACTGTTCATCAAGCTATTGGAGAAGGTGAGCAGTAACAGCCCGCCTATCATTGCAGCCTGTCCCAACTCTACTTCCGACCGACCGGAAGCATAAGAAAGTACATAACGCAAAAGTATCAGGGATATAACAAAACCAATCAGCATACAAATAAAGAACAATTCATTGTAGATGTGCGCTATCAGTATGCCAAAGATAGATGCAATCATCATCATGTTCAGTCCCGGCCACAGGGTGCGCGGTAGCAGAAAACGATCCAGCGAGAACAACGAAGTGCTGAGTGGAGCACGGAAAGGAACTTTCACCGCCGGAATCAGGATTAACGCCAGCGTGCCCAAAGCCACGCTGGTATGAATGATATAGTGAAAATTCCAGTAAGGGTAAATGTATATCCCCAATGCAAGACCTGCCGCCATGCCGAAACGCCCAGCCCAAGCAAAGGTGAAATTCGCATCCGTACGACGACGGGAAGCTGTGACATCAATCACCAGCGTACTACCCGTAGTCATGGTTATCACACTGAACAGTCCGCCCTGGACAGCTCTGAGCAATGCTATAAAACCTATGGCCGCAACATATGGATAGAGCAAACTGACCGCCACAAACAGAAGCATTGCTATAACACAAACACTTTTACGCTTGAACGTATCAATAAGATAGCTGTTGAATATTCCGGGAAGGAACATGGCCAATCCAAAAACAGCAATAGCCGCTCCTGCTTCCGCATAACTGCAATACCAGTGCCGCACAATCCACAAGGGCAGTGCGGGAAGCATCATGTATAGCGATGCATAAAGCAAAAAATTCGAAAGGGATAACAGAATCATGTTCCCCGTCCATAGTTTTGCCTTTTCATACGGATAGAAGAAGTCATCATACATAGCAGCAAATACCTTTTTAATATTGTTCGTCTTCGTTAGGGAAATCTCCCTTTTTCACATCATCTACATATTGTTGTATGGCACCGGTCATGACAGAATATAAATCTGCATAACGACGGAGGAAACGAGGGCTGAAACCATTCGTCATGCCCAACATATCGGTTACTACCAGTACCTGTCCGTCTACAGCGCCTCCGGCTCCGATGCCGATCACAGGAATAGTCAGTTCGCTGGCTACACGCTGGGCCAGAGATGCGGGGATTTTTTCGAGTACAAGCGCAAAACATCCTGCCTCTTCCAGCAAGTGGGCGTCACTCAACAGCTTTTCAGCCTCTTCGTCGTCCTTGGCACGCACCGTATAGGTACCATATTTATTGATAGACTGGGGCATTAACCCCAGGTGTCCCATGATAGGAATACCCGCAGCAATCATTTTCCTTACCGCATCAATGATCTCGGCGCCTCCTTCCAGTTTTAATGCATCAGCATGCGTTATTTTCATTACTTTGATCGCATTGGTCACAGCTTCAAATTCGGAGGTCTGATAAGTACCGAAAGGTAGATCGACTACAACAAGAGCGCGTTTCACTCCACGAACCACGGATTTTCCGTGATAAATCATTTGATCGAGGGTAATGGGAAGCGTGGTCACGTTTCCTGCCATTACATTAGAAGCGGAATCACCTACCAGTATGACATCGATGCCTGCGCTGTCCACAATCTGCGCTGTCGTGTAATCATACGAAGTAAGCATCGAAATTTTCTCACCTCTTTGCTTCATTTCCACCAAACGGTGTGTAGTTACTTTGCGTGTATCGCCTGAAATATATCCTGCCATATTTACTTTAATTTATAAAAAACGGCTGCAAAGGTAGATGTTTTAGTTGACATTACCTCATTATATTCTTCATTTTTTCGAAACTGAATCCATTAAAGTCCTGAATAACAGCATTTGCCTTGTCACGTATTTGCTCTTCAGGATTGGTGGTAGCCAGTCCTATTACGGTCATTCCGGCACGGTTTCCCGCCTCAAGTCCATGAAAGGAATCTTCAAAGACCACACAATTTTCGGGTACGGTGTCAAAAACTGTAGCGCCTAATAAAAAACATTCGGGATCTGGTTTAGAATGGGTAAACATTTCGGCAGTGAGGATACGGTCCACACTTGCCTGCAATTCCGGGTGTGCTTTATATGCATTGCTCATTTTCATCTCATTTGAACTGGTCACTATGGCTATCTTCACCCCATTGGCTCTTAATTCTTTCATAAAGGTTTCTACGCCGGGGATATAGTTATATAACATGTTTTCTTCAAATTTGTTCAAATCTGCCGTGATTTTACGTTGTACCTCTTCCATTCCGGCGAAGTGCCTGTTATAAATTTGTGTCAGCGTCTGCCCCTTTATCATCCGGCCAAATTCGGGAAGTTCAGGATGGTATTCCCGTCCCTGTTCGTTCCAGAATATACTGTACTGAGTTTCAGTATCCATCACCACACCATCAAAATCGAATAAAGCTGCCACACATTTTGTTGAATTCATATTACTTTTAGTTTGATTTAACGCCACAAAGGTCCGAATAATCCTCCATATTCCTAACTTTGCAATGCTTAAAAATAATAAAAACACGAATGAAAGAACATAACCCGCACATACTTGGTACAGAAAAGATAGGAAAGCTGCTTTTGGAGTACTCTATCCCTGCCATTATAGGCATGACGCTGACATCACTGTACAATATTATTGATAGTGTATTTATCGGCCACGGTGTAGGGGCAATGGCTATCTCGGGGTTGGCCATTTCTTTTCCGCTGATGAATTTGCTGGTGGCATTCTGTACATTGGTCGGGGTGGGCGGAGCAACGATTTCTTCCATCCGCCTGGGTCAGAAGGATACGGACGGAGCCGAGAAAGTGCTGGGAAACGTGACGGTACTCTGTGTGATAAATTCTATTTTCTACGGAGGCATTACCTTAGTATTTCTGGACAAAATTCTATTCTTCTTCGGGGCAAGCCATGACACATTGCCTTACGCACGCGACTTCATGCAGATTATCCTGATAGGAAGCCCTGTCACCTATGTAATGATCGGGCTGAATAATATCATGCGTGCCACCGGTTATCCCCGAAAGGCCATGCTGTCCTCCATGCTGACGGTGGGGTGCAATATCATCCTCGCCCCTATCTTTATTTTCTGGTTTGACTGGGGAATCCGCGGAGCGGCCACGGCAACCATCCTCTCACAGTTTGCCGGCATGATATGGGTATTGAGTCATTTCATGCAGGAAAAAAGTTATATCCGCTTCAAGAAAGGAATATTCAAGTTGAGGAAACGGATTGTCGAGAATATTTTCAGCATCGGCATGTCTCCGTTCCTGATGAATGTCTGCGCTTCGGCCATTGTTATTATATTCAACAAAAGTCTTTTGCTCTATGGCGGAGATCTGGCTATTGGCGCATACGGCATATTAAATCGTTTGCTGATGTTGTTTGTCATGGTTATCATGGGACTGACTATGGGGATGCAACCTATTGTGGGCTATAATCACGGCGCCCACAAATTCGACCGGGTGAAGCAGACCTTGAAATACTGCATGATAGCAGGGGGATGCATCACTTCCTTCGGGTTTGTCTTCAGCGAACTTTTCCCTAATTTGGTTGTTAATATGTTTACAGATGACAGGGAACTAACGTCACTGGCACGCACAGGGTTACAAATCGGGGTATTGATGTTTCCAGTTGTAGGAATACAAATTGTGATTTCCAGCTTCTTCCAGTCCATCGGAAAAGCGAAAATCTCTATTTTTCTCTCTTTGTCCCGACAGTTGCTGTACTTGCTGCCCTGCCTGTTACTGCTGCCCCACTGGTGGGGGCTGAACGGCATTTGGATCAGTATGCCTGTATCAGATTTCCTAGCGTTTGTTACAGCCTGCCTGATGCTGGCTTACCATATTAAAAAATTAAACAAGATGACAGAAGTATGATATTTAATGCAGAAAACATTCTCCTGATAGGTTCTATCCTATTGTTCGTAAGTATTGTAGTGAGTAAGACCGGCTACCGCTTTGGAGTCCCGACCTTGCTCGTTTTTTTATTGGTCGGCATGCTGTTCGGAAGCGACGGCCTGGGACTCCAGTTCCATGATGCGGGCGAAGCGCAGTTTATCGGTATGATGGCCCTTAGTATCATTTTGTTTTCGGGTGGCATGGATACCAAATACCTGGATATCAAACCGGTATTATCACAGGGTATTCTACTTTCCACCTTCGGCGTTTTGCTTACCACGATTTTTACCGGATTCTTTATTTATTGGATTTCCGGATTCTCGAATGTGAGCATCACCATGTCCCTTATGACGGCCATGTTACTGGCGGCTACCATGTCTTCTACGGATTCAGCTTCCGTATTCAATATCCTGCGCTCGCAAAGCATGAATCTGAAGCATAATCTACGTCCGATGCTGGAACTGGAAAGTGGAAGCAATGACCCTATGGCATATATGCTCACCATTGTTTTGATACAGTTCATCACTTCGGCAGGCATGGGGGCAGGTGATATCCTGATTTCATTTCTGGTTCAGTTCGTTGTGGGTGGCGCTTCGGGGTTCCTGATGGGAAAACTGGCGGTACTGATCATTAACAAGATTGATTTAAAGAACCAGTCCCTCTACCCTATCCTGCTGTTGAGCTTTATCTTTTTCACTTTCACCATTACTGACCTGTGCAAAGGAAACGGTTATCTGGCTGTCTATATAGCAGGTATGATGGTGGGCAATGCACGCATCGTCAACCGTAAGGAGATATCTACCTTTATGAATGGCATGACGTGGCTGTTCCAGATTATCATGTTCCTGAGTCTGGGGTTACTGGTAAATCCTCATGAAATGCTGTCTATTGCCATACCTGCAACGCTGATCGGTATTTTTATGATTGTCCTTGCCCGTCCGCTCAGTGTCCTGCTGTGTCTTCTTCCTTTTAAAAAGATGAATTTCAATTCGCGCCTGTTTGTTTCATGGGTGGGATTACGTGGAGCCGTTCCCATTATTTTTGCCACTTATCCGGTAGTGGCGAATGTACCGGGGTCCACTCAGATTTTCAATATCGTATTCTTTATTACCATACTGTCTCTGGTGGTTCAGGGAACGACTATCTCATGGATGGCCAAATTGCTGCATCTGGATACACCGCTGGAAAAGACGGGCAATGATTTCGGCGTAGAAATACCGGAAGAGATCAATACGGACCTTCGGGACATTGTATTGACGGAGGAGATGCTGATTAAAGGTGACCGGCTGATGGATATGAATCTCCCTAAGGGTACACTGGTGATGCTGGTGAAACGTGGTAATGAGTTCATGATACCCAATGGCACACTGCAACTGCATGTCGGGGATAAGTTGCTGATTATTTCGGAAAGTAAAACAAAATAATTTATTTAGACTCAAACAGAATGGCTTTGTAAAAAGATTCATTACCAAATGAAAATGAATCACGTTTCCATCCACTGTAGGGGCAGATTGAATCTGCCCGATAACACTCCGAAGGGTGTATTTGTGGATGCATTCGGGCGGAAGCATTCCGCCCCTACGGTGGATGGTTTCCAACAATGATTGATTAAAACCGTATGTGTTTGAGTATACTATAGACCTCGGTGCCCTCTGTGGTAAAATTCACTCAACTGAACAACAACATAATATTCAATACGGAAACAATGACCGCAATGGTATAAAGCACGAAAGAGCTCCATTGGGAATTTACATATTTCCCCATTACCCGCTTGGAGGAAGTTAAGCCTACTTGCAGAAATACGGTAAAGGGCAATTGTATGCTCAGGATCATTTGAGAGATAATCAGTCCGTAAAAAGGATTCTCGATAAAGAAAATAAGAACCAATGCTATCCCTAAAGAAATAAGAATGCCTACTTTAGAGTGGATATCCTTAATATGATAAGATTCCCCGAAAATTCCTGCAAAAATAGAACCTGCCGCCATACCGCTGGTTATGGTCGAGGAAATACCTGCCATCAGCAGTGCCAACGCAAAGATGATTCCCGCATGACTTCCCAACAACGGGTCAAGCAAAGACTTGGCCTGCTGCAACTCCTCTACCGGAGTCCGAGTACGGAAAAAAGTAGCTGCCGCCAATAGAATCATGGCACTATTGATAGCCCACCCCACAATCATGGAAAATAGAGTATCGTAGAATTCATATTTCAGCACTTTACGAATGGAGTTCTCGTCCTGCTTGTTGTATTCATGACTCTGTATCACCTCAGAATGCAGAAAGAGATTATGCGGCATGACCACTGCTCCAAGCACACTCATTATAATCAACATACTGCCCTGGGGAATACTGGGAACCACCCATGAATGAACCGCCATCGGCCAGTCAATATCCACCAGAAACAGTTCATACAAAAATGAAAGTCCGATAACGGATACAAAGGCGATAATCGCTCTTTCTATCTTCTTATAAGAATTGGAAAACAACATGATGACTACAAACGCAGTGGTAAGAATGGAGCCCCATATAATGGGAATCCCCAACAACATCTGCAAAGCAATGGCTCCTCCCAGAATCTCCGCTAAAGAAGTAGATATGGAAGCCAGCACCGCACTGCCCAAAATAGGACGGGATATCCACTTGGGACAATATTGTGTAGCCGCTTCACTGAGGCACAAGCCTGTCACAATACCCAGGTGGGCCACATTATGTTGCAAAACGATCAGCATAACGGTAGATAGAGTCACCACCCACAATAAGGCATAGCCAAATTCCGAACCGGCGGCGAAATTCGAAGCCCAGTTACCCGGATCAATAAACCCTACGGTAACCAGCAATCCGGGACCAATATATTTAAAGAAATCAAGACCACCCAGATAACGCTTGTGGTCGGTACGTTTTAATTCATCTATAATGCGAGACATGTTTTACTTTTTTTGTTTGCACAAACTTACTAATAAAAAACAAAAATCCGTTTGCTTTGTTCAAACTTATATTTTACTTTCGCTTCAAAATACCGATTAATGATGAAAAAAGGAATCGTTACCATTGCATTCTTAGGGTTTCTTACTCTGTCCGGTTGTCACAACAACCGTTCACAAGTCCGTAAATTCAAGCAAATGGCTGAAAAGACCAACCAGTCTTGCCCCACCCGCATGAGCGAAACGGTCACATTGGACAGTACCACCTATAACGAAAAAGACAATAAAGTGAGTTACTTCTACAGCGTCACAGGGGAACTGGATAATCCCACTTATATGAACACCCACTATGCCACCTTTAAACAAGCATTGCAGGATGCGGTAGATAATTCGGTAGAGATGGAAGATTACCGGAAATTCGGCACCTCCATCAGCTATATCTATTATTCGGGATCAAACAGAAAACAACTGGCCGAGTTCTCTTTCAATTCCCCCAGATAGTTTCTGTATCGGCCCAACCGGATACCTGATACCACGCTATGGACTCCTTGAAATAAGAATTCCAAAGTGAATATTTGGAAGAGGTGGACGAATTGGGAATATACATACCCATACCGCAGTAGTGATCTCCGTCTATTTTGTAAAGGGACGAGGTGGGATGAGAAGTATAATCTGTATAAATGACCGCTTTATTAAATTGCTGCATAAAATCGTCCGGAGCGGTTCCTCCACACAGATTTTCGACAAATTGCACCATATCATAGGCATAACCTTTAAAGTTATTACTGGCCCTACCGTATTGTTGCAAATTAGCTGTATTGACATTTTTCAGATTTTCCCGGTTGGACAGGATTATGTTTTTGGTCACCTGTGCCAGTCCTTCCATCTGGCTGCAATCTACAGCCGAAATAGTACCCCACCCATTATAATTATAATAGTCTATATAATCTCTACAGATTGTTTCCAAATAATCCTTGATAGCATTTTCATACAAATAAGGCATGACATTTGCGTAAGGAAATCCGGCTCCCGGAATATCAAGTACGGACGCAATGCAATATCGGGCAGCATCTTTCAGTTCATAGTATACCTCAGCACATCCCATCATGCACGCATCAAATAAAACAAAATCAAATTTCTGAGGATTTACCGTTCGCAAGACTTCTGCCAATTCCGGAATCAGCGCCGTATCACTGGAAAACTGACCACCATCCTGCCCTATAGAACGAGTACCGGTAATAGTAGGCAGCCATCCCGATCCATGAGATCCGAAGATTATGCCATAACTCTGTGACGGATAAGCACTCATCATATCACCTATCACGGTCTGCATTACAGCTTTTTCCGTCGATGTTTGAGAAGAATATTTCTTTTTTATCTCACCAATGCCAATCAAATCATAGATGGATGTATTCTTATCAGCCATCATTGCATCTATCGTTCCTTTAGACAGGCTGTTGATACCTCCCCGGCCATTGGTTACATATTCTACAATACAAGGTTCCGGCCAATTCGCATCCGAACTTTGACCATCCCAATATACCAATAAAGTAGCAGAGTCCGTCATAGCCTGAAGTCCCTGCATCATCGTCTGGATATTGTTGCGCAAACTACTATTCAAACTATTATCTGCCCAAAAGAATGCCAGTACCGTTCTTCCGGCATGTCGCTGAGGAACAACAATCGTTTCCTTCTCACAAGAAAAAAGGAACAGGGCAACCAGAAACAGCAATAGAATCTTTTTCATAAAAAAAGGATTATTCTTCCGGCTTCTTGAACTTGAAAGCGTTCGGGTTTACTTCGCGGATTAACAAGGTCTTTCCCTTCTGATACTTAGTCTTCATCTTATTGATGGTCTTCTGCAATTTCTTTTTGCTGTTAGAAAAATAGACAAAGCAAGTACGGTTTGTCAGCCCTTCTTCATTTTCCAGATAATTTTTCAACTGATAGCTATATTGTGAACGCTCAGGCAACATCTTGTTTTTGTCCAAACCCACACTATCCAATAATTGGATTTCCGTAAAATAAATCAATGAATCTGTAAACGATGCGGATACGCCTACTATATAAACAGATTTACCTTTACTTCCTTTCAAAGAGAATGCCGAACATACCATCAGCACCAATAATAAAGAGCACAGAATCTTTATGGATTTCATAATTCTAATTTTATAATTTTATTAGAGGACAAAAGTAGTTATTTACCAACAAATACGAAAAAGTAATAGATTAATTAACTATAATAATGTACCAATTGACACATTAGCAAATTATTAAAAAAGCACAAGACGGAAGTTGCCTTCCACCTTGTGCTTTGTTTTCTTTTCGGAAACCGAATCTTTCTTACCCTAAATAAGACTTAAGCAGCTTACTACGCGAATTTTGTCTCAATCTTCTAATGGCTTTCTCCTTAATCTGGCGTACGCGCTCACGAGTGAGGCCGAATTTATCGCCGATTTCTTCCAACGTCATTTCCTGCGTATTAATACCGAAAAACATCTGGATAATATCCTTTTCTCTTTCGGTCAGCGTAGAGAGTGCTCTATCAATTTCCCTCGCAAGTGATTCATTAACCAAGGAACGGTCTGCCATGGGCGAGTCGTCGTTTACAAGTACATCCAGCAAACTGTTGTCTTCTCCTTCCACAAAAGGAGCGTCTACAGAAATGTGGCGTCCTGAAACCTTCAACGTGTCCGAGATTTTGTCTACAGGTATTTCCAGTTCATCGGCCAGTTCTTCCGGGGAAGGACGACGTTCGTTTTCCTGTTCGAATTTGGAAAAGGCTTTACTGATCTTGTTCAGCGAACCTACCTGATTCAACGGCAAACGAACAATACGTGACTGCTCTGCCAATGCCTGGAGAATAGACTGACGAATCCACCATACGGCGTAACTGATGAACTTGAAGCCTCGGGTTTCATCAAACTTTTCGGCTGCCTTAATCAATCCCAGGTTGCCTTCATTAATCAAGTCAGGAAGACTTAACCCCTGATTTTGATACTGCTTGGCTACAGACACGACGAAACGCAAGTTGGCACGTGTCAGTTTTTCCAATGCTACCCGGTCGCCTTTACGGATACGTTGAGCGAGCTCCACCTCTTCCTCTACAGTAATCAGGTCTTCACGGCCTATTTCCTGTAAATACTTATCCAGAGATGCGCTCTCTCGGTTAGTGATACTTTTGGTAATCTTTAATTGTCTCATTCTCTATAAAACAAATTTGGGATGCAAATTTACAACATTAAAATGGAATACATCCATTTTTGTTTGAAAAATATTAGCTAATAAATCAAAAAAGGCTATCTTTGTTTCTCTTTTCCTAAATATTTTACTGAAACAACACGTTATTCACCTAATTATTGTATATATCAGCTTACCTATAATATAATAGGATGCACGGAAGTAATCCTTACCGTGCATCCCCTAAACTTTACCTATTGAAACTTTCTACCTTAAAAACTTTCTTTTTATTCCTGTGTCAAATCTACTGCATAGTTTGCGCGCTTGCCCGACGGGAACATACCGCTCAAGAACAATACCTGATCCGGTGACTGGGTAGCCGCTTTCAGAACGGTTTCCAAATCATTTACAGATTTGATGGGCTGTCCGTTCGCTTTCAGGATGATAAAGCCTTTGCGGATACCGGCAGCACTCATCTTACCGTCGGTCACACCGGTAACTTCTACACCATATCCTAAATTCAATTGCTTCTTCAATTCCTGGGGAACTTCACGGAAGGCTGCACCCAGAATATCCATGCCTGCATTCTTCACTACTTTCGTCGTTCCCTGAGCATTCTTCAAGGTCATCTCAATCTCTTTTTCTTTCTTGTCACGCAATACCTTGACAGTTACCTTGTCTCCCGGACGATGCTTGGCAAGACCTTCCTGCAATTCTGCAAAGTTCTTCACGCGTTTTCCATCAATGCCGATGATAACATCATCTACCTTCAAGTTTCCGGCAGCAGATCCTCCTTCAATAATCTCAGCGATCAGTACACCGTCTGTTGCGCCCAGTTCTTTCACTTTCTTCTTGATTTCTTCCGGCATCATCTGCTGATCGTCATTGATCGGAGTGCCTTTGATACCCAAGACCGCACGCTGAACGGTTCCATATTCTTTCAAGTCGGCTATCACCTTTTTCATAATACTGGTCGGGATGGCAAAACCATAGCCTGAATAGGCACCTGTCGGTGAGTAAAGAACAGAGTTGATTCCTACCAGTTCACCTCTTGCATTCACCAATGCACCACCACTGTTTCCTTGGTTGATGGCAGCATCTGTCTGGATAAATGACTCTACACCTTGATTGTATACACCTAAAGAACGAGCTTTGGCACTAACAATACCTGCTGTTACAGTAGATGTCATATTAAAGGGGTTACCTACAGCCAGTACCCACTCTCCCACTTTCAGGGCTTCAGAATCACCTACTGGAACAGTAGGAAGATCGTCCGCTTCAATTTTAACCAACGCTAAATCCGTGCTGGGATCCGTACCAATCACACGACCTTTAAATTCACGTCCATCATTCAACTTGACACTGATCACATCAGCATTATCAATCACATGGTTGTTCGTTACGATATAACCATCTTTAGAGATAATTACTCCGGAACCGAAACCTACTCTTTCAGGAGTTTGAACCTGGCGTTGCTGACCACCGCCTCTGCCGTTTCCAAAAATATCGCCAAAGAAATCAGAAAACGGATCACGAACGGTAACCGTCTGAGTCTTTGATTCTTGAGTTGACTTTATATGAACCACTGCATGCACTGAATTTTCTGCTGCCTGAGTCAAATCCACCGGCTGCATATTTGTTGCATCCAGCGCAGCAAGTCTTGTATTCGGATTTTGTTGGAACACCTCGTTAAAAGCCACGCTTTTGTTCTGTTCAGGCTTCAACATAGAATAAGTCGTTACTCCTGCTACACCTGCGCTAACTGCCACAATTGCCGCTGCGCCTAGTACCATTTTAGTTGCTTGTTTCATAACTTAATATCTATTAATTTGTTAATTTCAAGTTTGGTTTAACATTTCTGACGCTAATGTAATGACAAATATTGTACGGTTGTACCGTTTGTCAGAGAAATTTTTCCTCTTTTAACACAGATATATAGGCACTTAACAGGGGTTAACCGCAAAATCTGCCAAATTTGCATTCGTTATCAATAGCTGACAAACAGCATAATGACACAGTGTACAACTTGTCTGAAAGGTATTTAAGTCTGGTTTTAAAATCCCTCAGATTTCAAAAATAAGATGACACCGGGAGAATGAATCTCACCAGTGTCATATCCTGCTTTATACTCATCGGCAAACTTGCTATTTGCTCTCTTTCTCTTCTCTATAAATTCATCAAATCATTCAATGCCTCACTCATGCTGGGATGAGTAAAAATGAAATCGCGCAAAAAAGTATACTCCTGTCCGGTCTTCATGGCTATCGCCACACTGTTAATGACTTCGCTGGAATCCGGTCCAAACAACGTACAACCCAGAATCTTATCTGTATCAGCATCTATCACCACCTTGAAAAGCCCATCAGTTTCTCCTAAAGTCCTGGCTCTGGGGATGGCCGCCACCGGAAGTTTCCCCACTTTTATATTCAAGCCTTTCTTACGGGCCTCCTCTTCATTCATCCCTATGCGTGACAGGGGTGGGTCTATAAATACGGAATAACTGACAGGCTCACGATCAGTCACGGCACGTTCTCCGGCGCCAAACAAATCCTCACGGATAATGCGATAGTCATCCAGTGAAATATAGGTAAACTGTAATCCTCCCTTCACATCGCCTATAGCCCGGATATGAGGATTGGTCGTCTGCAAACGGTCGTTTACAATGATCGCTCCACGCTCATTCACCTTGACGCCGGCAACTTCCAAGTTCAGCCCGGTGATATTGGGGCGGCGGCCTGTTGCCAATAATATGGCATCGGCTTCAAGCTCATGTATTTCACCACTGACAGCATCCCGATAAATTACGGTACTGTCCTTTACCGATTGCACCTTTGCATTCAAATGGAATTTGATTCCTTTCTTCTCCAATGTCTCTTTCACGCGGGCGGCTATATCACGGTCTTCCCGTGAAATCAGTTCCGAATATCCTTCGAGCACAGTCACCTGCGAACCAAAAGAGGCGTACATCGAGGCAAACTCCAGTCCGATATAACCACCGCCTACAATAACCAGTTTTTCAGGCAACTCAGTCAGTTCCATTATAGAAGTGCTGGTGTAAACATGTGGATTGTCTTTTATCCCCTCAATAGGCGGAATAATCGTTTCCGCACCGGTATTGATAAAGATTTGAGGAGCCTGCAAAGAAAGTGTTTCATCTGCGGTTCGTACCTCCACTTCCTCCGGTCCCAAGAAGGAACCAACGCCGGTATATACGTTTACATTGGGATTATCTGCCAAGTTATGATAATTCTTCTGACGCAAAAATGAGGTAACACCCTCTTTTTGTGAGATGGACTGATTATAATATTCCTTCTTTTGTGACAAGGATGCCTCACGGGGAGCTAACTTTGCCAGGTGAACCAATGTCTTTGTAGGAATACAGCCTATATTGATGCAGGTTCCTCCATACATTTTATCCGAGCGTTCTATCACTGCCACTTTACGGTTATGTTTTGCCAATTCGGCAGCCAGAGTTTTCCCGCCTTTGCCGAAACCGATAATAATTGCGTCATACTGTTTCATCACTTTATTTCTTTAGTTGATTCAATACTCTTTTTGCACTGTCTGAAAGGACCACGATAGCTCCTGCCAAAATAGCAGTATCTTTAATGACCAGACGGCCCGCACCGGTCAGCAAAGGGAAGCCATGTTCGCCGCTCCCCAAATCGGGAACCCACACTTCGGGCGTGGTCACCAGGAAGGACAATGTGCCCAGCGTCATGATTATAGCCAGTCCTGCTCCCACCAAACCAATTTTAGGTGAGAAAATACCCAAGAAAGTCAGAATACCGATACCCATAATCAGAATACCTAGCCCGTGAGAGAATCCATAAGTGTTGTTTTCTTCATGCCACTTGTGTTTAGCCTCATTAAACTCGCCTTCTTTCAGTTTATATTCTTTATATTCGGGAGCACTCTTGGTATAAAAGAAACTCATAAAGGGACTGTTTGCTACAAAAGGCACAATGCCTTCCGCTTCATAGTTCCAGAATTTCAAACCGCCAATCCATACAAAAATTACCAGGATTGCCACACGAATAAGATTGATACCCAGTTTCTGGGTAGATGCTGCAATTGTCAAAAATGCAACAAACAGAGATTTTAATTTTGCCATCATTGCTTTACTTTATTTAGAGGTTTAACTTTCTGATGCAAAGATCGGTGTTTTTCCCTCACCAATAAATGGCAATTTCCCCGTAATGGTTGGCAATTATTCCCGTTTCTCTCTTTTTCTGTATTCCGAGATACTTTCTTTGTTCATTTTCTTAAAGAAACGGCTGAAAGTAGCCAGATCTTCAAAGCCCAGTATCTCACTGATTTCTTTCGCACTCTTATCTGTATAAAGTAATAAGCGTCGCGCTTCTGCATCTATACGCTCGTGAATGATACGCAAAGGAGATGAAAGCCCATAAAGGGAAAACAGATTGGAGATGGTCTTGGGTGAACGGCATAACATATCCGCATAATCCTGTACCTGCTTCTTTTCTTTAAAATGATTATCCACCAGCACATAATACTGACGAATCACATCAAACGTGTTTTCACGTTCCGGATTCACATCGAACATTTCGCGGGCTATACGGGTACAAGTAATAATGAAGCGCTTTAGAATAATCCGGAGCATTTCTTCCTGCAAATTATCCCTGATATCGCATTCCCCTCTGAATATCTCGACAATGCTATTCAGGTGTGCCGACTGTACGGGAGATAGTTTCAGACGCATAATATTGGAAGATCCGTTAAAAAGGAACCCATTACAGGACACTTCATTGTCATGCCCATAAATACAATAAAAATTACTGTTAAACAAAAATGTGAGGTATTCACCGTCCACTTTCTTTATTTGCACATGATGCAACGGAGTCAGCGAAACGATTTCATCCTTTTCCAAATGCATCACCACATGATCTACTTCCACGTCCAATGTTCCCCGCTGTACCCATATAAATTTATAAAGACTTTTATCGCGTTGCAAGGAAGAGTCCTCATGAAAACGTGAGGTCATTGCTATATTTCCATTCAAACGAGTATTTAAGTGATATTCCATAGTTTTTTCCTAAATAGTTTATGAAGGGGTAAATATAAAGTTATTCCTTTATATATAAAAGGGATGGAGCAAAAGATATTTCGCACCATCCCCTTTTTTCCACTTTTTAATCAGAATTCTAAATTACTTTGAGTTTAATAAAGTACCGTCAATCATCTTCTTTAATTCGTTTTTCGGCAAAGCACCCTGGGTAACAGTAGGCTTTCCATCCTGAGGTATCCAAAGTAGAGTAGGAATACTTTGAATGCCGAATGCACCAGCCAGTTCGGCTTCTTTATCCACATCTACCTTGTAGATATAAATCTTACCCTCATATTCTTTTGCCAAATCTTCCAGAAGCGGTGCCAGTGCTTTGCAGGGACCACACCAAGTGGCATAGAAGTCTACAATACAAGGCTTGTCGCCTTCATATTTCCAATCATTGGGATTGGCTTCAAAGTTATATACTTTGTTCAGAAACTCAGCTTTTGTTAAATGAACGATTTCCATATTTTCTCCTTTCATGTTTTGTTTTTTACTTTCTTTGTTGCCTGCACAGGCACTCAATCCTATTAACAAACAAAGAACCGTAATGGTTGATTTAATAAATGTCATAATGAAATATTTTATTGTTTATTCTATTGAACAATGCAAAGATCGGTGATTTCCCCCATCTGAGAAATAGCAATACTGCCGTATAAGTTGGCAAAAATTCCCGTTCAACGATTCTCTTCAGTTTCAAAGGCGTTTTTTCCCCTACATATTCCTTTTAATATTTGTTAATCCTTGGTTTTTCTTCGTCCACTACCCTATTTAATCGTACATTTGTTAGTTCACAAACGTATATAGCCATATTATTAAAGAGTAGTAGAAGATCAACAATGAATAAGATTTTTAAGGGAACTTGTATGAATTACATACAAAGATTATTGTTATGTGTCTGCATATTTATCATTTTTCCACACATCAGTAAAGCTGTCGATACCCCGAACTGTATTGATTATGTACTGGTCTTAAACAGTTATAACGAATCCTCTCCATGGAGCAACAGTATCACTACGCCTATAGTCCACAAGATAGCCGAAAAAGAGAATATGGATGCTTATATAGAGCATCTGAATCTGTTCATGGTAGGTGATTCCGCCCGAATAGAAAAGTTTTCGGAATTTCTTTTCTCAAGGTATGGAGAAACCCCACCCCGCCTGTTGGTATTTGTAGGCAGCATGAGTTTGATTTTCAGAGAGGAAATCAAAGCCCTGTGGGGTAATGTGCCTACTATTGTCTGTGGGGCAGATCCCTATGTCTATCATGAGAATTTCTACAGACTGAGGGATACGGTTACCCCCAAAGAAAAGACACATATGAGTGAACTGGCCCAAGAGTACAATTTCACCTATATGCATACTCCCATTTATCTGGAAGAGAGTGTGAAGCTGATGCGGAGGATGATTCCCGGCATGAAAAAGCTCATATTCCTGGGAGACGGCATCTATCCCAATCCCGAATATGACAAACAGTTGCGGGAGTTAATCAAAGTAAAATATCCGCAACTGGACTATGAGTATATATCTTCACGTACCAATACCCTGCAACAATTATATAATGCCGTACGTACCACGGATAAAACAACAGGGATATTGGTATCCACCTGGTTTACCGAATCATTTAGCTCAAGCAGTTTTCTGATCAACGCCTACCGGAGTATTTCCAGTATATCCGCCCCACTGTTCACCATCCGCTATGCAGGCATGGACGATGGAGGCATGGTAGGTGGATACATGTACAACGAACAAGTGTTTACCAAACAACTGACAAATACCATAGATGAAATATTAAACGGAAAAAAAGCCAGTGACATTCCTTTTTATGAACCTAAAGAAGCCCATCCCACTTTCAACTATACCAGGTTGGTAAACAAAGGACTCGATCCTGAGTTATGCCCCAAGGATACCGTTTTTTATGATAAGCCCGTTAATTTTCTGGACAAATACAAATGGATTATCCTGATTATACTTATTGCCTTTATATCGGTGGCAGTGGCGCAACAAAAACGCATCCAGATGCTAAAAGCCCTGAAACAGGCCCAACAAAAAGAAATAGAAACCAATACGCAATATACAAACCTGGTGGACAATATGCCCATCCTTTATATGAAGGAACAAGTAATATGGGACAAAGATGGAAACATTGTCGATACCATCTATCGGGATGTCAACCGTTACTTTGAGCGATGTTTTTTCAAGAAAACAGAAATAATAGGGAAAAAAGCATCCGAAATCTTTCCCGAATCCTTACCGGAGTTCACTCATTTTATAGGAATTACCCTAAAGGAAAAGAAATCAATCACTTTCCCCTATTATTTCAAAGCTGTTAATACATTCTATGACGTCGTGCTGAATTGTTCCACCGAACCCGATATGGTAGATGTATTCTGTATGGACAGTACCGAACTGCACAATGCCCAGCAGATGTTGAGCGCCACGAACCATAAACTGTCCATGGCACTGGAAGTAGCCAATATCGTGCCCTGGAAATGGAATCTGAAAAATCACACCATTCTCTGTGACCTCAACCGCCCTATTGCAATGGCAGCAATGCCGGGTGAAATCAGTGAAGACCAACTAAGTGTATCGGACGAACAGTATTTTGCCAAAATCATTAAGGAAGACCGCACACGGGTTATTCAGGCTTACCGCGACCTGGCTGATGGGAAAATTGACAAAGTAAAAGAAGAATACCGTGTACTGGCCAATGACGGGAAGCATTGGAAGATAGACTGGATAGAAGCGCAAGCGGCCGTGGAAACCAAAGATGAGAACGGAATGCCACTGACTCTGGTCGGTTCTTCCCTGGTAATAAGCGAACGAAAAAAAATGGAGGACGAATTACTTTCCGCCAAAGACCGTGCGGAAGAGTCCAACCGGCTGAAATCTGCTTTCCTTGCCAATATGAGCCACGAGATCCGCACTCCGCTCAATGCCATTATCGGCTTCTCAAATATCCTTGCATCGGCCGAGGAAGAACAGGAAAAACAGGAATATATCAGTATCATTGAAAGCAATAACACGCTGTTGTTGCAATTAATCAGTGATATATTAGACCTTTCGAAAATAGAAGCAGGGACCTTGGAGTTCAGTTATTCCAATGTGGAACTGAATGATGTCATTTCCGAAATTGAAAGCGTCGCCCGTTATCGTACGGAAGCCAATGGCATCCGGCTGATAGCTCAAAAGCCCCTTCCTTCCTGCCGCATAAAGACAGAGAAGAATCGCCTGATGCAAGTGCTGAATAATCTGCTGAATAATGCAAGTAAGTTTACATCGGAAGGAAGTATCACCTTCGGCTACGAGTTACAGGGCAGACAGCTTTATTTTTATGTAAAGGATACCGGTTGCGGCATTCCGGCGGATAAAGTAGATTCGATCTTTGGTCGTTTCGTGAAGCTAAACTCGTTTGTGCAAGGTACAGGATTGGGATTGTCTATCTGCCAAACCATTGTAGAGCACATGGGAGGGCACATCGGTGTTGAGTCCAAGGAAGGCGAGGGATCTACTTTCTGGTTTACCATCCCCTATCAGCCTGCCGAAGCAGAAAACAAGAAGAAAGAAGAGTACCAGCCTATTTCCATACAAAAAGACAAATTGACCATTCTGATTGCCGAAGACAATGAAAGCAATTACCGGCTGTTCCAATCCATCTTGAAACGCGAGTATAACCTGATTCATGCCTGGGACGGGAAAGAGGCTGTTGACCAGTACAAGATTCACCGTCCTCAGATAATACTGATGGATATCAACATGCCGGTAATGGACGGTTATGAGGCGACCCGGGAAATACGAAAATTATCCGTGGATGTACCCATCATTGCCATCACAGCCTTTGCTTATGCCAGCGATGAGCAACGGGTCATGGAAAATGGTTTTGACGGCTATATGGCCAAACCCATCAATGCCCCGCAATTGAAACAGCAGATTGCGGCTATATTGCAGAAACGAATCATCTTGTTATAATGTTTGGCCGCAATATTTACATAAGTTTGATATAACTTTATAGCTAAGACTGATGATAAGTACTACTAAGGTATTTCTTTCGCATCATTAAGTCATTTTTTACTGATGTTTATTACGTCCCACTACAGCAGAACGTACGTTCCACTGCAATAGAACGTACGTCCCATTGCAGCAGGACATATGTCCTATTGTGGCAGGACGTACTAGTATTCTGTAGTTTAACGCTTTAGGTTGACTACTCCTTCATCTTACTTGTAAGTATGGTTG
>CAVJPC010000206.1:0-3180 GCA_963651205.1 Bacteroidaceae bacterium
AAGAGCAATTAACCTACGCTCATTTCCAATAAATTACACTCTTTTCGTAACTTCGGTGTGCAAAGATAGACAAAGTTATTCAAATACTAGCTGTAGGTTTCTTCCAGAATTACAGAGGCACTGTAAACATCCCCACCAAAAGGGGGATTCAGCTTGGAGAGCTTCAGCCTGATAGCCAGCAGTTGGGGAAATGCTCTTTTGAGCGCATTCAGGATTCGTCCGGCTGCATGCTCCAGTAACTTCGACGGGATAGCCATTTCTTCCTTGACAATTGCATACACTTCGGCGTAATTGACCGTGTCGTCCAGATCATCGCTGGCAACGGCGTTTTCAAGGGGAGCAGTCAGGATCAGGTTCACCACAAACGTGTTCCCGACACGTGTCTCCTGGGGGGATACTCCATGCCAGGCATAGAATTTCATTGTTTCCAACTCTATTTGTACTGTCATTTTACGTTATTTTATCTGTAAAAGTAGATAAAGAAGTCCTCTCTGCAAAAAAAATAGCCTATATTTGCGAGACAAGCAACAAAGTATTTATATGATGGGAATAAAACAAAAAGACGAAAATTCCGCCGGTGGCCTACATAACACCCTAGCCGCCGGAACCACCGTTAAAGGTAATATTATTACAGAAACCGATTTCAGACTGGATGGTCAGGTAGAAGGAGATATCAACTGCAACGGAAAAATAGTGATCGGCCCCAAAGGACGTGTGACCGGTAATATTATTTCAGCCAATGCCGAGGTGCTGGGAGAAGTGGAAGGCTCCGTACGTGTCAGTGAAAAACTGGTACTGAAAGCTACTGCCAATATTAAAGGGGATGTATTTGCACAATCGCTGGAAATCGAGCCGAACGCTCGTTTCAACGGGGTTTGCAATATGTGTTCCGAAGCAAAGAAATAAACAGAACTATAGTCCTACCTGCATCAGCACTACTGTGTTAAGAACCTCAATACTACTGTGCTGATACCGGTAGGACTATAGTGCCGGTTAAAGCCAATCCTCATCCTATTTCCTTCCTGACGACTGGATCAATTGTGACACTTTCCCGTTAAACCCGTCTTCCGTCAACAGTCTTTCCAAAGGTATATGCATCCGGTAACGCCAGTAATGATTGGGGATAGCCGGGATGTTGATCCGTTCGGACTCGATATCTTTTCTCTTTACCGCATCATCGATAGCAAACCAGTCCTGTATTGGAATAATGGTCAGCATGGAATTGGTAGCCAGATGATTCGTGACGATCTGGGTAGCTATATCTTCCGTACATTCTTCCGGTGCCTGTCCTTCGCGCAACAATACATTATTATAATAACGCTGTATCTTCTCACGGTCTTCCTTCCACCAATTGCGGAGCGGAGTCATATCGTGTGTCGATGTCGTACAAACCGAATGGTAGGGCAGGTTGAACATATCCGTAAACTCCCGCTGGGGGGTCTTCGGCATCCGCTCGATCTCCAGGCTGAGTATCTGAAGTTTATTCATTACATCGGGCACTGATTCGGGGATCATTCCCAGGTCTTCCCCGCATACCAGCATATTGGTACTTGCCACCAAAGGTGTCAGACGTTTAAATGCCTGCGCTTTCCAGAAGTCATTATGACGATGATAGAAGAATTCCCAATATAATTGATCGAACGCATATCTGTCGGATGTACTCAGTTCGCTGTACATATAGGACTGGCTGGCCGAAATACGGGGATGGAATTTATCCTTTTCCTGCGGGTCACGAAGGAATAAAACCTCATTGGCAATAGAGAACAGTCCTTCCTTTATCTGCAGAGAGGCTTCATCGGTCTTTCCGGCAAACAAGGCTTCGATCTTCCGCTGCGTATCACAGAATGATTTCAGCACAAAATGATTGGAAGAAGATTGTGCCAGGTAAGTTCCTACGACTTCTTCCGACAGGGTACCGAATAATTCCGGCAGGAATTTATGGTTGATATGCGGAGTCGTAAAGCGGGCTTCATTGAAAGTAAATCCATATTGCTCTATCTCCTCTTTTGTCAGGGGAAGCGCCGGATTGAAATGACCGCAAAGTCCCTGGACATAATCCTGCGGCACTTCCCAGATACGGAAGAAGCCCAAGATGTGGTCGATACGGAAACTATCGAAGTAATCGCTCATCTTGCGGAAACGTCTCTTCCACCAGGAGTAATTATCTTTCTCCATCACCTCCCAGTTGTAGGTCGGGAACATCCAGTTCTGACCGTTCACCGAGAAATCGTCGGGGGGAGCTCCTGCCTGACCGTTCATATTGAAGTATTGCGGTTCTGTCCAGGCATCGATACTGGTGCGGTTCACACCGATCGGGAGATCACCTTTCAGGACAATGCCATTCTTACGTGCATAGTCGGATACTGACTTGAATTGTGTATGCAGGATATACTGCAGGAAATAATAGAAAGATATTTCCGGATAAGCTCCGTTGTCTTCCGAACATAGTTCACGTATCTGCGATTTATTATAGGTCGCATTATTTCCCCAACAGGTAAAGTCGGATGTTTTATGTTTATCACGAAGATAGCTGTAAGCGGCATAAGGGACTAACCAGGACTGGCTTTGAGCAAAGAACTCCTGATATTCCGGACTGGACAGGATAGCGGAGCCTTCCTGACTGAAGAATTCCCGGCAATAAGCCAGTTTATATTTTACCGCTTCCTCGTAGTCGACAGCATCTTTCGCATTCAACTCTTCCTGCTTTGCCTTGTAAAAGGCAGTCCTTCCCGCATCTTTCAGCTCTCCCATCAACGGCAAGCTGATATACATCGGATGGAGTGCATAAATAGAAATAGCACTGTACGGATAAGAGTCTCCTTTCGTATGGCTCATCGTCGTATCATTCATAGGCAAGACCTGTATGATACGCTGGCGGGTTTTCTTTGCCCAGTCGACCAGCATACGGAGATCGCCAAGATCACCTACCCCGAACCCTTGCTCGGAACGGAGAGAAAACACCGGTATTACGGTTCCCGCACATCTCCATAAAGGAAGGTTGTCGCGGAAATAGAGTCCGGATACGGTAACTGTTTCTCCAAAATCCTGCGGGGGAAGTTCGAGCTTTCTGTTTTCATCTTCTTCCCAGTATAACGGCTGATGTTTGTCGTTATCGTAGACCAGGAATTTGTATTCCAACGGATAGACTATATCGTTTGCATCCAGGTCGATATGCCAGTC
>CAVJPC010000207.1:0-7161 GCA_963651205.1 Bacteroidaceae bacterium
AACTAACAAATATCAGCTATTAAAAATTGCATTATGAAGAGAAGTGGAAGAAGCTGCGTGTGATATAAAGATGGAAT
This sequence comes from Bacteroidaceae bacterium, assembly GCA_963651205.1. Taxonomy (GTDB): domain Bacteria; phylum Bacteroidota; class Bacteroidia; order Bacteroidales; family Bacteroidaceae; genus Phocaeicola. The sequence continues at coordinate 78 of CAVJPC010000207.1, forward strand.
TGAAAAATTATTTTCTGTTCTATAGTGATTCGGCTGCTGTTGTCGCTGCCATAACTGTAGGTATTGACGCTTATCCCGCCCAGCCGGGTGACATTGCCCACCGCCTGCCCACCCGCCTATTGCTTGTGTGAAAGAAATCACCCCGCTTACCTCACAACATTCCATCGGTATTAACCGGATCCTGCATTGCCGCTATTTTACGAAACGTATTGTCGCAACTGCGAATCCGCCTTGCGTGATCTTTGCGGATTCTATGCTACCCTCATATTGGTAAATCCGGATGTCTGCGTGGCAGGCTCTTACTGCGAATTGCAAGAAACAAGACTGATTCGCAGCTCGGACATATCGTCATTACGGCATGCAGGGATGTGTGAACAGCTGAACCTGTATAAATGAAGCGCAGCGAAGAAAAACGGTCATACACCGATTATTGCACGTATTGCCATCGGCTGAATCGTGTCGCGGTTTGACACTCAAGTGGAGATAAACATAGGCTATTGGAGTGTCAATGCAGAAAAGATAGCCGCCGGAAGTGCCGAATCTAAAGTATCTCAAAACAATTTAAAGAAACGTCCTCCTGTTGTTACCTGTATAAATTGGTGTTATTCCTCGAGTTTAAATATCTTTCACTGTTTACCGGGAGTCGCTGAATGTTTTTTGTGTAAAAATTATTTGTCAATTCTTCTGCCCATAAACCATATGTCATATTACTGCTGTGAGAATATCCCATGCAGTGGCCAAGCTCATGAAAAATGGTCTTACATGCACCTGCACTGTGATAATGGTTGATATAGGGATATTGTGCCATTCCCCATGTTTGGCCTCCGCCAAGTCCCAACACTCCCTTCCCTGTAAGTCCGACATTAAATCCGGGAAGGCTATTGATATTGGGAATGATGGACTTTACATCGATCCAATCACCTTTGCCTCTGTTTCCATAGAGGAGGCCCTGATATTTCATCAGCTTCTCCTCAAAATCGGGCAAGGTCATCATATAACCAACATTAAGCCATATGGCAATGCTCTCCCGGATATGCACAGGCCTGATTCCTATCCAGTTACCACTGGGCCCTCCATTTGCTGAATTCGGGTTCCCCCCGTAAGAAGAGAATCTTATCAGCCACTTGCTCTTGATTGACCGGATCTTACGCCAGAAAGGGTCATCCGACTCAATAGACAAAGCGGACTGCTTTAACCGCAAAGCTTGGTTTTCGGAGAGTTCAACATAGTCTCCTCTTTTTGTGTTAAAGACCTGACCGCCTTCCGGCCTCATTATGTATTTCGCATCGGAAAATGCAGGAATGGTATCAAAGAATGCTATAAGAATCTCCTCTGGCAACTCTGGGTGTTTTGCCCAAATCTTGACATTGGATAAAGGAACCGGAGAATAGAAGCGTGTATGGAGTCGGTTATCATCCGTGAGGCTAATTTGTAAGGGCTGATTGATGCGAAAAGAGCGTTGCGATGCATCGTAATATATGGAAGAACTCTCATCGTCCTGCAATATCTGAGGGCGTACGGTTGACCGGTACATATTCGACCTGACAAACAGCAGTCCCGTTTTTGCGTCGGGATGCTTTGATAAGCTGACGTTGATAGTACTATGTGCAGATCTTTCCAGCGATGCTATGCCTTTGAATACATTCGCATAATTAACCCCCTCATGATTAGTCGTTTCCGTTCTGATGGTAAAAGGAACCGATTCTGTGCCATCAGCCGGAAATGTATATACGGGAATTCCCGGGAAGGCTGTAAAATCAGTTACCTCCAGAGGAACTTTCCCCGACAAGGAACCATCGACCGAAAGAGAACTGAAAGTGGAATATCCCTGCGATGATACCGATATAGTATCCAGGCTACTCCCGACATACTCGCTGGGTATCTGCAGATCAAATGAAACCGAAGAGAAAACATGGCTCAGCAAGATATCCCGGTCGAATTGGGACTGGCCCTGAATTTCAAAGGAGCTTTTTCCGAAAAGAATGCTCCGATTCTTTATCAAGCCGATCTTTTCTTTTGTAAAACGTACCCAAGGCTCGCTTTTATGATTAAGGGACGATGCGACGACAAAGCCTTCCTGCTCCAGAAGTGGCGAATATGCCAGCACAAATAACTCGTATCTGCCCGCCACAACAGGCTCAATAGTTATCCTTTGTTCTTCTTTATCATAGGCTGTAAATTTTTTATCCACTACATTCCCTTCTTCATCAGCTAAAAAATACCTGATGGTATAGGTCTCCAATTTTAATGCCCTGGTTTCCCCTTTCTCCGGGGGGAGGGCATTGTGAGGAAGTACAAGGCGGAACGAACAATTCTCAAGATGAGGGTTGCCTGCAATATTCTCTTTCTGGCAGTCTGCCAGGATGAACGCAAAAATAAATAATACGAACTGTTTTCTTAATTTCATACGGTATCTCACAGCTGCTATTTCTTAAATAATATAAGTTACGGGGGACTTTATGCAACGCACCAGTCTTGTTTTATTTGAATTCTGCGACTCCATCTTAGACAGGTTCCTATTGTTTATAAATGTATAATAGTCGCTACTGCCGGCATTAATAAGCGCATAAATCCAGTAGGATAGGTCTACCCCGCTATTATCCCACTGATGGCCTGTTCCGGTCCAGACAAGGCTGTTTCCTGTGGATTTCTCGGTGACTCTGGCATGATACATCTGGTTTACCATAACCTCGTCGATAACGATATTATTCCGCTGGTGTCTTTCGATGTCATAGGACGCCGAGGTAGATGAGGTATAGCTGAGCTTGTTGCCATTTTCCGGAAGTGTCAAAGATACGGTCCGATTCATGACTGCTCCGAAATCATTTCTGTGGGGAAGTTCATAACCTTCAGGGCAATGAAGATAGGGGGAGGCATCCGTTATCGAGCCGGCATCGTATTTCGTGTAATCGGGATAAAACAATTGATTATCGGCTGCTCTTTTTCTTAAATACATACCCTGCCGGGAGCGTCCTTTATAATTCGCCCCTGCATAGTATACATACATGTTGTCGGGACAGCTCTTCAGATATTCAAATAAGTCGTCCACATCCTTATCGAAACCGATTTGGTCTTCATATCTTTTAGAGTTTCCCCGCATATTAAACTTAGACCAATATTTCCCGGCAATAAGGACAACAGGGATTGAGTAGCGTTTACGTGTGAATTTAAACTCTTCCACCAGGCCGTCCGGATATTCGACCTTAACGCTCGACTCCTGATCTTGTCCCAGGGCTTTCCTGTCATTAGGTTTGAAACCGCCCTGTATCCGGTAGCTTGTTTCGGTGTTCCGGTCAAGGCGTAACCAGTTAAAATCAGCATCAACTGTCTGGCTAATCACTTTAAGAGGGGGAGAGGAAAAAGTGATGTCTGAAATCAAGCCGTCAATATAGCCGTCAAAATTTACATTACGTCCATGGATTGCAGCCTTTGAACTCAGGTTCACAAAATGAGTACGGTGTGCCGGCCGGGCAACAACCAGGTACTGGTCATAGTATTGGGAAGCACTTTGGTCCTTTATATAGATTTTCGAATAGGTAGATGCCTCATTGATATTCTTATCTGCGAAGGTGAGTTTGAATTTATTCCCAAGATATGAAGATCTGGAGGTTGCTTCGCTTACCGGTTCTATTCCGATATTACTTTCCGTACGTAACTCGACCTGGACATTTGCCCTGATATCCAGTAAGCATGAAGCACTCCCCGCAGGAGCGAATATGGTATCCCCCGTAGCGTTCAGATAAATGAACGCCGGGAGTGCCGATTCCACATTCTCCGCCAAGGGAGCAAAGGGTGCGGGGTTTGCATTCAGTTCCGTACCTTTTTCCCATGGCAAAATTTCCAAGGAACCGAAAAGAGTTGCCCCTCGGCTGTTTATTGTTATGCAATAATCCTTGTTGCGTTCTATCCTGGCCGGGAGTGAAACCTCAAGTTTATTTCTTACACCATTGATCTTAACAAAGAAGACCGCCTTCGAATTCGCGTTCTCCGACTCGTACAGGTAGAGAAAACCGCTTTGAGGAGTCGTGGGCGATACTGTGAAATGCGAACCTTCCAACGAGGCCGATATCAGATTCAAACCTGCAGGAGAGACTGTAGAGGAGGGAAATATATAGGACCGGTCTGCAATATTGGAGATTATGCATGAATCTATTTTTATAGTCGTCCCACTTTGCATTTTTAGGCTTAATCGGGCCAAAGATCGGATAATGGGGACATTTATCATTGGTTCGGAAATGCCTGACAGGTCTTTTTCTCCCGTGTAAAATAACATGGGTTGGGTTGCGGCATAATCGACTGCCGGAGTCGTTTTGGACAGGAGATTTTCCAATGTCCCACTCTCCCCTTCTGCAGGTTCTAAAACCATGTCATTATTGACCAGAAATAATAAACGGGTGTTTTGAGGATCTTTTACCAAAACGGGATAAGTGCCACTTTTATTAGCTGCTACACTGGTATATTTTTCTGAAAGCCTACCCTCCCGTAGCAGAAATACATCTACCCGCTTTATTGTGCCCTCAGATGATGGGGAACGGCTGACCAGTTTGAAGTTTAACAATTCCTTTTCCTTATCGTACATCTCTTTTTTACAAGAAGACAAGAGGATCAAAAAAAGAGAGAGATACAAAACATTCTTCATCGCTAACATACTAAAATAATTCGTTCGGTTTTAATATATATTTATGCGGCTATCGCCGCCAATCTGTTTTATCCCTATAGATTCTCCACGTCCCATGTAAGGATATGGATAGGGGAAATTATAACTTTGGATTTATCTATCCGGATGGAGAAACTGAAGTTCTGGATGCGGCTATTGGACAAATCGATATTATTCGCGTTAAAGTATTCATTTAAATCTAATGGTTTAGTCAAGGGCATGAAGTCATCCATCAGCTGAAGATAGGGGGCTTTACCCGTTTCAAACCGCATGCACACCGCATCGAAGCGATACGAATGGCCTGAGGGATATAATCGTACATGCTGGTTCCCTTTTTGATCCAACGCAAGGGGGACCGAAAAAGGGGTACCATCTTGCCGGTCCTGGAGGATGGAGGATTGAAGCCTAAAACCGGTAGGTACCCCTTGAAGAACGGCCGACAACTTTTCTGGGTTCCGGGGGATATCCGCCGCGTCCTCCCAGGTTACAAATACCGTAAGCTGGGCATGTGCCGGGGTATAATAGCCCGTAACCTGCCCTTGGGGCAGACCACTCCTAATCTCTAAATTCAGTGAGGAAAAGTATAATTTATCATTGCTGCCAATATATAAGGGGGGTGAGGACCTCATTAATTCGGGGCTGGTGACCCTTACGAGCAAATCCTTCAGGTGTGTCTCACCGGTGATATAAGCGGAAAGACCAGTGTTATTATATTGGTTCGCCAAACTTACGATTATCCATTTTCCATCGGGAAGGTTTATTCCCCGGGAGCGGACATGGGATCCCTTGGCGGGAGGATCAACACGGTAAAGGATAGAGTCCGAGTTAAAAATATAGTCCGTCACGCTGTTTATGTAAAGAGTGGTCTCCTCCCGCTCATTCTCGTTGAGATACATAAAATTTATCCGGTTATCCGGGGGACAATCCTCCTCGAACAGCCGCGTGCAGGAAGTCAGCAGCAATACCGGGAGCAAGCTGATCAGATAAAAGAAAATTCTGATTCTCATAAAGCCTTCCATCTTCGTTATATTATTATTGCTCTGACCAGATAATGCGTATGGTATCGATACACAGGTTAGGGCGGGTGGTAGTTTGGAGAGTATCATAAATTGCTAATTCAATTAAATACGTAAATAAAAGAAAGCGCAACGTCTGTAATCCCTAAATAGGACGCTGTTTTTCTGCCGATCAAATTCCCGCAACGGGGTAATTCATACAGCTTGCCACGAGTATCAATATACCCAATTCCGATAAGGGATTCAAAAGACCAGTGTTTGCCGATAGGAAACTGATATCCTCCGATAACGGAAGTACCCCACAAGGTGCCGATATATCGCTTTTCTTTCAGCGAAAAAAACGGAATATTCAGCCCTCCTGCATTAAAGACCCCGTATAGCCCCTGCAAGCCGAAGAAATATTTGCGAAAAACCCGGCACGGATAATATCTCGCTTCCGGTCGGAGAATCAGATGCTGCAACCTCGAGGACGACATATATTGCCATGGATTATAACTACCTCCGAGCCCGGCGCTGACATATGGGGAAACGGGAAACTCCAAGCCGATGTTCAAATTGCCCATAGACCAACCCAGAAGGTTCGTTTTAAGCAACGCCTTTTCTTGGGCATTGGCAAAAACAGGGAAAAGAAATAACAAGGACACGACTTGACTTATGAGAAAATATTTTTTCATCTTGATTTTATTTTGGGTATGGGACATGTACTAACAATTCTTTGGTAGCTCTCACCTTAGGACATTCTTTGGCTTTTTCTCTCTGCGGTGCAACCCTGTCGGTACAGAACTGTATATTATACGAAGGGGGACTCTTGGGATCTTCCCCTTCCTTATCGCTCACGGTGACGAACTTCCTCAACAAGCGCGGTGTCTTCCAGAGTTTTCGGGCAGCAAGATTTTGTCTTCTTTGTTGTCGACGGTGACAGGGTTATCCATCAGGCAGGCTTTTAAAATGTATTCCATAAAGTACAATTATTTAATTTAGGTGAGTTACTTCATATTTTGAATCAAGATACCAACTACTGATTCGTATTAAGTAAATACGTATCTTGTCTGTAATTAATGTAAATTTCTACATCTGCTAATCTAAGGGAACGTAGTGAAGAATCTCTTCTCCGCGTATTCATAAAAGAGTAGATTCTTCTCCTCGTTATGAATGACTGATACTGGCAATATAAACTAATTATTTATAAGCCTAAATTCCATTTTGCCCAACATACGGTTCTACGTAATGCAATAGCGTATTGCTATATCAATTCAATACTAAAAGAAAGAAGATAAATACTTTCTTCTAGTATTGATTGAAATACTAATCCTAACTCAATAGAGATTCATTACTTAAAGCCCCAACGATTCGTTACTCGTAAATAGCGTTCTTTGGTAACATCGCCTTTTTTTATTGTTACTATAATATC
>CAVJPC010000208.1:0-2267 GCA_963651205.1 Bacteroidaceae bacterium
CCTTGAACGCCTCCTTGAAGGGCATGTCGCCGAACAGGTCGGTCATGTTCGAAAGATACAGCGCCTTCATGGTCAAAGCGATAGCCTGTGCATTCGTGTTGTCCTCCTTTTCCGCAAGCCGGTACATCTCGATGGCATTGACAGCCCAACGGCCGCAAAAATTCCATGCACCTTTAAATTCGTTGTCGGTGAGGACGAAACGATGGAGCTGGTTCAGCGTACTCGTCTCGACCGTGTACTGCATGAACTCGTTATTGTGGCGCCAGGTCCGGTATTTCATACTTCCGGCCCCTTCGAAAATCAGATCTTCGAGCATCTGGGAGGAATTCGCCTTCCCGGTCTCGGCCCGGTTGGGGTCCTTGTTGTAATCGTCGAAATTGCTGGTACAACCGCACAATCCCAAAACGATCAGCCCTCCGGTCAATATATATGAATTGAGTCGTTTCATCGTACTGTTAGAATTGAAGTTTAAGATTAACACCATATGTACGGGTCATCGGGAATGCCGCCGTTTCAAAGCCTTTGGTAATTTCCGAACCGTTCATCGTCGCGATCTCGGGATCGAACTGCGGCCAGTTGGTCCAGCAAAAAAGATTCGTTGCAAAGAAAGCGATCGACGCCCCTTGCAAGACGCGGGTTTTGGCTGCAATCTTGGAAGGAAGCGTATATTCCAGACGAATGTCCTTCAATTTCAGGAACGAGGTGCTGAACGTGTTGTTCACCACGTTGTCGCGGTTGAATACGCGCAGGTTATAGTAGCTCTCAATGCTGGCCGTCACGGTCTTGTTGATCGAGAACGTGCCGTCGGCATTCTGGTTGACGCCCTTGTGAATCAACCCGTCATAACGGCCGGGAAGCGTCGCCTTCGTCTTTCCCTGGTAGCCGAGCATGGCGTTGGTGAACGAATACGCCTGGCCGCCCCACTGTCCCGAGAACGAGAAACTCAACCGGAAGTTTTTATAGGAGATCGAGTTCATCCAGCCGGCTTTCCAGTCGGCCTGCGTATTCCCCAAATTCTCGAAATCCGAGGCAAGAACCGGATAACCGTCCGAGTCGACGATATCCCATCCGGAAACGTCGATCATCGAACCGTCCTCGGCCGTGACGAAGGAGCCCTTGGGGGCCTTCTCGTATCCCGAACCGTAGAGGTCGCCCAGCGAGCCGCCCGGAACTGCCCGGATTTCACCGCGCGGACCGCTTGCGATCGTCCAGGAGTCCAGGTTCGGAGCCAGTTCCACGACCTTGTTCCGGTTGCGTGCCCAGGTGAAGTTCATATCCCAGCGTACGTTTTTGTTCCGGATAGGCTGCACGCGGGCCGACACTTCCCATCCGCGGTTGTTGATCTCGCCGGCGTTTACGATCGTGTTATAGACGCCGGTCGTAATATCGACGGGAACCGAGATAATCTGATTCGTGGTGGTCGCATTGTAGAACGCCACATCGAATGTCAGACGGCTGTTGAAGAAACGGCCCTCGACACCGAACTCCCAACTCTCGACATTCTCCGGTTTGAGGTTGTAATTCGCCTTGTTGGTCGGCATGTTGAATCCGCCGGTAAAGGAGGAGTTGTTGTAATAGTTGAGCAGTTGATACGGCGAGGTGTCATTACCCACGTTGGCCCACGACGCCCTCAGTTTCAGAAAATTGACCATCGGGGTCTTGATATGCAGCAGGTCGCTGAGCACGATGCTGGCACTGACCGAAGGATAGAAATAGGAATTATTGCCCGGAGCCAGGGTGCTCGACCAGTCATTTCGGCCTGTAACGTCGAGGAACACCATGTTGCGCCAACTGGCGGAAATGATGCCGTAAAAACTGTTAATGGCCTTCTGGCGGCGCGTAGAGGTGATTTTGGGACGGTCGACCGAGTTGCTGAGGCGATAGTCGCGGTCTACGACCAGACTTTCGGCCAGGGAGGTGTTCGATCGGTAGGACTGCATCATGTTGTTGCCTCCGAACGAAGCGCTCAGGTCGAAGTCATTCAGTTTCTTGCTGTACCGCAGCAAAAAGTCATTGTTCATTTCGTAATCAAATACGGTCTGCTCTTTATACATACCGTTGATATACGTCTTGGCTCCCTTGGGCTTCTGCTGGGTGCGGAACTCATTGTTCAGGTCCATGCCGCAACGCAGGATCAGCGAGAGTTCGTCGGTGAAATTAATCGTGGCCGAAAGGTTGCCGAATACGCGGTCGCGGTCCAGTTTATTCAACTGTTCGTAGGCCGTATAATACGGGTTGTTGCCGTTGGCCGAGACGTGCTGGGTGCT
>CAVJPC010000209.1:0-109860 GCA_963651205.1 Bacteroidaceae bacterium
TAAGTCTTTTTCCATTTAATGATTCTTTAGGGTCAACCACCAGTACAAAAAGACAAACTCCTAATGCAGTGACAAATAGCAGCGCACATCGTACCGGACCTTGAATTGGATATGAACATTTTCAGGAAATAAAAAAACAGCCTGTATACACCAACTAATGGGCATTATGAGCAAACAGGTTAAAAATACGTTGATAGTTAACCGATTGTAGTAAGAGAACGGGGGGATGGGAAAAACCAATAAAATTCCTTTCTTTCCCAAATTCAAGAGACAGAAAGCATATACCCCATCTTCGGCACAACCTCCAAAGAAACTGCCTCATCCCCGGCCAAATATTTTCGCAACTTCACCATATAATTGTTCAAGCTATGCTCACTACCCGAAGCGCCTTGCCACAATACCTGTTCTATCTCTTCACGGGACACCGTCCGGTTAATATTCTGTGCCAGCAACTTCAGTATCTTGCTTTCAAACGGAGTCAGATGCTTCACCAAGTCATCTCCCTTCATCAGCATATCATCTTCCAGCCGCAAATGAAACTTGCCCACGGATATGCCTTTCGCATGGAAATCGGGTGCATACCTCCGCACATAGGCTATCAATTCCTCCATCTCAAAAGGCTTCTTCAGATAGGCGGCGCCTCCTGCATCCAGCGCCTTTGCCACCTCCGAACTGTTGATATGGGAAGAGACAAAGAGAATGGGCGTATAAGGCGCTACAAACTTCAGTTCCACGACAGCATCTATGCCGTTCTTTTCGCCTATCTCCACATCCAGCACAATGATATCCGGTGACATTTCCTTCACCATACTTTGAATCCCCAGCAATGTAGTGCAATATTCCGCCACATAACCTAGATTCCTTAGTGCCAGAAGCACGACCTGCCCCAATGCCACATCATCATCCACAAACAACACTTTTATCTTTTCCATTTACGACCGTTTCATTTTGTGAAGGGAATGGTAAAAATAAAAGTACTTCCTTTGCCTTCGGCACTCTGCACTTTTATCCACCCTCCATGTTCGTCAATAATATACTTGGCTTGCGCCAGTCCTATTCCATATCCTTTTTGCTCCGGCCTGCCATGGCGAGGCACTTGATAAAACTGGCGGAACAGTTTCTTTTGGTATTGCGGAGCAATCCCCCAACCATTGTCCCTCACCGCTACTTGTAACCTACCGTCTGCCATAGAAAGTGTGACTTCCACTTTTACTCCTCTATCGGCATATTTCAATGCATTCTCTATTAAATTGCAGAGAACATTTTCTATATACATTTCATCGGCCTCCACCTGCAAGCGGTCAGGCAGTTCATTACAGATATGGATGCTGTGCGGTTTGTCTTGATATAGTCTGTCCATCTCCCTTTTCACCCTCTCGGCCATTTGGGAAACATCTGTTAATGTCTTGTTGAGCACAAGCTGTTGCCGGTCTTTCCGCGCCGTTACCAGCAGGGACTCTATATTGCAGACCAAATGCTTCACCCCTGCCCCACTGCTTTCTATCGCCTCCTTTGTCTCCTTATCGGGCACAATCATTTTCAGCCAGCTCAACATGGTTATGATGCTGTTCAGCGGAGATTTCAGGTCATGTATAGTCCCATTGATGGTCAGTTCCCTTTGCCGAAGCAGAGCTTCCTTGCGGCGGATAACAGCAAGTTGAAGAAACAGGCAGAGCAGAACAAGAAGCATCATGCAGGCAGAGAGTGCTAGTGTCCAGATTTGTTTTCTTAAGAAAGTGGACATGGGAATGTCTGCTTTTACTTGAAGGTATTGCAACCCTTTTGTACCGATGGGATGAAGTTTGGATATATAGTTAGGAATACGGGACTCCAAATTGCCGATAGAGGCGGTAACTATAGAATCCTTATTATAAAGAAGGAACTGATGGGGATAGTGGACAACGGTATCTGTTATATTCCACAGGCTATCTAATGTATTTAGGTTCAACGGAAAGCCGGATCTTAATAAATGATCCTGTTCTAACTGGTCAAGTACTTCTCCTGTCGTTCCCCCCACCCCTGCTTTCTGAGCAGACAGCACATCAATGGTATCTGTGCCTCCCGGCAAGCGACGGAGGCTGTCTATCTCCTCCTTTGTCATATCCGACACATATTTTTGCATTATTCTGGGACGCTCTTTAGGAGCCTCTCCCAGCCTTAATGCATTACGGATTATTTTCTCACGGGCAGAGAGTTTATGTGCCATATCTTCTATCCCGATTATCTTGTCGTCAACATACTGATTATATAACACATACGCATAACTTACTTGCAAACAGACAGTTGCAATCATCGCTACCAATGTTATATAATAATATTTTTTCATCGTATAATCGGTTTTGTCCGCAAATATAATCATTTATCGGGTAAAACTATTATAAAAAGATTATACTTTTATTATAAAGACTCTGTTCAATACCACTTACATTTGTAACATATAAAAAACAAAGAGATACAATTATGGACACAATGAATTTTAAAGATGTATTATCAACCGATGAAATGTCCCAAATCAAGGGAGGGTATTGGGTCCTCACCGAAAAAGGTTGGATATGGGTCAATGACCAAAAAAAATCGGATGATGATGATTGGAATTTATAACCCATCACCACAATACTAAAAGGCTATTTTATTACCGGTAACTTTAAATAAGTACAGAACCTATCTGTACAACATAGGAGCAGGAATGCCGAAAGAGCTTTAAGGAGTAGGCAATTAACACAAAGCAAAAACAATTATTATGAAAAAGTTTATGCTAGAAGATGCTGAAGCATTGATTAATGCTGAAATGGAAACAGTAAAAGGTGGAACATCAATGGCCGCCTGCGCTGATTGCTGCACAGAAGGTAATAGAGGCGGCAATGTCCATATCAACGAGAACGAACGAGAGGCACATTAATTATCGAAAAGCGAGGTTTCCTCTATTTAAGCTCAATAGCCTTTGTCACTTAAATGCGACAAAGGCTATCATTCCCCCTAACCCTATAAATCAATTTACACATGACAAAATATATCATAAATCCGCATTTTGTATTAAGGCATGCCAAAACTAAAACATTCATCCTCACACGTCCCGATTACGGAACCAAACCTATAATAAGCGTAATACATCCTATCTATGGTATGATGCTTTCTTTTTTCAATGGAATTGAAAAAGAAACGGCATACAATCAAATAGCTAATCTTTTAGAATTGCCAATAGATAAAGTACAAAAACAATTAGATATGCTTATCGACAACCCTGAGCCAATCCATAACGGAATGTCAACCTTTCCACCTCATTTTCTTATAGAATATAAAGAGGGGGACACAAGACACAACTACACTTATACGGATTTTCTATATGAGAATGTAGATCTATGCATGGGAAGGCTAGATGCACCTTCAGACATTATCTGCAACCTTACACTTAGATGTGTAACTTCTTGTATCTATTGTTATGCAGACAGAAAAAACAATATGGACAAACAAATGCCCATAGAATTGATAGAAAAAATATTAGACGAAGCTAAAGAAATAGGAGTCGTACATTTCAAACTAATGGGCGGAGAAGTCCTTTTATATAAAGGATGGGAAAGAATTGTAGAAAAAATGGTTGGCTATGGATACCAGCCCGATATTTCTACCAAATATCCTATGACAGAGGAACAGCTCAATAACTGGAAGAAAATGAGAGCGACCAAATCACCTATACAAATATCATTGGACACATTAATAAAGGAACATTTATATGAAATACTCCGTGTAAAAGACCCTTACTATGATGCTATCATCAATACATTTAACCTGATGGAAAAATTGGAAATTAATTATGTGGTACACACAGTCATCAGTAATCGGAATGATCTTGTTGAGGATATAAAAAGCCTATATAACTTCTTCAAAGGAAAAAAACATTTATTAAACTGGATGTTTGACCCTGCAAAATGCTCCATGTATAATGGACTTGAATACAAGGCATACAAAACAAACAGAACAGCCTTAGAGAACATCAACAAATATATAGACCAAATAAATCAAGAAAAGAGTTTCGATTTTACATTAAAGAAACCACAATTGATGCTGGATTTTAACCTCGTACCAAAAGAGGAAAGGATAAGAAAATTTCCTAACCGACGCATGTGTTCAGGCAATCTGAATGCCATGTATATACTTCCCGACGGACAAGTCACTATCTGCGAAGAACTATATTGGCATCCCCGTTTCTTGTTAGGAGACTTAAAAAAACAGACAATAATGGAGGTCTGGAATTCTCAGAAAGCAAAAGATTTATTTTATTTGCAGCAGAATACAATTCAGAAGTCAAGTCCTTGCGCTACTTGCGAAGATTTTGCTGAGTGCAGGAAGTATAAACATATATGTTGGAGAGAAACAATTCTTGCTTATGGAAAAGACAAATGGGATTATCCGGACATTCTATGCCCCAAAGCCCCACTTATAAATAAAGACATAGTAATATGAAATACAAAATTATTTTATTAATCAGCTTTTTATCCATAAACAGCCATTTCACCTTTTCACAAATTAAAGGATATGTCATGGACAAACAGGGGGTAGCACTGCCCTATGTCAACATTGTTCTGCAAAAAATGCAGGATTCTACTTTTGTAGAAGGTACCACAACTGACAATAACGGTTATTTCTGCCTTGAGAAATACAATCCGACACCCCTATGGCTGATTCAGCTTTCAGCCATAGGATACAGCACACTTACCTACCCCACTGACAAACTGCCCGATAAAATCATCCTGAAAGACGAAGTCACACAATTGGGAGAAGTAACAGTGAAAGCCTCCCGACCCGTATACAAAATGAAGGGAACAAACCTGCTGGTAAATGTACAAAATTCAATAATGAAAGACCTTGGAACAGCCAACGATGTAATAGAACGGTTACCCGGAGTAAAAGGAAGTGACGGTTCTTTCCAAATATTCGGCAAAGGTGCGGCAGTGATATACATCAATGGCAGAAAGGTGGAAGATTCGAAAGAATTGGACCGCTTGAATGCAAACAATATGGAGACAGTAGAAATCATCAAAAATCCAGGAGTAGAATATGATGCCAGTACCAAAGCAGTTATCAGAATCAAACTGAAAAAGAATGAAAATGAAGGATTCAGCGGAACAGTAACACTAAGGGGAAACCAAGGCAGAAAATTTTCCGATTCAGAATATAGCCAGCTAGCTTATAATACCACACATGTCAATGCATTCATATCAATAGGCAACTATTCCACGCGCATACGTACCGACCAACGGAACAAGGACTTGACATACGCCAACAACACCCAATGGAATATGCATACAGACATGATGGACTGGGACAACCATTATTATACACAGAATCTGATGGGTGGATTGAGCTATTCCGCCAACAAAAACCATGTGCTGGGAGGAAGCCTCTCATTCACTAACAACAGCGACCGCTACAAAGGGCCGTCTGCCACCGAGATGAGAAAGGGAAACACCTTATATGAAAATCTGAAAGCAAACAGCTCCACCAGAAATGATTACAAGCAATGGATAGGCAATGTGTACTATGACGGAAAGTGGAGTAAATGGAACATTAATTTCAACGGTGATTATGTGCGCCGAACCTCTAATGGGAATGAAGAGAATCTGGAAGAAGGAAACCTGACTCCGGCTCATCTGGTACAGAACTTGTCCGATGCTACCTATAACATCTATGCCGGCCGACTGAAATCCAGCTATCATTTATCATCAGACATGTCACTGTCCTTCGGGTTGGATGGAAGCCATGTGAAAGAAAACAAAGCAAACACAGAATACAATGATGGAAATACCAATTCCTCACTTCACTCGGAAGAAACGAAGTACGCAGCTTTTGCCAACTATACCTGGAACTATAAGAAACTTTCACTCCAAATAGGAATAAGATATGAAGAACTGAAAATAAAGTATAAGGACGAACTGACTCAAAAAGACTTGGTAAGCAAAAATAATGGACGTTTCTATCCTTCTGCCAGCCTCTCACTGCCCGTAGGGCAGACTGAAATGGCCTTCAGCTATACAAGCAAAGTCAGAAGACCCACTTTTTATCAATTAAGGAACAGCACAGAATACAGCAACCGATACAGTTCTGCACAAGGAAACCCCTATCTGTTACCCCAATATACATCCGATTTATCTTACTCCTTACAGTATAAGGACTGGCAATTCGACATTGCCTACCAATATGTAGAAGACTATCTCTCCACACAGGTCATCATAGAATCAGACGACCCTCTCAACAGAATTTCAAAGCCTGTTAATATAAACCATTGTCATGCCCTACAGGCCGGAATTCTATATCATCCCGTTATCGGACTATGGAAACCACAAGTGAGCCTCAACATCATGCGCACTTATCTGGACCTGTACAATGAAGATGGAAGCAAAATAGACAACACACTCCCATACCTCACCTGTTCTTTTACCAATTCATTTCAGTTTCCACACCAATGGAATGTATTCGCAGACATCTACTACACAGGGGACGGACACCTGAGAGAATACCGCATCAAGCCTTACACCTATGCAAATATAGGCGTTTCCAAATATCTGCTCGGCAAATCGCTGCTACTGAGCCTAAGTATCTATGACCTGTTCCGTTCATGCAAAGAAACGGAAATAAGATACAGCTCCAACAATACGTTTGAAAAATGGAGATACAGAGACAGTAGACAAATTAGGCTGATGGTCAGGTACAATCTGTATAACAATAAGAAAAAATATTATGGAAAGACAGTTGCTGCCGATGAAATAAACAGATTATAGAAACATGAAATCTTTCCCTTTCTATCACCAGCATGACTCCATGCAGTGTGGCATCACCTGCCTGCAAATGGTATGCAAATATTACGGGAAAGAGTATTCCACGGATGCGCTTTCCCGCTACTGCTTCGCCACTACCGAAGGGGTTTCCCTGCTGGGTATCAGCGAAGCGGCAACCCGGCTAGGCCTGCATACCACCTGCGGACGGGTAACCATCGCACAATTGCATGAAGCCCCCCTACCTTGCATCCTGCACTGGAATCAGAATCACTTTGTAGTCCTCTACCAGATAAAGAAGAAAACATTCTGCATTGCCGACCCCGGCAAAGGACTCGTGACCTATACCGGACAGAAGATGAAAGAACACTGGCTCAGCACACAATCACGGGGAGAAGAAAAAGGAATTGCCATGTTCCTACAGACCACACCCGTCTTCTACGAGCATCAAGGGGAAACGACGGACGGCAAACGGTCATTCCGCTTTCTGATAGGATACATGAAACAGTACCGACGCTACCTCGGGCAAGTCCTGCTAGGGGCTTTGGTAGGCTGTCTGCTGCAACTCATCCTGCCTTTCCTCACGCAAGCCATTGTCGATGTGGGCATCGTACACCAGAATATCGGATTCATCTACCTTATATTATTGGGACAGTTGGTGCTGACTATAAGCCGGGTCTCGGTAGACTTTATCCGCCGCTGGATATTGCTGCACATCAGCATGCGCATCAACATTTCGCTGGTCAGCGACTTCTTCATCAAACTGCTCAAACTCCCCATGTCCTACTTCGATACCAAACTGATGGGTGACCTGATGCAGCGCATGAATGACCATAACCGGGTGGAGAAATTCCTCACCAACCAAATGCTGAACGTCACTTTCTCCCTGCTCAGCTTTATCGTATTCGGCTGCGTACTTTTTGGCTATAACCTGATGATATTCTGCGTATTCCTGTCGGCAAGCCTGCTCTATGGCACTTGGATTGCCGTCTTTCTGAAAAGACGAAAGCTGCTGGATTACGAACTGTTCGAGAAACAGGCGGAAAACAATAACAAGACCTATCAGTTCATGACTTCCATGCAGGAAATAAAGTTGCAGGACTGCGAGCAACGCCGCCGCTGGGAGTGGGAAGACGTGCAGGCTGATCTGTTCGGAGTACAAATGAAAAGCCTGAAACTGCAACAGACACAGGAAGCGGGAAGCATCTTTATCAACGAAGTAAAGAATATAGTGATAACGGTGATAGCAGCCACAGCCGTCATTCATGGGCAGATGACATTGGGAATGATGCTGGCGGTGCAATATATCATCGGTCAACTGAACAGCCCCGTGGAACAACTAATGAGCTTCTTCTACTCGCTGCAAGATGTGAAAATCAGCCTGGAGCGAATCAACGAAATACACGGAATGAAAAATGAGGAAAGCGAGGAAGGGCTTTTCAATGAATATCACGATGTGAACAAGGATATATACTTCAGCCACATTGACTTTAAGTATGACCCGCACAGTCCGAAGAAGACCATTGACGAGGTAAGTTTCACCATTCCCGAACGTAAAGTAACCGCCATTGTAGGTGCATCGGGCAGCGGGAAAACGACCTTGCTGAAGTTGATGCTGGGCTACTATCCTGTGGCAACCGGAGAAATAAGGATAGCCGGAACGAATCTGAGCCGTTACAGCATGAAATGGTGGCGCAGAGAATGTGGGGTGGTGATGCAGGACGGAGTGATATTCTCGGAGTCCATTGCCCGGAACATTGCAGTAGACGATGGGGAAATCAATGGTGAAAGACTGCTTCAAGCTGTAGAGATAGCCAATATCAAAGATTTCATCATGAGTCTGCCCATGCGGTTCAACACCAAGATAGGACGGGACGGTATAGGATTAAGCCAAGGCCAGAAGCAACGCATCCTCATAGCCCGTGCCGTATACAAGAATCCGAAATATATCTTTCTGGACGAAGCTACCAATGCACTGGACGCCAAGAATGAACGGGCAATCGTGGAGAATCTGGACCAATATTATAAAGGAAGAACCGTAGTGGTGGTGGCACACCGCCTCAGCACTGTAAAAAACGCTCACCAAATCATCGTACTGGACAAAGAGAAAGTAGTGGAAACAGGCAATCATGCCTCGCTCATAGAGAAGAAGGGAGCTTATTATAATCTTGTAAAGAACCAGTTGGAACTGGGGAACTAGAAAAATACGAAGGAGGAAGATAATGGCCGATTTTGAAAATATAGAACTGAGAAGCGAAAAGGTACGGAATATTATTGGCAAAGTCCCCCCCGGAATTATCCGCACCGGAATAACCGATATCATTCTCATCTTGCTGGTACTGATACTGGCAGCTTTCTTTATACCCTATCCGGAAAGTGTGAAGACATCTGCCGTCATGACCGGAACCAATGGAACGAATATCCATGCCCGGCTATTCATTCCTTATCGGTATGTCACAAAAATAAAGAAAGGAATGCCAGTTGAAATGGAAATGGAGGGATATGAAGCAACACGGTACGGCTATACAAAGGGGCTGATAGAAAGTTGCAATGACACGGTGACAGTGGTGAACGGGAACAATTACTTCACGGTCGAAGTCACTCCGGACGTTTGTTACACCCGTTATCCTCTGTGGAAAGGAATGAAAGGCACTGCCTCTATTTTAATCTCCGACAAAAGCATAGCACACTACATTTTACCACATTTATGGAAAAGGGATTAAAGTTTTTTTCATCTCCTATTGCTTGACAAATAAAAGAAAAGCCGTAAGTTTGCCTTTCAAACAGAATAGAAACACAGAATGGAACTATCAGCCAAGGAATTTGAATATCATTTCCGATGCCTTTACCGTCCCCTGAATATGTATGCCTTGCGCTATACTGAAAATCTGGATGATGCAGAAGACATTGTCCAGCAAGCTTTTTCTGATGTATGGGAGAAACTTGCAGGAGGCACACCTGTTCAGAACCTGAAAGCCTATATGTATCAAGCGGTGCGCAACCGTTCGCTCTCCCTCATTGCGAACCGTCAAGCACACTGCGAAGCAACCGAACTGACAGATTTGGAAGATTTGACAGAAGAAGAACGCATCATCCGGTCCGAACGCGATGCCCGCCTCTGGACTGCCATCGACCATCTCCCTACCGAACGAAAAAGAATTTTCCTGCTTTCCAAACGTGATGGACTCACTTATCAGGAAATCGCTACTGAACTGGGAATCTCTATAAAAACCGTTGAACATCAAATCAGTAAGGCACTGAAAACACTGCGGGAAACAGCCATCAAAGTATATACTTTCTTCTTCGGATAAAAAAAACGGCAGGCGGATGGGGGGATTTTGTCTTTTCCTTGTCTTAGCAATGAAAGTTAAAAGAGAAAACATGGAGAATGAAGAAAAAGAGATCCGTTTCGTTACCCGTTTCTATCGGGAAGACAGGCTGGACACCACACGAGCTTGGAAGAAACTGGGTATCGGCAAAAAGAGAAACAACATTACCTTATATTATAGATTGACAGCCATTGCTGCCGTCATTGGTCTGATAGCCGGATTCGGCTGGTGGTGGATGTATGACAGACAAGACTGGATTGCCATCACCTCAGCTGCACACACCGTCCGGGAAGTCACATTGCCGGATGACAGCCGCATCACATTGGCCGAAAATTCGGAGCTTAGATATGACCGTCTGGCCTATGGCAAGAAAAGCAGAAGCGTCACATTGAACGGAAAAGCCTACTTTTCGGTCACACATCAAGCGCAATGCCCCTTCAGGGTAAAGACCCAACTGGCAAATATACAGGTGCTGGGCACCCGTTTCCAGGTAACGGCAAAAACAGATCAAACCTCGGCTACCGTAGAATCGGGAAAGGTACGCTTCTATAACAAGGAACAAAAAGAAGCTATTCTGACAAAAGGAATGTATGCTTCCATGAATAAGGCAGGGCAACTGCAAGTAGATGAACAAAGCGATCCCAATGCTTTTGCCTGGAAAACTCATGTATTTGTTTATAATGAGGTTTCCTTGAAAAAGGTAGTGAAGGAACTGGAAGAGGTTTACAAAGTACACATCAGCGGAGTACCCCGGGAAGAACATTACCTGACCGCCTCTTTTGACAATACTCCGGTAACGGAAATAATTGAAGTGATAAACCAAACACTAGATACTAAACTTGACATAACCAAATGATGCAATTCCATTCTAAATTTTCTTTGTTTCTGCTTCTTTGCCTCTTGCATATCTGCATAGAGGCGAAGGGGACAGAACAGGAGGAACCACTTGTCACATTGGATATGAAGCAAGTTCCTGTCCGGAAAGTGCTGGCAGAAATCACCCGGCAGACAGGTATAACCTTTTCGTATGAATCCTCTTTAATAAAGCATTTGCCGCCGGTAGATATAAAGGTAGTTAAGACACCTTTATCCCACTGCTTGCAATCATTATTCCGCGAATCGCCCGTCACTTATACCCGATCTGGCAGATTCATCATCCTCAAGAAAAAACAGAGGAAAATGGTAATCAGCGGATTCGTGCGGGATAAGGCTTCCTCGGAATCCCTTATCGGGGCTTCCATTTATGATACAGAAAGCCACAGGGGGACAACCAGCAATGCGGACGGCTTTTTCAGTCTGGCGTTGGAGACCGGAAACAATGTATGCTTACATATTTCGTATGTGGGTTATAACAGTTTCCGGCAATCATTCACACCCTTGGAACAAGACACCCTGCTTCCGGTTCTGCTGGTCAGCCATCAACAACTGGCCGAAGTGGTGGTAACCGGTACATACGCCTCTTCCTCACTGATCCAGACACCCGATATGGGACATACCCGCCTCAACAAAGAACTGATCCGGCAAACTCCCGTACTATTCGGTGAGGCGGACATTATAAAGACATTACAGACTCTGCCGGGAGTATCGGCAGGAATGGCAGGGCTGGCAGGAATGTATGTGAGGGGCGGTAATGGAGACGACAATCTTTATATGATAGAAGGTAATCCGTTATACCAGATCAACCATGTGGGTGGCCTGTTCTCTGCCTTTAATGCCGAAGATATAAAGAATGTGGAGTTTTTTAAGTCTGCCTTCCCCGCCCGTTACGGAGGAAGGCTGTCTAGTGTGGTCGATATACACACAAAGGACGGAAACATGAAAGAGTATCACGGAAGTGCCATGTTGGGACTGACCTCGGGTAGCCTGAATCTGGAAGGGCCTATTGTTAAGGCCCGGACTTCGTTCAACTTTGCATTGCGCCGTTCATGGATCGACGCTTTTTCAGCCCCGGCAATCGCCATCTGGAATTCCACCAGAGATAAAGGTCAGACCAAACTGGTGGCACGATATGCCTTTATGGACATGAATTTAAAAATCAATCATCAGTTCAATGACCGCAGCCGCGGATATGCCGGCCTTTACTGGGGAAATGATTTTCTGAAGGGAGGAGAAAAAGAAGATGGGGACAACGGATACGAAAGCAGAGACACTGGCAAACTGAGATGGGGGAACATCATGGCCTTTACCGGTTGGTCTTATGTATTCAACAACCGGCTTTTCGGTAATGTAAATGCCGCCTTCACCCATTACTCTTCCACACTGAAAGGAGATTATTATCAGGGTACGACATCCAGCTATGTATCACAAGAGAGCTCAACCCGAAACCGCATTGACGATCTCAGCATACGGGCCAATTTTGACTTCCGTCCCAATGCTTCCCACCAGCTGCACTTCGGGACTAATTATATTTACCATCGCTTCCACCCTGTCGATGAAACGTCCCATTTCTCGAATGGTCCGACCACTCAGACAAGGCAAAGCAATAATACCGCCCTTCCGGCACACGAATTAGGTATATATATGGAAGAAGACTGGAAAATGAATCAAAAGATACGCCTGAATGCGGGTCTTCGTTTCGGTTTATATGCCATAGACGGAAAAACATATACTTCACTGGAACCCCGCCTTTCGAGCCGTTTCCTGGTCAATTCGCGGCTCAGTTTCAAGGCCTCTTATACCCGGATGAGCCAATATGTACATCAAATCAATGAAAGCTATATCAATCTGCCCACAGATACATGGATGCCGGTCAGCCGCAAATTAAGACCCATGCAAAGTGACCAAATAGCCTTGGGAGCCTACTATGCCACCTATAACAAAGCTTACTCCTTCTCCATAGAAGGATATTATAAATGGATGAAACACCTGATGGACTATAAAGATAATTACCAGCTTCTGCCTCCTTCCACTCATTGGGAAGACAAACTGACGCAGGGCAAAGGCCGTTCTTATGGTGTAGAGCTCAGTGCCCGTAAAGAAAAGGGAAAGCTGACAGGATGGGTAGGTTATACACTAAGCTGGAATGACAGACAATTCACTGAAATAAATAAAGGAGATCGCTTCCCCGCCAAATTTGACAACCGTCATAAATTCAATATCGTAGCTCATTGGAAAGTCAGTTCCAAAGTGGAACTGACCGGTAGCTGGATCTACATGACCGGAAACCGACTTACGGTTTCCTTTGAAAACTATGAGGCTGTGCCTTCTCCGCAGTTTCCCGGTCAATCCTTCCCCATGCCGGGGAGTGATCTCGTACCTCCCTATATGGATTCAAATGGATTGGACTATTATACGGAACGCAATAATTTCCAGCTGCCGGCTTATCACAGACTTGATTTGGGCATCAACATCTACCGTCCAAAGAAAAAAGGACGGATGGGAATATGGAATATCAGCATTTATAATGTCTATTCCTACATGGCACCCGTGAGCATACGCAAAGGATGGTGGTATAATAATGATTGTTTCAATACATTAGGAATAGTCCCCATCATACCGTCAGTCTCTTATACTTATAAATTTTAAATGATTATGAAACATCTGCCATACATCATACTTCTTGGAGTAGTCCTTACATCCTGTTATAAAAAAATAGATCTGGACGAGTATCGTACCACTCCCAAAATAGTCATAAACAGTACTGTGTCACCTGATACGGTAGTCATGGCTTCCATTACCCGGACATGGTTTTATCCGGACAAGAACCCTTATGTCAATCTTCCCCATGCCCATGTGGATCTCTATATAAACGATCAATACATAGAGAGAATGCAGTGGAAAGCTCTGCATACTTCGAATCAAACAGACTCGTTATTTTTCTCGAATACGGTTCCGGAGGAAGGAGACAGGATAAAGATTATCGCATCCACTCCCGAATACGGCACAGCAACAGCAGAAGATATTATACCGAAGAAAGTGCCCATAAAAGAGGTTAAGTATACCATCAAAAAAGGAGAAGGTATTTACCAGGAAGCTTACACAGATTATTATGAAATATACTATGAAGTCACTTTTGATGAATTTCCGGAGAAGGATAATTATTATCTGGCAAGAATAACCCAAATAGAATATTACTATAACAATCCTTCACAGGCCACAGTTGATGTAGATTATATAGATCCTGTTTTTAAAGAACAAGATGCCATATTGGATGGAAGCATGGCATTCAATGGTTTGGAGAAAAGAGGAGGGGCCCTTTTTACTGACCAAAGCATGAACGGACAAACCTATACTCTACAAATAAAGGAAATAGCAACCAGATTAGACGAAACAGAACAAAGAGCCGTTTCTATCTACTCTCTTTCCGAATCCTATTTTTTATACTTGCTGTCTTTGCAAAAAATAGCCGGAAGCACACTGGAAGGAGGATTAGGCAATATAGGTCTTGCCGAACCCTTACGGGTTTATAGCAATGTGAAAGGAGGAACCGGAATTTTAGGAGGTAACCAACAGGCTGAAGTAACAATAACATTGAACAACATATCTAAAAACAATTGATTATGGATACATTACAACAGGCTCCTGCCTTATGGTACTGGAGCGAACCCGCATCAGGATACAGCATTGAAGATTGTGAACAAATAGTAGCAGAAGAGATGAAGAACAGCCAGAGTTGTTAGATTCCCTATTTGGGCAATCTTCTCTCCACTGTCTACCCTTTCTACACATCGCATGTTATATTTCGGGCAGCGTTGTCTTCAACTGTAGGGGCGTAGTTTGCCCAAATGGCGTTTCCATACACTGTAGGGGCGGAATGCTTCCGCCCGAACCATCGGTCACGACCTTGGGAGTAATGCATCCACAAATACACCTTCCAGAGTGTTTTCGGGCGCATTCAATACCATATCCGTCAAGTTAAGTTTCTTAGCGTTAAAATTAGGACTGCGATCCATAGTCGATGGTAACTTCATCCCCTCTTGAGAGGGGTAGGGGTGTGTGAAAAACACAAGCAGCTGTATTCGTGAGTGTATTCTAACACACCCCTTACCCCTCTCAAGAGGGGATGAAGTTACCACCGACTATGGGAAATTAACCCTATTTTCCTTAGCTTGACGGCTATGGCATTCAATACGCCCCTACAGTGGACGAGAGCGTGATTTATCTCATAGCTTGACGGCTATGGGGGTTGCCCTCCCGAAAATAATTTACTGTATGCATTCGGGCAGGCATACCCTGCCCCTACAGTGAAAAATCAATACGCCTCCCTTATCAAACAGTGATTTCGCGCCTCAACGGATAATCCCCCCGTAAATGCTCGAATTCCTCAGGATGCCGTTTCAGTGCATCACTGTCACGAGTCGGGTCATATACCTGCAAGAAAGCCTTTTCCTGATCAGAGGAATATGCCATAGGCGGCAAGGCAGGCGGTACTATTTCAAAGTCAGCCTGTATGTGGAAGAAACGGCAAAGCGCCTCCAACGCCATCCGGGTAGCATTTGATTTTCCATCAGCCGAGTAACCGGCAATATGAGGAGTACCCAGAAAAACTTTCTGCAATAATTCCGGATGAATATCCGGTTCATTCTCCCATGTATCAATAACAGCATCGTTTATTTTACCTGTTTTCAACGCATCAAGCAAAGCTGAAGTTTCTATCACTTCTCCACGTGAAGTGTTGACTATAAAAGGTTTTCGCCGCAAACCGGCAAAGAAATCCATATCCGCCAAGTGGAAAGTCTTATATTTCCCACTCCTGTTCAGCGGCGTGTGAAAGGTTATCACATCACATTCCCGTGCCAGCACAGACAAATCCACAAAACCCGCTTCCCCCCGGTCCGCACGCGGAGGATCATTCAACAAAACACGCAAGCCCAATGAACGGGCCATACGCTCAATGCGACTTCCCACATGTCCTACCCCAACAATACCCAGACAGGTGTCTTCCAACTTTATCCCCTTCCGGTGCTTCAGCAATAAAAGCACCGAATGCAGATATTGCTCCACACTGCCTGCATTACAACCGGGACAGTTTTGCCATACAATGCCTGCTTCGCGGCAATAATCCACATCAATATGGTCAAAACCAATGGTGGCCGTAGCAATGAACTTCACCTTACTACCCTCCAACAACGCCCGATCACAACGGGTACGGGTACGGATCACCAACGCATCGGCATCCCGTACATCCCTGGCGGTGAAATCACTGCCGGGTAAATACACCACTTCATCGGCTATCTGTTCGACAGCCTCCTGAATATAGGGTATTTTATTATCTACAATTACTTTCATCTTTCAAAAAAAAAACTTGCCCGGGAACAAAGGTAGGCACTTTTACCAAATAATAATTGGTTGATTAGAAAACTTTGCATAGATTTGTCTTTTCAATTATTATAACGATAATAATAAAAATACATAGCTATGACATTTACAGAACTTTGCAACCCTATTTTTGTTCAAGTCATCAATGACTATCACAAAACGGATAATGTAGATACTCCCATCAACAACCCTTATGAGTTGAAGAGTATAGAGTATTATCTTTATCTGAAGAATTGGATTGACACAGTGCAATGGCATTTCGAAGACATTATCCGCGATCCGAATATCGATCCGGTGGAAGCCTTAGCTTTGAAAAGACGCATTGACAAATCAAATCAGGACCGTACAGACCTGGTAGAACTGATAGACAGTTATTTTCTGGACAAATATAAAGATGTGAAAATAGATGCTGATGCCACTATCAATACCGAAAGCCCCGCATGGGCTATCGACCGTCTTTCTATCCTGGCGCTGAAGATATACCACATGCGCCAGGAAGTGGAACGTAACGACACTACACCCGCGCATCATGCACAATGTGAAAAGAAACTGAACATTTTATTGGAACAGCAGAAAGACTTGTCTTCTGCCATAGACCAATTGATAACTGATATTGAAACCGGACGCAAATACATGAAGGTGTATAAACAAATGAAGATGTACAATGACCCGGCTCTGAACCCCGTACTTTACGGAAAGAAATAAGTTGTTGCTTTATGGCCAAAATCCTGATAATTCGTTTCTCGGCAATCGGCGATGTGGCAATGACTATTCCGGTCATCTACTCGTTAGCCACCCAGTATCCCCAGCACCAAATCATGGTGTTGAGCCGGGATACACTTGCCCCCCTGTTCGAGGGACTGCCCGACAATGTTCTTTTCCGTGGCGTGGATCTAAAAGGGGAGCATTCGGGACTGATGGGCTTGGGATGGCTATACAGCGACCTGAAAGAAGAAAGGTTTGATGCTATTGCCGACTTCCATGACGTTCTTCGCAGCAAATATCTGCGCTGGCGTTTCAAACTGGCGGGTGTCAAAGTAGGGCATCTGGACAAAGGACGCAGCGGAAAACGGAAACTGGTACGCCCTAAACATAAAGTGATGCAATGCCAAAAATCTTCTTTTCAGCGCTATGCAGATGTGTTAAGAGATATAGGTTACCCCATCCAACTGGATTTCGTTTCTCTGTTCGGAGACAAGAAAGGAGATATCCGGTGCATGAGCCCACTGTCCGGAGACAAGGGAGAAAAAAAATGGATAGGAATTGCCCCTTTTGCCGCCCACGTAGGAAAAATCTATCCGTTGTCCAAGCAGGAGCAAGTGATAGAGCAGCTTTCCGCACGTAAAAATACCAAAATATTCCTGTTTGGCGGGGGACGGAAAGAGATCGAAGTATTGGAAAAGTGGGCGAAGAGATTCCCTAATGTCATCTCTACTGCCGGAAAGTTGACCTTGAACGCGGAACTGGCATTGATGAGCCACCTGGATGTTATGTTGTCCATGGACTCTGCCAATATGCATCTGGCCTCTTTGGTAAATATCCCTGTGATTTCCATCTGGGGGGCAACCCATCCTTATGCCGGATTTATGGGTTGGAAACAGCTGCCTGCCCATGCCATACAAGTAGAGCTACCCTGTCGTCCGTGCTCCGTATTCGGAAACAAACCTTGTTTGAGAAAGGACTACGCCTGCTTGCAGGGAATTACTCCGGAAATGGTAGTACAACGTATTGAAAGTGTAATTGATTAAAGAATAACAGTATATGAAGATAGTGATTCATCCCGAATTTGCTGACACTGCGGACTTCGTCCGGCAACTGCCTCAGTCTTTTGAAGGCGAAGGAGAGTTGTTGTATGAGAGCCGGAACGTAGTGAAACGATTTAGGGTGAATGGTAAAGACATGGTCGTGAAAAAATACAAGCAGCCTAATATAGTACAAAGGATTGCTTATACTTTTTTCAAGAAAAGCAAAACTGAAAGAGCTTTTCTTTTTGCCGGAATGCTGCGTGAAAGAGGTTTTGACACCCCCCATGAAATAGCCTTTATAGAACAGAAAAAAAATGGTTTGTTTCTGAACGGCTATTTTGTGTCACTCAATTGCAGCTATCCCCCATTATCGGAATTATTGCGAAAACAGGATTTTGATCGGTACCCGGCTAATGAACTGGCTGCCTATATGATCCAATTACACAAAAAAGGAGTGCTTCATGGCGACCTGAACCTGACCAATATACTGTATCACACAGATAAGGAAGGAAAATACCAGTTCACCCTGATAGATACCAATCGTTCAAAGTTCAAACCGGATCCCACCAAACTAGAGTGCCTGGAGAATCTGAAACGATTAACACACAGCAAAGCTCTTTTGCGTTATATTGTCATGCAATATGCCACTTTGCGGGGATGGAATCCCAGAGAGTGTGCCCTTGAAGTTTTCCGCTACCTGTTGCAGTTCGAGCAAAAACGAAAGAGGAAACGTAAACTTCAGTCATGGATAGGAATAAAAAAATAATTGCTAATGAAGATTATATACTATATTGTCTTTTTCTTTTGGTATCTGCTTTCGCTGTTACCACTACCTGTTTTGTATTTTTTCTCTGACTTGCTCTATTTCCCCTTATACTACTGCGTTCGTTACCGGCGCCGTATTGTAAGAAAGAACCTCACGGAATCGTTCCCTGACAAATCAAAAGAAAAAATAATCCGGATAGAGAAGCAGTATTATCACTTTTTCTGCGATTATATAATAGAGACCACCAAACTGTTTTCCATATCAAAGAAACAATTGAAGAGACGGATGACTTTCGGAGGGGTGGAAGAAATAGTGAAGAAAATGGAAACAGAGGAAAAGAATTTTTGTTTTGTATATTTGGGACACTATGGCAATTGGGAATGGATAGCCTCTCTGCCCTATTGGGTTCCTGACGATATTCTTTGCGGACAAATCTATCATCCCTTGTACAACAGGGCATTCGACAAGCTTTTCCTGCGCCTGCGCAATCAGTTCGGTGGTGAATGTATCCCCATGAAAGAAACGCTCCGCCGGATTATAGAGTTGAAACGGGCAAAGCAAAAGACAATTATCGGTTTCATATCCGACCAAACGCCCAAGTGGAACAGCATCCACCACTGGACAGAGTTCTTACACCGTGAAACTCCGGTATTTACAGGGACAGAGCGAATAGGGAAACAGGTAGATGCACTGATTTATTATGCTGATGTGAAACGAATCAGGAGAGGATATTACCACTGCGAGTTCAAGCAACTGGCAGAACATGCCAAATCTGTTCCTGATTATGGACTGACAGACAGGTACACAAAGAAGCTGGAACAGATGATAACCGCCGTGCCGCAATATTGGTTGTGGAGTCATAACCGATGGAAACGCACGAAAGAAGAATTTGAAAGAAGACAACAAGAAGAAAATAAATAGCTATGGAGAAATATGATTATTTAATAGTAGGAGCCGGTTTATTTGGAGCCGTGTTTGCCCACGAGGCTAAAAAGGCAGGCAAACGCTGCCTGGTCATTGACAAACGTAATCACCGCGGAGGAAATATTTATTGTGAAGATATAGCAGGTATTCATGTACACAAATACGGAGCACATATTTTCCACACAGACAACAAGGAAGTATGGGATTATGTGAACAGCTTTGTTGAGTTCAACCGCTATACCAACTCTCCTTTAGCTTCTTTTGAAGGAAAGCTATACAACCTTCCGTTCAACATGAATACTTTCTACCAATTGTGGGGAGTAAAAACTCCGTCTGAGGCAAAAGCCAAGATAGAAGAACAACGTAAAGAATACGAACATATCACGGAATCTGCCAACCTGGAAGAGCAGGCACTTAAGCTTTGTGGAAAAGATATTTATCGTTGCCTGATAAAAGGATATACCGAAAAACAGTGGGGCCGTTCTGCCAAAGAACTACCTGCATTCATCATTAAACGCATCCCTTTCCGTTTCATTTATGACAATAATTACTTTAACGATGCTTACCAAGGCATTCCGAAAGGCGGTTATAATGTATTGATCGATGCGCTATTGGAAGGAACCGAAGTCCGTCTGGACACTAATTATTTTGACAATCGTCAGGAATTGGACGCATTGGCCGACAAGATTCTCTTTACCGGCTGTCTGGATCAATTCTTTGACTATCAATGTGGTCATCTGGAATACCGGAGCCTTCGTTTCGACACCCGACAACTGGATATGGAAGATTTTCAGGGTAATGCCGTGGTAAACTATACCGAACGCGATGTTCCTTATACTCGTGTCATTGAACACAAGCATTTTGAATATGGCACGCAACCCACAACAGTAATTACCTACGAATATCCCGATGATTTTGCACCGGGCAAAGAGCCTTACTATCCGGTAAACGACAAACGAAACACGGAAATGGTAAGAAAATACAAAGAGCTGGCGGCAGAAAGAAAAGAGGTGCTGTTCGGTGGACGACTGGCACAATATGCCTACGCCGATATGGACGACACAGTGGCTGCCGCCCTTACTTTATGGAGAAAACAAACTAAAGAATAAACTATGAACTGCTACTTGTCACGTAATTACAAAGGACTGTCCAGTGCCGGTAATAAGGCAAAGACGGATATTGAACAGATTATGGAAGGTATGTCCTTCAAAAATGTGGGCTTAAAGCAAACAACTTATAACCATGCAGTATCAGCTTTTCTACGTACATTAGCCGGCGTATTGAAGTCACCTTTCTGTTTGCATAAAGGCGATAATCTGGTACTGCAATACCCTTTGAAGAAGTATTTTACTTTTGTCTGCAACATGGCACACCTGAGAGGAACGAAAGTAATTGTACTCATTCATGATTTGGGAAGTTTCCGCCGTAAAGCGTTGACAGTAGAGCAGGAGATTAAGCGTCTGAACCACGCCGATTATGTCATAGCACATAATGAAAAGATGAAGAAATGGCTGGAAGACAATGGATGCAAAGCAAAACTGGGTGTATTGGAGATTTTTGATTATCTGTCGGAAACCCAAGCAAGTATAAAGCCGGATGTCAAGAAACCTTACAGTGTATTATACGCTGGTGCACTGAACCTGCGCAAAAATACTTTCCTGTATGAAGTAGGCGAATATATCCATTCTTTCAGTTTCAACCTATATGGCAACGGATTTGAAATGGACAAAGCTAAAGGAAAAGAGCACTTCAACTATATGGGATTTGTAAAATCGGATGATCTGATAGCTACTGCCCAAGGCGATTTCGGTCTGGTTTGGGATGGATTCTCTGCTTCTGCCTGCACAGGCAACTTTGGGGAGTATCTTCAATTCAACAACCCGCACAAGACTTCCTTGTATATCCGATGTGAATTACCTGTTATTATTTGGAGCAAAGCGGCATTGGCAGATTTTGTACGCAAAAATGGTATAGGGATTTGCATAGATTCCCTAGAGGATCTGGAGGGTATCTTAAATTCACTGACTCCGGAAGAATATATGGGAATGAAAAAAAATATTCAAGCTATCAGTGAAAAGATAGCCAACGGATACTATTGTAAAAAAGCTATTAAAACCAGCATAGAAGAACTATAACAATAAAACTAAACTAAATATTTATGGATATAGCATGCAATATTGATGATGGCTATTTAAAATATTGTGCTGTCATGCTCACCTCTTTATTTGAGAATAATAAAGATGAAGTAATTCATGTACATTTGATAGCTGATGCATTATCAAAAGAGTCTCAAGACTTTCTATCTTCAATGGTTAAAGAGAAATACAAGCAACAGATTGATTTCTATTTAGTAGGAAATGAACTTCTAAAAGGTTGTGTCATATATGGAGAGAGCCATATTTCATTAGCAACCTATTATCGCATTTTTCTAGAAAGTATTCTGCCTCCCAGTTTATCCAAAATACTTTATCTGGACTGTGACCTGGTAGTTATTGGTTCACTTAAAGAACTATGGAATACGGATATTACCAATTATGCAGTGGGTTGTGTAGAAGATATGTGGAGTGGTAAAGAGAATAATTACACGCGACTTCAATATAATCAACAATACTCTTATTTCAATGCAGGAGTCTTATTAATTAATCTGGATTATTGGCGAAAGATTAACTTTGAGAAATTGGCTATCTCTTATATCCAACAACATCCCAATGAGCTGTTATTTAATGATCAAGATGTATTGAATGCTTTATTATTCAATCAAAAAATATTTCTTCCCTTCAGATGGAATATGCAGGATGGATTTTTTCGCACAAAACGCAGAATACGTAAAGAGGCATTGGCAGAATTGGATAAAGAATTAAAGAAACCGATTATTATTCATTATACAGGTGGAAAAAAGCCATGGCAGTATAAAGCCCAGCATCCGTATAAAGCTGAATATTTTAAATATTTAGACATGACTTTATGGCAGGGTGAACGCCCTTATACGCCAATGGGATATAAAATAAAACTCATAATAGACCATCTGTTATATTTTTTAAGATTGGCACAACCAAAATATCGAAAATGTATTAATAGATAAGAGTTAAAGAAACTAGCTTAAGCATGATGAATATAGTCTGTAACATAGATCACAATTACATTAAGTATTGTGTTGTGATGTTAGTTTCCTTGTTAGAAAACAATAAAGGGAACAATATAAGTATATACATAATTGCCAGTGACCTACGTAAAGAAGACAAACAACTCATGGCCGATTTATTATCACAATATGACCATCAATTATTCTTTTACGATGTCAGTGATGACATTCTTCGCAATTGTCCTATCAGAGAAGGTAGTTATATCTCCGTATCAACTTACTTCAGAATATTCCTTTCTACTATATTACCTGAAACCGTATCTAAAGTATTATATTTGGATTGTGACCTGATTGTCAGAAAAGATATAAAGGCATTATGGAATACTGATATCACCAATTATGCATTAGCATGTGTAGAAGACACCTGTAGTAATTCCAAAGATGAAAACCCTTATGTACGACTGGGCTACAGTTCTACTTACTCATATTTTAATGCCGGAGTATTACTAATAAATCTAGATTATTGGAGAGAACATAAGATACAGGAACAATGTCTAGATTACATCCAAAATAACCCGAACCGTTTAAAATATTACGATCAAGATGTACTAAACGCCATTGTACATGATCAAAAGCTATTTGTATCTTTCACTTGGAATATGCAAGAAGGATTTTATAGAAGAAAAAGAAGAATAAGGAAACAAGTATGGACTGAAATAGACCAGTATTTAGATGACCCTTCGATTCTTCATTATTTAGGGAGAAGAAAACCATGGCACGCAAAAGCATCATACCCATTACGCTCCGAATGGTTCATATACTTGGATAAAACAATTTGGAAGGGTGAACGACCCTCTATGAGATATTGGGCTAAATTGCTGATAGGACTGAACACAGTAGGCACTTTCCTAAAAGTGGATAAACCTAGATATATAAAATTGAAGCATAAACCCGACTAGGGTTTATATATATCTTTATCAGAAAGATATTCTATCTGAGGATGGAAAGAGAGGCTATCCCAAAAAGCTTTTTTAAGCGCTTTTGCAAAAGCCTTCTTGCCTTCTCCTTCTTGTCTTTTCTTCAATTTTCTTTTATTACGCCTATATGCATTTAAGGCATAAAAAAAGAAAACAACAATATTCTTCTTCTTTGCCCTTCGCAAAAACACAGCATTCCTAAATCCATAATAGAACTTCCAGGCTGCGGATGAAGGAGCCGTCTTTATATCAGAAACATAATTGGCCTCCGTCTTATGCAAAACGATGCTTTTATCGGCATAGAGACATAGATACCCTTTATTAAAAATACGAGTAGTATATTCCAAATCATCTCCCCATATAAAAAATTCTTTAATGGGCAACCCCACTTCTTTCACCACTTTCGAATTAATCAATAAAGAAACAAAAGAGGCAGATTTAACCAATAAAACATCAGCCAGATAGGTATAATAATTAAGGGGAAATTCAACATTATTCCTAGAGTTAAAATCCGGAATATTCATTTTGTGCAACATATCATCCTTCCATATTACCTTACTACATACATATCCTACCAAATCTGAAACAGTGGTACCCTTCACCAATTCTTCTAAAGCGTTGACAGTAGGAATCGTATCATCATCCATTACCCATACCCAATCACATCCATCCATGACAGCCTTTCTTATTCCCTCGGAAAAGCCACCGGCTCCCCCTCTGTTCTCTGGTAATTTGACTATAATAAAAGAGTGGTCATCCTTTAAAGTCTGCAAATAATCAGAAGTTCCATCTGTCGATTGATTATCAATAATATATATGCTATCAACCGGCTGCGTCTGATTCTTGACAGCAGCAATACATTCTTGCAACAATGGCAAACGATTATAGGTAACAATAATGCAACTTATTTTCATTTTAGTTTTAGTTTCTAGCCAAAATTAGACAATCTAAAGATACAAACCAAATTATATTCATTATTTAAAAACTCACTTTTAATTATTTCTCTGTCCTTCCCGACCCAGGATACTCCCATACTTCTACCTCATTACCTGAAAACGAAAATTTATCTATATAATATACATTTAAGAAGTGTGATAACGTCCAAGGATTTTATATCTTTGCAAGATAAATACAAAAACTCATGCTTGATAAAAAACAAATAACGGTCACATCCCCACTTCTTCCTCCTCTACAAGATTTCATTCCTTATCTGGAGGATATTTGGGAACGTAAATGGATAACTAATAATGGTTGTTATCACCAACAACTGGAACAAGCTTTATGTGATTATTTAAAAGTACCCTATATTAGTTTGTTCACCAATGGAACATTGCCCTTAATCACAGCTTTGCAAGCCTTAAGAATAAATGGTGAAGTAATCACCACCCCTTTTAGCTTTGTTGCAACCACTCACTCACTTTGGTGGAATGGCATAAGACCGGTATTTGTAGACATCGATCCTGAAACCTGTAATTTAGATCCGGAAAAGATTGAAGCTGCCATCACCCCCCGCACCACGGCTATCATGCCTGTACATGTATACGGAAAGCCTTGTAAGACAAGGGAAATTCAAGAAATTGCGAATAAATACGGATTGAAAGTGATTTATGACGCTGCACATGCGTTTGGAGTGGAAGTGAACGGACAATCCATATTAAATGAAGGAGATATGTCCACATTAAGCTTTCATGCTACAAAAGTATACAATACTATAGAAGGAGGCGCGCTCATCATGAAAGATGCTGAAACCAAAAAACGCATTGACTACCTGAAAAACTTTGGTTTCGCCAATGAAGTGGAAATTGTCGCCCCTGGGATCAACAGCAAAATGGATGAAATACGTGCCGCATACGGCTTGTTGAATTTAAAACAAGTAGATCTTGCTATTGAATCTCGTCACCAAGTAGCCATTCGTTATAGAGAGGCACTTCGCAATGTCAAAGGGATCCGTTTTATGGAAGATATGCCCGGCGTTCGTCATAATTATTCTTATTTCCCGATATTCGTGGATGCAGAGCAATATGGCATGACTCGTGATGAGCTTTATTTAAAATTGAAGGAATGTAATATTTTAGGCAGAAGATATTTTTATCCTTTGATAAGTGAATTCTCAACTTATCGGGGATTAGAATCGGCTAAAATTGAAAATTTGCCAGTGGCACATAAGGTTGCGAATAGTGTTATTTGCTTACCGATGTATCATGGTTTAAGTAATACAGATATTGAATTTATTATAGAACAAATAAAAAAATGAAATTAGGAATTATGCAGCCTTATTTCATGCCTTATATTGGCTACTTCCAATTGATGAAGGCTGTTGATAAATATATCGTTTATGATGATGTAAACTATATAAAAGGTGGTTGGGTTAGTCGGAATAATATATTGGTAAATGGTGAAAAGAAACTGTTCACTATTTCATTGAAAGGTGCAAGTCCTAATAAACTATTTAATGAAATTGAGATAAGGGATGATTTTAGGAAACTATTGAAGACTCTTCAAATGAATTATTCAAAAGCCTCTCATTATACAGAGACTATGGATTTATTGGAAAAAATAATTTCTTATCCAAATAAACAATTAGCTCTATTTATAGCGAATAGTTTTCGTGAAATTTTATCCTATCTATCAATTAATACAGAAATAATATTGTCTTCGGATTTACTAAAGGATTGTTCATTGAAAGGGAAGGACAAAGTACTTCATATTTGTCATATCTTGAATGCAGACACTTACTATAACGCTATTGGTGGACAAGACTTATATGACAAGAAGGAATTTATGGATAAAAAAGTAAAACTATTTTTTCTTGAGACACAGATTAAAGAATATCCCCAACAGGCTCAAAATTTTATACCTTTTTTGTCTATGATAGATGTTTTGATGAATAATTCAGTTGAAGAAATCAATTTATTATTAGATAGTTATAATCTACTATAATGGGAACTATTATTATATTCGGAGCAACAGGAAGTGTTGGTGTTTATACAACACTATATTTAAAGAGTATAGGATACCATGTGATTGCTGTCGGGCATCGCAAAAGTGATAATGGTTTCTTTGGAGATTATCATATTCCTTATTACTCTATAGATATTGAGAATAGAACAGATTTTAACCGACTTCCTATGACTGATGTAAGTCAAATATTACATTTTGCAGGTGCTATGCCAGCTAGAATGCAGGGTTATGATCCATATAAATACATTGATACAATAATTGTAGGGACTTTGAATGTTTTAGAGTATATGCGTCACTGTGGGTGTAACAAAATAATTTTCACTCAATCAATAGCTGATATATTATATAAGTTTGGAACAACTGATCCAATAGATGATGATATAGAGCGAAAATTCCCGTTAGCTACAGACCATTCTGTATATTCCATATCAAAAAATACTGCTGTCAATTTGATAGAACATTACCATGCACAATATGGATTTAAACGTTTTATACTTAGATTACCAACAATATATGTTTATCATCCTAACCCTTTCTATTTTGTAAATGGTGAAAAGAAGTGGATGGGATATAGATATATTATTGATCAAGCCATTAAAGGTAATATTTTAGAGATTTGGGGTAATCCAAAATCTAAAAAGGAGATGGTTTATGTGAAGGATTTTGTTCAAATGGTACACAAGTGTGTTGAAAGTAAGTTAAATGGTGGAATTTATAACGTAGGATGTGGTAATCCAATTTCTATAGAAGATCAAATCCATGATATTGCAGAGGTTTTTGCAACTGAAAGAAAATCTGAAATAATTTATTTTTCACAGAAAGAATCATCGCCACAGTTTGTATTAAATATAGAAAAGGCGCGTAAAGAATTAGGATATGTTCCAAGATATGACTTTCATTCTCTACTTTTAGATTTCAAAGAAGAAATGAGACTGGAACCAATGCGTAAATTATGGGGTGTTAAAGATGATTTTTTATATTAAGGAATATGGAAGAAACTTTAGTAAGCATCAGTTGCATAACATATAATCAAGCTCATTTTATCCGTCAATGTCTGGATGGATTTTTGATGCAGAAAACAACCTTTTCTTTTGAGGTACTTATTCATGATGATGCTTCAACAGATGGAACGACGGAAATAATAAGAGAGTATGAAAGTAAATATCCAGAAATTATAAAGCCTCTTTATGAAAAAGAAAATCAATGGACAAAAGGAAGGAGAGGATCAGCTGTATTCAATTATCCTCGTGCCAAAGGTAAATATATTGCTCTTTGTGAAGGGGATGATTATTGGATTGATGAACTAAAACTACAAACGCAATTTGATTTCATGGAGAAGCATCCTGAATGTACAATGTGC
The DNA here is from genome assembly GCA_963651205.1 of Bacteroidaceae bacterium. GTDB lineage: Bacteria > Bacteroidota > Bacteroidia > Bacteroidales > Bacteroidaceae > Phocaeicola. The sequence continues at coordinate 28,173 of CAVJPC010000209.1, forward strand.
TTCCACAATGCAAAAATTGAGAACAATTTAAAGAACAAGACAACAAACTATCCTCAAATAGAAGATAGAGAATATTCATCCAACGAACTGTTCTCCAATTGGATCGTACCTACCGCTTCAATGTTTTTCAGAAAAGGCTTTCTAAATTCTGAAATATTGACTAATAAAAATATACTAAATAGCGATATCATTTATGTCCTATTAGCTGCGGATAAAGGGAAAGTATATGGTTCTTCAAAGAAAATGTCCACATACCGCATCCATGAAGGAGGGGTTACATGGAATCCAGCAATGAATTTTGAACGTGAAAAAAAATATCCCGCTCACTATTTGTTTATAAAAAAGACATTCAAAAAAATTCCCAGAAAAATAATAAACAAACGATTATTTAGTACATATAGGCATTTGCAGCATCATTACGAACAGCAAAATGAATATAAGTTAGTCTTTCATTGCCTGATCAGAAAACTATACTATCGTTTTTGCAGTTTTTAGCTGACCTGAAAAATTACATGAGCTGTTGTGCCTGCTTTTACTTCGAAAAGCAGTGCACATTTTTTATTTTGCTCTTTCGTCTTTTAGCATAAAATCATATCATTCGATAAGCCTGAACGATTAAACAGAACTTCCAGGCTTTGTCACAAACAGCCCCTAAGCTTTTTTTCATTCTGAGTCCAAGTGAATAATTCTAAAAACATCACTTGTCGGTCCCTATACGCTTGGCAAGTTCTGCCTGCGTCAACCTTGCATTGTTACGAGTATCCAATAAAATTCGCATGTCATTTTCAATAGAAAGTTGCAGCGAGTTTTACCCTCATGCCCTCACTGTCCCATTAACACATTGATTACAAGCAGATTAAAAATGATGGCATCATTTATATACTATCACTTTTACTCTCATGCCCTCACTGATCACACGCTTGAATATGCACCTTACCTATCTGATTATTAGAGATATAACAAACTTCAAGCCTATTATCCAGTTCTTTTAACATCCGTCATTTTTAACTGTTTTATCCCCAATATGCTCCCGATTGCCACTGTGTTATTTCCATTTCCTCCCTGATGAGTCATGTTTCCCTTATGTTCAAGTTCTATCCATCGACCGTTCAAATTCTATTATTCACCTAGGTGATTAACTCTAATCACAATCGTGGTTAATACTAGCCACATAGGTAACTATATCTAACCACGTCTGTGATTAAGCAATTTTGAACATTCAAAAGATGGAACTTTACCGTTCGTTAGCTGAAGAAAACCTATATGTCCGTCAGAAGTTTTACCACAAAAAAAATAATTTCATTAAGTATAGACAATAAAACCCTCTTATTTTTGATTTTTATTGGCTATACTTAATAAAACCACCAAAATCAACGATTCTATCACTTATACTTCATATAATCAGGTTGGCACAAAGTGAGGGCATGAGGGCAACGAGTGAGGGCATAAAAGTGTTGCTATCATATGTTATCATCTTACTATCAACAAATTAGCATAATAATGAGGGCATGAGGGCATAAATGCATCCAACTTTCTATTGTTTTTATGCCCTGACAAGGAGCAACTTCATCACATGATTCATCTTTATCCACCTATTTCTTTGATTATTGCAAAAATCTACCTACTTTTGCCACCTTAAAAGTCATTGTTCCCCTTGTCACTAAAAAAAGACTCAGATAGATGAAAGAATTCTTCCAATTGATGCGACGATTCGTATCACCTTACAAGAAATATTTAGGTTGGGCTGTCCTGTTGAATCTGCTTTCAGCAGTTTTTAATATATTCTCATTCACTTTATTAATCCCTATTCTGCAAATTCTGTTCAAGATAGACCAGCAAACCTACAGCTTTATCCCTTGGGATAGTGATATGGGAATGAAAGATATTGCCATCAATAATTTCTATTATTCGGTGAGCCGGATGATTGAAAGCTATGGTGCATCAGAAACTCTTCTGTTTTTGGGACTATTCCTTGCTTTTATGACCCTATTGAAAACCTCTTGCTATTTTGCTTCCTCAGCAGTAATGATCCCTCTTCGCACAGGCATAGTACGGGATATCCGTATCATGGTGTACAGCAAAGTGATGCATCTGCCACTCAGCTTCTTTTCGGAAGAGCGTAAAGGAGACATCATTGCTCGTATGAGCGGTGATGTAGGAGAGGTGGAAAACTCCATCACCAGCTCACTGGACATGCTTATCAAAAACCCTATTTTGATTGTTATGTATTTTGGGACACTGATGATCACAAGCTGGCAGTTGACCCTGTTCACCCTTTTGGTAGTTCCAGGCATGGGATGGGTTATGGGAAAGGTAGGAAAAAAACTAAAACGACAGTCTTTGGAAGCCCAAAGCAAATGGAGTGACACCATGAGCCAATTGGAAGAAACTTTAGGTGGACTCCGTATCATCAAAGCTTTCATTGCAGAAGAGAAAATGATAAATCGTTTCACCAAGTGCAGCAATGAATATCGTAATGCAATCAATCGAGTTGCCACACGCCAGACATTGGCTCATCCCATGAGTGAGTTTCTAGGCACGTTGTTGATTGTCGCCGTATTGTGGTTTGGAGGTTCTTTGATTTTAGGACAACACTCATCCATCGATGCCCCTACATTCATCTTCTACATGGTCATTCTTTACAGCGTCATCAATCCCTTAAAGGAATTTTCCAAAGCCGGTTACAATATTCCTAAAGGGCTAGCCTCTATGGAACGTGTGGATAAGATTCTAAAAGCGGAAAACCCAATAAAAGAACCAGACCATCCCCAAACGCTAGATGATCTAAAGGAAAAAATCGAGATAAAAAACATCTCGTTCAGTTATGACGGAACGCGTCAGGTATTGAAAGATATCAACCTGACCATACCTAAAGGAAAAACAATAGCACTAGTAGGTCAATCTGGTTCAGGTAAATCTACTTTGGTTGATTTATTGCCTCGCTATCATGACATACAGAAAGGAGAAATTCTGATAGACGGAATCAACATCAAGAATATACATACCGCTAATTTGCGCAGTCTGATAGGAAATGTGAACCAGGAAGCTATTCTGTTCAATGACTCTTTCTTCAACAACATCGCCTTCGGTGTGGAAAACGCAACCATGGAACAAGTAATAACCGCCGCCAAGATTGCTAATGCACATGACTTTATCATGGAAACCGAAAACGGATATGAAACAAACATCGGAGACCGTGGCGGCAAACTGTCCGGCGGACAACGCCAGCGTGTCAGTATAGCACGCGCCATCCTGAAAAATCCACCCATATTAATCCTTGACGAAGCGACTTCCGCTCTCGATACGGAAAGCGAACGCCTGGTTCAGGAGGCTTTGGAACGCCTGATGAAGACACGTACCACCATTGCCATCGCACATCGGCTTTCCACCATCAAGAATGCGGACGAAATCTGCGTCCTTTATGAAGGTGAAATCGTAGAACGTGGCAAGCATGATGAATTATTGGCAAAGAACGGCTACTATAAGCGACTGAATGACATGCAGTCACTGGCATAATCCGGAATAGATACCCATCAATTGTTGCGCCTGCTCCTCTTCCGAGAAGCGGCGTACGTATTTTTTTCCTTCCTCGATCATCCTCGCGCGGACAGCTTGGTTGCCGGATGCCTGGTTTAAAGCATCGGCCATCCCTTCCACATCATCAGGATGGACATAAATGGAAGAAGGTCCTCCCGCCTCTTCCAGACAAGAGCCGGTAGCCGCCACCACAGGAACACCAGAATAAATAGCCTCAATAATAGGGATACCAAATCCTTCGAAACGGGAAGGATAGACAAATACCTCAGCTTGCTGGTAGATGGCAGGCAGGTCAGCAAATGGGATTCCATTTAATATTTTTACACGATCCTCCAAGTGATGGGCGTGTATAAACGTATTTATCTGATCTGTATAGGGAGTCCGGCGCCCCAAAATAACCAAATGCATTTCCTCAGGCAAATGAAGAAGGGCCTTCACAGCCAAAAGCACATTCTTACGCTCTTCTATACTTCCTACATTCAGGATATAATGTTCCGGCAAGCTATATTTTTCACGCACTTCCTGCTTCTTTTCTTCTGTAGCCGGTCTGGTAAATGATACATCACAACCTTGATAAACCACTTTTATTTTCTCTTCGGGGATGTGGAAATAAGAAATGATATCACGTTTGGTGCACTCACTGATCGCTATAACCAAGTCCGCACTTTCACATGCTTTGCGAAACTTATAAGTATATATTTTCCTGTCAATCCAATGATAATACTCCGGATAGCGTAAGAATATTAAATCGTGTATAGTGACCACACTCCGGGTATGCCGGGCTTTTCTGATAGTTAAAGGCAACTCATTACTGAGCCCGTGAAACAGGTCGATACCCTCCTTGTCCAGACGCGAAGTCATCCCCCAGGTACGCCACAATGACTTGAAATGCCTCCACATGCCCTCCGGATAGATGGTTTTCAGAAGAGGGCAACGATGTAGCAACTCATCAAAGACCCGGCTCGACCGCCTGTGGGGAGCATAAAGCACATATTCGTTCTCAGGAGAAAAACGATATAAAATATCTATGACATACCGGCTGTAATTCCCCAAACCTGTGAAGTTCTGGACAGCGCGTTTTCCATCAAATCCTATTCTCATATTCCGTTATTTATCTATCTATCACAAAAGTAGAGATTTCCCTTTTCCCATACAACGAATTAGCCAAAAAGAAAAGATGCCTGTTTCAACGAAGCCCCAAAATATCGAGATAATAAGATATGTACTCATTCGCAGCCTTTTTCCAGCTGAATTGCGCTGCATGCTGCTTGATTTTCGTTTCCAGACATTCCCTGTCTTTTTCAAAAAGCGGCATTTGCCCGGCAATAACTTCAGCCATTTTGTCCGGTCTAAGTTCGGTAAAGTAATAGGCTGCATCCCCTCCTATTTCCGGCAAGGATGTCCGATCAGAAATAAAAGCGGGCTTTCCAAAACACATAGCCTCAACAACCGGTAGTCCAAAGCCTTCACTAAGGGAGGGAAAGAGAAAAGCTTTGCATTTCCTGTAAAGAGCCGCCTTTTCTTCCGCAGTAACACTTCCTAACAAATAAACGTTAGTCAAATGATTTTCTTCAATAATCTTTTTGAGCCTCTGCTCATAAGGTGAACGTCCTTTCCCTGCCAGCACCAAATTCTCATCGGGAAGATACTTCATCATTTCGACCAGCAAATGGACATTTTTCTTGGCTGCCAGGCGAGAGACATGAAGGAAAAACTTCTCCGGTATTTGAGGTATAATGACCTCTTCCTGAAGACAACTCTGATCCGTCACTCCATTTAATATGACCTTTGCAGGTATCTTAATAGTGAAATGGGCATTTACATCCTTCTGTGTAAAATTGGAAATGAAGGCAAGATGAGTTGCTTTGGCCAGTCTTTTGCCTATACGCCGGGCTTTTCGGGCAGTCTTCCCCATCGACAGATCATTGTGAAAGAAATTCACATCATGAACGGTTATCAGGGTATAGGGAGACAAACATCGGTTTATCAACGGAGTCTGATGCGACCAATGTACCAAATCGACTTTGGGAAACAGAAACGGAAACAAAGCGCTGGTAAAACGATTGTTGAGTAACCGCTTTCTCCATTTATCCAAAAGAATATACTCCACATCCATTCCATACGCACCCATTTTTTCTTTTGAAACAATGAAAAACAACTGTAAGTTATACTTTTCCTTGAGCAACGGAGCGTGTTGTACTATCTCCTTCGCCAAACTGTTCTCAAATTCCCCCAAACCGACATGATCATGTTTGGCATCAAAAAGATAAATTGCTACTTTAAATCCTTTTTCCATATATCTGTCCTGTAAAACTTGTCCAAAGACTATTATCGGCAAAGATACATTATTGAAACCATTATTCAAAAAAGTAAAAAGAAAACTACTTACCCGAAAAGTAAGGTTTATGTGTTTAGAATATATATCTTTGCACATTATTACAAAATAAAAGACTAAATGAAATCTCTTATTACTTTTCTTTTCCCAAAAGATCTCTGGACACGACAGACTCTCGTATTCGGTGGAGGATTATTCTTCAAATTCATCTTATTCAATATTATATGGTGCCGGCAAACTACTTTCACTTCCTTTTCTTTCATTGAACTGTATCTGAACGCGGCATTGGCAACTTTAATTTTATTATTACCTTACGGTTGTTTTCGCCGTGGATGGTTGCAATTAGTCATTATGTTCATGTTGGATGGGCTATTGACAGCCAATTTAATGTATAGCCGCACTTACTATTCCGTCATTCCGCTGGACAGCTATGGACTGGCAGGAAATCTTTCTGATTTCACAGCCAGTGTCTATGATTCTTTGCGCTGGGCTGATCTTCTTTTTCCAGTATCCACCTTGATATGCGCCTGCTTCTTCCTAAAAAACAGAAGAAAGCCAAAAACGACCCAAAAACTACATTATATGGCAACAGTAGGATTCTTTTTTTTATTGTCCATCGGAATAAATGCCACCAAAGGAGGATTTAAGACAGCATACGATTCTTTACAAAATGCCAACTACCATACTTGCGGTACACCCATGTACACTCTATTCGGAAACTTATACTATAATGCCCTGCAAAAGAAAGATCTCTATACTCCACAGGTAGAAAAAACAATCCAAGCATGGCTATCCGAACAACCTGCATATAAGCCATTGCCTGACAGCATTCCTACCCGAACTAATCTGGTCGTTATTTTATGCGAATCATTAGAAAGCTGGGTTCTTGAACGAAAAGTAGAAGACCTTGAGATTACTCCTTATCTCAATGCGTTATTAAAAGACTCGACAACTTTATTCGCACCCAAAGTACTGACACAAGTAGCGGGCGGGCGTTCTATAGACTGCCAATTATTACTGAATGCAGGAATGTTACCTATCAAAAGCGGTTCCTATAGCATGAAATATCCCACTAACACATTTCTCACATTAACCAAAGCACTGAAAGAAAAATATGGAGCAAAAGGTTATCTACTGACTGTTGACAAACAAATAGTATGGAATCAGGGAGCAGTTGCCAGAGCTTTCGGAATAGACACTCTGCTCACCAAACCTTGCTGGATACTGGACGAAAAAGTCGGTTCACGTAAAAAACTGGGAGACGAGTCTTTCTTCCGTCAATGCGTAGAGAAATTAAAAAAAGGAGAAATATGGAGAGAGAATGAACCTGCCTATTTCCAGTGTGTTACCTATTCCGGTCACAATCCGTTTATCCTGCCCGAAGAGTCCAAACGCATTACTTTTAAAGGGGACTATCCGCAACGAATGAAAGATTACATGTGCATGGCCAATTACACTGACCACGCCATCAAACAATTCATTGACTATTTGAAAACACGCTCCGATTACGACCGTACTCTTATTGTCATAACCGGAGACCACGAAGGATTGGCGGCAGACCGTACCCCTCTCTGTCATTCTGACGGAGGCAAAGATATTGTTTCAGACAAACCTTTTACCCCACTGATTATTGTCAACTCACCAATCGGAATGAGATATGAGGAAGTAATGGGACAAGTGGATATGTACACCACTATACTGAACTTGATGAAACTGGATGATTATCCATGGAAAGGCATCGGACAAAGCATCTTGGATGCGGACAAACTTCCCTTTTCCATCGGATCTCAAATGAATGCAGAAGGCAACACCCAAAACATTCCGGCAAAGGAAAAAGAGCATGCCGAAATGGCTCGTACCATATCCGATTTGATGATTCGTTATAATTATCTGGCACGATAATGGAAAGCAGACAGACCCTGAAAGAAGCGATACGTTTCGGCATAGTAGGAGTAGCAGCGACAGCATTACACTATGGCATCTACTATTTATTGCAACCTTATATCAATGTCAACATAGCCTATACCACAGGATATGCACTAAGTTTCATTGCCAATTTCTATTTAACTTCTTATTTTACTTTCGGAACAAAACCCTCTTGGAGAAAGTTAATGGGAATGGGAGGAGCGCATATAGTCAATTATCTGCTGCATATGGCTTTGCTCAATTTATTCTTGTTCATGGGAATCGCAAAGGCATGGGCGCCTGTCCCGGTATTTGCTATTGCAATTCCCGTCAACTTTTTGTTAGTCCGATTTGTATTTAAACATAAAAAGCTATGAATACCGTTAAACTAGTCATTGTTGTTCCTTGCTATAATGAGGAAGAAGTGCTGAAGGAAACTACCCGCCAACTATCTGATATCCTTGCCTTGATGGAAAATGAGGGAAGAATAGAAGACGGAAGAATATTATATGTGGATGACGGGAGCAAAGATGCGACCTGGCCTCTGATAGAACAACTGGCCGATATCAACCCTTGCGTCATGGGATTAAAACTAGCTCATAACGTGGGCCACCAGCAAGCGTTGTGGGCCGGGCTGGAATGGGTGGCAGACAGCAGATACGATGTCGCCGTATCTATTGATGCGGATTTGCAGGATGATATAAACGTGATTCCCGAAATGGTGGATGATTATAATAAAGGTATAGATATTGTATATGGCGTAAGAAAGGAACGGAAAACGGATACTTTCTTCAAAAAACATACCGCACAGCTGTTTTATAAGTTGATGAGAACGATGGGCGGAGACATTGTCTATAATCATGCTGATTTTCGATTGATGAGCAAACGAACTTTGCAGGCATTGGTTTCTTATCCGGAACGTAATCTTTTCTTGCGGGGATTAGTCCCTATGCTAGGTTATCCGTCGGCTTCGGTTTATTATGACCGCAAAGAACGATTTGCAGGAGAGTCCAAATATCCATTCACCAAAATGCTTAACTTTGCCTTGGACGGTATTACCTCATTCTCTGTCAAACCCCTACGATTGATAACTACTGCCGGACTGGTCTTTATGCTGGCATCCGTCATCGCCATTATTTACGCTTTATCAGCCTTCGCCAGCGGACATGTATTTCCGGGATGGACATCTTTGTTAATTTCCGTATGGTTTATCGGTGGGGCTATCCTGACCGCAATAGGAATTATAGGCGAATATGTGGGCAAGATTTATAAAGAGGTGAAACGCCGCCCGCGTTATTTCATAGAAAAAGAAGTAAACCTTTAATAGGTTTACTTCTTCGTAAAATGATACAAATAAATGATATCGTGAATATCGCATCCCCGTTTTTTACTTCTATACACTTCATTGAAAGTATATTCGTTTTCATATCGGGGTTTAAATCCATTAAAATCATTAGCACCAACCAATAGATACCCTTCTTGAGGCATATCTCGCTCAAACAAAGCTACACGGTCATTATTATAAAAGTTAACCACATAGAAACGCAGCATATCCACACTGACATAAGAGTATATTTTCCCTTCAGGAACCATCTCGCGAATGTCTTTTGCCAAGTCTTTATCGGACTTCACATTGAGAACAGCAGGTTGATAGACTCCATCCAAAGACATGAATAAAGCAAATGTCATAGCAATGGCACAATAAATGGCAGAGTCATAATGCCTGGTTCTGTTAATCCGGGTAAAATAGAATATGGCAATGCACAATGGCAATAGAATAAGCAGAAAGTTAACAAGAGTGACAGGCATATTTTTCAACGCATCCAGATACAAAATATTCTGAGCGGCATGCCTGCCTTGGAAAATACTGTCGGTCACCCATCCGTATTTCACTGCTATAAAGGTAAGAAGCAACAAAATACCCGCTACGGATAGGAATCCACTATATATTTTAATGGCTTTTGAACTAATTCTAACCAAATACACGATATATTCAGCTAGAAAATAAGCAAGAAAGGGGTATATAGGAAGCAGGTACACACTTCGTTTACTCTTTGGAATACAATAGAATACAAAGATTATAACAATACTCAGCAACGAGAATAACCGGGTATCATCCATCTCACGTATATAGATAGTGAACCGGTTCCACCACTCACGTGGTTTGCCGGAAATCTTTTTGTATTTCAAACTGAACAAAGAAAGTAATACCAACAAAGTATAAGGTGCATATCCGGCCAACACAGTCAATACATTATAATAGGCAGGGTTCTCATGCGATTCGTAAGTCATTTTACCCATAAAACGACCAAAGTTCTCTTCCATCACTAAAGCGATAAAGTTGTCTCCTCCTTGCTGATAGGCAGCAAGATACCAAATAGCCGGCAAAATACATGAAACAACGGCAACCAGTACCATAGAAAAAAATGCTTTATAGAACTTTGTGCCACGAATCAATAAATAGACTCCTGTAACCAGACAAGGCAGAATAATACCGACAGGGCCCTTAGTTAAAGTAGCACACCCCATGAACAGTGTAGCCACCCACGGAAATCCCCGCTGTCCCTTTTCACACCATTTATAGAGCTGATAAAGTGCCATTACAATAAAAGCGGTCAGCATCATATCGACACGACAATTCATACCTGCACGATGCACCTCGAAATTGGACAAGGTAATGACAGACATCAGGAAAGCTAATGAAGCCCCTCTACGTCTGGCATAAAACAGATAACCAGCCAACACCATAGCTATCAGCGACAAAGCGGATGGCAGACGGGATGTATATTCGGTCACTTTACCTGCAACAGATGAAACCGCCGCAATACACCAATGAAAGAAGGGTGGCTTATAAGCAATATCCCCTCCATTGTTTACCGGCAAAATCCAGTTTCCGGTCTCTAACATAGAATAAGCTACTACAGCCTCACGAGGCTCTCCTTTAGTGTGAAAATCTGTCAGCCCCAAAAAAGGAAGAAGGGTGACGACACAAATCAGTGCTAAAAAGATAAACAGTTTACTCTTCATATTCTCTATAAGGTTTATCCAGATTAAGATAGTGGAAATTATGCTGTCGTTGTCCCGAATGTGGGGGCACAATCATATATTCACCGTACTTCTGTTTTAGATAAAGATGTGGGTTCTCTACACCCCAAACTTCTTTCTCTTCAAACAGAATAGGAGTCGGAGCTCCCAAAATTTGTTTAGGCATCACCCCTTTTAAGCCATCATCATGATCCACCACCCAGTCACAACGATCAAAATCATAACTCTTCATCATACGGCGCATCGTTTCCTGTACTCCTTTCAGTGTAAAGAACTTGCGGCACAACAAAGGTATCCATGAGGAGATGCCCTTTCCATGCCGGTAGGGATCACGGTAGATGAAATAAAGTATTTTCTTATAGAAGAAATATTTGGTAAAATGAAGACGTTGAGCCAATTTACTTTCCGGCATACCGTCTAAAGGAAAAACATCCAAATAGATGCCGCCCAAATATTTCAGATGCATACGCTCAATCAAAGTAGTACTTCCATCCTGAATTTTAGCAAAAGGCAACGGATAGGTAGTATCATTCTCAAAACATATAGCTTCAAACGGGGTGGGAAGCCACTCGGCGGCATGGGTCATCAAGAGGTCATAATCCGCACGCGGCATGCCGATATCCAAATCATCATCCCAAGGAATAAAGCCTTTATGACGGACCGCTCCAAGCAAAGTACCGGCTATAATATAATAACGTAGGTTGTGTTCCTTGCAGACTTTATCGATAGCCATCAGGATATCGAGGATTTTTAGTTGCAAAGGACGTATATCATAAGTTGCCATAATCAGAATAGTGATGAAGGAATTAGTTTCTGCGCCTGCCTGAAATCCTCTACTGTATCCAGTTCTACTGAATACAGATCTGTGGTATCAATCACCCCAAAAGTGTATCCTTGCGGAATCAGACGCTCAAAAGCACGTTCATAAAAGATATTGTCCAAGCCTTCCTTCTCTATCATCTGCTCCAGTTCTTTAAAAAGGGCGCCAGTATAGACAGACGACATTTTCTCTATACCGATAGATTCACCTATAGACTGCTTGATAGAACAAATTTTACTAATTTCTTTTACATTTCCCTTCTCGTCCACTACCACCTTTATTTCCTCCTCGCTAAGAGGATGATTGTTCAAAGCCAGCACATCCGGCTTCTCTGATGCCAGAACACGGAATACAATCTGCGGATCGAACAAGATATCACTGTCCAACAAAAGAATATCCTGCCCTTCCGCCTCGGGACGGGTAAGCCACAATGAATAAATGTTATTGGTTGAAGCAAATGCTTCATTATATATAAAATGAATTTTCTGATCAGGATAATGCGCACCCAGAAAATCTTCTATCTGTTCATGACAATAGCCTGTCACTACAACAAATTCACTGATTCCGTTGGCTATCAATCCGTCGAAAGCGCGTTGCAACAGACATCTCTTTCCTATTTGCAAGAGGCATTTAGGCATTGTATCGGTCAATGGGCGAAGGCGTGAAGCAATCCCTGCGGCAAGAATAATGGCTTTCATTGTCTGGCGATTCGTTTGATGGTGTCGGCTACAATACGGTTCTGTTCGGGACGGCCCAACGTAATACGCAAATGCGTATTGATATCGGGTTCGTTCATAAACTTCACCTTATAGTTTTCTTCAGCAAAAGCAGCTTGCAAAGTCGGCTTCAACTCAATAGGATATTTTATCAATATAAAATTAGCAACAGAATCATATACTTTAAATCCGGGCAACACACCTATTTCTTCTTCATACATCTTCCGGCTTTCATTCATCATACGTGCTACTTCACGATAATGCGCATCCGATTTCAATGCGGCAATGGCGATATCTTCCGACAAACGGTTATATCCCAGATATTTGTTGCTGTAACGAATGAATTTCTCAAGCCCTTTACTGATAAACCCGAATCCCATACGCAGTCCCGGCAGGCCATAAAATTTGGAAAGAGTACGGGAGATAATCAGATTATCATACTTATTCACTAATTTACTGATATACGAATTGTCTTCGGTTACAAAAGAGGCGTATGCCTCATCTATGAGTACAATGGTTTCCTTGGGAACAAAGGACAACAGTTCATCCAATTCCTCCGGTGTCAGTCCGTTACCGGTAGGATTATTGGGAGAAGCCAGCAAAAGAATCTTCGGGCGCTCATTCTCCACCATTTCTTTAATAGCGGCTATATCATACTTGAAGGTATTTCCGGCCTCGTACAATGGATATTGCAGCGTACGCCCCTCCACTTCATCGGCGATAGACTTGTAATACCACCACGAGAACTTAGGAATCAGCATGGTCTTGTTGCCGTCCGCCTGAGTCAGGAAATAATGAACAGACTGTTTCAGGATATCTTCCCCACCATAGCCTAATAATACCTGTGACTCATCAACTCCATACAATTCAGAAAGAAAGACAGAAAATATACTCTTCTTTCCTTCATCATAAATCCGAGTGTAAAAACAAAGTTTCTTTATGTCAAAATCTTTTAGTGCTTGTATTACTTCTTCCGAAGGTGAGTAATTAAATTCGTTCCTATCCAGAAATATCAGTTCTTGTTCCATTGAGATTGCTTTTTATTAAAGTGCAAAGTAAGCACATTTTTTGTGTATATGAATGCTTTTAGCTGATTATTTTCGTTTTAGACCTTATTACTATCGTCTGCCCAAGTCGTCATATACACTCTGTAAAATGGTCTTCCCTTTATTTATACGCTCCTCACTGCCGACAGGTTCTTCCAACAATATACTTTCCGAATTATTATCAAATACCGTTACGCCGGTGCTATCACGGAAAGAGAAACCATTATTGAAACTATAAAAAGCAAAAGGATATGTATAATCACTACCCAGCACATTACGGCTGAAATTAAATGATGAATGATCCATGCCCAACTGTCCCAGCAAAGTAGCGGCCAAATCGGCCTGATTCATAATCTTATCTATTTTCATGGGTTGCTTCACCGCTCCTCCCAGCCAGAGCATCGGAATATGATAAAACTCAGGAGCCGTGTTCAATCCTACACGCGGATAATAGAAGCCATGATCGGGCAGACAAACGATTAGCAGGTTCTCCCAAACCGGAGTCTGCTTCAACTTGTCTATAAATTTCCCCAAGCAATCGTCTGTAAACGCAAAAGCATTAGGAATCTTCTCGTCCAAACGATGGTAGGGGACTTCAAACGGCTCATGACTGCTTAAAGTCAGAAAGGCTGTATGCCACGGAGCTTCTTTTCTATCTTTCAATTGATTATAAAGATATTCAAAAGTAATATCATCATTTACCCCCCATGCGTTACTGGTTTGCTCTGCCAAAGAAAAATCCTTGTCAGCAGTCAGATGCTGGTAACCTTTGCTTAACAAGTAGCTCTTCATATTGGTAAAGTTGATATCACCACCATACAAGAAATCTGTTTTATAACCGGATTTTACCAATTCTTCCGCAATGGAAGGAAGTGTACGGCTCTTGGCAGGAATTTTCATAACGGATGCCGTAGGTAATCCAAGATAACCGCTGAAGGTACAAACAGTCCCGCGGTCTGTGCGGAAACTATTAGCATAACAGTTGGTGAAGAATATGCCTTCTTCAGATAATCGGTTGAAATTAGGAGCTACATCAGGAATCCCCCCCAACGAACCAATAAAACGTGCACCATAGCTCTCCATCAAAATAACAAGAATATTAGGACGCTTGGTATTCAATACCTGAATGATACTGTCCCCATCCGTTGTTGGATAAAGTCCATCAAACAATGCAGCCCGTTTTTCTTCATCAAAGAAGTTGAACTCCGCTGCAAAATCCTGAGATTTTCCCATTGAAGACAATAAACTGAAATCCGGATTAACTGCTGAATGGTTTAAGAAGGGTTCGTTACTGAAATACACTTGACCTATATTGGAAGTGGACTCTGTTACACCACCGCGTATAATAATGAAAAGCACACCTCCTATTAATAGCATAACAGACGTTCCCATACATCGTTTCCGAGTAGCGCTCAGAACAGAAGGCGTAATTTTCAAAAATAAATAAGAATTAAGAGCAGTCAGTAATAAGATGACTAGAATTCTCAGCACTATAAAGCCGATTGAAACACTTGCTAAGGCTTCTTTCGGTGAATCGATATAAAGAAAAACAGATGCGTCTAATTTGAATCCCCAAAATGTATAAAGTGCCATATCCACCACAAAAATGATAGAAATGAGCATGGCGACTAAAATATAATACCCACAAAGTATTTTCTTCAAAGGGAATTTCTCAAACCAGATACTGACCAGTACCAACAAGAACGGAAGTGCTGTGAGATATCCTGCTGTAGCGGCATCAAGACTGGCTCCATGAACCATTACCTGTATATAATCAATAAACCCGAATCCTTTTTCAATGGAACCATTATAAAGCATGAATAATGGTTTCTGTAAAATAAATATCAGTAAGACCGTAAAAAAGTACAGGCTAATAAATGCAATTCTCTTTTTCATTTTTTCAATGTCTTTATTATTTCCGTCCGAAATCAGCCGGCACCTCTCCCCATCGGTCGGTTTCCCACTTCAATAAAGGTGTGGTATATTTATTTTCTTTCAGCCAGCTCTCGGCCCGTTCTATCATTTGAAAAAGTTTCTCCGTCTTGGGAGTTCGTTCCAGTTTAGTTTTACATTTCTTCTGTTTCACCCAGCTCAGCGCATTACGGCTGTCCGAATAAACAGGCATATTGATATTCTTCTGCTTCATCAATGCCAAAGCATGGACAATAGCAAGAAACTCTCCGATATTATTCGTACCATAAACAGGGCCGAAATGAAAAATCTCCTGTCCGGTGAGCAAATAGACCCCCCGATATTCCATAGGTCCGGGATTTCCACTACAAGCGGCATCCACAGCCAAACAGTTCATATCAAAGTTCTCGGGAAGTTGTTTAGGGGTATCTTCTTTTTTAGCGGCATTCTTTCCTATATAATGATAAGCGGAAGAAGCCAAGGCATGTTCCGCCTCCTCTTTGGTCTCGAATGACTTGTATTGCGCGCCATCGTACCCTTTTATCTGTAGCTGGCAGTCAGTCCAAGAATCATAGACTCCCGGATTGACACCTTTCCATACTACATAATATTTCTGTTTCTTTGCCATCTGCATAGAAATTACGCTTAGCGCACGGGCCGGTTTACATACGTTCAGGCACTTCGATGCCCAGCAAGCCCATCGCTGTCTTCACAATCTTGCCTACATTGGCGCTCAGCGCCAGACGGAAGATTTTCAACGCTTCGTTTTCTTCACGCAGAATGCTGAAATCATGATAGAATTGATTGTATTCCTTTACCAAATCGTATGCATAGTTAGCTATGATTGAAGGATTATAATCTGAACCGGCTTGCTTGACAACCGATTTAAAATCAGCCAGCATCTGAATCAAGCCTTCTTCTTTGGCGCTCAATTCCAAACCGGTGGGAATTACTTCAGGAATAACGATACCTGCTTCGGTTGCCTTACGCAATACAGACTGAATACGGGCATATGTATATTGAATAAACGGACCTGTATTTCCATTGAAATCAATCGATTCTTTCGGATTGAAAGTCATATTCTTACGGGCATCCACTTTCAGTATGAAATATTTCAAAGCTCCCAAGCCGACGATACGTGCAATATTGTCAGCCTCTTCTTGAGTCAAACCATCTAATTTACCCAGTTCGGCAGAAGTTTCCTTGGCTGTTTCAATCATCGTTTCCATCAGGTCATCAGCATCTACCACTGTTCCTTCACGGCTCTTCATCTTACCTTCGGGCAGTTCCACCATGCCGTAAGAGAAGTGAACCAGTCCTTTACCCCATTCAAATCCTAATTTATCCAACAGGATAGAAAGTACTTGGAAATGATAATTTTGTTCATTACCCACCACATAAATCATTTTATTGATAGGGTAATCCTGAAAACGTAACTTGGCAGTACCGATATCCTGAGTCATATATACAGATGTACCGTCACCGCGAAGCAGTAGTTTATGGTCTAATCCTTCGGCAGTCAAATCAGCCCATACAGAGTTATCCTCCTTCCGGTAGAAGAAGCCCTTTTCCAGCCCCTCCATCACTTTGTCCTTACCTTCCAGATACGTATTTGATTCGTAATAAATCTTATCGAAGCTGACCCCCATCATCTTGTAGGTTTCATCGAATCCGGCATATACCCAGTCATTCATCTTCTTCCACAAAGCACGAATTTCCGGATCATTCGCTTCCCATTTACGGAGCATCTCGCGAGCTTCCAACATCAGAGGAGAGTTTGCCTCAGCCTTAGCTTTTGCCTCTTCTTCATTCAGGCCTTCAGCCTGATACTGAGCCATCAGTTCCTTTACTTCAGTTTTGTAATGCTTGTCAAAAGCTACATAATAATCACCAATCAGATGGTCCCCCTTCTTGCCCGATGATTCAGGTGTTTCACCGTTACCATATTTCAACCAAGCCAACATGGACTTACAGATATGGATACCGCGGTCGTTTACAATATTTGTCTTAACTACTTTATTGCCATTAGCCGCCATGACATTGGCCAAGGCGTTTCCTAACAGATTGTTACGGACATGGCCCAGGTGAAGCGGTTTGTTTGTATTGGGAGAAGAATACTCAATCATCACCAACGGAGAGTTCTCTGTAGCCTTTTCAATACCATATTCAGAAGTAGCCTGAATAAAATTCAAAAGTTCAATCCAACAGTCCGAAGCAATAGTCAAATTAAGAAAGCCCTTCACTGCATTGTAAGCTGAAACTAGTTCGGGAGCATGCTCTTTCAGATATCCGCCTATTTCTTGTGCGGTCTGTTCAGGGCCTTTCTTAGACATTTTCAAAAAAGGAAAAACAACCAATGTAAGGTGTCCTTCAAACTCTTTCTTTGTCTTTTGCAGTTGTACCATTTTCTCAGGTACATCCTGTCCGTACAGCGTTTTAATAGCACTGATAATGGACGCGGTGAGTTTTTCTTCTATATTCATAATATGTACGTACTTATTTATTATTAAGTTGCAAAGATAGGCATTTTAGACGAAATATTTTCTATTATTTCTTCAATTTACGATTCCTCTCTTTCACAATCCAGCCCCTTTTAACTAAAAATCAAATATCAAAAAGTCAAAAAGTTACTGTTTACTTATCCAAGGGAAATAGGGCAGTTACTACTAAATTAAAGAAAAATTCTATTCTATAAAAGTTATGAAATATGCATAAGCATACAACAACAGATTAAATATGCCAAAAACAGATTTCTATTTATATAAATATAAAAGTATATATATTACAAGAATTAAATTCAACACAATAGCACATAAATATTTGATAAATAAAGCAATACCATATGCTAGTTCCATATTAAAAATGAGACAAACACTATTTTAATAAAGTTAAGAAAAGCCGCATATCCTTAACCAAGAGGAAACTTATCGTAAAAAATATATTAAAATATATTATCCTATTTAAATCAAATTACATATATTTGCAGCCACTATTAAATAATACAATTATAAGAGATACAAACAAAAAGAAACCCTAATGTGGTTGAAAGGCAATAAGACTGCTGTGGGAAACGACATAATGATACAAAGGATTGTATTCACAATATGAGAAAGAGAGTTCAATATATAATGCCTGAAATATGGCGATTTATAAACCCCTAATTAAAGCCAAGTTTATATGAGCAGATTTTCTTTATTATTATGTAGTTTGCTATTCTGCATTACTACATACGCACAGGAAATTACAGTAACTGGTAAAGTCACCGCAGGAGGCGAAGAAATGCCCGGTGTCACAGTATCTGTAAAAGGACAAACTCGTGGTACCATCACTTCCATTGATGGTAGCTATCGGATCCAGGTTAATGGCAATGAAAGCCTGATCTTCTCTTTTGTAGGTTATGAAACAGTAACCCTACCCGTAAACAAGCGTAAAGTTATTAACGTAGAATTGAAAGAAGCAACTCAAATGGTAGATGAAGTGGTCATAACCGTTCCTTACGGTACTGCCAAAAAATCTACATTTACAGGTTCAGCAAGCTATATTGCTGCCGGCACTATTGAAAAAGCACAAGTTAGTAGTGTATCAAAAGCATTGCAGGGAACTGTAGCCGGTTTACAATCCTTCTCTTCCAGTGGTCAACCTGGCTCAGACGCTACTATCTTAATCCGTGGTGTCGGTTCTGTAAACGCCTCAACCAACCCACTCTATGTAGTTGACGGTGTTCCTTACGACGGTGCTCTTTCCTCCATAGCATCTTCAGATATTGCGTCAATCACTGTATTGAAAGATGCAGCTTCCGCTGCACTGTATGGCTCACGTGCAGCAAACGGTGTAATTATGATCACCACCAAACAAGGAAATAAAGATAGCGCACCCACCGTTGAATTATCTGCTAAATATGGCTTTTCAAGCCGTGCACGCGCAGACTATGACCAGTTAAATACAAACCAATATTATGAATTATATTGGGAAGCCATGCGTAACTATCGTATGGACAACGGCTACTCTGCCGAAGAAGCTGCAGCATGGGCATCAAGCAATGTTACAGGCAATCTAGGCATCAACCCTTATGGTAGTGCTTACCCTGAACCAATCGGTCATGACGGAAAACTGGTAGCCGGTGCCAAACCATTATGGAATGACAGCTGGGACGATGCCCTTTCACAAGATGCACACTATACAGATTTAAATGTACGAGTAAGTGGTGGTAGCAAAACCTCCAAGTACTTTGTTTCAGCAGGTTACATGGATGACCAAGGGGCATATATCTGCTCTGGTTTCAAACGTTATACTCTCCGCGCCAATGTGACTTCAGATATCCGCAAATGGTTACAAATTGGTTTGAATGTAGCAGGGACTCATTCTGTTCAGGACTATCCTAAACAAGACGATTCTACTATTTCCAATGTTGTGATGTTTGCCCGTTCATTACCATCATTCTATCCAGTATATCAACGCGATTTGGCAACCGGAGCATATCTATTGGACGAAAATGGTGACCGTATGTTCGATTATGGTGAATATCGCCCTAATTCATATGCAAAATATAATCTGCTGGCCTCCATGCCACACGATAAAAGTGAAATCAAACGTGATGCAGCCTCTTTGCGTGGTTTTATCCAAGTAACTCCTATTGAAGGACTTTCTTACAAAATGTCTTTGAATATTGACTATAATAACAAAACAAATCATGACTACACCAATCCTACTTACGGTACAGGTTCTATCAGTGGTGGCAGCGTAAGCAAATACAACTACCGCACTACAGGCATGACTTTTAATAATGTCATTAATTATCAACACACGTTTAATGATGTACATGATATCCGTGTGATGGCCGGTCAGGAGTATTATGAATATAACACTTCCAATTTCGGCGGAAACCGCAGCAAAGTCATCATGGATGGATTTTATGAGCCCGACGCAGCTTCCTCTTTAGGTGATTTTGGCGGAAACAGCGACCAATACAAGCTGTTAAGCTTCTTTGGAAGTGCTGAATACTCGTACAATCAAAAATACTTCTTATCGGCTTCTGTCCGTTCTGACGGTTCTTCCCGTTTCCATCCGGATCATCGTTGGGGTACCTTCTGGTCAGTAGGCGCATCTTGGAAAATCATGCAGGAAGAATTCATGAAAAGCACATCAGACTGGCTATCTAATTTATCGCTGCGTGCCAGCTACGGAGCGCAAGGCAATGACCAAGTAGGTTATTATGCGTATCAGGCACTCTACTCCATACGCAATAATCTCGGTGAATCCGGTTTGCACGCTTATCGTCTGGCAACTCCTAATTTATCATGGGAAACCAATCTAAATACTAATATCGGCTTGGATTTTAGTCTCTGGAACAATCGTCTAAGTGGTACAATCGAATATTTTGAACGTCGTTCTAAAGATTTATTATTCTCTAAAGACTTGGTGCCATCTTCAGGCTTCTCAAGTATGGACGAAAATATTGGTGCCATCAAAAATTATGGATGGGAATTCCAAATCTCAGGATATCCTATCATGACTAAAGATTGGAAATGGAAACTTTCTTTTAATGCTACTACCTATAAAAACAAAATAACCTCATTACCTGCCGAAGAAATGTGGAGTGGTAACAAGAAATGGGTGAAAGGAGGATCATTATATGATTTCTATTTAGTAGAATGGGCTGGTGTCAATCCTGAAAATGGTAATCCAAGTTGGTATCGTTACAACACCAACGGAGAAAAGGTAGCCACAGAAGACTATTCATCAACCACCCCAGACGACAAAATAAAATGTGGCAATTCACTACCAGACTGGACTGGCGGTCTTCAATCAGATCTTTCATTCAAGGATTTTACATTATCATTCTTATTCTCTTATTCCATTGGTGGTAAAATCTATAATGGGGATAAAGTTTCATTGATGAGCCAAGGACCTACAGGTACCAGTTGGAGCGTAGATATGTTAGACCGTTGGACTCCTGAAAATCCCTATACCGATGTACCACGTCTGACAACCTCTCCCAAAAGCTCATGGACAAACTCTTCAAACCGATTCTTAGTTGACCGTTCATACTTACGTTTGAAGAATATTACATTCTCTTACAATCTGCCGAAGTCGTTGCTAAACATATTGACACTGAAAGATGCAAGCATATTTTTTCAAGCTGAAAATATGCTGACATTAGCCAAACAACAAGGTCTAGACCCAGAGCAAACTTTCGGAGGTTCTACTTACTATCGTTATCCGGCAATGAAAACTATTTCATTCGGTATCAATGTGAAACTTTAATACAGAAAGAAGAATATGAAAACTATTTTTAAATATATATTTTCATTCGCACTGGGAAGTATAATGCTCACTTCCTGCGATTTGGATACAATTCCTACAACTTATGTAGATGCCGATTCTGTTTTCGGTAAAACAGGAGATGCCGAAAAAGTACTTAATGGTGGTTGGAACTACCTGATGGAAACTTTCAATTCTTACGCCAACCCTGGCTATGGAGCAATGCTGCGTGCAAATGACGCAATGGGCTCTGATGTAGTGCTAAATACCAAATATGGCTTTAGGACACATAATGAATTTTCTGCAATTTATGGAAAAGGAGGCACAAACACCTTGAGCTGGCTTTTAGCATACCGTGTAATCAACGACTGTAACGGAGTATTAGACAATATTGATGCTGCCGAAGGCACGCAAGTCGACAGAAATCGAATTAAAGGGCAAGCATTGGCTTTACGCGGTTTCTTATACCTGCACCTGGCCTCTTGTTATTCCTTTGCTATTGATAAAGACCCGGACGCTGTATGTGCACCTATCTATACACAGTCCACTGATGAAACAATTGCAGCAGAAGGAAAACCCGCATCAAGTGTCAGTGAAGTATATGCACAATCCATCAACGATTTAGAAGAAGCATTAGAACTTATTCCCGAAACTTATGTACGTGACGCCAAACACAAAATTGACAATGAAGTTGTCCTAGGTATTCTCTCACGCGCCTGTCTTTATGCTCGTCAATGGGAAAAAGCTAAAACTTACTCAGATAAATTGCTAGCTAAAAACAATTATCTAATGACCGAGAGTGAATATAAAGCTGGATTCAATTCTGTAGAAAATAAAGAATGGATTTGGGGGCATGCTCAAACCAACGATCAAAGTAATGCTAGTTATCAGTTCCATTATTTAGATACTACAACTAAAGGATCATACTATTATAGCTTCAATGTAGACCCTTACTTCCGTGATTTATTCGAAGATGGTGATTATCGTAAAGAAATGCTGTTCTGGGCTACAGATCCGGGAGCTGACGTCGAATCAGCAGCCTATGTATGGATGCGTAACTCTAAATTCAGATTCCGCGATATCGAAAACCAACTTGGTGATATCGTATTGATTCGCGTTGCCGAAATTTATTTGATAAATGCAGAGGCAAAAGCACATCTGAATGACCCAGATGCAATTAACAAATTAAATGATTTAAAAACAGCCAGAGGAGCAAAAACTATTAATAAAAATCTTTCACAACAAGATCTATTGGAAACAATTTGGTTAGAACGCCGCAAAGAATTATGGGGTGAAGGATTCAGTTTGATAGACATTATCCGTAACCAACAGACTGTAGTCCGCAAAGCATATCCCGAAGGTCCCATAGACTATATTTACACTGATGAAAACGGACAAACTCACACACTTAAGAAAAAGACTCAAGGACATCGTTTCTTCAATTTCCCCGATAAAAGTGCGTTCTGTCCAAACAGTAAATATTATTTGTACCGAATTACAGATTCGGAAGAACTGGTAAACAAAAACCTTTACAAGGATCATCCCAAACTCTCAATTTATACCAAATAACAGCAAACTCTAACAAAGTGAAAACCCGTAGCAAAATGAACTGTTACGGGTTTTTTATTGTTCTCAAACAAATTAAAAGAGAGTCTTATTTATAGTTCCAAAGGACATCTCAAAATAGATTAATGAAACAGCCTTATAATAATCTGTATGTCAATACCCCCCCTTTCTTATTTTATTCATTGCTACATAAAATAAGAAAAGGGGGTTCTCTTCCAGATTTTAATCATAAGAGGTTTAAATTCCAATATCTCTTTTGAAACATATCCTTTCTGTTTTATTTCTTCTTCAAATCCTCAGGAGAAACCAACTTATAAAGCTTGTCACTAGGGCGTACCTTATCGGGTACTTTAAAGGATACATGTTGACCTTTTCTTACCACATCTACCGGCCTCAAATCCACACGCGCCTCATCCAATGTCAGAAATACCGCTCCTGTAGTAGGACCTGTTATCAACAACTTATCTCCTACTTTCATTTCCGCAGCTTCCACCAAAAACTCTGCCACGCCGATATTAGAAAAAAACTTGATTCCCTTTCCCACATACACCTTACGTTCAGTAGCCTCCGAACCATAGTTCTTGCTCCATTCACCCAAACGCTGTCCCAGATAATACCCATTCCAGAATCCCCGATTGAATACAGTCTTCAGCCGTTCATCCCAAGTCTGCTTCTTTTCTTCGGTAAAGGTATTGTCCAAATAAGAACGGATAGCCTCCTTGTAACATTCCACCACGGTACGTACATACTCGGGACCGCGGGCGCGGCCTTCAATCTTGAAGACACGTACACCGGCCTCTATCATCTCATCCATAAAGTGAATAGTCTTCAAATCCTTAGGAGACATAATGTATTTATTGTCTACCTCCAGTTCAATATCACTCTCCCTGTCCTTCACATCATAAGCACGGCGACATATTTGCATACAAGCTCCCCGGTTAGCAGATACATTCATCTCGTGCAGACTGAGATAACATTTTCCTGATACAGCCATACAAAGTGCTCCGTGACAGAACATTTCGATACGGACCAACTCACCGTTCGGACCCTTAATCTGTTCTTTCTGAATCGTATCATAGATTACCCGTACCTGCTTTAAATTCAATTCACGTGCAAGCACTACCACATCGGCAAAACGGGCATAAAATTTCAACGCTTCGGCGTTGCTGATATTCAACTGGGTAGAAAGGTGCACCTCCTGTCCTACTTCATTACAATAAGCCATCACCGCCACATCCGCGGCAATTACAGCACTGATACCCGCCTCCTTAGCCGCATCCACAATGGTGCGCATCAAGGTAATATCTTCATCATAGATAATGGTATTAATCGTGAGGTAACTCTTGATATCATGTTCATCACAGATCTGTGCAATCTCTCGCAAATCATTGATAGTAAATGTATTGGCAGATCGTGCACGCATATTTAAACTCTCAATACCAAAGTAAACAGAGTCCGCACCTGCCTGTATGGCTGCTGCCAATGACTCACGTGAGCCTACAGGAGCCATTATTTCAAAGTCTTTTATAGAAGCTTTCATTATTCTTTTGATTAATGTATATGCAAAGGTAGGCTTTTTTCCGTATTTTTGCAGCCTGATTTCACCACTGATTACACAGATTTACACAGATTATAGATTAAAGTCTATGTGAGCTAATGTAATCTGTAATAAAAAGATAAATATACAGCTATGAAGATTAGAAATATAGACTTAGGCGAACATCCTGTTTTCCTAGCTCCGATGGAAGATGTTACTGACCCTGCTTTTCGCCTGATGTGCAAAAAATTTGGTGCTGATATGGTATATACAGAATTTGTTTCGGCTGACGCCTTGATACGTTCGGTAGGAAAAACAATGATGAAACTGAACATCAACGACGAAGAGCGACCTGTAGCCATTCAGATTTACGGAAAGGATACGGCAACCATGGTAGAAGCTGCCCAAATAGTGGAGGAAGCACATCCTGATATACTGGATATTAACTTCGGCTGCCCTGTGAAGCGTGTAGCAGGTAAAGGAGCCGGTGCAGGTATGTTACAAAACATCCCGTTGATGCTGGAAATTACCCGTGCCGTTGTGCAGGCGATAAAGATTCCCGTTACCGTAAAAACACGTTTGGGCTGGGATAATGACCATAAAATTATAGTAGACCTTGCCGAGCAATTACAGGATTGCGGTATCGAGGCTTTGACAATTCACGGACGCACGCGCGCACAAATGTACACAGGCGAAGCAGACTGGACTTTGATAGGCGAAGTAAAGAAGAATCCCCGCATGCATATACCGATTATAGGGAATGGAGATGTAACTACGCCGCAGCGTGCCAAAGAATGTTTTGACCTGTATGGAGTGGATGCCATCATGATTGGCCGTGCCAGTTTTGGCCGTCCTTGGATATTCAAGGAAGTAAAACATTATATAGAAACAGGTGAAGAACTTCCTCCTCTCTCTTTCGACTGGAGACTGGATGTCCTTCGACAGGAAGTACTGGATAGTGTAAATTTGCTGGACGAACGTCGCGGCATTCTTCATGTACGCCGCCATCTGGCCGCTTCTCCTTTATTTAAAGGTATTCCTAATTTCAAGGAAACTCGTATCGCCATGCTCCGCGCCGAAACCGTAAAAGAACTTTTCAGCATTCTGGACTACATAAAAGGGAATTATGGAATGAATTGTTAATCCTACAATATGCTAATGTGCCAATGTACCATGCGGAACACAGCACAGCCAATTGGCACATTAGCACATTATTTATTCTATTTTGCGTAATCCTCTCTTGGGAGAGAAATCAATATTCTTAGGATTGCCCTTATAAGCAACTTCCCCACTACTGGATGCTTTCGCTGTCAGCGAACCGGTTACATAGCACTCCACATCACCGGATGAACTGGCACTGGCAGTCACATTTACCGCTTTCATACCTTTTGCCTTTACATCACCGCTGCTGCTAGCTCTATAAGAAGCATTTTCACAGGTACCTGCTAAAATAACATCGCCCGAAGAACTGGCATCAGCAGAAACATTAGTAGCATTCAGATTTTTAATAGATACGTCACCGGAACTACTGGCATCAGCGGAGAAATTTGTACAAGATACCTTTTCCAAAACCACATCACCCGAACTATTAGCGGTAGCCGCAAAATCCTCACAAGAAATAGTGCCACCCGTTACATCACCACTGCTGCTAGCCTTAACCGTAACCTTTCCGTTCGTTTTTAGTCCGTTCTTTATAATAATATCACCGGAACTGGAAGCTTTCAAGCTATTCACAGCCGGAGCAGAAACTCTTACTTCCTTTTTATGCTTTCCGGTAATTGAAAAATTATTATTTGGTGATTTAAAGCCCACCTTAAGTACTCCACCCTCAACCCGGACATCAATATAGTCCACCAAATTGTCCGGAGCATATATTTCCACATTCTGGCTACCGGAGCTTTGAGTGTAAATCACATCCACCGAAGAACTGGTAGAAATAGCATTAAAACTACCCACATTCACTTTCTTGGTAGCATAGTTCTTACTAGGAGTTATTCTCTCTGCACATGCTGTTACCGACACTACCATAAGGGTTACCGCCATTAAAGTTGATACTAATTTTCTCATATTGCTTTAGTTTTTATTTATTAGACGTTACTTCTATGCCAAACGTTGCAGTGTTTGGTCATTATTTTAAAACAATATTTATGCCAGCAACATTTTTCACTGATAATCAACACCATAGAAATTAAACAGGGTGTCCGAAAATGAACACCCTGTACGTTTTTATATGCTTTCTATAACTATTTCAGCACAAGCTGGAATACTACCGAAGCAAACCAGCGCTTATACATATACGTAGCCACTATATAAATACATACCGCCGAAATCCAGCCGGCAATGACATCAATCAAATAATGCGCCTGAATATAGACCGTAGCACAACAAAGAAGTACATAAAACGGTGCCAAGAAATAACACAATTTCTTATTAACTCGGTAAGCCATAATCATCACAATAGTAGATATCCCGACATGTGAACTGGGAAAAGCCGCCGTAGGACGTTCTCCCACTTCCTGTGAAGCCTCTACCAAATTAAAAAAGAAACCATGATCAAAACCGGGGCCAGGCAACAGAATATCATTATTATTGAAATAATCACCGATAGCAGGGAAATGCTGCGCCATCACATTATCCATTCCGATAGCAGGAAAATAGAATTGTGGACCGGCAACCGGAACCAATATATATATAAGGTAATAGATGAAAAAAGAAGTGACAAGCACAAATGATGCCTTCTCGAACCACTCAAAACGGAACAGGAAATAATAAATAGTCACAATTCCAATCATCGGATAATAAGCAAAATATCCCATATTGAACGGTTCACTGAACCACATGGAGGGAAAATTTTCACTAAACTCTACCGAAGGCTGGCAACGGAATAAAAACTGCTCTGCTGATGCGAAGAAATTATCCAGATTGGGGAAGAGGCGATTGAATTCAAATGTATCAGGATACCAATACGCCAAAAATGCCATCTGCACAGCCATTCGGATAAATGCTGTAAGCTTGCAGGGATACTTGTGATACAGATATATCAATGCAAACGTTATGACCACAATACCTGCACGCTCCAGAAGCATGGTTACGGGGTGGTCCATACGAGGGAATAATATCAAAACCATAATGGTCGTGAGGGCATTGTATATTAAACTAATGCTCTCAACGGCAAACAATCCTTTTACACTGTCTACCCGCTTGAATAAATTTAAAGCCATCCTTCTTTCTTATACCAGGCAATGATTTCCTTTACTCCCCTGTCTAAAGGGTATTCGGGATGATACCCCAGTTCTTCTATTAAGGGTGAGATATCACACTGCCAATTACGTTGTTTCATTATTTTATATTTGTCAGCATTCAGCGTACTTACCTTTCCCAGGCAACGCGCTGAAAATTCAGCGAGCAAAGATACAACTTTTAAAATAAATAACGGGCATTTAATGTGTATAACCCACGGATTACCAAGTTCTTTTTGTATTAAATCGGAAAAAGCACGGCTTGAATAGACTTTTCCATCACTGACAAAATAGGCGCGATGCCGTACTCCACGCTCTATAGCCAAGTAAACAGCCTGTACCAAATCTTTCACATAAATAAAAGTAAGGTCTTGTCTTTTGAAACCGGCAGCAAAGTCCACATGCTGTTTGATAGATTTGGCCATCAGAAAATAATCACGTTCTCGAGGACCGTAAACTCCCGTAGGGCGGAAAATCACCACCGGAAAATCACCGAGCGATTGCAGATAATGCTCCGATTTCAGTTTACTGACTCCATAAGCCGTATTAGGCATTGCCGTATCGCGCTCACTGATAGGTGCGTAATTGTCTTCATGAATGGGACCGAAAATACTAAGCGAACTGATATAGATAAATTGTTCAGGTACCATGTCCAACGTCTGTAAAGCCTCTACAAAATTACGAGTGTAGACATAATTACCTTTTTCAAATTCTTCTTTTTGACGGCATTTGGTCACACCTGCACAATGAATAATATAATTCCAACCACCATGTATTTGTTTGTGAACAGCCAATTGTTCCACCAACTTTCCGGGGTGGGCAAAATCCAGTTCAGCAAACCGAATACGAGGATCTTTCAAATATTTACGGCTGCTTCTTTTACGCATACCGGCCCATACTTGCATACCTCTTTCCAATCCTCCTTCAACAAGGAAACTACCAATAAATCCACTTGCTCCGGTTACTAATACTTTTTTTTCCATTTTTCCTTTCTTAATATTCATCCACTGTAGGGGCGACGTCCGGTCGCCCGAATACATCCACAAATACACTTTTCTGTATGTATCCGGGCGGGCAAACCCCGCCCCTACAGTGGATGAAAGCCATCATGTTTTTATTTTATCGGTTCTACATGAATGCCCACATGGGTATCCTCTCCAAACTTTTCTTTTAATTTATGTTCGATAGCTGTTGCCGTTTCATGAGCCTTGTGCAAGGAAATATGTCCATCCATGCGCACATGTATCTCTATAGCATAGTTGTTCCCGATGCGGCGTGTACGCAAATGGTGTGGTTCACTCACTCCTTCAAAAGATAACACAACCTGTTCTATCTCCTGCTCCACACTTTCGGGCAATGATTTTTCCAATAATTCATCTACACAGGGAATCAGCAACTGAATGGATACTTTCATTATGAAAAAGCTGACCGCCACAGCAGCAATAGGATCGAGCACCGCCCAATGAGGCCCCAACAAAATAGCTCCGCCAATGCCGACAGCCGTGCCGATAGACGACAATGCATCACTTCTATGATGCCATGCATTCGCTATGACCGCCTGCGAATGATATTTTTTCCCAATCCTGACTGTATATTGATAAAGTATTTCCTTTAACAATATAGAAATAACAGCAGCAACCAATGCCAGCATTCCCGGCTGGCGAAGTTGTTCCCCACGCAGGAAAGCCAAGATCTCGGTTGCTCCGTTCCACAAAATGCCGAAACCTACCCCCAACAGCGCCATACCGATCAAGGCAGTAGCCAATGTCTCATACTTCCCGTGACCATAATCATGACTTTTATCTACGGGCTTGTTGGAAATCCGTACAAAAAGGATCACCACCACATCCGTAATAAAATCAGAAAGAGAATGGACGGCATCTGCCAGCATTGCGGCACTATGTCCTGCTATACCGGCCAGGAATTTAAAAATAACCAGTAGGAAATTAACAAAGCTACCCACTAAAGTAACCTTATAGATTTCTTTTTCTCTGGTTCTCTTATCAAGTTCTGTCATAACACAGTTATTTTTGAACGGACAAAGATAGCACGTTTCGTTTATATTCAACCAAATTTAATGTATCTATTGAACCGCCATTCCAATTATTTTGTTTACTTTGTAGCACATAATACATTAATATATCCCCTTATGGCTAAAAAGAAAGAAAAAAAAGCAGGGAAACGCATGAAAAAAAGCGAAATGTCCGAACGACTGATCAGCTTATTCCACACCAAACCGAATGAAACATTCAGTCTGAAACAATTATCAGGCAGTCTGAACCTGACTACACATCCGCTTAAAATGCTTTGTGCCGATATCATCGCCGAAATGGTTGAAGATGATTTTCTACAAGAAGTTGAAAAAGGGCACTACAAACTGAACGACCACGGGCTTATCATGACAGGAGTCTTTCAGCGTAAAAGTAACGGTAAGAACTCATTCATCCCCGATGATGGCGGTGAGACTATTTTCATAGCCGAACGTAACTCGGCACATGCCATGAATAATGACAAAGTAAAAATAGCTCTGTTTGCCAAACGCAAGAAGCAGAATCCGGAAGGTGAAGTAATAGAAATTATAGAACGTGCCAACGATACTTTTGTAGGCACACTGAAAGTCGATAAGTTCTACGCTTTTCTACTGACAGAGAACCGTACACTGGCCAACGATATCTTTATCCCGAAAGACAAACTGAAAGGTGGAAAGAATGGAGACAAAGCTGTCGTAAAAGTAACAGAATGGCCCGAAGAGGCAAAGAACCCAATAGGACAAGTCATTGATATTCTTGGGCAAGCCGGAGATAACACCACTGAAATGCATGCTATCCTGGCCGAATTCGGTTTACCCTATGTTTATCCTAAAAACGTAGAAACCGCCGCTGAAAAAATTCCGGCAGAAATTTCCGAAGCAGACTATTCCGAGCGCGAGGACCTCCGTAATGTCACCACTTTTACCATCGACCCGAAAGATGCAAAAGACTTTGATGATGCACTCTCCATCCGCCTCATCAAACCGGGATTATGGGAAGTAGGCGTACACATTGCCGATGTTACCCATTACGTAAAAGAAGGAGGCGTTATCGACAAGGAAGCCGAAAAACGAGCTACCTCCGTCTATTTGGTAGACCGTACTATCCCGATGTTGCCCGAGCGCCTATGTAACTTTATCTGCTCTCTCCGTCCTAATGAAGAAAAACTGGCATTCTCCGTCATTTTCGACATGAACGAAAAGGGAGAAGTGAAAGATGCACGCATCCAGCATACTGTGATAAAGAGCGACCGCCGTTTCACTTACGAAGAAGCACAGAAAGTAATTGAAACCGGTGAAGGCGATTACAAGGAAGAAATACTGGAATTGAATAAGTTGGCACAAATTCTGCGTAAGCAGAGACTTGCCTCCGGTGCTATTGACTTTGACCGTGTAGAAGTGAAATTCGAGATAGACGAGACCGGCAAGCCTTTGAGCGTTTACTTCAAGGAATCCAAAGAAGCCAATAAACTGATTGAAGAATTCATGCTTTTGGCCAACCGCACCGTAGCCGAGAAAATCGGTAAAGTGCCCAAGAATAAAAAGCCCAAAGTGTTCCCATACCGAATCCACGATCTTCCTGATCCCGACAAATTGGAAAACCTGAACTGGTTTATCAACCGCTTCGGCTACAAGATACGCACATCGGGCAGCAAAGCGGAAGTATCAAAATCCATCAACCGTTTGCTGGACGATATAAAGAACAAGAAAGAGCAGAACCTGGTCGAAACCGTATCCTTGCGTGCCATGCAAAAGGCTCGTTATTCTACCCATAACATTGGTCACTATGGTTTGGCATTCGACTATTATACCCATTTCACCTCTCCTATCCGCCGTTTTCCGGATATGATGGTACATCGTCTGCTCACCCGCTATCTGGCAGGAGGACGTACAGCACAAGAAACGAAGTACGAAGAATTGTGCGACCATAGTTCTGAAATGGAACAAATAGCTGCCAATGCGGAACGTGCTTCCGTAAAATACAAACAGGTAGAATTTATGGGCGAACGTTTGGGTATGGAGTTCGACGGAGTCATTTCCGGAGTAACCGAATGGGGACTTTATGTAGAACTGAATGAGAACAAGTGTGAAGGTATGATACCTATGCGCGATCTCGGCGATGATTATTATGATTTCGATGAAAAGAATTATTGCCTGATCGGACGCCGCCACCATAAAAAGTTCAGCTTGGGAGATCCAGTTACCATTAAAGTGGCACGCGCCAACCTGGAAAAGAAACAACTTGATTTTGCATTGGTCGAGAAATAATTACAAGTAAAGTAAATCATAAAAAAAGTGTGGCAAAGGTACAGACCAAAACTTTGCCACACTTTTTCTTTGTTATGCTTCCGAAGGTTTATTATTAAACGTAGAAGGCGTAGTGCCATAAAAGTCTACAAAATGTTTTCTGAAAGTAGGTATATCATTATATCCTACCATCTCTGCCACTTCCTGAACACTATATTTCTTCGTTTTCAAAAGTTCAGCGGCCCGCTTCAAACGCACACCTCTGATCAGTTCCACCAAAGAAAAATCCGTTGACTGTTTGATCCTCCGGTAAAGAGTCGCTTGGCTCATATTCAACTTTTCCGCCAGCCATTTCACACTGAAATTAGGATTCTGCAAGTTTTGATTAGCCAACTCCAAGATCTCCTCTATAAACGGATCTTCAGCTTTCATTTCTATCGGCTCTTCCTGCCCCTCATTTCCGGCAATGGCTGAAGGCATTAACAATTTCGCATATACCTGCTTCAATTCCATGCGACTTTTTATCAAACGCTTCACTTTAAGGCGCAGGATATCCGGATTGAACGGTTTATAAATATACTCGTCCGCACCTAGCTCTATTCCTTTCATCATATCCTCCTCTTCCGATAAAGCAGTCAACAATATAATAGGTATATGACAAGTATTTAGATCCTCTTTCAAAATCCGACAGCATTCAAACCCATCCATTTCGGGCATCATCACATCAGTAATAATCAAATCAGGCAACTGGTTACGTGCCAAATCCACCCCCTGCACTCCATTCTCAGCCAATATAATATTATAAGTAGACGAAAACAAGATTTGCAGATAAGTACGGATATCCTGATGGTCTTCAATAATCAATAATGTATGTTTCTTATCTGATGAAAAAGATTCCTGCAAAGGCTTCACTTCCTCCACCGGCATCCTTGCCTCTTCCAGCAGAGCATCCATAGCTGTGTTTACCTCCTTATCCAGCATAATCTTTGCCGGAGCCACAAACACCACATCCTTATCACCCTCAAAATGCTCCTTGCCCAATGGAATGTATAAAGCCACCGTAGTACCTTCATCCTTTCTACGTTCTATCTTTATATCTCCATGATGTGCCAATGCCATTTCTTTCATAATATCTACAGCAAGTTCATTATGATTGTCACCAATATCATAAGCTGATCTGCTAAGATAGATCACGGACGATTCCTCTGCCGCATTCTTTCCATTATCTTTCACTATGAATATGCAATACTGCGTTCTGTCAATTTCCGCCACATTAATATTGAACCAAATAGAGCCTGCATAAGAAATATGACGGTAGGCATTTGAAAAAAGACATTTCAGTATAAACTCCACCCTTGTATAATCTACCCATATCTCCGTATCAATCTGCTTTTCTTTATCATACAATAAAGTAATAGGGCAGGAATTCAATAGATCATAGAAAGAATGCACCACACCATTTGCTAGTTCTCCAACTGAATACGGAGCGACTTTCAATTGGTAATCACTATTTCGATATTGATAAATGCTGAGTAACTGATTGCATATATCTTGTATGCCCATAGAACTGCGATAAGCTATTTCAGCTTTCTGTATCAATGTATGCGGAAAATCCTTATTTTCCATCATTTCTTTCAAAGGGGCAATAATCAGTGATAAAGGGGTACGGAGTTCTTTTGCCAGACCCAGCCTTACCTGGTCACGCAGCATATTGATTCTCTCATCATTCTCCCGTTTCAGTTTCTCTTCTTCCAATTTTTGTTTCAATTTCTCTTTCTCGGCCAAGTGAAAGCGCCGCTTCATCTTTTTATTGGTGACATATTGCCAAATTAAAAATGGAAGTGCAATTCCCAGCAGAATGTATAAAATCAAAGCCCATTCACTGGTAGCCCAATACTCACCCACGCTAATAGTTAGGACGGTTACTTTTGTTTCCATATCCAACGGAGTTACCGGTCTGATTTCCAAACGATAATCACCATGATCCAAATTACTTAAGGCAATTTGGTTATGGCTGCTGCTTCTCCATACATCATCTACCGGGAGCAGACGATACTCCACACGATTAGAAACGTTTCCGTATTTCAAATCACTTAAATAAATCACCAGGCTATTATTGCGGTGATTCAACTCCAAATGGTCCGTTTGATAAAAAGGCCTTTCTAAAATAACCTGCCCGTTTATCTTTTGCCCAATCTCTACTTTCTTATAGTTCACGTCAATATCTGACATATAAAGTTTCCGTTCTAAAGACTCCTGTTTCATTTGCCGGGGATCAAAATAAGCCAATCCGGATGAACTTGCCCACAAAAGGAAACCGTTGTTCAACAAACATACATTATAATAATCCTCCGGAAATGAATAATTATAAGAAGAGGAACTGTTATTATTGATCGTTATCAATCCGGCATTGGTACCCAGCCAAGTATTCCCATTACCGTCATCCACCATACAGTTGATATGCCCGTTAGCAAAATCTCTTTTCAAAAGCAAAGTGGCAACCGGCTTTTTTCCTTTTCCATCTATCAGAAGGATTTTATTCACATAAGAGGCAAATATCTGATTGTAATTATTGACATACAATGCCAAAACTTCCCCTGTCCTAAGATCACGGTCTGTTTCATATCCTCTGACAATATCCGTTTTTCCTTTTTCATATTTCAAGGTAACCAGCCCCTTCTTAGTTCCCAGCCATATCATTCCATCCCCATCCTCACAAATAGCAGTAACAGGCGCCAACTGGTCGGAATAGGCAATCCAGTCCAATATCTTGCTATTTTTATAATCGTACATAGCAAGTCCTTTATCGGAAACAATCCATAAAATTCCACGTGCGTTCAGATAAATAGCAGAAATGGCTCCAATGGACTCGTTATTTTCCAAAACAGGATGATAAGAAGTTGTTTCTTTGGACAAAGGATTCATACAAAGTATATTACCCTCCATACAGCCTATCCATAAACTTCCGTTTTTATCCTTGTACATACAGTAGTTATTGTGTATTTCAGCTTTTTCCCATTGGACAAACTGCATATCGGCAGCAATCTGGTTCCCGACACTGTGGTAAATGCCGCTTTGCTCGGTAGACAGCCAAATATATCCATCCGCATCCTGTATAATGGCTTTAATGATCTTTTTCCCTCCTGTTATAGGAATACGCTGAAGCAAACTTTTTCCCATATTCAGTTTCAATACCCCGCGTCCGAAAGTTCCTATCCACAGCACAAAGTTCTCTTGATCATAATAAACCTGTGTGATACCATTATTCAAGGCCGGTGCATACCGTTCCAATTGAGATGACAAATCTTCAATAATATAATCGGAGTCAATGAAATTATCTTTATTAAATGTCAATTTATAAAGAGTATTGCGTGCTGCTACAATAAAAGTATTCGCATCCATTTGGACTATGTCACGAATATAGGCAGAATTATATCCAGTTTTTCCGTTAGTATACACTACTTCCCGATATTGGCCAGTAGACGGACTATAACAAACACCTCCTGACCAACGGGGACAAATCCATACATACTCATTGAAAGTATAGATATCATCAATAGGTATATCCATCGCAATACCTAACTCTTCACAACTCACATGCTCTTGTTTACAACTGTCGATATGGTAAATAAACAATTCCCGCTTAGCAGTCAGAGCATATATAGAATTTCCGCCACTACGCAAACAAACAATATCCGAAGGAGTTTCCGGCAGGAAATGGAACGCCACTTTCATTCCATCGGCTACAGGACTCACTTTCAGAGCGGCTATTCCTTTATGGGTGGCAGCATAAAGCCTGCCTTCCGCCTGAATGATCTCTTTGATATCGGTCAAAAATTCGGGCGTTTCTGAAGTTATAGGCAAATAGCATTCCTTTATTTTATCAAAACAAGCTATTCGATCTTGTCCTTTCACCTTGAACCATAGCAAATGGGCATTATCTTCCACTATGGTTTCCACTGTAGCCGGCTCTTCCTCTATCCAATCATAATTATGAAAATGGATTCCGTCATATCGGTTGAGTCCCACATCAGTACCCAGCCACATAAAACCATCCTCATCCTGATAGATATCTGTCAAAGTATTATTATTTAAACCAGACTGTTGGTTCAATAAACGCATATCATAAATATCGGCCTGCCTAAAATTATCCTTAGCACTTATATTCAGAATATTAAGGCATAATAATACAATATAAAAAGATCTTCCTACAGTAGTATTCATTTTGAAAGCAGTATTAGTATTTTGGACAAAGATATGAAAAAGCTTATTAAAACTCAGACTAAAAAATACAATTTTTTATTATCAACACAAGAAAAGGCTTATCAAGAGAATGCCTGATGGATTTACCGACCATTCCTGAGATATGGATATTTTCTTTTCCTTACTTGAAATAAGAACCATGGTTATTCGGGCAAAAAAGAGAATTTTTCCCCTGTCGTGTCATAGCAACAATATCTATCTTTGTAATCTGAAGAAGAAACCATTAAAAAGAATGTCCATAGTAGAATAAAATTAAAGAGGAGAATGATTTTTGCACAAAATAAGGCAGAGACGACAAACTAACCGAAATACAAAATTCATTCCCTAGACACAAAACGATAAAAGATGTTAGAAGAAGATTTATTCTTTGTGAAAAGCACAAATCTAAAATCCGGAGTAATATGCATTGCTCCGGATTTTTTTAATTTCATCCCTTTGCAGAGATAGGACAACTACAATATAGTGATAAATCAATCATTTGTCTTTCATAACATAGGAGGTAAAATCATACAGTAAAACTATACGACTTACAAATAAATAAAAAATCAAGCGATAGCATAGTTGGTTTTTTACGCAAAGAGGGTGCGAATTTATCAATTGATTAACAAAAACAGTCCTACAGCACATCCTGAGGCATCCGATAAAACTTCCTATTATTTTGGAGAGAAATACCGACTGGGGGAAATATCTTTTTCCCCTTATCTTTGCAAAGTCGAAAAAGACAAAATAGTATGACAAAAATATAAGTTTTAAATTTTAACAATAAAGAACTCATGAAAATTAAAAGTTTATTTGCAGGAATGATGGTATGCGCTGCACTAGCCGCATGCACCAATAATGATTTAGTTGAGGATAACGGTAACCAACCTTTGGAAGGTGACGCTTACGTAGCGGTTGCAATCAGTAATCCGGAAACCTCATTTGGCAGAGTCGCCTCAGCAGGTGGTGAAGAATATGGAAGCGATGCGGAAAATGCTGTAAAGAATGCCACATTTGTATTCTTTGACGCATCGGGCAATTACATTACCAATGTAGCTACCACACTGACATTTAATAAGAGTAAGCAACAATCAGAAGCTGTCCTAGTATTGAAAAACGCTACTATTACACCGGCCTCTGTGATCGCTTTCTTGAATGCGCCGGAAGGCTTGAATATGAGCCAGTCATTAAATAACTTGTTGGCGGCAGCCGGTAATTATGGTTACGGTGCGAACGATGCCTTTGCAATGAGCAATTCTGTTTTTAAAGCCGATAGAGAAATGCAGATAGCAACTCCGGTAGACAATCATATCAAGCAGAGCGAATCGGAAGCAATGCAAAGCCCACTGGCCATCTATGTGGAAAGAGTACTTGCAAAAGTTACAGTAACAGATGACAAGCTGGCAACGGAAGAGACAACAACAACATTAGATAACGAAGAAGTAACTTTAAAACCTGAGATTCAAGGTTGGACTTTAAGCGGTACCAACAAGAAATCTTATATACTTAAAAACTTAGCGGCAACTGATGTGACTGGAGATTGGGTTTGGGGTACCAACCGTTCATTCTGGGCAAAAGATATGAACTATACCAATTTTGAAACAAGTCAAACTGAAGATTTAATTTTCAGTCCGTATGTGGATGATAAGGAGACAAAGACACTGTATTGCTTGGAAAATACATTAACATGGGACGCTTATCAAGCACCGACTGTCGCTTATACTCATTTATTGGTAACTGCCAGAATAAAAAACACTAAAGATAATACATTCCTAAGCACATTCTGCAACTACAACGGTTTGTACTGGACAGAAGACAACTTGAAATCCGAATTTGTAAATGGATTAAAAGATTTCAAGAAGCAAGATGGTGAGGCAATTACATCTAAAGATATCCAGTTCGTACAAGCAGGTTCGGAAGGAAACAAAGCCTATATGGCAAAACCTGTATTCAATGACAATGTCAGCGTATCAGATGATGCCAAACGGGCTCTCGAGAACAAAGGTCAATTCATGTTGTACAAAGATGGAAAATGCTACTTCTGGACTCCTATCGAACACTTTGGAAATGAAGGAGAAACCGGTTCTATCGGTGTAGTACGCAATCATGTATACGCTTTGAATTTAACAAAAATTTCAGGTATGGGTACTCCTATTGTTGATCCTGAACAACCCATTATTCCAGAGAAACCCTCAGATGATAACTCTTATCTGGCTGCGCAAGTCAATATTCTGGCTTGGAAAATGGTTAGTCAGGACGTAGAATTAAAGTAAAAAGCTTTTTCATTCATAATAATAATCCAATCTATTTGGCGGGTGTGTCAAAACGAAATAATCCTATCATTAAATCATCCGCGTCTAAAAGACAAACGGTCGGGAGTTTTGACATACCCACAAATAGCACTCTTTCAAGCAACAAAAACGCACTTCCTGTATCAGTGCCAAGAGTGATACAGAACAGGAAACACCATAAACCGTTTCCCACCTAACCTGATAATTCCTTCTGCACCCCCCAACCGTGCAGCCCATATATAAACAAAGTAAGAAAATAGAATAATGAAAGCATTGGTTAAAATCAGAAAAATAGAAATGTGGACACTGTTACTGTCTACACTCGGCATTGTGATGGCTTCATGTGATGCCATTCTGAGTGAAGAAGCCGCAGACTGCTCTGTAGAGTACCGCGTAAAATTCAAATATGACAAAAATATGAAGTTTGCCGATGCTTTTGCCAATGAAGTGAAATCAGTGACTCTCTACGCCTTTGATGAAAACGGAAAATTCGTCTATCAGCGAACCGAGCAAGGCGATATCTTGAGTGATGACGGATATAGCATGCCCGTAGAAGTAGAACCTGGAGACTATAACCTGGTAGCTTGGGGAGGATTGGAAGGCAAAGAATCTTTTTCCGTTCCCATCCTGCAACAAGGTGTTTCTACCTTGCAAGATCTCAACTGCAAAATGAACCGCGAACACATCAGCCGTGATGCCGAAGGCTCAGCCTACGTAGATCAGGACTTGAAGCCCCTGTTTCATGGACAAGTGCAAAAACAATCTTTCAGCCGTACCGCCAATCAACAGGTAATCACTATCCCATTGACTAAAAATACGAATAATATCCGAATCATATTGCAACATCTCTCAGGTGAAAACGTAGACGTAAGCAAATTCACTTTTACCATCAATGATGAAAACGGGTTAATGAATTATGACAACAACTTGCTGGATGACGAAGAACTGACTTATTATCCTTGGCACATCGACTCAGGAACAGCGGACATGAATTCTAAAAATACACGTGCCACAACCACCGTAGGCGTAGCTATTGCCGAACTTACCGTAGGACGCTTGATCATAGAAAATAATCCCATACTTAGCATCAGCAATGAAAAAGATGAAAAAGTGCTCTCTATCCCTCTGATAGACTATGCCCTGCTGGTAAAAGGCTATTATAACCAAGAAATGAACGACCAGGAATATCTGGACCGTCAGGACGAATACAATATGACTTTCTTTCTGGATGAGAACAACCGATGGGCAAGCTCTTCTATTATCATCAATTCATGGAAAGTAGTACTGGATAATGTGGATCTTTAATAACTCTGATAAGGAAAAATGAGAATGAAGAATTGGTTATTACATGTATTCTATTGGGAGATGATAGTGCTGACATTTGCTTCCTGTAGTCAGGACGAATCAATTCCGATGCCGGACAGCAATAAAATGCAAGTCGTATTTACACTGGCATTGGACGATCCTTCTTCCCGTTCACGAGCTGCATGGGATCAAAATCAAGGAGAAGCGGATACCACTATCGGTGACGAATTAGACTATAAAATAGCTTTGAATCAACTTCAAGTAGTACTTTATAATGAGAATGGATCTTTCATGGGAAAAGTCAACAACCTTCAGTACTACCAAGCAGAGCAAATCAATGTATATCGATTTGTGGGCAACCTGTCAATAAACGCTCAACAGGAATTGAAGGGCAAGATCATGGTATTTGCCAATATGGGCGAGGGCAATGTCATATCCACAAATACTGATTTATCCGGATTAAGTTTTCCATACGATAGCAGTTTTATTCCCATGTGGGGGGTCAGCAGCATCCATGCGACCGTCATCCCTGGCAAACAAACCATATTGGATAAACCGATTTATCTGCTCCGCGCTATGGCAAAAGTAGAGGTGACACTGGATGAAAAATTACTTTCCGACGGTTATAGCCTAGACAATGTGACATTAGAAAATTATAATGAACAGGGGTATTGTTTGCCCTCAGCATATAAAAATGCCTCTTCCACAGAATTACTTGACACGGAAGATGTATTCCATATTTATCCTTCTTTCAAGGAAAAGCAACGTGTTTTCCGGCAGAACGAAACTCAGTCCTCCTATATCATTTATGTACCTGAATACCAAAATATACGCAGTAAGAACACTTCATACATGAAAGTTACAATAAAACAAAAAGTATATCATCTGGATTTCAAATATTACGAAACAGGAAATCCCTTTGATCTTATCCGCAATCATCATTACAAGTTCAACATACTCTCTATAGCTCCCGATGATATAAATAGTAATTTATATTATAAGGTAGAAGACTGGCAAAATGAAAAGATTGAAATTGGTTTTAACTAAAATCACGGAGACCGAATAAATGAAAAAGCAATTAGTAAACATAGGGAATATCCTGACATATATTTTATTACCGTTTCTGACTGTAGGAATAGCATCATGCAGTGATGACAGGCTTGTCGATACAAGTGCCGGAAATGGATTGGTTGACATGAGATTAGCTATATCGATTCCTGAGCACGATAAAGTAGTATCTTCCCGCGTGGCCGATTTTGCCGTTCAGAATTTATATTTGCTTGTGTTTGATGAACAGGGTAGTATCATATCACGACAATATCATGAAGGCTTAGACATTAATAATGGCAATAGCGAACACTATGTAACAACCAGGGTACCTGTTGGTAGGGCTTACATCTATGGTTTTGCTAATATTAGTTCCGACGTTTATGGAAATTTAAAATCAGATCTGGATGGTATTCATAACAGGAAAGAGCTGATGGATCTGTCCGTTTCCATCCTGCCTACCGCCAGAAATCTCCAACGGCCAGGTACTACATGGTTGATGACAGGTACGTGTACAGATAACGAGAATGTAGAATATTATACAGTACAAAAAGGTGTACAAAACATCCAATCGATTCAGCTTAAACGAATCGATTCAGAAATTACATTCCATTTTAAGGCAGGAACGAATTGTACTCTGTTTAAAGCCACTAACTGGTATTGTGTAAACGCTCCTGTCAGATCATTTCTAGTAGAGCATGAGACTGGCGAAGACGCAAGCCTTTATAAAAACTGGGATGCTTCAGATAGCGAAGAAGACTATTTTAGTACGTTACCTCAAATAGGTAATAATACTATTTTTGAAAATACCTTCACTTTCTATATGCCCGAAAACCGCAAAATTGTAAAAAACTCCATTTCAAGCTATCATGAACGTGAACTGGAATCCGGTGTCATCCACGAATGTGACGAAAACGGGAAAAGGCAATATGTCAATGCTCCTGATAACGCCACGTATGTGGTAGTAAACGGAACTTTTGAAGGGACCACCAATGCTTCAGAAACAGACGGATTAAAAGGAGAGCAACAGGTTTCCGCTACGGTAACTTACATTATCCATTTGGGATATATAAACCAAAAGGCAGAGGATTTTTTCTGTAACCGCAATACAAAGTATACCTATAATGTTACGGTAAATGGGGTAGATGATATTGTAGTGGAAGTTGAACAGGATAAAGAAAGGGCTCCGGGAGCAACGGGAGAAATCATATTCCAGTCCGGCTCGAATATTTACCGATTGGACGCTCATTATGAAACAGTATTATTAAAGTTCTCATTGAATGATCTCGTATCCAAATATAGAAAGAATACAATAACAGATCCTAAATTTCTCTGTGTAGTCTCGACGCCCTTTTCTAATATGCATGGGGTAAAGCCAGACAAAGACAAAGCATGGGTAAAAGTGGCACGCAACACAAATGCCGACACCAGATTGCAAGATTACAGGCAGGCTTCTTTGATGACAGTGGATGAATTATTGATGGAATTGGAAAATGCCGTCGCATCCTATATAGAATCAGGAGAACAAAATGCGCCGGAACTATTTACAAAGCAAGGGAAACAATACGTAGTGACCTATACTTGCTTTATAGATGAATTTTATTATGATGAAACTGATTTGCCTGTTGATAAAGCCGCCCTGAAAGATGGCGGTATCAATATCTGGAAATCATTTGCCAACCAGCCGGACAGAAAAATGTATTTGGTATGTAGCACCAGGAATAGTAAAGATGAAGAAAGTAGCATCATCAGCGCAGCCTATATACTTTCACAACGCTCTATAAAGACATTCTATTCCACAGAACCGGAATCGGGCAATGTGATTGCTTATGGTATTGAAACGCTAAATGAAACCGGAGAACTTCCTTGGGGCCTTCAAGAGGAGGATGCTTTATTTGACACGTGCAATTCAATATATGGCTGGGAGAATACACAAAAATTATTCAATAGGAGAAATTGGAACTCAGTAGTAAATAGCTCATCTAATGGATATAAAACAGTCAACGACAATGAACAAATCATAAAGGGGAGGTCCTATTTGAAAGAAGCCTTGTATACCAATTACCAAAAGGCATACATTGCTTGTATGCAACGCAATAGGAATGAGAGCCATACAGATGAGATAACAGACGAGGATATTAAGTGGTACTTGCCGTCTATCGGTCAATGCCAGGCTTTTTATATCGGTGAAGCCGCTCTAGCCGATGCCCGATTATTTAATTATCCGTCAAATTCACCAATAGACACCCGTCAAAATGAAGTGCATTATGCCAGCAGTACCTTTGATGGAACGAATCAGGGTAGCGGTGATAGTAAATGGAATGCAAATAGTTTTCGGGTATTGTGGGCTGAAGAAGGAGCTTCTACCAGTACCTATAATAAATCCACAGAATGGGGATATAAGGATGTTTATTCCATTCATTACCGTTGTGTCCGAAATTTAGGTACAGTCTCTAAAAGTTATGATAACTTTTTTGAAAGTAATCATCATATAATAACCTATTCCAAACTGAATGACGCGACCAAAGACCGTTCCAAAGTAATCGGCGGCGAGTTAGGAGTGCATGATTATAATTCGGGAAACAATAGATATTATAAAGGTGGCTTTGAAATATACCAAGGCACCATGCCAGCTGCTTATTTTGAAGAAGTGGTAAACAATGATATCTATACCGGATGCCAGAATATACCAGTAACAGATGGTGGAGCACGATGGAGAGCACCCAGCTTACGGGAACTGACATTAATGGTTCTATCAAAAGATTATTGTATATACATCGACAATACATTCGCCCGAACCCGATGCCCGTATCCCCAACGAACAGGTTGGCGAATTTTAACAAATAATATCGGTATGCAAGCCGGTAATCCACAAGGGCAAATACGATGTGTACGGGATGTTAACTAGAACTATACATATAATCAACAAAAATAGATGATGAGCATATTTCAAATCATGGACAGAGAATCAACAAATAACTCAGAAGTTTACTTGTATGAGAAAGAGGGTAAATGGTTTGCCTATGAGCATTCGGCTTCTTTGCTGCAACCTATTTATGAAAAGCCGGTGAAACAGAAAAAACAACCTGATTCCTTCTACAGTAATACACCCGAGAAAATGGAAGTGGACTTAGACAAATTACTAGTAAAGAACTGGTTTGTCGCATTATGTTCAGATACTGAAATAGTACTAATCAAAATAGACCTGAAATGCACTTAAAAGTGATCAAAATTTTGGAAGGAGAAGCAAACAGCATAGAAAAAGGATTGATACATATCCATCGTGAAAACGATAAATGGTATGCTTATGAACAATCCGCGTTTCTTCTGAACGAAATGGTAGACGAACACCTTGTTATAAGCCGTTACATGGTTGACGAATGGATATGGCTGGTTCGTGCAGAGGTAAATCCGGAACAGATTCCTCATGAATATGTCATCTGTCATAGCCGTGACGAGTTTATTTTGCATTATCTCCCCACTATGAACTTCTATGAATGGATTTTAACATTAGGATAACAAATCAATATTTTCAATTTTCTTACTTGTAAATCCTGGCTTTCTTTCTCTATCCAAAGAGAAAAGCCGGGATTTTATTATCATCTTTCCCATTGATCGAAACATAATACCTATTTCACTCTCCGG
The DNA here is from genome assembly GCA_963651205.1 of Bacteroidaceae bacterium. Classification (GTDB taxonomy): domain Bacteria; phylum Bacteroidota; class Bacteroidia; order Bacteroidales; family Bacteroidaceae; genus Phocaeicola. Next base: position 72,897 of record CAVJPC010000209.1, read on the forward strand.
TTCAACTGATTATCAGCCTTATCCAGTTTGGATTTCCCTACCCGCTTTCCACCGGACTTCTTTTTATTCTCTTGCTTTGCCTTAGAGGCAAACGGATTTTTCTTATTTACCATAAACTCCTGCTTTTTTTCTGCAAAAATAAAGGATTAATATCAATATTCATTCTATTTATTGGCATTAACACGGAATTTACTTACTTTTGTCCTTCTAAAACATTTCACACTATGACTACATTCAATTACACGAACATATTAACCCAAGCAGTAGATGAATTATCGGACAGCCAATCCTATAAAGGGCTATTCCATCAACATAAAGATGGAGATCCGTTACCATCGGCCAAATCATTATACAGAATAGTAGAACTGGCGCGTTCCATTATCTTTCCGGGCTACTTCGGTAACTCCACCATCAACAGCCACACCATCAACTACCATATCGGTGTAAATGTTGAAACTTTGTTCGGTCTGCTGACCGAGCAAATCCAGGCAGGCCTGTGCTTCGGACAAGAAAACAGCAACAATGCCCTGAATGATAATGAGCCCTGCAGAGAAACAGCCGCCTTGCTGGCCGCCCGTTTTATCAGCAATCTGCCGGAAATGCGCCGCATACTTGCCACTGATGTGGAAGCAGCATACTATGGTGATCCCGCAGCAACCTGCTTCGGTGAAATTATCAGTTGTTATCCGGCCATCCGTGCCATTAGCAACTACCGTATCGCACATGAACTGTTAGTGCTGGGAGTCCCCTTGATTCCCCGCATCATTACTGAAATGGCACACTCCGAAACAGGAATTGATATTCATCCGGGAGCACAAATCGGGCATCATTTCACCATTGACCATGGAACAGGCGTTGTCATTGGAGCAACCAGTATCATAGGGAATAACGTAAAACTTTATCAGGGAGTAACCTTGGGAGCCAAAAGTTTTCCTCTGGATACTAACGGCAATCCTATCAAAGGCATTCCGCGCCATCCCATATTGGAAGATGATGTTATTGTATACTCTAATGCCACCATATTAGGACGTGTCACCATTGGCAAAGGTGCCACAGTAGGAGGTAATATATGGGTGACAGAGGACATTCCGGCAGGAGCGCGCATTGTGCAGCGAAAAACAAAAGACGAATAACGATGCCGTAAAATCATCAGTGCCTCTTCCTGATAGGGCTATGACATAAGGATATTTTTCTTGAAAAGCGTTTGTTTTCACAATTAATTCCTTATATTTGTCACATTTTATCCACAACACACCAGCTATGAAAAAAAGCTCTTATTACATACTATTACTATTTATCATATCCCTATCATTTCCCTTGCATGCGCAAAACAGCGACGTGAGCCACTTGGCTGCTTTAGAATACCTTATTGCCAATAACCTTTCATATAGTACCGACGCTCCCATTGACAGTGCCATTGCGTGGGGAAAGAAAATAACTCCGGTTTTGGAAGCAGAAAAGCAAATGGGAAAGTTCTTCCGCATCAAACAATTCATGGTACAGCTTTATTCCGAACGCGGAGATATAGGACAAGCCATTGACGAAGCCAGATTAATGTATGAAAAAGCCCAATCAATAAACCATAGCCAGGGTCTGGCCCTTTCAAACAGAGCCATTGGAGATGCCTATTATTGCTCCAATATGCTGCCCAAAGCCATAGACTCCTACAAGGAAGCGATAAACGATCAGGCAACCCTGCCGGGAAATGACTATTTTAAAGAGAGAACTATCATTAAACTCATCACCTGTCTGATCCTGGAAAACAGAATGGAAGAAGCAGAGCAGTACAGGGAGGAATTACAACATTCAAAAGGTGTCCGCGAAAACAAAACAGTACATTTCTTCTATAATATAGTCAATGCAACTTTCTATATGCAGAAAAGCAACCTGTCGGCAGCACACAAAAACCTTAAGGAAGCACAACAAACTTATGATACAGATCCACAACCTTATTTATGTTTTTTCCTTGACTTTGTACAAGGAAAATATTCAGGAGCGAACGGAGACTACACCACTGCCCTGCAAGTCTACAACAAACATTTAAATAATATACCCCCAAAATATAATTCTGTCAATTATTTGTATATGGCTCATGCCAAAGCAACTCTTTTGATAAAAATGGGAGAAAAGAAAGAAGCAGCCCGTCTATATGAAGAAATTGGAGCTATCAGTGACTCTATCGTAGCTCCCAGTTATGTCCATCGTATAAACAGCCTTCGCGCTGGTTTTGAAGAAAATCGCATAAAAATAGAGAACAAGACCGAGCTTAATCATATATTGATAAGGGGAGTAAGCATTGGGTTCATTATACTTCTCATCATTATATATCTAGTCCTACACATATTGAAACAGAACAAAAAGCTCACTGAATCTAAAATCCATCTGGAGCAGGCACGGTTAAATGCAGAAAACGCAATGCATACCAAAAGTCTTTTCCTCTCAAACATGAGCCATGAAATCCGCACACCTCTCAGTGCCATTTCCGGTTTCTCAGGACTTTTGACAGATCAGGAACTGGATGAAGAAACACGCCACCAATGCACAGAAATCATCCGACGGAATTCAGATTTATTACTAAAACTGATTAATGATGTCATAGACTTGTCTAATCTGGGAACTGGTAACATGAAATTCAACTTCAATTATTATGATGCCATTGCTATTTGCCGTAATGTAATTGACACCGTTAATAATGTCAAACAAACCAACGCAGAAGTTTTGTTCAATAATCAAACAAATGCTTCTCTGCAACTCTATACAGACAATTCCCGACTGCAACAATTATTAATCAACCTGCTAATCAACGCTACCAAATTTACCCCCAAAGGGAGTATTATATTGGAAGTGGAACTACAATCAGAGCATACAGTTCTCTTCACCGTTACTGACACCGGCTGTGGAATAGCACCGGATAAACGAAACAAAATTTTCAGCCGTTTCGAAAAATTGAATGAGAATATACAGGGAAGCGGACTGGGACTTTCCATCTGTCAGCTCATTGTTGAAAAGCTCGGTGGTGAGATATGGCTAGACGATGCTTATACAAACGGATGCAAGTTCTGTTTCACCCACCCCTTTGACCACAGCATACAAAAATAGAACAGAAGGAGAAACAGCCATGAAACGATTATTAATAATCATTACCATATTGATATGTACGGGAGGAATCAAACTTTTCTCCGATACCACATCTGCCGTCAAAGACAGTCTGCTGAAGGAATTAGAAACTCTCCCTGCCGACAGTACGCGTCTGAATACACTTTTCGAACTGGCTGCTTTAGAGCCTATGTCACCCTCTTCGCTGAAATATATAGGGAAAATGCTGGAAGAAGCTATCAGTCAAGGCAACAAGAAGTTTGAATGCCTCGCCATGTACGGCTATATTGTCTACTATTTCAATCACCAGGATGAAGAAAACGTCAGCCTATGGATGAACAAACTGGAAGAACCGGCATTGAAAAACAAATTCTATCACATCTACTTTTCCGGGAAAAAGGCCGCCATAACCATGCACACTGTCAGCCACAATATAGAATATAGCATTACAGAAGCCGAGAATATGTATAAAATGGCCCGGAAAGTAAATTATACACAAGGAATGTCATCCGCCAAATTATGCCTGATGACAAGCTACTTGATGAGCATGCGCAATAAAGAAGCGATTGAGGCCGGAATGGAAGCATACCGACTGCTGCCTTCCAGTGCCCCCTTATCAGTACGCGGATCGGTTTTGCAAGATATTGTGCTAGCCTATCATTCCACACAAGACAAAAGGCTCGTCAAATTTCTGGATAAATATAGGGCCATACTGGATGCACAATTTTCGTCCCGGCAGAATACGGATGCCAAGAAAAATGCTTATTTACTATTAGAAAGCCTGTACGCCGCCCATTACATACGTCAGGACCGACCGGACAAAGCGTGCAAATATTTAAAAGAAATGGATAAACATTTCTTTCCCGAAAGTTATATCCCTTGCCGCGGACTCTATTATGACACCTATTCACATTACTATAAGCTCACTCGTGAATATGACAAAGCACTGGCCTGTGCTGACAGTGCCATCAACCTTCTTTCCGACATATCTGAAGACGGAGGGCTGAACTATGAAATGAACCGGGCAAGTATTCTGGCTGATGCCGGACGACTGGACGAAGCTCTTTCCCTTTATCAAAATGTATTGGAAAAGAAAAAAAGATTCTACCGGAAACTTTCGGCCGCACAAATAAATGAAATGTATAAGATGCGGGATATGGACAATCTGATACTGCAAAAAGAACAGCATCAAACCGTGATCCACTATATCATCATCATCCTTATAGTTGTCGCACTACTCATATTGATACCTTCCACCATACGCATATACTACGTACGCAAGAGATTGAGAAAGGAAGAAGAAGAGTGTCGCGCCATGAGTCTGATTGCGGAAGAAGCCAATGAAGTGAAAAGTCGTTTTCTTGCCAACATGAGTTATAACATACGCATCCCACTGAACAACGTATTGGGATTCTCGGAGCTGATGACCACAGATGCCCATAATATCGACAGCAAGCAATGGGAAACGATCACCCAAATCATACAGTCAAATTCGGCCGAACTGATTCAGTTGGTAAATGATGTGCTGGACCTTTCAAGGTTAGAGGCTAAAAAGACCAAATGGCAGATAAGCGAATGTGAAATAATAGAACTATGCACAGAAAGTATAGGAATAGTACATATGAGATGCGGAGACAAAATACATGTGAAATTCTTAACCGATATAGCAAGCCAACCACTCAAAACAGATAACGCCCGTCTTGCTCAAGTCATTCTCAGCACCTTGATCTATGCAGACCCTTGTGAAGAAAAAAGGGAAGTCTGCTTATCATTACAACGGGATACTGAAAAAGGAACACTTTTATTCCGAATTGTCAACAGCCCCCTGGCAGATCCCAAATTACAAACACAGAAAACGGAAATCCGCCATGCCATAAACAAGCTGACAATTGAATATTTTGGAGGTACCTATGCTGTCGAACCTTATACTGCGAATGGAGCTACCCTTACATTCACCTACCCGTTTACTAACATATAAACCGCAATCAATATCCATTCGTTTTTATGTATGAATCAACGGAAGGCGCAGCACAAAGCGACACCCTTGCGTATAACCGGCATCTATAACTAATGATCCGCCAAATTTCTCAGCCAGCAATCTGCAAATAGGAAGTCCCAAACCTGTACCTTGAGTAAAATCATCCAGCTTGGCAAAACGCTCGAATACAAATTCATGCTTGTCTTGAGGTATGCCTTTCCCTGTGTCGGTAACACTATAAACAATCTGCTTCCCAAGCTCATCCAATTTATATTCCAGTGTTATGCTTCCCTGTTGGGTAAACTTGGCCGCATTCAGCAACAAATGGTCTAATATCTGTGAAAGACGGTCCGGATTTGTTTTTACCATCAACTCGGTACAAGCCGGTTTAAAAAACAATTCCACTCCTTCTTTTACCATAGGACGAACGGAATCCATACTGTTCTGACAGAGGCAGTTCATTTCTACCACTGATTTGTAAGGTATACATTCAGTCTGATCTAAATAAGAGATATCCAATACATCACCTACCAGTCTCAGCAGATTCGTACTATTCATCTCTATAATGGAAGCAAACTCCTTGGTTTCCTGATTATCTTCATAATAACTAGCCAGCAATTGCGAGAAACCAACAATAGAATTTAGCGGAGTACGTATTTCGTGAGACATATTCTGAATAAAATTTGTCTTCATCATACTGGCATTCTCTGCTCGTTCTTTAGCCTTCTGCAGTTCTTCCGCCGATTGTTTCAGTTCCTTATTTTGCTCATTCACAATAGCATCAGATATTTTCAGACGTTTATTCAGTCTGAATATACGGAAAAAGAGAACTCCTCCCAAGGCTCCCAATGCAAGGAAGAAAAGAAGAATAAGCCGGGTGATATACAATTGTTCCTCTTGTACACTCAGTTGCAATGCATTTTTTTCACTTTTCAGTTGCTCTACTTCCAGAATAGAAGAAAACTCTGTCGCCGAATTTTGAATCTCTTTGGTCCGGACAGAGTCCGTGGCTGCTATATAGTCACGATAAAATCCTGCCGCTTTGGACTTATCGCCCATATCCCAATAAATATCCCCTAATTTCTGAGTCAATGAATAATCCATATACTTGGAACGGAACGGAGTAGAATCATTAGCCGTCTGATAAATCATATCCAAAGCCCTCTCATATTGCCCGGTTGCCCGATAATACTCTATTTTCACATAGTACAAGCCCACAATATAAACACCCAGTTCCTTATATTCTTTGAACATCTTTTCCATTTCCTGAATCGTTTTCCACGCCTTCTCCCAATCACCTTTCGCCAGGTAAAGCAATACATAGCCTTTCTTTACTGTATATTGCTGGTAAGGAGTATTATCCTCTATCAATGGAAGAGCCTTTTGGAGAGCCTCTTCAGCCTTATCTATCATGTTCAATTCCAAAGCGCATTGGGCTAATGAAGCATAATCGGTAGGCAGATTAATATCACGTAAATTATTTTGCTCTATAACATCTATATTCTTCTGGAAATTCTCATAAGCCAACTGAGAATTAGACTGGGTAACATAAATTTTAGCCATTATGTTATAGCAGTCGGACAATCCGGGATTATAATGCCGGCTCTGCACATCCTGCAACATCTTCTTGGCCTCGTAGATAGCTACATTTACTTTATGCTGTTTTATATAATAGGTAATAAGCCTGCTTCCCCATACAAAATAATAATATTTCAGATTATCCAGTTTCAAACAGACTTTCTTCACCTCATCCACGTGTTTCAATATATTCTCCTCATCATTTTTATAATAAAAGTAATCCAGTTTGAGGCAATAGGAAATAATTTGCATATGCTTGTCGCCTCGTTCTTTGCTTTTTCGCAAAAGAGTATCACACATGCTCAAAACAATGAGAGAATCCAAATTCGCTTTACACTGAATAAAATACGCCCTTAACGTACTGTCCATCTGATAAACAGTATTCTGTCCTGTTTGTGCCACACAGTGACAACAAAAAAGCAAGACAAGAACTAACGTAGAACAAGATTTTAATAGCATGAACAGATATTATGATCTTGCAAAGATAAAAGAATAATTTGAAGAAAAACATAAATTGGTAAATAAAATTAAAACGAAAAGGGAGTACCGGTATTCCGGCCCTCCCCTCGTCCTAAACTAAAGCAAATCAATGGTTACTTTGAAGCGTATGCACAAAGCATCCACACCATCTTTTCCTGTTCTTTCAGGTAATCGCTCATCACAGCAACGGTAGCTTCATCACCGGCCTGTGAAGCGACAGCCAGAAGTTTGCGTTCTTCTACTATGAAATGACTGTACGTTTCCAAGATGTTGTTCAATGCTTCATCACCGCTTGTAACACCCTCTACCTCTTTTATATTAGACACTTTCAGATAATCGCTGTATTTATTTTTAGGTACGCCACCCAACATCAGGATACGTTCTGCCAGTTCGTCCACCTTTTCGGCTGCATTATTATACAAATCTTCAAATTTGCTGTGCAATACAAAGAAACCATGCCCCTTAATATTCCAGTGGAAGCCACGGAGGTTAGCATAAAATACTTGGTAGTCCGCCAATAATTGTTGCAATGATTCTACTACCTTTGCAGCTGCTGCTGAATCTAACTTGATATAATCCAATGTTCTCATAATGTTCTATTTTTAAATTAATTCATTTTATTTTCTTTTCTCTGATGCAAAGATAAGGCGGAAAGTAATGCGTGTCAAACTGATAATTTCTATCTTTGTATAGACAAAATCTATTAAGCCGAAAAATTATGAACCTTCAACAACTGGAATATATCCTTGCCGTAGATGAGTTAAGGCATTTTGCCAAAGCTGCCGAGTACTGTAACGTCACCCAGCCCACCCTGAGTGCCATGATACAAAAGCTGGAAGATGAGTTAAACGCCAAGCTGTTTGACCGCACTACCCAGCCCGTGCAGCCCACACTGACAGGCCGCAAAGTCATAGAACAGGCCAGAATAGCCTTGCGCCAGACCAACCTCATCAAAGATATAGTAAAAGAAGAGACACGCTCATTGGGCGGCGTATTCCGCATAGGAGTTTTACCTACGATTGCCCCCTATTTGTTACCCCGCTTCTTTCCCGAATTGATGGAAGAGTATACATCTCTGGATATCAGAGTCACGGAAATGAAAACCCGGGATTGCCTGGAGGCACTGAAAGCAGGCGAACTGGAAGCCATCCTCATTGCCGGAGCAGCGGAAGGAGACCATTTCCATTCCATACCTCTTTATTATGAATCTTTTCTAGGATACGTCTCAAGACATAACGCACTCTTTAAAAAAGAGATGATCCGTTCAAGTGAGGTCAGTGGGGAACAGCTATGGTTGTTGGACGAAGGACATTGTTTCCGTGACCAGCTGATGCGTTTTTGTCAGTTGGAATCTGCCCAATCTTGCCAAATAGCTTATCGGCTGGGAAGCATGGAAACATTCATGCGCATGGTGGAAAGCGGTAAGGGGATCACATTTATTCCGGAACTGGCTGTATTACAGCTCAATGAAGAGCAGAAACGGCTGGTACGTCCGTTTGCCATGCCGCGCCCCACGCGCAGAATTTACATGGTTACACGTACAGACTTTATCCGCCATACGTTGCTGAACATGCTGATAGAGAAGATCAAAGCCTGTGTACCTAAAGAGATGCTGGCATTGCAGAATGGACAAAAAGTAGTATGATGACTGACGTTTCATAAAACAGCCGTTCTTGTAGCTCCAAAAAGTAACTTAACTGCCTCGGCCAAGTAACTTAACTTACTTCGCACTTTAAGTTAAGTTACTTGTGCAAGTAAGTTGGCTTACTTTTTTTCAAGTAAAGCTTTGTAATGATAGAGGCTGTAACATAAGAAAGAATATAAAACCTGAAAAAGCATGATAGAAATAAATAAAATAAAAACAAGAAGAAACAGCCTCATCCTTTTTATAGCAAGCTGTTTCTTCCTTCTGTCCGCCCAAGCGCAGGATAGCGACTTCTCCGTATGGAGTAATGCAGGTGTGGAACACAAAGTTACCAAAGACCTTACTTTGGGTGGAAATATGGAATTCCGTACCAAAGAACAGTTCAAGGAGGTGGACAGATGGGGAGCTGTAATCAGTGGTTCGTACCGACTGTTACCGGCATTGAAATTAAGTGCCGGCTATGAGTTTCACTACCGCAACCGTAACGAAAAAGGCTGGAAAACCAGACAACGCTATCATATTGGGGCAACCGGAGAAGCACGGTGGTCACAATTCAAGTTCTCGCTCCGCGAACGTTTCCAGCATACCTGGGATAAAGAGAAAACGGACCTTCATCTCCGTTCGCAACTGAAAGTAGCTTATGCACCCCACAATGGAGATATCTCGCCTTATGCCGCCATCGAATTTTATAATAAACTGAATGATGGGTTCCATCTGTCTCGCACCCGTTACCAGGCAGGAGTGGAATGGCAACTTTCTTTCCGGTGGGAGGTAGACATGTATTATCTCTACCAGTCGGAAAGTGACAGAAAAAAACATATTCTGGGCCTGGGAGGTACTTATAGTTTCTAAAACCTCTTTTTATGGCAATTTATCTATAGTTCCTTGATAATACTCTTTCACATCTTTCCAATGATAAAATGGAACGATATCAGTTTTAACAGGTATAGTTACTTCTTTTTCATTATGAAGGAACTTCACCAGAATATCATTCGATCCTTTTTTTCTAAAGAAAATAAACTGAACATTAGAAGCCATAGGACTCACCTGAAAATTGCACCAAGTCTGATAAAATTTATCCGGGTCCGTTTCTTGTCCACAGCCCCCGGATAATTGCATCAATCCAATTAAAGGAGTGATATTACCATCATGGCCAAAACGGAAAGTAGCCGCATTCTTACCTGAACGGATAACCTCCTCAGCAGACTCCAATATATTTGAAAGCAGTAACTTAGCCGTAGCTGTTATTAGCCCTTGGCTTACAGGAGCAGGACCATAACATACATAATTATGATAGTTACCTATTTGCCACATATCAAATAATTCCTCTTTCTGAAAAATATCATAAAGGGTGATATCCAATTCTGTATTTTGCAAATCTGAAGCAATCGCATAAAGTCCCCACATTAATTGACGCGGATTGATATTTTTATGAATATATTCCTTTTCAGCGAATAAAGAATTAATCAAACGGTCAGGATGTACATGACTTTCTTCAAACTTACGATATTCTTCATACCAAGGCCCGTCATGAGATTTAAACGCATTAGCTTCAAGCGTATATCCACACAAATAATTCATATATCTTTTTCCTGACTCACGGGTTATCTTTAAGCCCGGATTTAGTTCTTTCAACCGTTCACAAAAAGCATCCATACTAAAAATGCAACGTATAACCGTCGTAGCACGGGCCGAGACTTCCGGGCTACCTTTGAAAACTTCAGGATAATTGCGATACATTCGTTCGGCAATACCCCGATGCTGTCGAACCCCGACAGGTGACAATTCACCTTCACGCCCTTCTGCATCTTTCCAGATACTATTCAGACGGAAATATACATCTTCACCTAACGGAGTCAAAGCATTAGCTTGATGGGCTTTATCAAATACATGAATTACATCAGTGTATTCTTTTTCCGAAATCAACCATCGGGAACCATGACGGGCATAATGACTGATATAAAATGGTTCATATCCTTTAGGAGCAGGAGTAGAAACTGCTTCCTTTGCGGGGTAAGCATAATATACTCCTCCCGTTTGTGCTATATCTTGATAGATGGATTCTCGAGTAGTCTGCCCTATCACAGTTTGGCAGGCAAACATTATTATTACCAGCAACAAAGCTGAAATCTTATCCCCTTTCATAATGACAACTATTTACTATTCAAAATTAAACTTCCGGCATTTACTCCCTTTGCTTTTGCTTCCAATAAAATATTACCCGGTTTTTCTGTGGATTGTACGATCACTGTCAGCAAACCATTGAAAGCATGCATATGAGGCAAATGAAATAAATCCAAACAAGTAGGATCACCATTCGCTCCGGCACGATACCGTCCCTCTCCTTTCACTTTGAATTTGATCAAGCGATTGTCTGTAGGACAAAGATACCCTTCTTTATCAACTATACGAACGGTTACATAAACTAAATCCTTACCATCTGCCTTCCAATCGGATTTTTCCGCAATACATTCTATATGATGTGGCTCACCTGCGGTGTGTACGGTCTTTTCTTCTGCTACTTCTCCTATTTCATTATAAGCTACCACTTTTAGTTCTCCTGGTTCATAAATCGTATCAGACCACATCAGGCGATAGCGACTTTCTACTGTTGTAGAATTTTTAGTCTGCCGGCCACAACTTTTACCATTAATGAACAATTCAGCAGAAGGGTAACTGGTGTAGACAAATACCGGAATTTTGCAACCTTCTTTTCCTTTCCAATTCCAATGAGGAAGTATATGAAGCGTATTTGTGTTCTTATTCCACAGACTACGATATAAATAATAACGGTCTTTAGGAAGAGATGCCAAATCAATCATACCAAACATGGAACTATGATTGGGCCATGCATCTGTATCATACGGACTTGGCTCACCCAAATAATCAAAACCTGTCCAAACAAACTGTCCTAATGTCCAGCAATGATCGTCAGCCAAAGCAAAATCCATATCCGGAATATTAGACCATGAACAATGCTCCAAATCATATGAGGAAGATTGGTGATCATCGTATAATGCATCCGCTTTTCTCTTGACCGGAAATTTATAAATGCCCCGTGAACTGACTGTGGAAGAGGTTTCAGAACCTAATATCAGATTTTGTGGCAGTTTGTCGTATGCTTCCTGATACCGATGTGCCCGATAATTAAATCCCGGAATATCCAGCATAGCTGCAAAACCATTTTGCAAGACACAATCCACCTGGTCCATTCCACAGGTAACGGGCCGAGTAGGATCTTCCCGGTGACAGATAGCCTGCAAAAATTTCGCAACTTTATAACCTTCAGCATTACATTGGGTAGGGACTTCGTTACCAATACTCCACATCACTACACACGGGTTATTCCGGTAGTGATGAAGCATATTCACCATATCTTTTTCCGCCCACTCTGTAAAATAGCGGTGATAACCATTGTCACACTTCGCAATGTCCCATTCGTCAAAAGGTTCAATCATCATCATAAACCCCATCTCATCACATAATTCCACTAATTCAGGAGCCGGCATATTATGAGCTGTACGAATAGCATCACACCCCATATCTTTTAACATTCCCAGTTGATGACGAAGAGCAGACACATTAATGGCTGCACCTAAAGGTCCCAGATCATGATGGTTACACACACCCTGGAATTTACGGTGTTTGCCATTCAAATAAAAACCTTTGTCAGCAACGAACTCTATGGAACGTATACCAAAACGAGTTGTATAAATATCCACCAATTTATCTTCCGTATATATACGGGATATAGCCTTATAAAGATTCGGTGATTCAGGAGACCATAATTGGGGCATTTCTACCATAAAATACTGAATCAAAGGTTCCCCATGATTTATGCGTAGCTCATTCTTCTTACAAGCTACAACCTTGCCTTCTGCCGAAACAATATCCGTTTCTATCCGAAGCAAAGCATTTCCAGCATTTTCAATTTTAGTACGCAGACATACTGTAGCATACTTTTCTTCCACATGTGGAGTCGTCACAAAAGTACCCCATACAGGAACATGAATCTCATTGGTGGAAACAACATATACATGACGGTACAATCCGGCCCCCGGATACCAACGGGATGATTGGGGAAGATTCTCCAAACGGACAGCCAGGATATTAGTTTCTTCCTCTTTATTCAACAAAGAAGTCACATCACAATGAAAAGAATTATATCCATAAGGCCAAAAGCAAGCTTCTTTCCCATTCACATATACATGTGCCTCACTCATGGCCCCGTCAAAAACCAAAGTTGTTCGTTGTCCCGAAGGAGTTTTAAATTCAGTACGATACCAACCTATACCTACATAAGGCAAGCCACCTGTACGCCCGGTCTTTAAAGAGGGAACCTGCTCAAAATTCTGGGTAACCGCTACCTGTTGCAAATCATGATTCCGGCTGAAAGGACCATATATAGCCCAATCATGTGGAATGGATATCATTGGCCATTTTCTATCATCAAAGTCAGGAAGTTCAGCTCCCTGAAAATCTCCTTGAGCGAACTTCCATCCTTTTTCCAAACTTACCACACTACGCATACTCTGCGCATAGCCACATATACACAGAAAAAATGTAAAAAACAATAAAACAATCTTCTTCATCCAGATACTCATCTTTTTACCTATATATAGGAATACAGGGGGTTAAAACCCTGTATTCTGTTTCATATTTGAATTTGCACTAATCTCTGTTTCAGGAATAGCAAACAAATTATACTTTGCATCAATTCCTTTTCCTGTGGGTTCTCCACCCTTAAACTCCCAAAGATAACCAGCAGAGGTAAACTTATTAAAGCGGATTAAATCCGTGCGACGAACACATTCCGTATATAATTCACGCGCACGTTCATCCAGAATAAAATCCAAAGTCAGTTCACCGACTCCAATAACTCCCGAATCATTTCCATATCCTCGTTTACGGACTTCGTTCACATATACCAACGCTTTAGCTTTTGCATCTCCTTCAGCATCTGTTCCCCCTCTTAAAGCAGCCTCAGCATACATCAGATAAACATCCGCCAACCGCAACAGAGGAAAATCAGTAGAAGTTCCGTCAGCTGCCGAATTAGAAGCAATAGAACCATCATCTTTCAAATTTGTCCATTTCTCAAATAAATAACCAGTGAACTCATCTGTCAGCTTTGTCACATATTGGGTCTGATCCTCTTTAAAGAAAAGTGCACGTTTATCTCCTTCCCCAAATTTAGAAGTCAAAGCTCCTTTGGCTCTAAAAGAAGTCCATCCACTTTCTACTCCATAATCCAGAGGATTCTGTTTTTTATTTGAACTGGAAGCCGAGCCGCAAATCAAATAAGATGCTGCCCCCCAACTCACTGTATGAGTGGCATCAATGGAAAAAGCAAAAATGACTTCATCCGTTCTCAGATGATTATCGGCATTAAACAATGACTGATAATTATCTGTCAACCGAAAGCCTGATTTTATCACTTTATTACATGCAGCAAGGCATTCTGTATAATACCCCCGGTCTGTATAAACCTCTGAGTTTAAATAAATTCTTGCTAACAAAGCATTCACCGCTGCATTGCTGACACGTCCATATTCTACTTGTGAGGCAGCGGGAAGTTTATCTTCGATATCCGATAATTCGGAAACTAAAAATTCAAAAATCTGTTTGCTGGTATATTGAGGAGGAAGAAAACTTCCCACAGGGTCATTTTCAGTGACAAAAGGAATATTTCCAAATAAATCCATTGCATGATAATAAGCCAGTGCCCTTAAAAATCGTGCTTCCGAGCGGAACACACGAATTTCATTCTGATCAGCTTCCGGAAAACCGGATATAGCCTCATCCGTCGCATTACGCAAGAATTCATTGCAAATAGATAAACTGAAATAAATCTGATAATACATATCCGAAGCAAATATATCAGTTTTTGTCCATTCATGCTGGCATAAGTTAAATATGACCCCTGACCATGTATAAGCCATCTCATCTGTTGTCAATTCTTGTAAATTGATATAAGAACGCATATAGTCATATCCTTTATTGGTGTCAAAATCTTTATTTCCACCTCCCTTTTCCTGACCGCAGATAACAAAGGAAGCATACAGTTTGGCTAGTGCCATCTTGTAATTCTCAGGATTAGTATAAACAGTCTTACCTGTCTCTTCAATATGAGGGAATTGGTCGAGATCTCCGATACAAGAACTCAATGAACCGGATAGTAATGCGCTTAACGCTAATATATATTGATATTTTTTCATCTTATTGAGATTTTAATGATTAGTATTAAAATTGCAAGCCTACGTTAAGGGAGTAAACTCTGGCACGTGGATAGAAAGAAGAATCTATCCCCCGGTAAATTTCAGGATCGGCTCCTGAGTATCCGGTAATAGTAAATACATTCTGGAGCATTCCCGAAACATTCAAACTACACCATGGAGCAATCTTCCCAAAGTTATAGCCTAATGAAATATTATCCATTTTCAAGAAAGAGGCATCTTCCAGATAATAATCCGACAAATATTGAAGTTTCTGGAAACCTGTATCCAGATAGCTCTTTGACAAATTATTAATCTGGGCCGTATTCCAGGACACTACATCAAAAGCCCCCAGCTTCATTGCATTGTCATTGAATACTTTTGCTCCTACATTGGCTCTCAAAGAAAAGCCTAAAGACCATTTTTTGTAACGGAGCTGTGAGTTCAGTCCGAAAATAAAATCAGGGAAAGGAGAACCGGCATTATATCGCTCATCACTTTCATATTTACCTTCAACAGGCTTTCCATGATCGTCATAGACCTGTTTATAGAGATAGAATGAATAAGGAGATAATCCTTCCTTCAAGACCTGCAAATAATTACCTCCGGAAGTGGCGCCAACATACGTAACAGGAGATTCACCACCTTTGGCCAAAGCCAGGTTTGTAATCTTCATCTTCTGCCAAGTCATGTTATAAGTCAAATTCCAACCCCAATCCTTATTGTCAATCAATACGGAAGATAAAGAGAGTTCAAGTCCCTGACTGGTCATATTTCCGACATTAGTCGTAATGTTTTTATCAAAGTTAGCCCCGGCAGGAGAGGGTACGGTAGCCAGCAAGTCTTTGGTCTTGCGAGTGTAATAATCAATTTCACCCGTCAACCGGTTATTGAAGAACCCGAAGTCCATTCCCATGTTAAAAGAGCGGGTACTTTCCCATTTCAAATTGGAGACATAAGCCTCGGGACGGTAAGTGTAATAGTATTTATCACCGAATAGATACTCGGCTCCCATCTGACTAATGGTATACAGTGGAATATAGCCGTAATCTCCGATTCCATCCTGTTGCCCGGTCACACCATAACTTAAACGCAGTTTCAAATTACTGAGGAAATCCACATTTTTCAAGAATGATTCCTCTTTGACACGCCATGCCAAAGCCAGAGAAGGGAATGTACTCCAACGATTGTCTTTTGAAAATCTGGAAGAACCGTCATAGCGTACAGTAGCGGTTAACAGATACTTTGAATGAAAGGTATAGTTCAGACGTCCATAAAATGAAACCAAGACATGTCTGCGGTCTACAGCAGCAGTGGCAGACTGCACCTCTCCTTCCGCATTATACTCTTCATAAAAATCTGTCTGAGCTTTCCATTTCTGATAATCATACCCGGCAGTAAAATCCAGATTACTTTTTATTGCCTCAAACTCCTTGGCATAATTCAAGTAGAAAGTCAGCAACTGGTTGTCCTTTTTTTCAGGACCATACGAATAATCCCGTCCCCTTGTTGAATAATATTTAGCAGCTTCCTTGGGAACATAAATGCTGCCTTCTCCCTGAGCATGATCCAGACCTAAAATGAAATGCACTCTCAATTCAGGTAGAAAATGAAATTTATAATCCATATCGAAATTACCGACAATGCGCTTTACATCACTGGTAGATTTATATTGTTTCAACTGACCTACCGGATTGATAACCTGCCCTGCAATGGTAGGAGTACCATTAGAAGGGTCCAAAGGCTCATTATATCCTCCGAATTTATCGTTGCCGGAATATACCCCGATTGTAGGATTATAAGCTGAAGCACTATAAATAGCACCGGTATCAGCAAACTTGTTTTTGTTTAAAGTTGCTTTTACACTAAGATTCATTTTCAAATGATCATTTAGAAGATTAGGAGAAAGAACCAAACTGCCAGAGAAACGTTCTGCCTTGTCTGTCAACAAAATACCATTCTGATTATGATAGCCTAATGAAACACGCAACGGCACATTCTTAACAACGCTGGTAGATACACTGACATTATTGTCCGTGCCATAAGCCAGCTGAAAAATTTCATCGTTCCAGTCCGTACTTGTATTACCCAGAAGCGCTTTCTGGGAATCGCTGCCATCACGGTTCATCACATTTCTGTATTCTTCTGAATTCATCATTAAATCGGAAACCATACGGCTCTGCACTGAATGAGTGGAAGTCACATCTATTTTCAAGTCTTTGCCTCCCTTCTTTGTCGTAATAATAATAACCCCGTTAGATGCCCGGGAACCATAAATGGCAGTAGAGGAAGCATCCTTTAAAATTGTCATACTTTCAATATCCGAAGGGTTAATCAAACTCAAGAAATTACCTGAGTTACCACTAATGCCACCACTTTCCAAAGGTACTCCGTCAAGTACAATCAAAGGGTCATTGCTGGCATTTAAAGAGGCTCCGCCTCGAATACGTATGGTACTTCCAGAAGTAGGGGAACCACTATTTGAAACTATTTGCAAACCGGCTACTTTGCCATTAATCAATTCCTCAGCAGAATTGATCAGGCCGGAATTAAAATCCTTTGAACTCACATTTGTTACAGTACCCGTCAAATCATTCTTTTTTTGTGTACCATAACCGATCACTACAACATCATTCAATACTTGAGTATCACTTTGCAGTTTTACATTCAAAATAGTAGATGATGGGACAGATAATGTCTGTGCCTGATAGCCTATATAAGAAAAGACAAGATGTGTTGCCCCAACAGGAACGGACAAGGTATAGTTGCCGTCAAAATCAGTCACCGTACCTACAGCTGTTCCTTTTACCAGGATACTAACCCCTATTAAAGCCTCATTAGCTTCATCAATCACTTTTCCCGAAATCGTTTTTCCATCACTTTGTTGCGCCAACAATGGAAATACATTTCCTAACAAAGTGCATAACAATACTCCGATTGCCACACCACGAAAATTAAAATTTACTTTACTCATAGTTTTTCATTTTACAGTATAGATTTATTTATTACTACTCCAACCAAATGTTACTTATTTCTATTTTATTCTTTTCCGAAGAAAGCTCCAGATAGTCGACTTTTCCCACATCAAACGGAATGTCTGTCTCCGGACGAAAATACTTTTTCAAGAATACGGGATAAGCATGAGGAAGTAAAACCGTATCCGTCTGCTTCAACTTTGATAAAGGCACCCGGACAATATCCTCATTACCCGCCCGGCATTTCTGCTTGTAGGTATATCCATCTGTAGTGACAAAACCTATCTCCATTCCTTCGGGATTCTCTTTTAACTGTACACACAGATAAGTACAATTTTTCAAACGCTCTTTTCTATTCACAATGTCTTCCCGAACATATTTTCTTAAATAAATGCAGCCTCCATTATCCTTCTTTTCTGATTCGACACAGAGTGAAGGGGTTTCTATAATAGAGTTATTCTTTATATAAGAACGGACTTCTCCACCTTCCGGCAGACTATAGCATTCCATATCACCACCTCCTGCTACAGCAGACCATAACAAAATCTCCTTTTGCCCGGTGACGACTCTTGTCTCCCAATAAGTAGTATCTATATAATCCCAGTCTAAAGGAGCTCCTTTAAAACCAGCAGGAAATGTACGGCACTCTTCCTGCCGGAACACAACCACATTATATCTGAATATCCCCTCCTTAATCTCATTCCCGGACAGAACAGCTTCATAACTATAATCACCTGTTTGTGTCATTCGTACATGCGAATTATCTTTCTTCCAAAAAGAAACCTTATCCGTGTAAACTACTACAGAATCGGGACGTTCGGCACTTAAAACCGTAACCTTCAATTTTAAGTCATGCCCTGCTTCCACCACCTTTTCCGGAGTATGTATCACCAACGTGCCGGCAACCGGTTTCTCATCGGGAGCCACGAACTCGCCCAAACGTATATTCTGCCACACTGATCGAGCAGTCCACCGGTCAGAGCCGGCTATACCTTTTCTGGATAATAAATAAACTCCCGGAGTTATATTATGCAATTGCCCATCTTCCACCCATATGCTTTGTTTTACCGGATTTCCTTCATTAAGCGCCAATCCTTCGAATCTGCCCCCCAAATCCGCAAGTTCCAGCTTCATTTCTCTTTTCCCGAAAAGCACCTTTCTGACCTCTTTCTGCAAAGAAGGCTTGGCAAAAGGATCACTTAACTGCACCACATCAGGCATTATCTCCAAACGCCATATCCCGTCTTCCAGTTTATCCAGAAAATAAGCCCCCGTACCATTATAACGGACAACAGGAGAATTTCCATATCCGGCAATGGAACGCAGACGTGCAGCATCAACAGGAAAAGTAGATGTATGATTGGAATAATAAAATTTCTCCACCGAATTCATTTCACTTAAATCCTCCCGGTAACTTACTCTGAAATCCCCAAATAACGTATCAAGAGGGTATGTACCAAAATGATCATTGACTGATACAGAACGGGCAACCTCAGCAGCTATTTTCATGCTTAGCGCTTTACGGGGAGTATAGGCCAGATTCAGATAATGAGTCTGATATTCAGTATTGACGTAAGCCATATCCATAGGATCATAAGCAAACTGTGTGATCCAGGAAAAGCCGGCTTTACGGAATGTCCGGGCCATGGCAGGATACATATAGGAATATAAAATGTCTGCCGGATCAAATTCATACACAAGACGCGCTTTACCCATATACCCTTTGAAATGTGTATAAGGAATATCATAAGAATCTACATAGGGCAGGAAATTCCCTTTCCGGGTATGCCCGTTTACCAATCCGATGGGATACCACTGAAAAGTAGTACCTTGTACATCAGAAGCATAATAAGCTTCTGCCACATGGAGGTTATGGCTTGCGTTATAAAATACAGGCTTCCGGTTTCCCGCTTTTTTCAAAGCCAACAACATCTTATCTATATACGCCTTGGTTTCTTCTTTAGTTCCCGAATGACAAGGCTCATTATTGATTTCAAAACCTACTACATAAGGATCATCTTTATAAGACTTCCCCGTATAAGGGTTTTTATGACAGACCAGCGCAACCAGATAACGGCTTTGTGACTGAATTGCAACCGGATCAGAGTGGATATTACATTTCTCATATTGATATGAATAACCGTCGGTCAACCTGTCACGTTCCGGATAACCATTCCCGAAATTAGTCTGAACCGTAATAACAATACGGATATCCCGCTCTCTGAGACGTGCAATCAGATAATCCAGCAAATCCAGATGTTCATTCTCCACCAGGTTCCCTTCTTTATCAGAAATCTCCACATCCCATATATGGATACGGTAAGCATTCAGCCCCAAACGAGCCATATGGTACACATCTCTGTCTATCGCTTTTTTATGATCCACCCCTAGATATTTCATCGCACGGTAAGCATGCGCAAAAGGTAAAGTATAATTCACGCCATAAAAAGAAGCTTCCTTTTTTGTATCACTCCAACGCATATTCCCTTCCTTATCTATATAGACAGCAGGAATATTTTGAGAAGATACTGAAATAAAATGTATCAGAAACAATAGAAAGGTAATCCAATGTGCTTTCATACTATATTCAATTTATCGGGTTTTCAACACCGGCAAATTTAGAAGATATCCCAATGGAGTAAAAGCACATTTCGGACATAAAGGAAAAGGAATCAGACAATCTATCGGTTATAGATACATTTTGGACAAGAAAACCCCTATTTCAAGGGTCTATAGCCCATAAACAGCTACTTATCCTCCTCCATAAACTGGCGGGGAGTCCTATCGAATATGCCTTGAAAGCACTTGGAAAAATAAGAATGATTGGAGAATCCTACCATATACATCACTTCGGCAACAGAAAATTTCCGTTGCTTCAACAACATGGCTGCCTTTTTCATCCGGATAGATTTTATATACTCTACAGGAGTCATTCCTGTGAGTTGTTTCAATTTACGATACAGCTGCTTGTTGTTCACGCCCGATAGTGTACACAATAAATTCACATTCAGGTCCGAATCGGACACATGTTTCTCTATAAGAGTAGTAATATCCGCCAAAAATTTTTCATCATAAGAAACCGCCTCTATTTCTTTAGGAGTTGAAATCAGTTCGATTCGTTTCTTAGCCTCCAATATTTTTTTCTTGGAAAGCAGTTGCTCGATACGCGATAATAACAAATCCAGATCGAACGGCTTGCCTATAAAAGCATCTACATGATGACGCACACTATCCAACTCCGTCTTCTTGTCATTCTTAGCGGTTAACAAGATAATAGGAACTCCCGATGTTGGCACATGTTTCCTAATGGCCCGGATCATTTCCATACCATCCATTACCGGCATCATCAAGTCGGTAATAATCAGGTCAGGAATAATTCCATAACAGATTTCCAGCCCCTGCTTTCCGTCTGCCGCCATTTTACACCGGTAAGCACCCTGAAGGCTTCCTGCTATAAATTCTGCAATCTCCATATTATCATCTACGATCAGAATACAAGGCTTGTTCATATCTTCCTGTGGAACTTCCTCACCCTCTAAAGTCACTTCTTTATTTTCAGAAACAACAGCCGGAGTATCCTTCACGGCATTTTCCGGCAATGGAAGTGTTATACAAACGGCAGTTCCTTCTTCTTCAACCGAATGAATATTGATTCTTCCACCATGCAGCTCTACATACATTTTGACCAGATAAAGTCCGATGCCCGTTCCTTCTTTTTTACCAGCGGTGCGCGATGACTGGAAAAAACGCTGGAATACATAGGGAATATCCTGTTCCGGTATACCCATTCCGGTATCTTTGACAGTAATTGTCAACAAATTATTTTCATAGAAAAGAGATAGCTCCACATTTCCCCCCTCATTGGTATATTTACAAGCATTAGACAGCAGATTCTCCAATACGGATTCCCATTTAATCACATCTATTTCTCCAAAGGCTCTTTCACAACTCGCACTGAAACTTAGTTTCAAGTTTTTCATCCGCGCTACTTCCTCGTAAGACGAACAAATGTTCCTTGCAAAGTCCACAAACTCTACCCGAGAAAGTATCAACATCGCATTTGAGTTCGAGTCAATGCGGTTTACATCTACTACCTGATGAATCAAAGTATTCATTTTCATCGCATTGCGTTGTACTCCTTTCAACAATTTCTGTACTTCCTCATTTTTCACCGTAGGAAGCAATTTGCTTATGGGAGCGATAATCAGACTCAAAGGAGTTTTCAAGTCATGGGAAAGGTTCGTGAAAAACTCCATTTTCTGCCGGGATTGTTCCAACATTTTTTCCTTTTCCTCAAATTCATGTTTCAAGCGTATCTTTACCCGGAAGTAATTGATCACCCACGCCACCAGTCCCATCAGCAAAAGATAATAGACCGTCTGCGCCCACCATGTATAATACCAAGGTGCACGAATATATATATCCAGCACCTTGCAATTTTCAGAGGGTTCCCCCTTGTTGCCCAACTTGCATATAGCCAACTGATAATTGCCATAATTCAGATTACTATAGATAATCCGGTTCATATCCTGCTTCAACAGATTCCATTCCCGGTCATATCCTTCCAGGCGGTATACAAACTGGGATTTATTTTTTTGAGAATAAGGAAGATCCGAAAACTCAAAAGAAAGATTATTCTGTCTGTAATCCAATTCTATATGGTTTGCATAACTGATACTTTGTCCATTAATGACACTAGCCTGCTCATTATTTATAAAAAGGTTAGTAAGATAAACCGGCCGGTTATCTGTAGCATACAGAGAAGCCTCAGGCGAAGTGATTACGATTCCATCTATTCCACCCAAATAGACTCTACGTTCGGAAGGCAAATAATACATACTGGCAAATGTACCGTCGGTAAACAACATACGCTGAAAAGACAGGGATTCTTTATCAACCACCCAAATGCCATCTGTAGTAGAAATCCATATTGAGTTTTCCACTTCTACCATAGCAAGCACTTCATTCTTATTGAACTGACCGAAACTGACCGTTTCATACCGGTTGCTTTCCGGATTCATTTTAAATACGCCGCCTCTATAACCTCCCCATATAAAGCCCTTGTCGTCACACAGCAAATAATTGATATCTTTCTCCTTAACAGTGACATGAGAAACCTCACGGGTCTGAATGTTTATTTTATCAATGACATTGCTATACAACAAAATCCATACATTCCCCGTCTTGTCAGGAATCATCTGGTTGACATTCATGCCAGACAGACCGTTATCACAGGAAAAATTATATTCTGCCATGCAATTTCCCGCAACCGAATGTAAGAGGTGTTCTTTATCTACCACAAAGACTCCTCCCAGATAAGCAGCTATCCACAGCTTTCCTATGGAGTCTTCAAACAGCTGATAAGCCCAGTTCGCTTTGTAGGTTTGTGTACTGTCTGTTATATTATAATGGACAAAGCAATCCTTTGCATAATCATAACGGTGCAGGCTTCCGTCCGTTGTTATCCATAAATTTCTCTCCCGGTCCTCATACAGATACCGAATGCGGTTATGTGCCAATAAATGAGCCTTATCACTCATTTTATACCAGGATACATTTTCAATCTTATTGATTTCGGAGCTGAATTTGATCAATCCATTCGTACCACCCATCCAGTAATTATTACGGGAATCTTTTAGTAAAGTATAGAACTGGTTCCCTTCTCCGGTTCCTGTAATCTGAAAAATAGGGATATAGCTGAAACTGGTATTATATCGTGACAAAGAAATACCCTGATCTGTCCCAAGCCATATACTTCCTTCCTTGCCTTTGAAAATACTCCATATAACATTATTGGAGAGGGATTGCTGATTACGGGAATCATGCACTACATGCTGCACAGTTCCCTGCTTGTCATAAACATACAACCCATTATCCGTACCTGCCAACAGATTTCCTTTGGAGTCCAAAGCCAACGCTTTTATGGTATTCTCGCTAAATAAATCCAGCTGCCCGATATGATGCGATGTCAAAGAGCATCGGAACAATGCACCGTCAGTACCTACCCACAAAGTTTCGTCCGCCTCATCCAGCAATAATGAATTGACAAACCGGCTATTCCTCAAATGACTTTCGGGCAACGATATTGTGTGAAATTGATTTTCTGCAACTGCATATCTGCACAAACCATTATAAGTTCCTATATATATGTCGCCGGACAAAGGATGACAGACTATGCTATAAATAGATTCATGAGGAATGGCATCATGTGTCTTGATATGAAAATACTCCAATCTGTTCTCCTTTATAAAATAACGGTATAACCCTCCCAATGAACCGATCCATAAAGTATCTCCCTGTCGGCCCAATGCACGGATATCACGCGGAAATTCTACCAGACATTCTTCATAACTTCCTGTCCGGCAATTATAAAAGAATAATCCGTTATCGCCACCCAAACATAAAGAATCTCCTGCCACAATACCACAATGTATTCTCGTATTGTTTTTCTCTCCCATGACAAAACGTGGAGAAACAGTATATCCGTTATAATTGAACAGACCTTTATCTGTTCCAAACCAAATCATTCCCTGAGCATCCTGCAAGAAACAGTCTACAGCAAAAGCTTCGTTTTTAGGTTTTATATTTTCAAACTCCTGATAATGTATTTCCTGAGAATACAATAATTGGTTGAAAATGAGGAAACAAAATAGGACAATTAGTTTTAGATTGTGTTTCAGCATCAGATTACAGATTAATAGAACTCTTTATGAATATGCCGCAAAGATAAAAACTTTATGGAAACCAAGCAGATTAATAATCTTAAAATGATACCTACTCCACCTCTTCGCACACCCTTATTTCCATTCCTTTACAAACCACTGCTATTTTGTGCATCTGCGTACTACCAACGACATTTTTCACTCGGTCGATACCGGCAGGCAATTGACTTGGACAACGGCTTCCTTACGAAGTTATTCCACACTGCTCTTCGTAGCATACTTCAACTCGCTGATGTAGCTGCATTGCATGTCAGGATAGAATCACTCTTATTTAAAGCACATCATCTTGGGGATAAGCTATATCTTATCATAGATGAATATGATAATTTCACATACGTATTCCTCAACGAACAGGGCAACGATATTGAAAGTCTGGAATGAAAAGCTTATCCAACTGAACCGTTTGGACGGCAACCGCAAGGGTGAGTACGCAAAATACACTGCAAATGATACTTATAGGATTCACCTATTCATCACCTCCATATTTTATTGATTATTACACAATTACGGGTGAATAGCATTTCCAATATAGCTTTTCACCCTATTCACCCACTCTTTACCATTACTTTAGCCAGCTGCTGGAAGTTCCACCTCATTTTCAAGCATTCGAAATACATTCAATAATTTTTCAAGCTTTTGAGGCTTATTCCTATATTTCTTGAAGTCCTTCTTATACTGCTTTCATTCACTACAAGACTTTAGGAAGCCTTCCATGTTACTTGTGTCTATGGTACCTGCAAACTTTCCTGCTTTTGCTTCTTCTATGGCCTCTTTTGTTTCTTCATTCGGCTTGTTATACACTACATCCATAAGGGCACTCTCAACGAAATTATTGAGACTCCGATTCTGTTTCCGTGCCGCCTCTTTAAGACGGTCCAGCAAATCCGACCTCAGCCGGAACGCTGTTTGTTTTCTGTCTACTACTGCTTCAATGATTATTATACTTTAGAATACAAATATATAACATATACAAGAAAGCAAATCCTTATTTCCTTTTCTTTCAAAAGAATATTCTTATACCCATTCGTTTGATTGGTAAAGCAGCCGATAGTACCCTTTACTAACATCGGACCAAAACAGACCTCAGAAAGTAAAAACAAGAAAAAGAGAGATAAAAGGTTGATATTTGAAATATTGTGGTATCTTTGCAACGCTATTTATCCTTAAAATTCAGCAGAGGTAAACTCTGCCGTATCATCTTAACAGGTATTTTGTACTTGGTAAAGACGCTTTATATACGGCGGTTTCGTACCCCTGTGTAGAGTGTTAATGCACCTACATCTCCTCTGCTGAATGTAGGGATGAATAGCAACAGGAAAGGCGGAACCGCTTTTTTTAATGCTCTTCTGTTTATTCCTGCCGTGTTTACCAACATTTTATTCACTTAAATTATTTACGACTATGGATGTAAATGAAAAAAAGCAGGCTATTGAAGGGCTGGAGTTAGTAACTGTTGAAAAATTCGTTGTCCCAAAAGACGAGTTGAAGAAGTTTTATTTGCAGGAAGCTGTTATGCACAATTCGCAAGGTTATGCCAGTACGGCGCATAATGAACACGAAATGCTTTGCATATTACAACATGATTTGCAAAAAGAAGTGACTCTCCTGACCACAGCAAACTGCTGCTCTTGGAAAGATGCCATTTCTTCTGCTCAAAAATTGATAGGAAATTATTTGTTGCAACCGGAAGTTGACGTAAAGGAACGCCAAAAGATAAACACCGATTTCACTGAAGTAATCCAATTGTTGACTCTGCTTGCCTCAAACCGCAATTATATCAACAAAATTCAGAATATGCTTTATCTTCACAACAAGAATGTAAAAAAGTTGTTGGCAGCATATTCCGAAAATCATGAATAAAATGAATGATCTCTTCTAAGAAGAGCGACTTTTACTGAAGTATGTTTCGGCTAAAACAATATTTAGCCGAAACATATTCCGGTAACTATCAAGCCCTTGTTCCCAACCGGGCTTCTCGGCAAGTCATCCAACCTCTTCAATCTTCTATTATTCCCCTTTTATTCGATGAAATGGCACATTTCTTACGTTCCCCCTTACCCATCCTGCCCAAAACAAAGAATGAAACTGCAAGTAATTTCATTCCCATGACAAGATTAATCCCCTAAATTATTGATTAGCAAATGGAAAATCACTAAATTTGTCCCCATCAATTGAAATTACGTAATTATCATTTAAAGATGAAGGAAGAATTCGAGCTAATCGCCAAGACTTTCCAGGGACTGGAAGAAGTGCTGGCAAAAGAACTCACCGAGCTGGGAGCCAGCAACATAGAAATTGGACGACGCATGGTAGCCTTTACAGGCGATAAAGAAATGATGTATAAGGCAAACTTCTGCCTGCGCACCGCCATCCGCATCCTGAAACCCATCAAACATTTTGAGGCAAAGAATGCCGACGAGGTTTATGACGCCATTAAAGCCATCACATGGGAAGATTATCTGGATAAAGATAAAAGTTTTGCTATCGATGCTGTGGTTTTCTCGAACGAATTCCGTCACTCCAAGTTCGTGGCCTACAAGGTGAAAGATGCCATTGTGGACTATTTCCGCGAAAAGACAGGAGACCGTCCTTCCGTGCGCATCAATAACCCCGATGTGGCACTGAACATCCACATTGCCGAGGATAAATGTACCCTGTCACTGGATAGCTCGGGTGAGTCACTCCACCGCCGCGGTTATCGTCAGGAAGCCGTAGAAGCTCCTTTGAACGAGGTGCTGGCTGCCGGTATGGTTCTGATGACCGGATGGAAAGGTGAATGCGACTTGATAGACCCTATGTGTGGTTCGGGAACTATTCCCATCGAAGCCGGTCTGATAGCCCGCAATATAGCTCCGGGTGTATTCCGCAAAGAATTTGCTTTCGAAAAATGGAACGACTTTGATCAGGACTTATTCGACAACATTTACAATGACGACTCGCAGGAACGTGAGTTTACTCATAAAATCTACGGTTATGATAATAATCCTAAGGCAAACGAAATAGCCATTCATAATGTGAAAGCTGCCGGACTGAGCAAAGATATCATTCTGAAAATCCAACCCTTCCAACAGTTTGAGCAACCCAAAGAAAAGGCAATGATCATCACCAACCCTCCCTACGGAGAACGTATCTCGACCAACGACTTGCTGGGCCTGTACCAGATGATCGGTGAACGTCTGAAGCATTCTTTCACCGGAAACGATGCCTGGATATTGAGTTACCGCGAAGAATGTTTTGACCAGATCGGCTTGAAACCTTCCATCAAAGTACCTTTGTTCAACGGTGCTTTGGAATGCGAGTTCCGCAAATATCAGTTGTTTGACGGAAAGTATAAGGAGTTCCGTAGCGAAAACAGCGATATGGAATTCAAGCCCCGCCGTGACGAGGACACTCGTCCGCGCCGCAACTCCGAAAGAGTGGAGTACGGAGAACGCCGCGAAAGACGCGACTTTGGAGAAAGACGTGAAGGAAGCGGAGATTTCAGAGGAGGAGAGCGCCGCGAAAGACGTGACTTCGGAGGCAAGCGCGAAGGAAGCGGAGATTTCAGAGGTGGAGAACGCCGCGAAAGACGTGACTTCGGAGACAAGCGCGAAGGACGCGGGGACTTCAGAGGCGGAGAACGCCGCGAACGCCGTGACTTTGGAGACAAGCGCGAAGGACGCGGGGGAGAGTTCAGAGGCGGAGAACGCAAAGACGGGGAGTTCAAAGAAAAAAGAGAATTCAGACCACGCTTTAAGAAAGAAGAAGAGTAAACCGCTAACTCACTGATAGACAACTTGAGGTGCCAATTTGGCACCTTAGGAATAAAAAAGAATCATGGACGAGCTGATAGTTATCGAGAATAAGATTTATGAAATAAGAGGCCAGCGGGTGATGCTGGACTTTGATTTGGCAGAAATGTATGAAGTGGAAACAAAATATCTGAAGAGAATTGTTCGACGAAACATAAGTAGATTCCCGGAAGATTTTATGTTTGAGCTATCCAATAATGAAGCTAACTCATTGATAGACAGTTTGAGGTGCCAAATTGTCACCTCAAACAAAGGAGGTAATCGTTACGCACCTTTTGCTTTTACCGAACAAGGAGTTGCCATGCTCTCCGGTCTTTTGAATAGTGAAAAAGCCATCCAGGTCAATATCAACATCATGCGTGCTTTCGTACGTATGCGCCAATATCTTCTCTCGAACACGCCTCACCATGAACTGGAAGAATTGAAAAAACGGATTGAGTATCTGGAAGAAGACATTTCTTCCGACCGTGAAAATTATGATAAACAGTTTGAAGAGCTTTTCACCGCTTTTGCAAAAGTCAGTGCGATAATCCAATCAAAATCGGCACGGCTGGACAGAATCCAAATAAAAGGTTTCAATAATGAAAACTCAAAATAAGCCATGAAGAATATAATAATAAAAAGTCTACTTTTATTAATGACATTTGCCTCTACCATGAATGCTATGGCACAAGATAAGAAAAGTTTCACTCTGGAAGACCTGATGCCGGGAGGAAACAACTATTATAACCTGCTTCCACAGAACCTCCACGGACTGAAATGGTGGGGAGATGTATGCATCAACGCCGACATAGAAGATGTAAAGACCATCGATCCGGCAAACGGAAGGGAAACTGTACTTGTCACGTTGCAGGAAGTAAACGATCTGCTGGCCGCCAATCAATTGGGAAAGATCAACCAGTTCAGAAACGCTTCTTTCCCCTATGTTGAAAAGCTGATGCTGGTCAATACCTCCTCTAACAAAGTATTGATTGATCTGGCTAAAAAGGAAATAGTATGGAGCCAGCCCATTGACAGGAAAGCAGCCAACCGGGATTGGAATAAAGAAAGCCGTTCATTGGCTTACACTATTGGCAATAACCTGTTTGTGACCACTGCTGACGGCAAAACCCGGCAAGTAACTAATGAGCCGAAAGGCATCGTATGCGGACAAAGCGTACACCGTCAGGAATTTGGTATTAGCAAAGGTATCTTCTGGAGCCCAAAGGGAAATCTGCTGGCTTTCTATCGCATGGACGAAAGCATGGTAACTGATTACCCGCAAGTAAATACTTCAACCCGCATTGCAACACTGGAACCGGATAAGTATCCGATGGCAGGTATGACCAGCCACAAAGTTACCATTGGAGTTTACAATCCGGCAACCGGGAAGACTGTCTATCTGAAGGCAGGTGACCCGACCGATCGTTATTTCACCAATATCAGTTGGAGTCCCGATGAAAAGAACATTTATATCATTGAACTGAACCGTGACCAGAACCATTCCCAACTATGCTGCTATGATGCAGAAACAGGAGATCCACTGAAAAGCAATCCTCTCTACGAAGAAGAACATCCCAAATACGTAGAGCCTCAGAATCCGATTGTCTTCCTGCCCTGGGACCACACAAAGTTCATCTATCAGAGCCAACGCGACGGCTACAAGCATCTTTACCTGATGGATACAAAGACTCCGGTATATCCGGAATCGCATGAAGCACCTGTGGGAGGTTCTTATCGGGAAAGTTACAAAACAAGACAGCTGACTCAAGGCGAATGGCTCGTGCAAAAAATCCTCGGCTTCAACGAAAAGACCAAGGAAGTCATCATCATGAGCACGGAGGTTTCTCCTTTACAGAGCAATGCCTATGCTGTAAATGTAAACACGGGAAAACGCCGCCTCATCGGTAATAAAGACGGAATGCACAATGTACAACTGTCTGGTAGCGGTAAATATGTGATAGATAACTATACTTCTTTCGCCATCCCCCGTAACATTGAGATTGTTCCCACTTCCGGCAAAGGAAAGACCGTCAGCCTGTTGACTGCCACCAATCCGATGGAAGCATACAATATGCCCGAAATCACTGTCGGCACCATCAAGGCTGCCGATGGCAAGACCGACCTGTACTATCGTCTGATAAAACCGGTGAATTTTGATCCGGACAAGAAGTATCCGGCAGTAGTCTATGTATATGGCGGCCCGAAAGCACAGATGATTCACAATACCCGCAACTATGATGCCCGCGGATGGGATCTCTATATGGCACAACTGGGTTATGTCATGCTGACGGTAGACAGTCGTGGCAGCGACAACCGCGGGCTGAAATTCGAGAACTGCACTTTCCGCCAATTGGGAACGGAAGAAATGAAAGACCAAGTGAAAGGAGTGGATTTCTTAAAATCACTGGGTTATGTAGACGATAACCGCATCGGTGTACATGGCTGGAGCTTCGGCGGTTTCATGACCACCAACCTGATGCTGACTTATCCTGAAATATTCAAGACAGGCGTAGCCGGCGGTCCAGTTATAGACTGGGCATACTACGAAGTAATGTATGGTGAACGCTACATGGACACTCCGCAAAGCAATCCTGAAGGTTACAGGAAAGCAAACTTGAATTTAAGGGCCGGAAACTTGAAAGGACGCCTGGAGGTAATCATCGGCGCCAATGATCCGACTTGTGTTCCCCAACATAGCATCACCTTCCTGCGTTCCTGCATTGATGCCGGAACTCAGCCCGATTTCTTTATGTATCCGGGCGACGGCCATAATATGGCGGGACGTGACCGGGTACATTTGTATGAACGTATTACACGCTATTTTGAAGACCATTTGAAATAAACAATCCTTGCTTTTGTCATTCTGAACGAAGGAAGTAGTAAAAAATAAGAAGATTATGAAACTGTTATTATTAGGCTCAGGCGGACGTGAACACGCCCTGGCATGGAAGATTGCCCAAAGTCCCAAAATTGAAAAACTATATATCGCCCCGGGAAATGCCGGAACAAGCAATGCAGGCGAAAATGTAGCGATCAAAGCAGATGACTTTGCAGCAATCAAGGAGTTTGTAGTAAAGAATAATATAGATATGGTAGTGGTAGGTCCTGAAGATCCATTGGTAAAGGGAATCTATGACTATTTCAAAAATGAGGAAGCGCTGAAAAATATTCCTGTTATCGGCCCTTCAAAAGCAGGTGCGGTACTGGAAGGCAGCAAGGAATTTGCCAAAGGCTTCATGCAACGCCACAATATCCCGACAGCCGGTTACAAGAGTATCACCTCTGCAAACCTGGAAGAAGGTCTGGCATACCTGGAAACATTGGAAGCTCCTTATGTGCTGAAAGCCGACGGGCTTTGTGCCGGAAAAGGAGTACTGATTCTCCCCACTCTGGAAGAAGCTCAGAAAGAACTGAAAGAAATGCTGGGCGGTATGTTTGGTGACGCTTCCGCAACCGTAGTGATCGAAGAATTCCTGAGCGGCATTGAATGTTCGGTATTCGTACTGACAGATGGGAAGAACTATAAAGTGTTACCCGAAGCCAAAGATTACAAGCGCATCGGCGAAGGTGACAAAGGTCTGAATACAGGCGGTATGGGTAGTGTATCTCCGGTTCCGTTCGCTACCAAGGAATGGATGCAGAAAGTGGAAGACCGTATCATCCGTCCCACAGTAGAAGGACTGGCAGAAGAAGGCATTGAATATAAAGGCTTTATATTCCTCGGACTGATTAATGTAAAAGGCGAGCCGATGGTTATTGAATACAATGTCCGTATGGGTGACCCGGAAACGGAAAGCGTCATGCTGCGTATCAAGAGTGATCTGGTAGAACTGTTCGAAGGGGTGGCAGCAGGCAATCTGAATGAAAAGGTACTGGAAATAGATTCTCGCTCTGCCGTATGCGTCATGCTGGTATCGGGCGGATATCCGGAACACTATGATAAAGGTTTTGCCATCAACGGAATAGAGGATGTAAAGGACAGTATCGTATTCCACGCAGGAACGACGATGAAAGACGGTCAGGTAGTGACCAGCGGCGGACGTGTCATTGCAGTCAGCTCTTACGGCACCAACAAGGAAGAGGCTTTGGCACAATCATTCGCTAATGCAAAGAAAATCAATTTCGACAAGAAATATTTCCGTTCTGATATAGGATTTGACCTTTAAAAGAAGCATTACCGGAAGTAACCGTGTTGACATTTACCGTAGGGGCAGGGTTTGCCTGCCCGAACCAACGGTCACGACCTTGGGAGTAATACATAAGACGAACCGTTTTCGGAAGGGCTTCTATAGCCGTCAGGCTAAGAGATAAATAGCGCTCCCGTCCACCGTAGGGGCAGATTGAATCTGCCCGATAACACTTTGAAAGGTGGATTTGTGGATGCATTCGGGCGGAAGCATTCCGCCCCTACAAGTGGATGTGTTCCTTATCTTGACGACTATGGGATTCAATCCGGCCCTTCAGTGTACGATAGAATTATTGGAAACACTAATAAAGATACGGGGAAACCTGCGGACGGCCACTTTTTCAACTGAACCATTATAAACAGAACAAACAGATATGATCAACTATAACAAGTTACAAACAGATATAGCAACAGGAAGGTTTACCCTTCCCGCTACTATCCTTATATGCTTGTTTCTTTGGTCCATCACCTCTTATGAATGGCAGGAAGCCATCAGCCTGCTGGGCTGTGCACTGACAGCCTATCTGCTGATAGAAATAAATACGGCATTCACGCTGATACGGACGCGAACTACCTTCCACGTCTGTCTTTACATATTCCTTTCTACCATCTGCTTTTTTTTGCACCCGTTGCAATTCCTGAGTTTTGTTCCACTCGCCTTTCTAATCGCCGTTTTCCAGTTATTCAGAAGTTACGAATCTCCTTATCCGGCAGGAAGTATTTTTCATGCTTTCTTTTTTACCGGACTGGGAAGCCTGCTGTTTCCCCAGCTGCTTTATTTCGTTCCCCTGTTCTATTTGGGGATGATTGGCTTCAGGTCGTTGTCACCCAAAAGTTTCTTTGCCGGACTCATCGGACTCAGTGTTCCCTACTGGTTCTTCTTCGGTTATGCATTCTATTACGATAAAATGAGTCTTTTCTATCATCCCTTGCAGGAAATCATTCATTTTCAACCCATCAGTTATGAAACACTGGGGTTAGACAAGATGATATCTTGCGGAGTCGTTACGTTGATATCTCTGATTAGCAGTGTACACTATTTCCATGTTTCTTATCTGGATAAGGTACGCACACGCATATTTCTGTCTTTTCTGATAGCCGTTGAAGCCTGGATTTATTTGCTGGGCATCTTGCAGCCCCAACATTTCAATATCCTGCTACAGATGCAGATCATTGCAGGCTCTATTTTAACGGGACATTTATTTACTTTAACCCGTAACCGCTTTACCGGCATCTTTTTCATCATTACATTTGTTATACTAATAGCTTTAACTATATACAATTTATGGATGCAATTCTTCAATTCCTGATTGACTGGGGATACTGGGGACTCTTCCTGGGTTCTTTTATAGCCGGAAGTGTTCTTCCTTTCAGTTCGGAGGCAGTACTGGCAGCCTGTGTCGGACCGTTGGGTCTGGACCCGGTGATAAGTATAGCCGCCGCCACTGCCGGCAATGTTGCCGGAGGCATGACCTGTTACTGGATGGGGCACCTGGGAAATATGGAATGGATCGAGAAATATTTTCATGTAAAAAAGGAAAAGATGGATCGTGCGGAACGGTTTGTGCACGGACGAGGTGCCTGGATGGCTTTCTTTGCCTTCATCCCCATTCTGGGAAGTGCCATATCCATTGTATTGGGCATGATGCGTGCCAATATATGGATTGTCATTCTCGCTATGACCATCGGAAAGATACTTCGTTACGTCTTATTGGTATGGGGGGTGCTGGAGGCCTCCGCTTTAATGCATTAAAATGATGGAACTGGAACGTACGGCAGACGGAAGCTTCACGCTTTATGTGCCCGAACTGGACGAGCACTACCATTCGGTAAAAGGAGCCATGACAGAGTCACAGCATATCTTTATTGAAATGGGCCTGAAACACTCTACTGTTTCCGAACCCCGGATTCTGGAAATAGGGTTGGGAACAGGACTGAATGCTTTTCTTACGCTGATTACAGCGGAGGAAACTCAACGGAACGTACACTATACAGGTATAGAACGCTATCCGCTAGCCGAAGAAACGCTGAGGCAGCTGGACTATCCTCGCATTATCGGTAAGCAACATGAGGAGGATTACTTCGCTATCCATCAGGCGCCTTGGGAAACGGAAACAGCCATATCCCCCCGGTTCACCTTGCATAAGATTGAAGGGGATTTTACCCGGCTTTTCTGTTCAGCGGATGTCGCTCAGTCTGAACTTGGTTACGATATTATCTACTTCGATGCTTTTGCTCCCGAAAAGCAACCTGAGATGTGGGAACAATCTCTTTTCAATACCTTATATAAGGTATTGAATGACGGAGGGATCTTAACGACTTATTGTGCCAAAGGTGTAGTAAGAAGAATGTTACAATCAGCCGGATTCACGGTAGAACGTCTTCCCGGCCCGCCGGGGGGCAAACGTGAAATATTACGGGCGAGGAGGGAGTGATTAGTGATTAGTGGTTAGTGATTAATGCCTTGCGGGATGATAGCGCAGCTCACTAACCACTAACCACTAACCACTAATCACTAACCATTAATCACTAACCACTAGTAAAGATATGAAACAACTTATTCTATTTCCCATCCTATTGCTTTGCCTCACTGCCTGTAGCAGCAAGCAACAGCAATCAGAAGAACCGACAGTAACTGTCACTTTGGAACCCTTGCGCTACTTCACGGAAGCCATTGCAGGTGACAAATTCAAGGTAGTCAGTATGGTTCCAAAAGGCAGCAGCCCCGAAACCTACGACCCTACTCCCCAACAACTGGTAAATTTGGACAAGAGTACCGCCTACCTGCGCATCGGCCATATCGGTTTTGAGCAAGCCTGGATGGACAAGTTGACAACCAATGCCCCTCATCTGAAAATATTCGATACTTCAAAAGGAATAGATGTCATACAGGAAGCAGGACATGATCACGGTGACCACCATCACGAAGGAGGAATAGAACCTCATATATGGAACTCCACCCGCAATGCTTCAGTGATTGCAGATAATATCTATGCCGCCCTGTGTGAGCTGGACAGCGAAAACGAACCTTATTACAAACATCGCCGGGACAGCCTGCAACAAATTATCGCACAGACAGATACGGAAGTCCGTAACCAGTTGCAAAATGCCGACAGCACTTTCCTGATCTATCATCCGGCGCTCAGTTATTTTGCCAGGGACTACGGGCTGAAACAAATCAGCATTGAAGAAGGGGGCAAGGAGCCTTCACCCGCCCATCTGAAAGAACTGATAGAAACTTGCCGCCGTGACAATGCCCGGGTGATCTTTGTCCAACAGGAGTTCGATACCCGCAATGCCAAGCTGATAGCAGACGAACTGGGAATTACTGTCATTCCCATTAATCCGCTAAGTTACGAATGGCAGGAAGAAATGATTAATGTAGCAAAGGCACTTGCCAAATAATAGAAACTTATGATGACTCCCATTATACAACTCACAGATATCTCCGCCTCTTACGATGAGAAAACAGTGCTGAGCCATGTGGATCTAACCGTATATGAGCGTGACTTCCTAGGTGTAATCGGTCCCAACGGAGGAGGAAAGACCACACTGATTAAAATCATATTAGGATTACTGAAACCCGTTTCGGGCACTATCCGTTTCTACAAGAATGGAAAAGAAGTATCCGAAATAGCTATGGGATATCTGCCGCAATACAACAGCATTGACAAGAAGTTCCCCATCTCCGTATACGAAGTGGTGTTATCGGGACTCAACAAGCAAAAATCCCTGCTCCACCGTTACACTCCGGCACAACACGAACTGGTAAAGCAAATCATTACTCGCATGGGGCTGGAGGGCTTGGAGAACCGTGCCATCGGTGAATTGAGTGGAGGCCAGTTGCAACGCGCCCTTTTGGGACGTGCTTTGGTTTCAAATCCCGAAGTTATCATACTGGATGAACCCAATACGTACATTGACAAACGGTTTGAAGCCAAACTCTATTCCCTGCTGGAAGAGATCAATAAAGAACGGGCCATCATATTGGTAAGCCATGACATAGGAACGGTATTGCAAAACGTAAAAACCATTGCCTGTGTTAACGAAACACTGGATTACCACCCGGATACGGAAGTACCCACGGAATGGCTGGAAGAACATTTCGGATGTCCCATTGAATTGTTAGGGCATGGGAATTTTCCTCATCGCATCTTGAAATGCCATCATCACGACGAATAACTTCTGTCTTCGTGCCCTAAGCCTTTTTATGCGGCAGGTTAAGCCTTCAAGACCTTATCATTAAGTCATTTCTTACGGTTGTGTCTTTTTGTACTGGTGGTTGACCCTAAAGAATCATTAAATGGAAAAAGACT